>NZ_LT629705.1:2424696-3104393 GCF_900103875.1 Pseudomonas arsenicoxydans | reverse complement strand
AAGCCCAGTTGCTCGAGCTCAGTGGTCAGGCCGGCTTCGTCCAGGTACAGCGCCACGGTTTTCGAGCCCGGTGCCAGGGACGATTTGACCCACGGCTTGCGGGTCAGCCCGAGCTTGTTGGCATTGCGCGCCAGCAGGCCGGCGGCGATCACGTTGCGCGGGTTGCTGGTGTTAGTGCAACTGGTGATGGCGGCGATGATCACCGCGCCGTCCGGCATTTGGCCCGGCACGTCATCCCACTGGCCGGAAATGCCTTTGGCGGCCAGATCCGATACCGCAACGCGGGCGTGCGGATTGCTCGGGCCGGCCATGTTGCGCACCACCGAGGACAGATTGAAGGTCAAGCCGCGCTCGTATTGCGCGCCTTTCAGGCTGTCGGCCCACAGGCCGGTGGTCTTGGCGTAATTCTCGACCAACTGCACCTGCTCATCTTCACGACCGGTGAGTTTGAGATAGTCGATGGTCTGCTGGTCGATGTAGAACATCGCTGCAGTGGCGCCGTATTCCGGGGCCATGTTGGAAATGGTCGCGCGGTCGCCGAGGGTCAACGCGGAAGCGCCTTCGCCGAAGAACTCCAGCCATGCACCGACGACTTTTTGCTGACGCAGGAATTCGGTCAGTGCCAGCACCATGTCGGTGGCTGTGATGCCAGGTTGCAGCTTGCCGGTCAGTTCGACGCCGACGCTTTCCGGCAGACGCATCCACGAAGCGCGGCCGAGCATCACGCTTTCCGCTTCCAGACCACCGACGCCGATGGCAATCACCCCCAGCGCATCGACGTGCGGGGTGTGGCTGTCAGTGCCGACGCAGGTGTCGGGGAATGCCACGCCGTCACGCACCTGGATCACCGGAGACATTTTCTCCAGGTTGATCTGGTGCATGATCCCGTTGCCTGGCGGAATCACGTCAACGTTCTTGAACGCCTTCTTGGTCCAGTTGATGAAGTGGAAACGGTCTTCGTTGCGACGGTCTTCGATGGCGCGGTTCTTCTCGAACGCCTCCGGATCAAAGCCACCGCGCTCGACGGCCAGGGAGTGGTCGACGATCAGTTGCGTCGGCACTACCGGGTTCACTTGCGCCGGATCGCCACCTTGCAGGGCAATCGCGTCACGCAGGCCGGCGAGGTCGACCAGCGCGGTCTGGCCGAGGATGTCGTGGCAGACAACACGCGCCGGGAACCACGGGAAGTCGAGGTCGCGTTTGCGCTCGATGAATTGCTTCAGGGATTCGGTGAGCGTGGCCGGATCGCAGCGACGCACCAGGTTTTCCGCCAGCACGCGGGAGGTGTACGGCAGAGTTTCGTAGGCGCCGGGCTGGATGGCTTCGACAGCCGCACGGACGTCGAAGTAATCCAGATGGCTGCCGGGCAGCGGTTTACGGAATTCAGTGTTCATCGTCAGGACTCGGTCACGGTGATTACAAAAGGTGGGGCCCGGCACCGGGCTTGAAGTTCCCACCTCCGCTTGTGGGAGCAGGCTTGCCCGCGATGACTGAGTCACATCCAACATACATGTCGACGGACCCACCGCTATCGCGGGCAAGCCCGCTCCCACAGGGATTTCGGTGAACTTCAATATCAGTGCCTGGCCTTCCCCTGTCAGCGCTGTTCGATTGGCACGAACTTGCGCTGTTCGACGCCGACGTACTCGGCGCTCGGGCGGATGATGCGGTTGTTGGCACGCTGTTCGAACACATGCGCTGCCCAGCCGGTCAGGCGCGAGCAGACGAAAATCGGCGTGAACAACTTGGTCGGGATGCCCATGAAGTGGTACGTCGACGCATGGTAGAAGTCAGCGTTCGGGAACAGTTTCTTCTGCTCCCACATGGTCTTGTCGATGGCTTCCGACACAGGAAACAACACGGTGTCGCCCACTTCTTCAGCGAGTTTTTTCGACCAGCCCTTGATCACCTCGTTGCGCGGATCGTTGTCCTTATAGATCGCGTGGCCGAAACCCATGATCTTGTCTTTGCGCTCGAGCATGCCGAGCGTGCCTTTGATCGCCTCTTCCGGCGACTTGAAGCGCTCGATCATTTCCATCGCCGCTTCGTTGGCGCCGCCGTGCAGCGGGCCCCGCAGCGAACCAATGGCCGCCGTGATGCAGGAGAACATGTCCGACAGGGTCGAGGCACATACCCGCGCGGTGAAGGTCGAGGCGTTGAACTCGTGTTCCGCGTAGAGGATCAGCGAAACGTTCATGACCTTGACGTGCAACTCGCTCGGTTTCTTGTCGTGCAGCAAGTGCAGGAAGTGACCGCCGATGGACTGTTCGTCGCTCACGCAGCTGATGCGCTTGCCGTCGTGGCTGAAGCGATACCAGTAGCACATGATCGCCGGGAATGCGGCCAGCAGGCGGTCGGTCACGTCGTGCTGCTCGGAGAAATCTTTCTCCGGCTCGATGTTGCCCAGGAACGAGCAACCGGTGCGCATCACGTCCATCGGGTGCGCGTCGGCAGGGATGCGTTCCAGCACTTCCTTGAGCGCTTGCGGCAGATCGCGCAGTTTGCCCAGCTTGTTGATATAGGCGGCGAGTTGCGCTTTGGTCGGCAGTTCGCCGTACAGAAGCAGGTAGGCCACTTCTTCGAATTGCGCGTCAGCCGCCAGTTCGCGAACGTCGTAACCGCGATAGGTCAGGCCTGCGCCCGACTGGCCCACGGTGGACAGGGCGGTTTGCCCGGCAACCTGGCCACGGAGCCCGGCGCCACTGAGTACTTTTGCTTCGGCCATTGCTGTCTCCAGTTTTTGAATTTGTTAGGGAATCGGCAAGTTGTGATTCATCAGGTCTTTTGGGTGTTGCCGAACAGATCGCAGCCTCGTTTCACTCGACAGCTCCTACATCGACCTCGTTCGGCAACAACCCTGTAGGAGCTGTCGAGCGGAGCGAGGCTGCGATCTCTTGATCTTTACTTCTTCGCCGCAAACAACGCATCGAGCTTCTGCTCGAAGGTGTGATAGTCGATGCGATCGTAAAGCTCCATGCGAGTCTGCATGGTGTCGATGACGTTCTGTTGCGTGCCGTCGCGGCGGATCGCGGTGTAGACATTTTCCGCGGCTTTGTTCATCGCGCGGAAGGCCGACAGCGGGTACAGCACCAGCGACACGTCGGCAGCGGCGAGTTGCTCGGTGGTGTACAGCGGGGTCGCGCCGAATTCGGTGATGTTGGCCAGGATCGGCGCTTTCACGCGGCTGGCGAACAGCTTGTACATGTCCAGCTCGGTGATGGCTTCCGGGAAGATCATGTCGGCACCGGCCTCGATGCACGCGGCGGCGCGATCCAGGGCGGACTCCAGGCCTTCCACCGCCAGGGCGTCGGTACGGGCCATGATCACGAAGCTGTCATCGGTACGCGCATCGACGGCAGCCTTGATGCGGTCGACCATTTCCTGCAGGGACACGATTTCTTTATTAGGGCGGTGACCGCAGCGCTTGGCGCCGACCTGGTCTTCGATGTGAATCGCCGCCGCGCCGAACTTGATCATCGACTTGACGGTGCGCGCGACGTTGAACGCCGAGGAACCGAAACCGGTGTCCACATCCACCAGCAGCGGCAGGTCGCAAACGTCGGTGATGCGACGCACGTCGGTCAGCACGTCATCCAGGCCGGTGATGCCCAGGTCCGGCACGCCGAGGGAGCCGGCAGCCACCCCGCCACCCGACAGGTAAATCGCCTTGAAACCGGCGCGCTTGGCCAGCAGTGCGTGGTTGGCGTTGATCGCGCCGACCACTTGCAGCGGATGTTCGCTGGCGACCGCATCGCGGAAACGCTGGCCTGGAGTGCTCTTGTTGGAACTCATGACTCACCTCGTTCTGTGGCTGTCTGGTGCGCGCCGTCCTGGTAATGACGGGCGATATTGCGTTTGGAGGCGCCGATGTGACGGCGCATCAACAACTCGGCCAACTCACCGTCACGGTCGGCGATGGCGTCGAGAATTCGATGGTGTTCGGCAAAGGCCTGATGCGGGCGATTGGGCGTGGTGGAAAACTGGATGCGGTACATGCGCACCAGTTGATAGAGCTCGCCGCAGAGCATTTGCGTCAGGGTGCGGTTGCCGCTGCCCTGGATGATCCGGTAATGGAAGTCGAAGTCGCCCTCCTGCTGGTAGTAGCCACGACCCGCCTGAAACGCCTCATCGCGCTCGTGGGTTTCGAGGACCCGACGCAGCTCGTCGATTTCTTCGAGGGTCATGCGCTCGGCCGCCAGTCGGCAAGCCATGCCTTCGAGGGATTCGCGAATTTCGTAGAGTTCCAGCAGCTCGGCATGGCTCAGCGAAACCACCCGCGCCCCGACATGCGGCACCCGCACCAGAAGGCGCTGGCCTTCGAGACGGTGGATCGCCTCGCGTAGCGGCCCACGGCTGATGCCGTAAGTGCGCGCCAGTTCCGGCTCGGAGATCTTGCTGCCCGGGGCGATCTCGCCTTTGACGATGGCCGCCTGGATGCGGCGGAAGACGTTTTCGGAAAGCGTCTCCGAATCGTCTTGGGCAATGACCGGGGGATCGAGTTGATCCAGCATATTGTCGACACCTTGAAAGCTAGTGACGCAAAAACTAGCGAAAACAGGCACCACAGTCAAAGGATAAATAGATATTGTCGACAATCGTCTAATAACCGACTGCACCATAACGAAGCAGCACCACTGTTTATAGCCGTCCGCCAGCGCTGGCGCCATAAAACGACCGTGCTAGAATGCCGGCCGCATTTGTCTGTGACATCTGCACGGCTTGTCATAAATAGCTGATAGGCATACGAGGGAGCTTGCGCAGCAATGCCAGGGCCTTGATCGATACACGGACCGCTGCGCACCAGGATTTATGAGACTCAAGCCCTTCCCCACATTCCTTTATCTTCTTTGCCTGCCCGGTTTCGCCGCGGCGGGGGAAAAGACCGTGTACGGCCTCAATGAGTACGCTTCCCTCGATGGCATCGACCTGGAAGTCGCCGCCAAACTCGACACCGGGGCGAAAACCGCGTCCCTGAGTGCCCGCGATATCAAACGTTTCAAGCGTAACGGCGAGTCCTGGGTGCGTTTCTACCTGGCCATCGACGCCGCCCATTCGCACCCGATCGAACGGCCACTGGCCCGGGTCAGCAAAATCAAGCGCCGGGCTGGCGACTACGACCCGGAGGAAGGCAAGAAGTACACGGCCCGCCCCGTGATCGAGCTGGATATCTGCATGGGTTCGGCTTTGCGCAGCATCGAAGTGAACTTGACCGACAGAAGCGCCTTCCAATACCCGCTCCTGATCGGCTCCGAAGCACTCAAGCGCTTCGATGCGCTGGTCGACCCCAGTCTTAAATACGCTGCTGGCAAACCCGCCTGCGCCACCGACGCTCATACCGCAGAGTAATTCCAATGCGCTCTCTTACCCTCCATCTGAAATTGCTGATCGCCATCCTGGTGGTCCTGGGCATTTCAGTTACGGCCTATCAGATCTTCGTGCTCGGCATTCCCGTGACCGAAGACGCCACCGACGACTTGTGGAACATCGACGCCAAGGTCGAGTTCGTCGCCAGTGCCAAAGACCCGGTCAAGATCCAGATGTTCGTGCCACCGCTGAGCCGCGATTACGTCAGCCTTAATGAGAGCTTCATTTCCAATAACTACGGCGTAGCCGTAAACCGTGTCGACGGCAACCGCAAGGTCACCTGGTCGGCGCGTCGGGCCAAGGGCAACCAGACCCTTTATTACCGGCTGGTGCTGACCAAGCGCTACACCGGCGAAAAATCCAAAGTCAAAGGCCCGACCTTCCGCGACAGCATTGCCGTCGAAGGCGCGGAAAAAGTCGCCGCCGAAGCCCTGCTCGCACCAATCCGCCAACACTCGGCCGACGTTGAAACCTTCATTGGCGAAGCGATCAAGCGTGTCAACAATCTCAGCGACGACAACGTCAAGCTGCTGCTGGGCGGCGATACGTCCACCGCCAACAAAGCCAAAATCGTCGAGCTGGTACTGTCCATCGCCCACGTGCCGGTGGAAAAAGTCCACACCATCCGCCTGGTGGCCGATCAGCCGCAAGTGCCTGAACTCTGGCTGCGCAGCTTCAACGGCACCGACTGGCTGTACTTCAACCCGGAAACCGGCGAACAAGGCCTGCCGACCGACCGCCTGCTGTGGTGGACCGGCGACGAAAACCTGATCACCGTCGATGGCGGCAAAAAAGCCAACGTGACGTTCAGCCTGAACAACAGCGAAATGAACGCAATTCGCCTGGCCAAGCTGACCGACGAGAACACCGACGCCAACTTCCTCGAATACTCGTTGTACGGTCTGCCGCTGCAGACCCAGCAGACCTTCATGATCATGGTGATGATCCCGATCGGCGTGCTGGTGATCCTGATCCTGCGCAACCTGATCGGCCTGCAGACCCTCGGCACGTTCACCCCGGTGCTGATCGCCCTCGCCTTCCGCGAAACCCAGCTCGGCTTCGGTATCGTGCTGTTTACGATCATTACGGCGCTGGGCCTGTCGCTGCGCTCCTACCTTGAACACCTGAAGTTGCAAATGCTGCCCAGGCTTTCGGTGGTACTGACGTTCGTGGTGGTGCTGATCGCGGCGATCAGCCTGTTCAGCCACAAACTCGGGCTGGAACGCGGGCTGTCGGTGGCGCTGTTCCCGATGGTGATTCTGACCATGACCATCGAACGCCTGTCGATCACCTGGGAAGAGCGCGGTTCCGGGCATGCCATGAAAGTGGCCATCGGCACGCTGTTCGCCGCTTCCCTGGCTCACCTGATCATGAGTGTGCCGGAGCTGATCTACTTCGTGTTCACCTTCCCGGCCGTGTTGTTGATCCTGGTGGGCTTCATGCTGGCAATGGGTCGTTATCGCGGTTACCGCCTGACCGAACTGGTGCGTTTCAAGGCTTTCCTGAAGGCTGACGCCTGATGTTCGGCTTCTGGAAGACCTGGAAGGCCCTGGAAGCCCGGGGCATCATGGGGATCAATCGGCGCAACGCGGACTACGTGCTCAAGTACAACAAGCGCAGCCTGTACCCGATTGTCGATGACAAGATCATCACCAAGGAACGCGCAATCGCCGCCGGCATTCATGTGCCAGAGATGTACGGCATCATCTCCACCGAAAAAGAGATCGATAACCTCGACAAGATCATCGGCGGGCGCAACGACTTCGTGATCAAGCCGGCCCAGGGCGCCGGCGGTGACGGCATCATTGTGATTGCCGACCGTTTCGAGGGCCGCTATCGCACGGTGTCCGGCAAGATCCTCAGCCATGAGGAACTCGAGCACCATGTCTCCAGCATCCTCACCGGTTTGTATTCCCTGGGCGGTCACCGCGACCGTGCGCTGATCGAATACCGGGTGATCCCCGACCAGATCTTCAAAAGCATCAGCTACGAAGGCGTGCCGGACATCCGCATCATCGTGCTGATGGGCTACCCGGTGATGGCGATGCTGCGCTTGCCGACGCGCCAGTCCGGCGGCAAGGCCAACCTGCACCAGGGCGCAATCGGCGTTGGCGTCGACCTCGCGACCGGACAGACATTGCGCGGCACCTGGCTGAACAACATCATCACCAAACACCCGGACACCACCAACGCGGTGGATGGCGTGCAACTGCCCTACTGGGACGGTTTCATGAAACTCGCCGCCGGCTGCTATGAGCTGTGCGGACTGGGTTACATCGGTGTCGACATGGTGCTCGATCAGGAAAAGGGACCGCTGATCCTGGAGCTCAATGCCCGGCCTGGTTTGAACATTCAGATTGCCAATGATTGCGGCCTGACATTGCGCACCCATGCGGTGGAAGCGCGGCTCGAAGAGCTGAAGGCCCGCGGGATGACCGAGACGGTACGCGAGCGGGTGGAATTTGTGCAGGAGATGTTTGGGCATATTCCGGCGGTTGAGGGTTGATCCCCTCACACTGATCGTTCCCACGCTCTGCGTGGTAACGCCGCCACGGACGCTCTGCGTCCACCTGTGACGCGGAGCGTCACGGGATGCATTCCCACGCAGAGCGTGGGAACGATCAATCCCCTCTAGGAGCAATTCCTGCAGAGGACTACAATCGCCACCCCGCCTCGATGGCTGATCTGCCCCGCCCATGTTGACCTGTTCCGTACATCCGCTGCCTTATCGCGCCAACCCCGCCGAGTACTTCGCGGTGATTCGTCATGCCCCCGGCGCCGTGCTGCTCGACAGCGGCCGGCCCACTGCTGATCGCGGGCGTTATGACCTGCTCAGTGCCTGGCCGCTGGAGCAGTTGGCAGTGCTGCCCGCTGAGCAAGGCAGCGCGTTCCTGCAACGTCTTCGCGACAAGCTGACACAACTGGGCGAAGCGGACGTCCCGTTTGACCTGCCCTTCGCGGGCGGCCTGATCGGCTACTTGAGCTACGATTTCGGTCGGCACCTGGAGCATTTGCCGAGTCAGGCGCAGGACGACCTGCAATTGCCCGACGCGCGGTTCGGCCTGTACGACTGGGCGCTGATCAGCGATCACCAGCTGAGCACCAGTCAGTTGGTGTTCCACCCCTCGCTGATCGACAGCGAACGTCAGCGCCTGATCGCGTTGTTCAGCCAGCCTGCGGTTGCAGCGGTCGAGCCTTTCAAGCTGAAAGCCCCGATGCAGCCCGACCTGAGTGCGGACGAGTATCGCAGCGCGCTGGAGCGTATTCAGCAGTACATCCAGGCCGGCGACTGCTATCAGGTCAACTTCGCCCAGCGTTTTCGGGCTCAATGCCACGGTGATCCGTGGGCCGCGTATGTCGCGCTGCGGGCGGCGTGCCCTACACCGTTTTCCGGCTTCCAGAGCCTGCCCGACGGCGGTGCGGTGTTGAGTCTGTCGCCGGAGCGCTTCGTTAAAGTCAGCGAGCGCCACGTCGAAACCCGCCCGATCAAAGGCACCCGTCCTCGCGGACTGACCGCAGCCGAAGACGCAGCGAACGCCGCCGAATTGCTGGCCAGTCCCAAGGATCGCGCGGAAAACCTGATGATCGTCGACCTGCTGCGCAACGACCTGGGCCGTACCTGCCGCATCGGCTCGGTGCGGGTGCCGGAGTTGTTCAGCCTGGAAAGCTACCCGAACGTGCATCACCTGGTCAGCAGCGTGACCGGCGAACTGGCGGAGGATCGCGACGCGTTGGACCTGATTGCCGGCAGTTTCCCGGGCGGCTCGATTACCGGCGCGCCGAAGATTCGAGCCATGCAGATTATTGATGAGCTGGAGCCGACCCGGCGCGGGTTGTACTGCGGTTCGTTGCTGTATCTGGACGTGCGCGGCGAGATGGACAGCTCCATCGCGATTCGCAGTTTGTTGGTCAAGGATGGGCAGGTGTGCTGCTGGGGCGGCGGCGGGATCGTCGCGGATTCGCAGTGGCAGGCCGAGTATCAGGAATCGATTACCAAGGTGAAAGTCCTGCTCGACACCCTGCAAAACCTTTGATTCCGGGCTTGATCGTTCCCACGCTCTGCGTGGGAATGCAGCCCGGGACGCTCCGCGTCCCAGAGCGGACGCAAAGCGTCCATTGAGGCATTCCCACGCAGACGGTTCGACGCCTCGACGTGGGAACGATCATCTGCGGCAATTACAGGCTCAACGCCCGATTCGAAGCCTTGATGAACTCCTGCTTCAAATCCGCAAAGGTGTGCACCGCCGGGAACTGCGGAAATTCGCGAATCACGTTGTCCGGCGCATGAAACAGAATCCCCGCATCCGCCTCACCCAGCATCGTGGTGTCGTTGTAGGAGTCTCCCGCAGCAATCACGCGGTAGTAGAGGCTCTTGAACGAAAGGACTGACTGGCGCTTGGGATCTTTCTGACGCAGCTGATAGCTTGTCACCCGCCCCGAGTCATCGGTAATCAGGCGATGGCACAGTAACGTCGGGAACCCCAGTTGACGCATCAGCGGCTGGGAGAACTCGTAGAACGTGTCCGACAGAATCACCACCTGAAACCGCTCACGCAGCCAGTTGACGAACTCGACGGCGCCGTCCAGCGGCTTGAGCGTGGCGATCACTTCCTGAATATCGGTGAGTTTCAAGCCGTGCTCATCGAGAATCCGCAGGCGCTGCTTCATCAACACGTCGTAGTCAGGAATGTCCCGGGTGGTGGCCCTGAGGGATTCGATTCCGGTTTTTTCGGCAAAGGCGATCCAGATTTCCGGGACCAGCACACCTTCAAGATCCAGACAGGCTATTTCCACAAGACACTCCCATTTGTATTGATTATTGAGTCGAGCGAGCAAAAGGACTGCCGAACTCTAGCGACTCAAGCAAGCGCGCGCAACGCAGAGGGCGCGCCAGCGATTGCAGGATTTTGTTACCATCACGTCCATATAGAGCGCCCAGCGCCACCGACCTGTAGGAAGCCGCCCTGATGAGCCCATCGTTCGATGTTGTGGAACTCGCCACGACCTATGCCAACAAATCCGCCCAAGACATCCTGAAACTCGCGTTTGCCGAGTTTGGCGATGACCTGTGGATATCTTTCAGCGGCGCCGAGGACGTGGTGCTGGTGGACATGGCCTGGAAGCTGAACAAGAACGTCAAAGTGTTCAGCCTCGACACTGGCCGCTTGCACCCCGAGACCTACCGTTTCATCGATCAGGTGCGCGAGCACTACAAGATCGACATCGAACTGGTGTCCCCGGACTACACGAAGCTGGAACCGTTCGTGAAGGAAAAGGGCCTGTTCAGTTTCTACAAGGACGGCCATGGCGAATGCTGCGGCATCCGCAAGATCGAGCCGCTGCGTCGCAAGCTGTCTGGCGTGACCGCCTGGGCTACCGGCCAGCGCCGCGACCAGAGCCCGGGCACCCGCAGCGCGGTCGCCGTGCTGGAAATCGACACCGCTTTCTCTACCCCGGAACGTACCCTGTACAAATTCAACCCGCTGGCGCAAATGACCAGCGAAGAGATCTGGGGTTACATCCGCATGCTCGAACTGCCGTACAACAGCCTGCATGAACGCGGTTTCATCAGCATCGGCTGCGAGCCCTGCACACGCCCGGTACTGCCGAACCAGCACGAACGTGAAGGCCGCTGGTGGTGGGAAGAAGCGACGCAGAAAGAATGCGGCTTGCATGCGGGGAATATCATCAGTAAATCCAAGGCATAAACTCCCGCTTTGTGAAGCTCCCAGAGGGTCAGTGTGATCCTCTCATAAATGTGTACACACGAATGTCACCGTAAGTGCCATTTGTGTGTGCACTTTTTGTTTCTGCGCCCCAAAAAGTTACAGCCCCTCTTCCTGACTCCGCCAGTCGCGCTTTCCCACCCACTTCGCCGAAAAATAAATAGCTGTTCAATCGGTCAATTTATATCGCCTTTTTTTCAACTACTTATCCGCCCCCGATAACAAATCGAAATGAGCGCTGTGTTTGATAGATTCAGAGCTGGCATGGATCTGGCTTAAGTGCATACATGTTTTGTATACAATCGTATAAAAACATACACACACTTTAGATCCGCAAGCCTGAAGCGCCCTATCCCGTACAGGCTGCAGATGCCCCGTAACCAATGATGCTTGCCGCCAGCGACGAAGATTTGTCGAGCTCACGCTCATGCACAGTCATCGCGACGCCAAGCTCGGAGCCTGCCGGAATGCGTACTAGCCTCTCCAATAACAACATCGCGCTGGATCTGCCCTCCTTCCCACCCACCGCTCAGGATCAAACCTTTCAAGCCCCCGTGGTGCTCAGCCCGCGCCTGCACAACAAAGACCTGGCGCCGACCAAAGCCGAAGGTCGACGCTGGGGCCGATACAGCATCTTTGCCCTGTGGACCAATGACGTGCACAACATCGCCAACTACTCCTTCGCCATCGGCCTGTATGCGCTGGGCCTCGGTGGCTGGCAGATTCTGCTGTCACTGGGGATTGGCGCGGCGCTGGTGTATTGCTTCATGAACCTCTCGGGCTACATGGGCCAAAAGACCGGCGTGCCGTTTCCGGTGATCAGCCGGATCAGTTTCGGCATTCACGGGGCACAAATTCCTGCATTGATCCGCGCCGTTATCGCCATCGCCTGGTTCGGCATTCAGACGTACCTGGCGTCGGTGGTCTTTCGGGTGCTGCTGACGGCGGTGCATCCCGGCTTCGCCGAGTACGACCACGACTCAATCCTCGGTCTGTCGACCCTTGGCTGGGTGTGTTTCGTGGCCATCTGGCTGGTGCAACTGGGCATTCTTGCCTATGGCATGGAAATGGTCCGGCGCTACGAAGCGTTCGCCGGACCGGTGATTCTGTTGACCGTCGCCGCCCTCGCCGGTTGGATGTACACCCAGGCCAACGCCACCATCGCCTGGTCGATCCGCGAACCGCTGACCGGCGGCGAGATGTGGCGCAACATCTTTGCCGGTGGCGCGTTGTGGCTGGCGATCTACGGCACGCTGATCCTCAATTTCTGCGACTTCGCCCGTTCTTCGCCGTGCCGCAAAACCATCAAGGTCGGAAATTTCTGGGGCCTGCCGGTGAATATCCTGGTGTTCGCGGCCATCACCGTCTTGCTCTGCGGTGCGCAATTTCAGATCAATGGCCGGATCATCGAAAGCCCGACCGAGATCATCGCCTTGATCCCCAACACCTTCTTCCTGGTGCTTGGCTGCCTGGCCTTCCTGATCGTCACGGTGGCTGTGAATATCATGGCCAACTTCGTCGCCCCGGCGTTTGTGCTGAGCAACCTGGCCCCGAAATACCTGACCTTCCGCCGTGCCGGGTTAATCAGCGCGACCATCGCCGTGCTGATCCTGCCATGGAACCTCTACAACAGTCCGCTGGTGATCGTGTATTTCCTGTCCGGCCTCGGTGCCCTGCTCGGGCCGTTGTACGGCGTGATCATGGTCGATTACTGGCTTGTCCGAAAAGGTCAGGTCAACGTGCCGCAGTTGTACAGCGAAGATCCCAATGGCGCCTATTACTACAGCCGCGGGGTCAATTTACGTGCGGTGGCGGCGTTTATTCCTGCAGCGTTGATCGCCATCGTCCTGGCACTGGTGCCGGGTTTCCACTACGTGTCGCCGTTTTCCTGGCTGATTGGCGCCGCGATTGCAGGGATGCTCTACCTGATCATTGCCAAAAGGCAGCCGCATTACGCCGACGTCAGCGGTGAAAGCATCGCGGTCGACAACGTCAGTCATTAATCCCATGACAGCCCGGCGATGTCGGGCTGCAGAACCTTTGCGCTATAAGGATTTTCCATGCGAATTCTCGTGGTCAACGTCAACACCACCGAATCCATCACCCAGGCCATCGCTCGTTCGGCTCAAGCGGTGGCGGCGCCAGGGACGGAAATCATCGGCCTGACGCCCTACTTCGGCGCCGACTCCATCGAAGGCAATTTTGAAAGCTACCTGGCGGCCATTGCGGTGATGGACCGGGTAATGACCTACGACCAGCCATTCGACGCGGTGATTCAGGCCGGTTACGGCGAACACGGTCGCGAAGGTCTGCAGGAACTGCTCAACGTACCGGTGGTGGACATCACCGACGCCGCCGCCAGCACCGCGATGTTCCTGGGCCATGCCTATTCGGTGGTCACCACACTGGACCGCACCGTGCCGCTGATCGAGGATCGGCTGAAACTGTCCGGACTGTGGGACCGTTGCGCGTCGGTACGAGCCAGTGGATTAGCGGTGCTGGAACTGGAGTCTGATCCGCAGCGGGCGCTGGAAGCGATTGTGCGCCAGGCGGAACTGGCCGTGCTTGAGGACAAGGCCGAGGTGATTTGCCTGGGTTGTGGCGGGATGGCCGGGCTGGACGAGCAGATTCGCCAGCGCACAGGGGTTCCCGTGGTGGATGGCGTGACAGCGGCGGTGACGATTGCCGAGTCGTTGGTGCGACTGGGGTTGTCGACATCGAAAGTGCGCACGTATGCGACACCACGGCCCAAGACCATTATTGGTTGGCCGGGGCGGTTCGGGCGGTAGACCGAGGTGCGGTCTCAAGCTAACTCAAACCGCACTGAACCGCTGCACCAACCCCTGTTGCGCAAACTGCTCAATGATGAAATCCACAAACGCCCGGGTCTTGCCTGGCATCAGTTTGTGTTCCGCGTAATAGATAGAAATGTTGCCATCGTCGACATACCAGTCCGGCAACACCCGCTGCAACGTCCCGGCCTCCAGATAAACGGACGCAAACGGCATGCTCACCAATGCAATGCCCAGCCCCTGGGCCGCCGTCGCACAAGCAGCCTCCGAATCGCTCATGGTCATCCGCGCCTTGAGCGTCAGCGGGCTGTTTTGCCGGGTACGACTGGTCAACTGCCAGGAACGCACTCGCCCTGTCTGCGGCGAGCGAATCAGGATGCCATCGTGATCCGTGAGATCTTCAGGCTCAAGGATCGCCTGCCGCCCCTCCAGATAATCAGTCGACGCCACCAACACCCGATGCGCCGGCGTCAGCTTGCGCGCAACCACGCCTTGCGGCAGTTCAAAACCGCCGCCAATCGCCGCATCGAACCCTTGCGCAATCAAATCCACCTGGCGGTTATCGAAATGCCAATCCGGGCTGATCGCCGGAAACCGTCGTAGAAACTCGCCCAGCAACGGCACCACATACAAACGCCCGAACACCGTGCCCATACTGACCTTCAGCGTTCCCGCCGGCCGCCCTTCAGCGCTCGCCAGATTGGCCACGGCATTCTGAATCGTGAGCAGGCTGGAACTGACTTCGCCGAGAAACAGCTGCCCGGCCTCGGTTAGCGTCAGGCTGCGAGTGCTGCGCTGGAACAGGCGCACGCCGAGGCGAGCCTCAAGCTTTGCAACACTTTTACCCACCGCTGCCGGGGTCAGGCTCAGGCGCCGTGCGGCTTCGGCAAAGCTGCCGACTTCGGCGCTGCGCACGAAGCATTCGATACTGCTGAAGGTTTCCATAAGCTTCACTATAAACTTTTGGTTTACACAGACTATCGCAATAACCGTCTACTCAGCAGGTAATCCTGAATCGATACTAGGCTCCATCAACCGAGACAATCTCGCCTCGGGACTCTGGAGATCGATATGACTACTCATAACCTCAGCGGCAAAGTGGCTTTGATTCAAGGCGGGTCCCGCGGAATCGGCGCCGCCATCGTCAAACGTCTGGCCGCTGAAGGCGCGACCGTTGCCTTCACCTACGTCAGCTCCACCGCCAAAGCCGAAGAATTGCAAAACAGCCTCACCGCCAATGGCGGTAAAGCCCTGGCCATCAAGGCTGACAGCGCCGACGCCGAGGCCATTCGCAATGCCGTCAGCGCCACCGTCAAAGCCTTCGGTCGCCTGGATATCCTGGTCAACAACGCCGGCGTGCTGGCCGTTGCGCCGCTGGAAGATTTCAAACTCGAAGACTTCGACCAGACCTTGGCCATCAACGTGCGCAGCGTGTTCGTCGCCACCCAGGCCGCCGCGAAACACATGACGGAAGGCGGCCGCATCATCAACATCGGCAGCACCAACGCCGACCGCATGCCCTTCGCCGGTGGCGGCCCGTACGCCATGAGCAAGTCGGCACTGGTCGGTCTGACCAAAGGCCTGGCGCGCGACCTGGGCCCGCGCGGGATCACCATCAACAACGTACAACCGGGCCCGGTCGACACCGACATGAACCCGGCCAGCGGTGACTTCGCCGAGAGCCTGATCCCGTTGATGGCAGTGGGTCGCTATGGCAAAGCTGAAGAAATCGCCAGTTTTGTCGCCTACCTGGTGGGTCCGGAAGCCGGCTACATCACCGGCGCCAGCCTGACCATCGACGGTGGTTTTGGCGCCTAATGCTTTAAACCGCGCAAAAAAAACGCCGGCAAATTTGCCGGCGTTTTTGTGCCTGCTGCTTTATGCCCACTCAAGCGCCGGCAAACCGCAAGCGCTCGGTATGAACGCTTTCAGCGTGCGAAGAATGCCGTCGGCGTGTGCGTACTTTTCGTCAGCCATCGCTGCGTCCGGAATCGCAATCGCGGTCATCCCCGCCGCTTTCGCCGCCGTGACACCGAAGGGCGAATCTTCAAACACCAGACAATCTTCAGGCGCAACGCCCAGGCGCCGTGCTGCCGTCAGGAAGATGTCCGGCGCCGGTTTGGCCGCGCCCACTTCCGGGTCGTCAGCCGTCACGACGAAGTCGAATAGCGCGAACCAGTCGCGGTGCAACGTGGTTTTCTGGCCGAACGACTGACGCGAAGAACTGGTGCCGACCGCAATGGGAATGTTGTGGGCCTTCAAGTGCCGGACCAGTTCCTCGGCGCCGGGCATCGCCAACGCGGTCGGAAAAAGCTCACGCATCAGAGGCTCGCGGATCACCAGAAACTCTTCGGCAGTAATCGGCAGGTCCAGGGCCTCGACCACATAACGCGCCAGATCACCCGCGCCACGACCGATGATGTTCTGCTTGACGCTCCAGTCGAAGACCCGGCCATACCGCGCGGCAATCTGCGCGGTCACTTGGGTATAAATGCCCTCGGTGTCCAGCAACAAGCCATCCATGTCGAAAATCACGGCCTTGATCGGGCCGAACTCATTGAGCGTTGCATTCATCGCATCGGATCCGTTTTTTACTGACATCCCAGAGGCGGCGCAGGTACGGCCGGGTCCGTGATCGATTAAAGGATTCAGCAGCATAACGAGCGTCGCTGGCATTGGGCAACGGGCAATACCTCACGGAAACAAAAAGCGCTCGTCGTCATTTAGCGATTTTCCCTACATAAAACGCCTCCTTTCCCGACTTCTTTAGCCGCTGATCCCAAGCAAAGTCTCGCGCTCAAATTTGATCTGCGCGAGGGACTGCGAATGTTCGTACCGGACAAGGTACTGGCCTTGAATAACGCCATCGGCCTTCTGGTGGTCGCCGCGATGGACCCAGAGAAGCCGGACGTCGAAGCGCTGCTCGCTGATTTTCGGCTGTGCCTCAATGACTACGATGCCTGGGCGGAAAGTTTCTGGACCGGCAAGGCACTGGATATCGAGCAGGTGTTCAAGGTCGGTAACGAAGTCCTCCTGGTCGTACCAAAAGCCGTCACTACACCCGTCAGCTCCACCGTCGCCGCGTGCCCGGCCGCCGGTCCCCTGACCTTGGTGCACATGTTCGACGCGGCGCGGTTCGTGCCGATCGGCAATATGCCGGTGATGCTCGAGCCGTTGAGCTCTGACGGTACGTTTGGCGAGCCGGTCCATCACGAGATCGGCCCCAGCGGCGTCCTCGAAATCCCCGAGTGCGACCGCAGCCTGCGCTATCGGATCACCTTCTTTCCGAACGTTTCCGCAGCGCATGTCAAAGCGCTCTATGCCTCCTATCAAGACGTCATCGACGATCTGGAAGGCTGGTTGCGCAACGAGTGGACCACCGAGTTTGAATCTTCGTGGGCCGAGTTCGCCGAGGCCGGATTCATCAAACGCTACGGTCAGCTGCAACAGGCCGATTGGCGCGGTTTCGAGAATTCGTTGAACGGCTTGTGGGATGACGTGAAGCAGATCTACGCGCTGATCACGGACCTGCAAGCCAACAGCCAAAAGCTCCTTGAGTACCTGACCGAGACCGAACTTGAAACACTGCTGAACGCTTCAGCTGAATCGATTGCCAACCTGTTGCTGCTGTTGAGTGACGAGCCGTTGATGTTCATTCATCTCGCCGCCATCACCAGTTGGTTGCGGATGCTACCGCCGCAGTTCATCGCTGAAGTCGTGGCGCAAATTCGCGCCGGAATACTGATTGGATTGCTGCTGGCGCGCTTCAGCGGTAGCGCAGGACTGACGCTCGGCATCAGCGCCAAGGTCCTGGACAAGGTCAAATCGGACCGTGCGCGAAACTGGCTGGCCGCCGCGAGCCTGAGACTGGCGGCGCTCGGCACCCGATCCGACCTGACTGACCACGCCGGCGTTCTCAAACCTCTCGCAGTCCACGCTCGAAAAGCATCGGTGAACCCCGCGCCCACTGTGCCGTTGCAGATAAGCGCGGGCGGCACGCCGGTGTTGCTGGTGAACAACCCGGTCGCCATTGCTCGCGACAAGTCCGCAGCCATGACCCGATTGACCCGGCAGGAACACCGGGATGACGCCCCCGAGCAGGCGAAAAACCCCAATGGCGACAGCGCCGATTGTGGGCCGCTGACCTGCACCAACGGTTGCCCGGTGTCGATGGTCACCGGCGAAGAGTTGCTAACTCTTGATGACGGCTCGCTTATCGGTTTGCTGCCATTCGCGTTTACCCGCCTCTACCGCACCAGCGCCGTGGAAGTTGATTGCGGGCTGGGCTGGGGCTGGAGTCATTCGCTGGCGCATCGGCTGGAGCTGGACGCAGAACACGTCGTCTGGATCGACCATGAAAATCGTCGCACGAGGTTTCCGCTGCCAAGCGCCGAGCGCCCGGCCATTCACAACAGCCTGTCGCGCGCCGCGATTTATCTGGGGGACCAGCCTGAAGAATGGGTGCTCGCGCTGGCTGGCGAAGCCGCGCGGTTCTACCACTTTCGAAGCGGTTGCCTGACCGAGATCAGTGACGCCTACAACAACCGACTGCGCATCACCCGTGACGGTCAGGCGCGCATTCAGCGGATCGACAACGGTGCTGGCCGTTCACTGCTGTTGCGTTACGAACGCCGGCACATCGTCGCGGTCGAGTATCAGTCTTTCAGTTCCGACGCACCTGAAAACGCCTGGCGTACCGAGCAAACGCTGGCTACTTACCGCTACGACGCCCGTCAGCGACTGATCGAAGCGACCAACGCTGCCGGCGAAAGCGAACGCTACGACTACGACGATCACCACGTGATTCTGCAGCGGCAACTGGCCGGTGGGGCGAGTTTCTTCTGGGAGTGGGAACGGTCCGGCAAGGCGGCGCGATGTGTCCGCCACTGGGCCTCGTTTGCACAGAAGGATACGCGTTATGCCTGGGATGACGACGGCGCGGTGTTGGTTAAAAACGTCGATGGCAGCGAAGAGGTTTATGTCCATGACGATAAGGCGCGGCTGGTGCGTCGGGTTGAACTGGACGGCGGTGAACACCTCAAGGCCTACGACGACCAGGGCCGGTTGATTGCCGAACTGGACCCGCTCGGCGCGGTGACCGAATACCGCTACGACGAAGTCGGACGGCTGGTGGCGCTGATTCCACCGGAAGACGAGCCAACGTCCTACGAGTATCGCAACGGCTTCCTGCATGCGCGTTATCGCGGTGAAGCGGTGTGGAAGTATCGGCGCAATGCTCAGGGTGATGTCACCGAAGCGACCGATCCTGACGGACATATCACCCACTATCACTACGACGAAAAAGGTCAGTTGCTGTCGATCCGCTACCCGGATAGCAGCCGTCATGTGTTTGTCTGGAATGGCTTGGGCCAGTTGGTGGAGGAAACGCTGCCCGACGGCAGTGTGCGGCGCTTTTCCTACGATGCGCTGGGCCGGCAGCTTACCCGTCAGGACGAGCATGGCGCTGTTACGAAATACCAGTGGGATGCCGTCGGCCGACTGATTCAGACGACTTTGCCCAACGGTGCCAGCCGTGCCTTCAGCTACAACGCCTACGGCAAGATCACCGCCGAACGCGACGAGTTGGGTCGAGTCACGCGCTACGAATACCTCGATGATCTGCACTTGGTCAGCCGCCGCCTCAACGCCGACGGCACCGAGCTGAAATATCGCTACGACAACGCCCGGCTGTTGCTCACGGAAATCGAGAACGAATCCGGCGAAAAGTACCGACTGGACTACACCGCCGGCGGCTTGATCCGGCAGGAAACCGGATTCGACGGCCAACGCACCGCATACGTTTACGACCTCAACGGCCATCTGCTGGAGAAAACCGAGTTCGGTGATGACGGCTCGCAGCTTCTAACAACTTATCAACGGGATAGTGCTGGGCGCCTGCTGGTTAAAAAACTGCCCGATGGCGTCAAGGTCCAATACCGCTATGACAGCCTCGGCCGATTGGTCAGCGTCGACGACGGCCACGACCATCCGCTGGAATTCGCGTACGACCAACAGGATCGCCTGATCACCGAGCATCAGGGCTGGGGCACGTTGCGTTACGCCTATGACGCCTGCGGCCAGCTCAACCATCTGCGTCTGCCGGACGGCAGCAAGCTTGATTATCACCACGCCAAGGGTGGCGCGCTGACCGCCATCGACCTCAACGGCGCGCGGCTCACGACCCACCAGTTCGTCTTCGGTCGCGAACGGCAACGCCAGCAAGGCCAGTTGCTCAGCGACTATGCCTACGACGATCAGGGCCGTCTGAAAGCTCATGCCGTCAGCCAACAGGTGCAACCGCTGTATCGCCGCGATTATGCCTACAGCGCCAACGGCAATATCGACAGCATCGCCGACACCCGTCACGGCCAGCGCAATTACCAATACGATCCGCTCAACCGCCTGATCCGCGTTCGTCACTTGCGCGACCAGTTGCCCGAGAGCTTCGCCCACGACCCGGCGGGCAACCTGCTGATGCAGGACCGCCCCGGCGCCGCGACCGTGCGGGGCAATCGGTTGCTGATGCAGGCCGATCGGCACTACGACTACGACGCCTTCGGCAACCTGATCCTCGAACGCCGTGGCACCGGGCAAAAACTCGTCACCGAATACCGCTACGACTGCCAGCATCGACTGGTCGGCGTCACGACACCGGATGGGCGTTTCGCGAATTATCGCTACGACGCCTTCGGCCGCCGCATCAGCAAAACCGTCGACGGCAAAACCACCGAATTCTTCTGGCAAGGCGACCACCTCGTCGCCGAAAGCAGTCGCGAACACCACCGCAGCTACGTCTACGAACCCGGAACCTTCCGCCCGCTGGCCATGCTCGACGGCAAAGGCCCGCGCCAGGCATGCCCCTTCTACTACCAACTCGACCACCTCGGCACGCCGCAAGAACTGACCGACTACAGCGGCGACATCATCTGGGCCGCGCAATACACCGCGTATGGCCGCCTGACCCGACTTAACCGCGACACCCATCAGGTGTTGGATCAGCCGTTGCGGTTTCAGGGGCAGTACTTCGACGCGGAGACGGGGCTGCATTACAACCGGCATAGGTATTACAACCCGGATGTGGGGCGGTATCTGACGCCGGATCCGAGTGGATTGGCGGGTGGGATTAACGGGTATCAGTACACAAGGAACCCGACGGGGTGGGTTGATCCGTTGGGGTTGAATGAGTGTCCTGGGGGGGATGGGTGTCGCAAGCCTTCGATTGGGGATGAGGATCCGGTTGGGAAGGTGAAGGTTGATGAGGGGGAGACAATCACTCCTGCTCCATCCCCCAAACCAAAAAACCGTTACTTATATCGCGGAGATTCACGGGAGTCGTGGGAGATATTTGACGCGGGATTTGAGCCCTTGGGAGACAGCATGGACCTCTACTTACACGCTTTGGACAACCGAAGCCCTCCCAGCTTCTTTGTCAGCGCTTCGACCTCAGAAAAGGAAGCTATAAAATTTGCAACGGGCTACGGATATGAAGACGGCTTCCTCTATGTAATAAAAAATATTCGCGGAATAGATGTGAATAAAAAGCTCGGCATGATGTCGCCTCATAGGCGAGAGATTGAAATAGCGTTACCTGGAGGCGTAGACAGTCGGGACATTCTCGGTGTTACCCCAGTCAATGCCGATGGCAGCTATAAGGGCTACTCAACTCCAAACCCACGCAGGATGTGATCATGAAAAAAACAATAGAAATATCCATAAACACCTGCGGAGTTACCCAAAAAGCCTCAATTGAATGCGACCGAAAAAATTTGACGTTAGCATTCAGAACTAAAAACGGCTTGAGTAAAACATACTCGGCTCAAGATCTTTTCGAATGCTTTGGGTTGTTGCGAGCCGACTTCCGTGAAGTAAATTTTCTGTGCAAAGGCGCCAAAGTCAATGTCTACCCGTCGCGCATGGCATCGCAAATGGCTGGCGGCATAGTGGCGTATGAACTTCAGCTAGGACGGCCTTCAGAGAGTGAAGACATGGTGAATATCTTCGACTTTGATGACACAGGCATCACAAATGACATTCAGCAGCAAAGGGACTTCTATAAGCGTTGGCTCGAATCGTTAATCCACTAGCCTTGGACTTATGAGGTGATAACAACCAACACATGCAAGAAATTACTACTATGTCAGAACCATCAGATTGGCTCGGATCATGGTGCAGCACCCTTAAAAAGCTTTAAAAGTGCCGCACAATCAACAAGCAGCTTTCAACTCGGCTCACCCGAAGCGTCATTACCCGCTATATCCGGATCTTCCGGGGTGGCTTCTACATCGCCACGTTTTACATCATTCGTGCGCAATTGCTCCTCTGCGGTGTCGTCATCCGGCGGACGTTGATCGCGACTCAAGGAATCGGTGGGCGAAGGCAGCGGGTATTCAGGGGTTTCGTCGATGTCAGTGTCTTTCGGGTCAGCGTTCATTAAGCACCTCTCAAAGGACCTGAAAATCAGGCCCTGAAATTTCGAGGTCGGGTTCAGGCTAGCGTTCGATCAGAGAGACGATCGGTCGATCCGCGCTAATGCGGGTCAATCTTCGTCTTCGTCGTCTTCCTCTTCTTCATACTCGGTGTTACCCACATCACCGGCATCATCGGAATCGTTGAGCGGCACCGTTGCGTCATCCATTAATGAACCTGGATCTTCGTTGCCGGGATCATTGATGAATGGCAGCCCGCTCGGGCCTTTTTCTTCCTTGCCTTCGGTTTCAGGAGTCATGACGTGCCTCGTAGGATTCAGGGATCTATTAGTTCGAGGCGGCCTGCGGCCAAACGTTCCGATGCCCAACAGTCAGACACGAAAAACCCGGCACCAGGCCGGGTTTTTTCTGTCACTCGCTGACGAATCAGTGATTTTTGTTTCTGTGTTTGTTCTTATGCTTGTGGCCGTTTCCAGAATGAGAACCGCCACCGCCACTGTCAGTGCCCAGGTTGTTGCCGAGGGCACCGCCTGCTGCGCCGCCAAGGCCTGCGCCAATGGTCGAACCGGTGGACCCGCCGAGGCGATTGCCGACCAGCGAACCGCCGGCAGAGCCCAGACCACCGCCAATGGCTGCTTCTGTGCGGCTACCCTTGGGAGCGCCGACGGCACTGCCTGCCGCGCCACCCACACCAGCGCCAATTGCCGCGCCTGTGCTGCCGCCCATGCTCTGGCCGACCACATTGCCCAATACACCGCCTAAACCACCGCCAACTGCCGCAGTGCCGTCACCGGCAGCCATTGCACCTTGAGCGACCAAAAGTCCCAGAAACAACGTGGACAATGTCAAACGCATGATATGAACCTCAAATTCCGCATCGGGGGTAAGAGTACGCTCTGCGGATGGGCGCGAGTCTAACACCTGCACTCACTGAATCCGGTCAGCGATGAAGGTTGGACAGCTTTAAATTGGAAGTTAGTGCAAAAGAAATATTCAGAAACGAAAAGCCCGGCATAAAGCCGGGCTTTTCAGCAAATCAACTCACAATCAGTGACGCTTGTGACCCAGGTTGCTACCTACACCGCCACCCAATGCACCACCCAAGCCGGCGCCGATGGTAGAACCGTTCTTGCCGCCCAGGCTGTTACCGATCACCGAACCGCCCGCAGCGCCGACACCGCCACCAATGGCTGCTTTGGTGCGGCTGCCTTTGCGTGCGGCAACAGCACTACCGGCTGCGCCCGCAACGCCAGCACCAATCGCCGCGCCGGTGCTGCCGCCCATGTTCTGGCCGATCACGTTGCCCAATGCACCACCCAGACCGCCACCGATCGCCGCAGTGCCATCACCGGCAGCCATTGCACCTTGAGTCACCAGAAGTCCCAGAACCAGAGCAGGCAGTGTTAAACGCATGACGAAAAACCTCAAAAATAGGGGAAACCGAAAAGCCGGGGATTGAATGCTTTTGAGGAGGTAACGTCCACACAAAAACCACCGTACCTCGCAATTAGCGACGGTTGGACAGTTTTTATGGAAAAGGTTTTATGACAGGCAAAAAAAAGCCCGCTGGGGAACGGGCAGGTACTGCTTTCTAACGGATGAGCTGAGACTACGTAGGACGGTGTGAAAAGTTTGTGAAATTAAATCAATAGGAAAATGATCATTTTTCTGTAGGCCATTTCGCGGAAAATCAGTCTTGGAAAAATGAAAAACCCCGCTCTATTGGCGGGGCGTGAACGGTTGATTGTTACTTCCTGGAAGGCGTCGCCACCCTGGGCAAGAACTTCGCCTTGGCCCCTCGGGGCGCCTTGGATTTCAATTTTTGGGTATGGACCGGGTCTTCGCCAAACCCCGCCACATACTCTGTCTGGCCACATTGCACGCAATTGTTGATTGGTAACTCTGCCCCGTCGTCTTCGATATACGGATCAGCCATAGCTCTTCCCCTCTCAAAGCGGGATCGATACCGGCAAGCCCTATTGCCTGAAAAATACCGACCACCAAGGCTTTTGAGACTAGTCGGTCATTACCGGACTTGTAATTCAGATTTTGCCATGCCCGACGAATGGACCGCGTCGCTTCCTACAAATCAACCCGGCGGATAAACAAGATCGCCGCCCCACTCACCTCAGCTTGACGGCCGTCCCGGTCACAAACACCACCACCATCCCGCCGTTGCCGGACGGCATGCTGATCTCAAAATCGAGTCCCACCACCGCATCCGCCTGAAGAGCCCGCGCCCTCTCCTTGATCTCGTCGGTCGCCTGAATCCGCGCTTCCTTCAACGCCCGCTCCAACGTCTGAGAACGACCACCGAAAAAATCCCGCATGCCAGCGAATATGTCACGGATAACGTTGACGCCCTGTACCGACTCAGCGCTGACGATGTCCAGGTAGGCGGTGATTTGTCGGCCTTCAATGGTTTGGGTTGTGGTGATGATCATCGGAATTCCTTCTTCACGGGGGGCAGGCATTATTCGCCGATAGCCAACGGATGAAAACAAAAAAGCCCAGCATCGGCTGGGCTTTGGAATTCAGATTTCGCTCAAATATCGGAAAATGTATCGGGAGTCGGGCAGCGGCCTCAACAAGGTCATAGAAGCTTGATCAACACCGTCGTAATGGTTGCCACCGTTCCAATCAATCCCGTCGCAACAGCCACCGGATACCAAAAAGTTTCACGGGTCATCTTGCCAGCTTCGGCATTCAGTTTGCGTTGTTCAGAGAGCAACTTGACGATCTCTACGTGAACCATTTCCAGCTCGGCCTGCTTCATGGTCATTTCCTGCATATCTTGCGTACGTCCATCTCGGATAAGGGAGAGCGCCACTTGCGCTGCTCTTTGATTCATTTTGTACCTTTGAGGTGCAAAACAAATACCCCCTCCCCAAATCAGCTCATGAGAGGTGCAAGCCCCATGGAAGCACCGAAGCAACTGGCTTTCCAGCATGACTTCCGACACCACAATGACTTCTCCTACATCATTTCAGGACGTGTCTTCGCCTATTCAGCTGCTTCCAAATCGGCGCCATGACTATTATTCAGCCATCCAGAAACCACAAAACCCCTGATTTCTCTCGAAATCAGGGGTTCTGGTTACATCGAATTTGGCGGTGAAGGAGAGATTCGAACTCTCGATACAATTTCTTGTATACACACTTTCCAGGCGTGCTCCTTAAGCCACTCGGACACTTCACCGTATCTCGTCAAACATGTTCTGTCTGTCGAGGCGCGCTAATGTAGTCGAAAGCTTTTGCGATGGCAAACTTTTTTTGCAGAATTTTCATGTGCTTAGCGTTTCGGTCGTTCCAGCAGATTCCGGGCCATGGCAAACCTGCCAATCTCCGGCTTCGCGCCCTCTTCTATAGAGAGGGGAATGCGTTGTGGGTGCGGCGGGCTACGCTTGCCGGGCGGGGAAAGGGTGACTGGCGGGTCAGTCACGGCGCTTTACCTGGCCTGTCGCGGTGGGTAACGTCTGCCCCAACTTTCATATAAGGAATAGCGTCATGAGTGAGTTGATTTCCTACCATCTCGAAGACGGTATCGCGACCCTGACCTTGAGCAATGGCAAGGTCAATGCCATCTCGCCAGACGTGATTGCGGCGTTCAACGCTGCGCTGGATCAGGCAGTGACTGATCGTGCGGTGGTGATTATTACCGGTACGCCCGGGATTCTGTCCGGTGGTTATGACTTGAAGGTCATGACATCCGGCCCTAAAGAAGCAGTGGCATTGGTCACCGCCGGCTCGACGTTGGCCCGTCGCCTGTTGTCGCACCCGTTCCCGGTCATCGTGGCGTGCCCTGGGCATGCGGTGGCCAAAGGTGCCTTCCTGCTGTTGTCGGCTGACTACCGCATCGGTGTCGACGGCCCGTTCAGCATTGGCCTGAACGAAGTACAAATCGGCATGACCATGCACCACGCCGGTATCGAGATCGCACGTGATCGTCTGCGCAAGTCGGCATTCCATCGCTCTGTGATCAACGGTGAGATGTTTAATCCGCAAAGCGCTGTGGATGCCGGTTTCCTCGACGTGGTGGTGTCGGCCGAGGAGCTGCAAGGCGCGGCGCTGGCGGCGGCCCGTCAGTTGAAGAAGATCAACATGACCGCGCACAAGAACACCAAGTTGAAAGTGCGCAAGGCGCTGCTGGAGACGCTGGACAACGCAATTATCCTGGATCAGGAACACTTGGGTTAAGTCCACACGCGTTACACCGAAAAGCCCGACCCGCGTGTCGGGCTTTTTCTTACGTCCATTGTTGAAAACTCAACAACCGCTCTAGAACGCGTCTGACCCCCAAGTCGGAAACATGCGCACAAACATCGCCTATCTCCTTCCTCTATAGGGGCAATTGCCGAAAACAGTGCACATCCGTACACTGCGCCACCTTTCGTCCCGGTGAGCCTGCAAATGCTGTTTGTGTTGCGTATGTTATTGATGGGCCTGCACTTTGTTCTGGCGGGCGTGCTGGGAGTGATACTCGGGCTGTGCCGACCGTTCAACCCGGACAACAGCCGTCTGTGCGCGCGCCTGTATGCATGGCCGGCGATGTGTATTTTACGTTTGCGCGTGAAGGCTGACGTCGGGCCGTTGATGAATAAACCCGAGAGTTGCGTAATCATCGCCAACCACCAGTCCAACTACGATCTGTTTGTGTTCGGCAACGTGGTGCCCCGCCGCACCGTGTGCATCGGCAAGAAAAGTCTGAAGTGGGTGCCGCTGTTCGGTCAGTTGTTCTGGCTGGCCGGCAATGTATTGATCGACCGCGGCAATGCGCACAAGGCGCGTCAGTCGATGCTGACCACCACGCACACCTTGCAGCATGAGGACACCTCGATCTGGGTCTTTCCGGAAGGCACGCGCAACCTCGGTGAAGAACTGCTGCCCTTCAAGAAAGGTGCGTTCCAGATGGCGATTGCCGCCGGGGTGCCCATCGTGCCGGTGTGCGTCAGCAGTTACGTCAAACACATGCGATTGAACCGCTGGCGCAGTGGGAAAATTCTGATTCGCTCGCTGCCGGCGATTCCAACCGCAGGATTGAGCATGGACGACATGCCTCTGCTGATTGCCCAGTGCCGTGAACAAATGCGCGAGTGCATCGAGTCGATGGACCGGCAACTGCAAGCCGCGTAAAAAGAAAACCCGCCTTGTGCGGGTTTTCTTTTGCCCGCGAGCTTTGGCCCACGAACTCTGCGGTGTTTGCTGACTCTCAAGCAGCAGACACGGCTAAGCTAGATAGTGCTTGCCACTGAGTTTTCGCTGATAAAAAGCACTGAATAAGAAGTGAACCAACATCATGGGTAGAGTTGTTGCTGCAGCGGTGTATAGCGCCGGTAAGAAAGTCTCCAATATCACCCTCGACGAAGGCGCTGCCTGGGCTGCAAAGCCTGGCCACTTTGTCTGGATCGGCCTTGAAGAGCCGAATGCGCACGAGTTGGCCAATCTGCAACGCCAGTTCAATCTGCACGAACTGGCCATTGAAGACGCCCTGGAAAAACACAGCCGACCGAAGCTCGAAACCTTCGGCGATGCGCTGTTCATCGTTACGTATTCGCCGATTCGCCACGAAGGCAAACTGGAGTTCATCGAGACTCATATCTTTGCCGGCAACGGTTACATCATTACCGCACGCAATGGTCATTCGGCGTCCTACGCCCTTGTCCGACAACGTTGTGAGGCGCGTCCGATTCTGCTGGAGCACGGGGAGGATTTCGTCCTCTATGCCATCCTCGATTTCGTCATTGAAAACTACCAGCCAATGGGCGAAGCGATCCATGCCGAGATCGATGAACTGGAGCGCAACGTGCTATGCAGCGAGTTGAAGGAACATGACATCCAGAAACTCCACAGCCTGCGCCGGGATGTATTGCGCCTGCGTCGTTACGCGGGGCCGATGGTGGAAATCGGTGAGGAACTGCAGAAGCTAAGCTTTCCCTTCATCGACAAGAACATGCGCCCCTACTTTCGCGACGTGCAGATTCACGTAACGCGGCAACTGGAGGATCTGACGACGCTGGCGGACATTGCCAGCCAGACGATTGAAGTTGGCGTTTTGCTCGAGGCGGCACGCCAAAGCGTGGTGCAACGCAAGTTTGCGGCGTGGGCGGCCATTCTGGCATTCCCGACGGCAGTGGCCGGGATTTATGGGATGAACTTCCAGAACATGCCCGAGCTGGCGTGGCATTACGGGTATTTTGCGGTGTTGGGGTTTATTACGTTGGGATGCGTGGGTTTGTGGGCGAGCTTCAAGAAGTCGGGGTGGTTGTAGCCAACACCGAGTCGCCTGGAATAATCGCGAGCAGGCTCGCTCCCACATTGGATCTGCACAACACCGCAGATCCAATTTGAGAGCTCTTAACGTCAAACAGCTTCGGGCTTGTGCGCGACAAACCGCATCATCCATTCCGCCACGGTCGTGCCGTGGTGTTCATGCTCAAGACTCGCCATGCCCTGGGAATAAACCTTCTCGCCCAGCGCTTCCTGACGGATATCCAGTAACGCTCGCGAATAATCGTGAATGAATTCCGGATGGCCCTGGAAACACAGCACCTGGTCGTTGATGTGGTACGCGGCGAACGGACAGAAATCGCTCGAGGCGATGACCGTGGCGTTTTCCGGCAGCGACGTCACCTGATCCTGGTGGCTTATCAACAAGGTCAGTTCTTCGCGCAGCGGGCTCATCCACGGCGCTTTCGCAGCCAGTTTGTATTTGTGCGTGCCGACGCCCCAGCCTTGGGTCGCGCGCTCGCTCTTGCCGCCCAACAGCAGCGCCAGCAACTGGTGGCCAAAGCACACGCCCAGCAGTTTGTCGCCGCGCTCGTAACGCTTGAGCAAGTAGGCGCGCAGGGTTTCAATCCACGGATCGGTGCCGAAGGAGTCAGCCTTGCTGCCCGTGATGAGGTAGGCGTCGAACGTCAGATCATCGCTTGGGTACTCACCCTGCATCACGTTGTAGACGCTGAACTCGGCCTCGATAGGTTGCTGCGAAAACAGACGCTGGAACATCTGCCCGTAACCCTGATATTGATCGACCAGTTCTGGACGCAGGATGTCGGTTTCCAGAATGCAGATGCGTAACGACATAAAAAATACCTGACACGTGATGGGAATAATGCACACCCCAGAGCCTGCCTTGAAACACGGTGGCAAGGCAAGCCCCGGAGTGCGTCATACGTCCCTTAGAAGGCCTCCCCTTTGGCGGCTTTCTCCAGCAGCAGCGCGGGCGGCGCGAAACGCTCGCCATATTGCCGGGCCAGGTACTGGGCACGGGCGACGAAGTCTTTCACGCCGTACTGGTTGATGAACTGCAGCGCGCCGCCGGTCCAGGCCGCGAAGCCGATGCCGAAGATCGAGCCGACGTTGGCGTCCGCCGTCGAGGTCAGCACACCCTCCTCCACGCAACGCACAGTTTCGATGGCTTGCACGAACAGCAAGCGATCACGCACGTCCTTGGGCGAAATCTGCCCATCGGCTTTCTCGAAACGGGTTTTCAGTCCGGGCCACAGAAGTTTCTGGCCTCCGGCCGGATACTCGTAGAAACCGCCTCCTGCCGCTTTCCCAGGCCGTTTGTATTCGTTGAGCAGCAAGTCGATCACGGCGAACGCCGGGTGCTCAGTCAGCGGTTTCCCTTCGGTTTGCAGGTCTTTGGCGGTTTGCTGGCGGATATGGCTCATCAGGCTGAGAGACACTTCGTCGGAGATTGCCAGAGGCCCGATCGGCATGCCGGCCTTGCGCGCCTCGGTCTCGATCATCGGCGCGCTCACGCCTTCGCCGAGCATGGCGATGCCCTCGTTGGTGAAGGTGCCGAACACCCGCGAGGTGAAGAAACCGCGACTGTCGTTGACCACAATCGGGGTTTTCTTGATTTGCAGGACGAAATCGAACCCACGCGCCAGGGTTTCGTCGCTGGTGTGGGTGCCCTTGATGATCTCCACCAAGGGCATTTTTTCCACAGGGCTGAAGAAATGCAGGCCGATGAACTTGGTTGGGTCCGGTACGGCGGTGGCCAGGCCGCTGATCGGCAAGGTCGAGGTATTGGAGGCGATCACTGCGTCAGGGCCAACGACCTTCTGCGCGGCTGATGAGACTTTGGCTTTCAATTCACGGTCTTCGAACACCGCTTCGATGATCAGATCGCAACCGGCGAGATCCGCATCGCTCTCGGTGGTGTGAATCCGCGCCAGAATCGCCTCGCGCTGCTCGGCAATCATCTGACCGCGGGCGACTTTCTTGTCCAGCAGCGCGGCCGAATGAGCCTTGCCCTTCTCTGCTGCCGCGAGAGTGACGTCCTTGAGCACCACGTCAACACCGGCCGATGCGCTGACGAACGCAATACCGGCGCCCATCATCCCGGCACCGAGCACGCCGACTTTCTGCGTCACGCAAGGGGCAAAACCTTGAGGACGCGAGCCGCCAGCGTTGATCTCATTGAGTTGAAACCAGAACGTACCGATCAGGTTTTTCGAGATTTGGCCGGTGGTCAATTCTGTGAAGTAGCGGGTTTCGATCAGGTGCGCCGTGTCGAAATCCACTTGGGCACTTTCCACTGCCGCACACAGGATCTTCTCCGGCGCGGGCAGGCAGCCCTGGGTTTTACTGCGCAGGATCGATGGCGCGATGGCCAGCATTTGCGCGACTTTCGGGTTCGACGGCGTGCCACCCGGAATCTGATACCCCTTCACGTCCCAACGCTGCACGGCCGACGGATTGGCCACAATCCAGGCCCGCGCCTTGCTCAGCAACTCATCGTGATCCTTCGCCAACTCGTCAATCAACCCCGCCTGCAACGCTTGTTGTGGCCGGACTTTTTTACCCTCGAGCAAGTAAGGCAGAGCCTTTTCAATCCCCAGCATGCGCACCATGCGCACCACCCCGCCGCCGCCCGGCAACAAGCCGAGGGTCACTTCCGGCAAGCCAAGTTGCACCGATGGAGTGTCCAGCGCCACGCGGTGATGACACGCCAGGCAGATTTCCCAACCGCCGCCCAACGCCGCGCCGTTGATCGCGGCGACCACCGGTTTTCCGAGTGTTTCCAGCGTACGCAATTGGCCCTTGAGGGTCAGCACCATGTCGTAGAAGGCTTTGGCTTCGGGTTTGCCGACCTTGATCAATTCATTGAGGTCGCCACCGGCAAAAAAGGTTTTCTTGGCCGAGGTGATGATGACGCCGACAAGGCTGTCCTTTTCGGCCACCAATCTGGCAACGCAGCCGGCCATGGCCTCGCGATAGACCGCGTTCATGGTGTTGGCGCTCTGGCCCGGCATGTCAATGGTCAGGACGACGATCTGGTCCTGACCTTTTTCGTAACGAATGGCTTCGGTCATGTCATTTGTTCCTTAAGGTCGGGGCTCAGAGGCGTTCGATGATGGTGGCAATGCCCATGCCGCCGCCGACACACAGGGTCGCGAGGCCGTAGCGCAGGCGCCGGGTTTCCAGTTCATCGAGTAAGGTGCCGAGAATCGCGCAGCCAGTGGCGCCCAACGGGTGCCCCATGGCGATGGAGCCGCCGTTGACGTTGACCTTTTCCGGGTCGATGGCCATGTCCTTGATGAATTTGAGCACCACCGAGGCGAAAGCTTCGTTGACCTCGAACAGGTCGATGTCTTCGACTCGCAACCCGGCCTTGGCCAATGCCTTGCGCGTAGCCGGTGCGGGGCCGGTGAGCATGATGGTCGGATCGGTGCTGGTCACCGCAGTGGCAACGATCCGCGCCCGTGGCTGCAACCCCAGTGCCCGGCCCTTGGCCTCGGAGCCGATCAGCATCAGCGCCGCGCCATCGACGATCCCGGAGCTGTTGCCCGGAGTGTGCACGTGGTTGATCCGCTCGACATGGCTGTACACGCGCAATGCGGTGGCGTCGAAACCCATATGCCCCATCATCTCGAAACTCGGCTTGAGTTTGGCCAGGCCTTCAAGGGTGGATTCGGCGCGGATGAATTCATCATGATCGAGCAGGATGATGCCGTTCTGGTCCTGCACCGGCACCAGCGACTTGTTGAACGAACCATCGGCGCGGGCCCGGGCCGCTTTCTGCTGGGAGTACAACGCGTAGGCATCGACGTCTTGGCGGCTGAAACCTTCAATCGTGGCAATCAGGTCGGCGCCCACGCCTTGCGGGGTGAAATGGCTATGCAGATTGGTTTCCGGGTCCAGCGCCCAAGGGCCGCCGTCGCTGCCCATGGGCACGCGAGACATGGACTCGACGCCACCGACCACCACCAGGTCTTCGAATCCGGAACGGACTTTCATCGCGCCCAGGTTCACGGCTTCCAGTCCCGAAGCGCAAAAGCGGTTGATCTGCACGCCTGACACGCTGACGTCCCAATCGGCCACTTGTGCTGCGGTTTTGGCGATATCGGAGCCTTGATCGCCGATTGGCGTGACACAGCCGAGCACCACGTCATCCACTTGGCTGGTGTCCAGAGACATGCGCTGTTGCAATGCCGTAAGCAGCCCCGCCACCAGATTCACCGGCTTGACACTGTGCAGGGAGCCCTCAGGCTTCCCTTTGCCACGGGGCGTGCGTAACGCATCGAAAATCAAAGCTTGAGTCATGACATCCTCGAACCTGGCGGTGAGTAAACACTGAGCCTCCACCTTATTCCGAGCCCGCGCCGATTCAATGACCGCAATGCTCACTGGCGTTGACGGACACGCTCAGACGGACGGTCGCCAAGCCGTGGATTAACCGATTCACGTCACCAAGCTGTCTAGCAAAAGGGCGCCCAAGAAGCTGGCAATAGGCCTCATGCCTTTTTAATAGCCTGTAGCACGCAAACCATATGAAATGGATCTAAACCAAGCGTGACGCGGGCTCTAAGGTGAACATGTACTAAGTTGTCGTCGGGTTTTGCCGAGGCGCTCGTCTTACAGGAAGTGCAACGCTCGCCGTCATGGAGATATGCAGGCAGGCATCAGGAAATAACAAAAAAGGCGGTCAAGCCATGTTCAAACATTCGAAAGTACGTCAAGCCGGGCTCATTTTATTCGCCACTACGCTGTTGTTGATTTTGCCGAACCTGACGAAGGTGATCGGCTAGTCGATCATTTAACGGCGCCAGGTTTTCTATCGCCCTCTTAAAAATGTGACTGGCTCGCTACCCGGGCCAGCGTGGGTGTGCCAACATTTATGGCACTCTCACGACATGGACGGCGATCATTTTGAAAACGCTTATTTTGTTCGGGGCCTTGCTGCTCGGCTCGCCCCTGTATGCCGCACAGCTGAATCTGGAGCTGGGCGCGAACAGTCGCACCTGGCAGACCGAGGAGTTGCTCAAGCACCCTCAAGCCCAGACCATCACCATCAGTAACGACGTTTCCTACAAACGGGACATGAGCTATCGCGCTGTTCCGTTGAGCGCGTTATTGACCGGCATCAAGCCTGACGATCATCTGCAAGCCGTGGCGCTGGACGGGTTTGCCGCGGAGTTGTCGGCGGCGCCATTACTCAATACCAAGGGCGCCCGCGCATGGTTGGCGATTGAGGACCCGGCCAAGCCGTGGCCACCACTGTCCGAAGGCAAGCACAGCGCCGGACCGTTTTATCTGGTGTGGACCAATCCACAAGCCGGCAATATCAGCCCCGAGCAATGGCCGTTCGAAGTGGCGAGCATCAAGCGCATGGCGCCCGTGGCCGAGCGCTTCCCTGCCCTGCTGCCTGATCCTGCGTTGAAGGCGGATGATCCGGTGAATAAAGGCTTTGCGCTGTTTCAGAAGAATTGCCTGGCCTGCCATCGACTCAATGGTGCGGGGGACGCGCAGTTTGGGCCGGACTTGAATATTCCGTTCAGCCCGACCGAATACTTCGGGGCGGATTTTCTCAAGCGCTACATTCGTGATCCGCAGAGTTTGCGCCAGTGGCCGCAGGCGAAGATGCCGGGGTTTGCGCAGTCGGTGTTGCCGGATGGCGATCTGGAGATGTTGGTGGGGTATCTGAAACACATGGCGGGACGCAAGGTTAAGCCCTGACATCAATCCCATTGTGGGAGCGGGCTTGCCCGCGATGGCGGACTTTCAGTCAATAAATGTGTGACTGACAAGCCGCCATCGCGGGCAAGCCCGCTCCCACAGGAGGTTTGTGGTGTTGCGGATTATTGTTGCTGGACGGAGATTACCGGCGCAGGCATCGGCGTTGGCGATACAAACACCTTCGCGTGCATCTGCTCACACCCACCACCGCGCCGCATGCCGCGCACCGGGCAGGCGTCCAGATAATCCAGGCCCACGGCCAGTTTCAAATGGCGCTCCGGCCGGGCCAGTTCGTTGGTCACATCGAAGCTGTACCAGGCGTCATCCAGCCAGGCTTCAGCCCAGGCGTGACTGGCCAGGTGCTCGCTGTTCTCGCTGTACAAATAACCCGACACATAACGCGATGGAATGCCCAGGCTGCGCGCGCAGGCGAGGAACGCATGGGTGTGGTCCTGGCAGACGCCTGCACGCCCGGCGAAAGCCTGGGCGGCGCTGGTGTCGACTTCGGTGGAGCCCGGCGTGTAAGTCATGTGCGAGTTCAAGCCATGCATCAAGTCGATCAGCGCGGTGCGATCCCGACGTTTCTTGCATTCTTTTTCCGCAAACGCACGTAGGGCTTCGTCCGCTTCGGTCAGTCGGGTGAAGCGCAGGAACGGCAGCGCCGATTGGCTTTCGTGTTCGGCTTCGCGCAGTTCGTCGATGTCGACCTGGCCACGGGCGCCGATGATGATCGCTTCATGCGGCTCGTCCATGGTCAGCACGTGCAGGATATTGCCGAACGGGTCCAGTTGCGCGCGCACCGGGCGCGGCAGGTCGAGCTGCCAACTCAGAACATGCTGGCGCTCGCTGTCGTGGGGAGTCAGTCGCAAATACTGGATGCTCGCCCGCACCTGATCTTCGTAGTGATAGGTGGTCTCGTGGCTAATGGAAAGTCTCATGCAGCCTCCAGGTAGGAACTGTGAATGGCGTTACCCAACTGGCGCACCAGCGGGATGAACTCGGTCAGCCAGGCATGCAGGCCTTCGTCGAGAATTTCGGTGATGCCGGTGTAGCGCAGGCGCGCGTCCATCTCCGCCGCCAGACGTTGCGCGGGACGGCCATTGGCCCCCGGCAACTGGGCGAGGATCTGGTCGATTTCTTCGGTGCAGGCGCGCAGGGAACGCGGAACGTCAGCTCGCAGCAACAGCAGCTCGGCGACATGGCGGGCGCCGGGAGCATCGCGATAGATCTCGGTGTACGCCTCGAACGATGACAATGCCCGCAGCAACGCGCTCCACTGGTAATAGGCGTGAGCGGTACCATCGCTGACCGCCTCGGCCTGATCGCCGGCCATTTCATAGCGGGCGTCGAGCAGGCGCAACGTGTTGTCGGCCCGTTCGATAAACGTCCCCAGGCGAATGAAGCGGAACGCATCGTTGCGCATGATCGTGCCGTAGGACGCGCCCCTGAACAGGTGGGAACGCTCCTTGATCCACTCGCAGAAACGGCTCATGCCGTACCGGCTCAAGCCCTGATCGGCAATCCCGCGAATTTCCAGCCAGGTGGCGTTGATGTTTTCCCACATGTCGGCGGTGATTCGCCCACGCACCGCATGGGCACTGGCCCGTGCAGCGCCCAGACAGCTGTAGATGCTGGCCGGGTTGGCGGCGTCCAGGGCGAAGAAATGCAGCAGCCGTTCGGCGTGCAAATCGCCGTGGCGCTCCAGGTAATCGTCCAGGGTTCCGGTGATCAGCAATGGCATGGCCAATTCGTGCAGACCGTCGCCGCGACCATCCTGTGGCATCAGCGACAGCGAATAACTGATGTCGAGCATCCGTGCGAGGTTTTCCGCCCGCTCCAGGTAACGCGACATCCAATACAAATCCGAGGCAGTTCTACTTAACATGGCAAGCTTCCTTCAATCCTCGACTACCCAGGTGTCCTTGGTTCCGCCGCCCTGGGAGGAATTCACCACCAGGGAGCCTTCGCGCAGGGCGACACGGGTCAAACCGCCGGGCACAACCCGGGTTTCGCGGCCAGACAATACGAACGGCCGCAGGTCGATGTGCCGTGGAGCGATGCCGTTTTCGACAAAGGTCGGACACGTCGACAACGACAGCGTCGGTTGCGCGATGTACGCATGGGGTTTGGCTTTGATCCGCGCGCGGAACGACTCGATCTCCGCCGCCGTCGCCGCCGGCCCCACCAGCATTCCGTAACCGCCGGAGCCTTGGGTTTCCTTGACCACCAGGTCTGGAAGGTTGGCCAGCACGTGGGACAGTTCAGAGGGATTACGGCACTGGAACGTCGGCACGTTTTTCAGGATCGGTTCTTCATCGAGGTAGAAACGGATCATGTCCGTGACAAACGGATACACCGACTTGTCGTCCGCGACCCCGGTGCCGATGGCATTCGCCAGCACTACGTTGCCGGAGCGGTATGACGACAAGAGCCCCGGCACGCCGAGCATCGAATCAGGGTTGAACGCCAGGGGATCGAGAAAAGCATCGTCGAGACGACGATAGATCACGTCGACGGCTTTCGGCCCGTCCGTGGTGCGCATGAACACTTTGTCATCGCGCACGAACAGGTCAGCGCCCTCCACCAGTTCAACGCCCATTTCCCGCGCCAGGAAGGCATGTTCGAAAAACGCGCTGTTGAAGCGGCCCGGCGTCAACACCACCACGCTCGGGTTATCGATCGGGCTGGAGCTTTTCAGGGTGTCGAGCAACAGATTCGGGTAGTGGTCGATGGGCGCGATGCGCTGGGCCGCGAACAACTCGGGGAACAGGCGCATCATCATCTTGCGGTCTTCGAGCATGTAGCTCACGCCGCTCGGTGTGCGCAGGTTGTCTTCGAGCACGTAGTACGTGCCGTCGCCATCACGCACCAAGTCGACGCCGGAGATGTGCGAATAGATATCGCGGTGCAGGTCCAACCCCTGCATCGCCAACTGGTACTGCTCGTTGGCCAGCACTTGTTCGGCCGGGATGATGCCGGCCTTGATGATGCGTTGCTCGTGATACAGGTCGGCGAGGAACATGTTTAGCGCCTTGACCCGCTGGATACAGCCGCGTTCGACAATCCGCCATTCGCTGGCGGGGATGCTGCGGGGGATGGTGTCGAAGGGAATCAGGCGCTCTGTCCCCTGCTCATCACCGTAAAGCGTGAACGTAATCCCGGCGCGATGAAACAACAGATCGGCCTCGCGTCGCCGTTGTGCCAATAGCTCGTCAGGCGTCTCGGCCAGCCAACGGGCAAACTCCCGATAATGCGGGCGGACCTGGCCGCCGGCATCGTACATCTCATCAAAATAGGTGCGGATCATGCCGTACTCCTTGTCACCCGGACATCTAGGCTTCGCAAGGCCCGTGCCATCGGCAGAAACGCTTTGATATCAATCAGTTGGATAATGCCTGCGTTAGTACCGCACCAATCCTGTGCAGCAAACGCCCCAAGCTGACAGCCCCCGCTTCATTGCAAGGCGAAGTTCTCGCCTATCACCAGCATAGTCAGAGTTGATTTCACTGCCCGGGAGTCGATACGGATAATCCACGCATCCGCTGCAAAATCTGACCGAAACTTCCCTTTAGCCGCCTGCTCAGGCGGTTTTTTTTGATTCCTTGAAACGTTATGAAGCAAATTGAAGATCAAAAGATCGCAGCCTCGTTGCACTCGACAGCTCCTACAAAGAACGCATTCCAATGTAGGAGCTGTCGAGTGCAACGAGGCTGCGATCTTTTGATCTTGATCTTCAAACCCCACAAACGAAAACGGCCAACCCGAAGGTCAGCCGTTGCTGAGCGTTGTCACTGTTCATAGCGTTATGCGAGTAGCCCTCGTACCTCCTGTTTGACGCCCCACCCTTCGATGATGCCGCCCAGAGGCTCGACCACCGCTTCGAAATCCTGCTCAAAGTCGCCAATCCCGTCATAGGTGGCGTACATCACTTTGCTCAGTTCCAGCGCCCATGCGCCGTCATCGCGCACGCTGATTTGTGCATTCAAGGATTCACCACAGTAATGCCCTGCCGCCCTGCGTGCCCGTTCCTCATCCGGGAAAATGGCGTAGAACTCGATGGGATGGAATCGTGAAAAGTCAAAACCGCCTTCTTTCATGCGGCGCAGCACGCTGCTGCTGATGTCTTCTTGATAGGCTGTGCTCATGAAACGTCCCCCTCAAATTGATGGATAGACTTTCCGTATTCCCGGCACTCGCAACCGATGGGTGCGAGCGATGCGGCAACGATGTTGCCGGTGGGAAGCAAGCATGTAGCTGACAAGACCAGACCTTAGCGATCCGTTCGCTGATCTCGATTGCAGAGTAGCGCCAAGATAGAGCCGTTGCCAAGGCCTGGTGTTTCAAGAATGTGCCAGAAGTTGTATCAGACGGGAGTAATGCCGAGGATTTGTATGCTGTTTTGGGCTTTAAGACTTTTGACACTCGCGTCAGCCGTTCGCCCTTCCAGATCATTCAGATCCAGTTCGGCAGCGACAGGAAAAAGTCTTTCCTTGAGGAGTTTGGCGGCTTGCTCGTTATCCGGGCACTCGTCGCGCTCGAAGACTTCGTCGACTGTTTCACCGTGATCATCCACGAAAGTGATTTTCCACTTTTGCATCAGTGCCTCCTCGAACAAACCCGCAAATGGGCTTACCTCTATCTGGACTTTTGGCCTGACTGATCGTTCAACGAAATACACCGTAAAGGCATGAAAAATATAACCTGTTGGAGCGAACACGCTCGCTCCAACAGGGTTATGCGTACATCTTCAGTTTAGTCGTTGCTTGGCTTGTTCACTGCTTGCAGCACGTATTGCGGCAAGGCGAAGGCGCCGATGTGGATTTCCGGGTTGTAGTAGCGGGTGATAATGCCGCTGCCGGCGAAACGCTGTTGCAGGGTTTCACGGGACAATTTGCGATACGCAGTATTGGTCGCGCCCCAGGCAAAGGTCATCGAGCCACCGATGTAGGTCGGCACGGCGGCCTGATAGAAGTGCCAGTCCGGGAACAGGCTGCGCAGGCGGCCGGCGGTGGTTTTGACTTCTTCGATCTGCATGAACGGCGTGCCGTTCTGCGTGACCAGAATGCCGCCTTCGTTGAGGCAGCGACGGCAAGCCTGGTAGAAGTTTTCCGAGAACAGCACTTCACCTGGACCGATCGGGTCGGTGGAGTCGGAAATGATCACGTCGAATTTTTCAGTGGTGGTGGCGACGAAACGCATGCCGTCGTCGATCACCAGGTTCAGGCGTGGATCATCGAACGCACCTTTGGAGTGGTTCGGCAGAAACTCCTTGCACATGTCGACCACGGTGCCGTCGATCTCGACCATGGTGATGTGCTCGACGCCGCCGTGTTTGGCCACTTCACGCAACATGCCGCCGTCGCCGCCACCGATGATCAGTACGCGCTTGGCGCTGCCGTGGGCCAGGATCGGCACATGGGTGAGCATTTCGTGGTAGATGAATTCATCGGCTTCGGTGGTCTGGATCACGCCGTCCAGCGCCATCACCCGGCCCATGCGCGGGTTTTCGAAGATCACCAGGTGCTGGTGTTCGGTGCGCACTTCGTGCAGCAGTTTTTCCATGCGAAAACGCTGGCCGTAGCCTTCGTAGAGGGTTTCCAGGTATTCGCTGGTTGGGGTAGTGCTCATGGGAAGTGCTCCGATGAATGCGGGTGGCAACGGACGGTTACCCGCCCATGATGGCCAATCGATCGGTTCGATTGACCGGGAAAGGCGCGCATTCTACGTCGCGGAAGATGACAGGTCGAACCTCACTTGATGAGTCGACACAATCCTTTGTGGGAGCGGGCTTGCCCGCGATGAAATCGCTGCGGTCTATCAGCTGCACCGCGGTGATTCCATCGCGGGCAAGCCCGCTCCCACAGGTAAGGCGTCGACCTTCAGAGAGAGATCAGATCCGAACATTACCCCGTGGCCCGGCGATGGCCCAGATGATCAGGCCCAGGACCGGCAGCAGCAGGATCAGCAGCACCCAGATGATTTTCATCCCTGTTTCAGCGCCACTTTTGAGCACGTTGATGATTGCCCAGATATCCAGGGCAAGAATGATCAGGCCAATCAGACCGTTGAACGTGGAACCCATGGTGTCGCTCCTAAGAGTGGTATGCACTCTTAGGATAGCCGGGCCTTGCGAGGGTTCCGTTTTTTAAACGTGAATCGCGACTTTGAGGGCTTCGAGCGAAGGCGCGGCAGCGATGCCGACTTCGGCGCACAGTTCCAGCACGCGAGGCACGTCGTTGCCGTAGACCAGCACCACTTGCAACTCGTCATCGAGCAACTGACTGAAGTTCATCAGCGTGTAACCGCCGTTTTCCTTGTTCATGCTGCCCATCTGCACCTGAATGCGGTTGAGCGCGGTCAGGGCTTCGGTTTTCGCCAGCTGCTTGGGCTTGATGTTGAAATCCACCCCGGGGCCGAACGAGGCGACGATCTGCGCGAACAGATCCATGTAGGTGTCGGCCTGGAACAGCACGGTCTCCGGCAGACTGCCGACGACCACCCACTCGCCCAGCGGAATCGGGAAGGTGTCGTCGTAGTTGATATCCGGATTGGCCGTCAGAAAAGCTTCGGGATCGGCGTAGGCCTGGGCCGCTTCCCCAGCGACTTTCAGGATTTCGTCATCGCTCATGCACCCGGAGCTGATTTTGCTGATGAGTTCGACGAGTGCGGCTTTCATGGGGCGGATCCTGTAGCGAGTGAATTTTGAGGGCGCGAAGGATAGCGCATTACGCCCCCTAATCCGTAGCCGATCAGCCGAGCAGTTTCTGCAATTGCGCAGTGGTATCGACGGCACCCATCGTTTTCGCAGCATCCAGCGCGGACACGCCATTGGCGTCCTTGGCTTTCGGGTCGGCGCCTTTGCTGATCAGGTAGTCGACGATTTCGACGCGGTTGAACATCGCCGCCATCATCAGCGCAGTACGACCGTCAAAGGACGAGCCTTCGACTTGTGCGCCACCTTCCACCAGCGCCTGGACCACCGCCAGGTCGCCTTTGAACGCAGCACCGGCAATCGGGCTCTGGCCGTTGTCGTTGCGGATTTCCGGGTCGGCCTTGTGCTCCAGCAGTACTTTTACCGTTTCCACATGACCGTGGTAAGCGGCGAGCATCAGCAAGGTGTCGCCCTTGTGGTTGCGCAGGTTCGGCGGCAGGCCTTTGGTCAGCAGCGCAGCCATCATGGCCGCATCGCCCTCGCGTGCTTTGTTGAAGACCTGCTCGGCAAATTCGGCGGCTTCTTCGGGGGTCATCTGGCGGCTTTGGTCAGACATCGGGCACTCCACGTTCGGTTATTCGCAAAGCCGACAGTTTCCAGAGCAGCCCCGAAGCTGTCACTTCTTTTTTCTCAAGGTCCGCCATAGCCACATTCAATAGCGCTGCTTTCAATAACGAAAAGCGCCGCCGTGAATATCCGCCAGCACCTGATCGGTGACTTGCACATAAGTCTGGGTGCCGGGCAGCCAGGCATAGATCGGGTCGTCGCCAGTTTTAGCGGGGTCGAAGGCTTCGTCCTTGAGCCGGGTCTTCTGGTATTTGAAGGTGCCGGTGGTCTCCATTTTCACTTTCACCCGCAGGAACAGCGGCACCGCATACGCGGGCATTCGCTCGCGGGCAAATGCCAACAGCTCGCTGAAATCCAGGGTCGCCAAGGACTCCGCCGGTGTGATTGCGGCCATGCCGGCTCGTCCGTTGGTGTTGCGGATTTCGACGCCATAGGCCACGGCTTCGCAAATATTCGGGTGTTGCAGGAGGATGTTCTCGACCTCGGTGGTCGAGACGTTTTCACCCTTCCAGCGGTAGGTGTCCCCCAGCCGGTCGACGAATTGCGCGTGACCAAAACCGATGTTGCGCAGCAGATCGCCGGTGTTGAAGTAACGGTCGCCTTTCACGAACACGTCGTGAAGGACAACTTTCTCGGTCTTCTGCGGATCGGTGTAGCCGTCCAGTGGCGCCTTCTCGTCGATCCGCGCCAGCAACAGGCCCTGCTCGCCTTTGCCGACCTTGCGCATGAAGCCCTTGGCATTACGCGTCGGCATGCCGCTGTCATGGTCGTAGGCCACCAGCTCCCAGGCCATCAGGGAGAAACCGATGGTGTTGTCAAAGTTGAGAATGTTGCTGAACCCGATGTTGCCGTCGCTGGCGGCATACAGCTCACAGATGTGCCCGACGCCAAAGCGCGTCTTGAACTCGCGCCAGGCACCGGGACGCAGGCCGTTGCCGATCATCTTCGTCACTGGGTGCTGGTTGTCATCGGCGCTGGGTGGTTGATCCACCAGGTAGCGGCACAATTCACCGACATACCCCAGGGTGGTCGCCCGATACTTGCGCACGTCCTGCCAGAATTGGCTGGCGCTGAATTTGCGGCGGATGGCAAATCCTGAGGCACCGTTGATTGCCGAACCCCAACACACGCACAGCCCGGTGGCGTGATACAGCGGCAAGGTGCAATAGACCACATCCTGAGGCTGCATATTCAGGGCGATCAGGCCAAAGCTCACCGAGCTGCGCATCCAGCGACCGTGCTTGAAGACGCCCGCCTTGGGCAACCCGGTGGTGCCGGAGGTGTAGATATAGAAACAGGGATCGTCGAAAAAGACCTGCTGGCTGCTGACGGGGTTCTCGCTGGACGCGGTGGCGGCGTCAGTCATCAGATTGATGAAACCGGCGGGCGCGACACCGGGATGGCTGTAGGTGTCTTGATCGGCAACGAACCAGGTGCGCGTCGTATCGATCGACACCCTTTCACGGACCGCGCTGAAGGCCGGGACCAGTTCTTCGCCGACGATGATCGCCACGGGCGTTACCAGGTTCAGGCTGTGAGCCAGTGTGTCGCGGGTTTGTGAGGTGTTGAGCAAGGCACTGATCGCACCGACTTTGGCCACGGCCAATATCGTCACCAGCAGTTCCGGGCGGTTCTCGAGAAAAACCGCCACCACATCGCCCTTGCCGATGCCTTGGGCAATCAGGTGATGGGCGATGCGATTGGCCCACTGGTTGACCTGTGCATAACTCAGCGCCACATCGTTTTGCATCAACGCGGGGCCATCAGGGTTGCGCAAGGTGGCTTGCTCGAACGTCCAGCCGAGGCCACACGGTTGGGTCGGGTCCTTGACGTTAGCGACTTTCATGCCTTTCACCACTCGGGGAATGGTTTTGGCAATGGAAGGCAGCTTGCGGAGCATCATGCCCCAGGTAATCGTGTCGCTCATGCGTGCTCCCGTTAGATCTTTTTATTGTCGGGCGGCGTTCTATGAAACCGAAAATACGTCAGCGGTTCTTCAGCTGTACACGCAGTTTTTGAAATGTTTTGTATCTGCACCAGCGGGGTGAAAACCGTGAACCTCAGTGCGGGCAAATGGTTCCATTGAATCGTGCCCGACCACGCAAAATGCAGGATGCACGATGGCCTTTCATGCAGTTTGCACGAAACCCAAAAATCACTAAAAAATTAACCTATTGATTTATAACGATTTTTAAAAAATCAGGTGCTGGCACAATCACTGCAACTACCTCTCCATGCTTGCTAATCAAGTGCTAACGGAGCTGATAGACATGAGCCTGATCCAAGAAAAATTTACCTCCCTGTTCTCCAACTTCGATGTGACCACCCAGCCGCGTCCTGACGGTGGCATTCTGCTGACCCTGCGCAGCACCGAAGGCAAAGTGTTCAAGCGTTCGATTTCCTACCAGCAATTGCATGCTGGCGATCAGTTGTCCTGGGTAATCAGTGCGATCCGTCGTGACTTGGCCGAACAAGCCAGCGAACTGCCGCAGATCTCCATGCTGCAAAGCCAGCAACGGTTTGCCCTGCCGACGTATCACTCGGCGTAAAACCTGCGGTTGTATAAATAAGTACGCTGCAAACAAACAGGCCGTGAGAGCTTTCGCTCCACGGCCTGTTTTGTGTAAGACGGTACTCCGATCCCCTGTGGGAGCGAGCCTGCTCGCGATGGCGGTGTATCAGTCGACACATGTATTAACTGATACACCGCTTTCGCGGGCAAGCCCGCTCCCACAGGTTATGTGCGTCGAGGCTTAGAAATCGGAAGGGTCGATCCGCGCGAAACTGTCCACGGTCGTATGCCCCGCCAGTTCCCCGCCCTCACGGGCCAGCCCGCAAGTCGCCATGCCGGCCGTGCGCGCCGCGTCGAGTTCCTCGACGATGTCGGACAAAAACAGAATCTGCGACGGCTCGACGCCGATGGCCTGGGTGATGCGCGCATAAGACGACGCTTCACGCTTGGGCCCCGAAGTGGTGTCGAAATAGCCGCTGAACAATGGCGACAGATCCCCCGCCTCCGAGCAGCCGAAAATCAGCTTTTGCGCCTGAATCGAGCCCGAGGAATACACAAACAGTTTGAAACCTTCCTGATGCCAGCGCTTGAGCGCTTCAACGGCGTCCGGATAAACGTGGCCTTTCAACTGCCCGGCCTGATAACCCTGCGCCCAGACCATTCCCTGCAACGCCTTGAGCGGCGTGGCCTTGCGGTCTTCGGCGATCCAGCCCAGCAGAATGTCGATGACTCGCTCGACGTCAGCCTCAGGTTCATTGCTGTCCCGGCGCACGGCCGTCAGTTGCTCGGCCACATCGGCGCGTTCGGCGTGTTGGCGAACGAAGTCCGGCAAGTGCTTGGCGGCGTAGGGAAACAGCACGTCGAACACAAAACTCACCGCGCTGGTGGTGCCTTCGATGTCGGTGAGAATCGCTTTGATCGGCATCAGCTCAGTCCTCAAGACGCGGGAAGCGGCTGGCGATGTCTTCGCCGGTGAAGTTGGCCACCCAGCCTTCAGGGTTGTTGAACAGGCGAATTGCCACAAAATGCGGATGCTCGCCCATGTCGAACCAGTGAGGCGTGCCGGCGGGCACCGAGATCAAGTCGTTCTTCTCGCAGAGCACCGCATAGACATAATCGTCGATGTGCAGGGTAAACAGCCCACGGCCAGCGACGAAAAATCGTACTTCGTCTTCGCCATGGCGGTGTTCGTCGAGGAACTTGGCGCGCAATTCAGCTTTTTGCGGGTGATCGCTGTTCAGGCTGATCACATCGACCGTGACGTAACTGCGTTCGGTCATCAGCTTGTCGATCTGCTCCTGGTACGCGCCAATCACTTCTTCCTGGCTGGCGCCGGGCTGGATTTTCGCCGTGGCTTGCCAGCGGTCGAAACGCACGCCCTGCTCGGCCAGGGTCGAGGCGATGTCTTCGAAATGGGTCAACACCTTGTTCGGAATGTCAGGGCTTGAGACGTGGTAAACGGACAGGCTGCTCATCAGGGCAACTCCTTAACGGTTCATGCATTACGGTTAAAGAGCGAGCGCGTCTTCAACTCGCACTCGAACAAAAATTCAAAGGCTTCGATCTGTCGCAGCGCATCGCTCATGCGCGCGCCCCAGGTGTAGAGGCCGTGGCCGCGAATCAGGTAGCCGACACAATCCGCATGAGCCTCAAGCCAAGGCTGCACCTTGGCGGCGAGGCGCGCAATGTCCTGATCGTTGTCGAAAATCGGCACGCGCACCCGGGATTCATGGGTCGAGATACCACTGAAAGCTTTTTGCAGTTCGTAGTCTTCGAACTCGATGTACTCACCCGGGGTCAGGCGTGACAGCACAGTGGCGTTCACCGAATGGGTATGCAGCACCGCGCCGATCTCCGGGCGCCAGTTGTAAAGCTGGGTGTGCAGCAGGGTTTCGGCGGACGGCTTTTTGCCTGGTTCCAGGCTATTGCCCGACAGGTCGGTGGCCAACACATCATCCACACCGAGCTGGCCTTTGTGCTTGCCGGACACTGTCAGCAGCGCTTCGGTCGCCGACAGGCGGGTCGAATAGTTGCTGCTGGTAGCCGGCGACCAGCCGCGGCCATACAGAAAACGCCCGGCGTCGATGATTTCCTGGGCGAGGTGTTCACGGGTAAGGCTCATGGCCTGTCCTCTTGCAGTCGTGTGGCAATGATAACGGCAGCCGCCAGGGCTGCGAGGCTTGCAATACTAAAGGTCAATGTGGCGCCAAGGGCGTTCCAGCTGTAGCCGGCATATAACGCGCCCAGTGCGCCACCGGTGCCGGCCAGCGCGGCATACAACGCCTGGCCCTGCCCTTGCTGGCGCGCGCCGAAGCTACGTTGCACGAACTGGATGGCAGCGGCGTGAAAGCTGCCGAATGTCGCGGCGTGCAGCACTTGGGCAAACAGCAGCACCCACAGAAGCTCGGCGAACGAACCCAGCAACAACCAGCGCAACGCCGCCAGCAGAAAACTCGCCAGCAGCACCCGACGCACCGAGAACCGCGCGAGGATCTTGCTCATGACCAGAAACATCAGGACTTCGGCAACCACGCCGACCGCCCAGAGCATCCCGATCACGCCACGGCTATAACCGAGTCGCTCAAGGTGCAACGTCAGAAAGGTGTAATACGGACCGTGACTCATCTGCATCAGCGCCACGCACCCGTAAAACGCCAGAACCCCGGAGCTGCGCAGTTGTTTGAGAAACCCGTCCGCCGCCGGTCGTTCTCCGTGAACGGGTTCGGCGTTGGGCACCCACAAGCTGCTCACGACGATCCCGGCCATGATCAGCACCAGCGCCACCGGATAAATGTCCAGGCTCAGCCATTCGAACAACCGGCCGAGCGCGACCACGGTGATGATGAATCCGATGGAACCCCAGAGGCGGATCTGGCTGTAGCGCGACGTCTGCCCTTTCAAGTGGGCCAGGGTGATGACTTCGAACTGCGGCAATACCGCGTGCCAGAAGAACGCGTGCAAGGCTATGACCATCGCCAGCCAGGCGTAGGTCTTGCTGACGAAAATCAGCGAGAACGTCAGCAGCGTGCACACCGCACCGAAGCGCACGATGGCCAGGCGTCTGCCGGTGTAGTCGCCGAGCCAGCCCCAGATGTTCGGCGCCACGCAGCGCATCAGCATCGGGATCGCCACCAGTTCGCCGATGCGCGCGCTGGAAAAACCCAGGTGATCGAAGTACAGCGCCAGAAACGGCGCTGTCGACCCGAGCAAGGCGAAATAGAACAGATAGAAACTGGAAAGCCGCCAGTACGGGAGCGCCGCCACGTCGTCAGACCGCAGCGGCATTAAGGTCAGCCATTAAAGCTGACCCAGCACCGGCGTGCTCACACGCACGTCGGCATTCTGCCCGCGATGACGCAACAGGTGATCCATCAGCACAATGGCCATCATCGCTTCGGCGATTGGCGTTGCGCGGATGCCGACGCAAGGGTCGTGACGACCTTTGGTGATGACTTCCGCCGTGTTGCCGTGGATATCGATGGAACGGCCGGGCGTGGTGATGCTTGAGGTTGGCTTGAGTGCCAGGTGCGCAACGATCGGCTGACCCGACGAGATCCCGCCCAAAATGCCGCCCGCGTTGTTGCTGAGGAAACCTTGCGGGGTCATTTCATCGCGGTGTTCGGTGCCACGCTGGGCGACGCTGGCGAAACCGGCGCCGATTTCCACGCCTTTGACCGCGTTGATGCTCATCAGCGCATGGGCCAGTTCGGCATCGAGACGGTCGAAGATCGGCTCGCCGAGGCCCGGCATCACGCCTTCGGCGACCACGGTGATTTTCGCGCCGACCGAATCCTGGTCGCGGCGCAACTGGTCCATGTAGGTTTCCAGCTCCGGCACCTTGTCCGGGTCAGGGCAGAAAAACGCGTTTTCTTCTACCGAATCCCAGGTCTTGAACGGGATTTCGATCGGACCGAGCTGGCTCATGTAGCCGCGAATGACGATGCCTTGGGTGGCCAGGTATTTCTTGGCGATTGCACCAGCCGCCACGCGCATCGCGGTTTCACGCGCCGAGCTGCGACCGCCGCCGCGGTAATCGCGTTCGCCGTATTTGTGGTGGTAGGTGTAATCGGCGTGGGCCGGGCGGAACAGATCCTTGATCGCCGAGTAGTCCTTGGACTTCTGGTCGGTGTTGCGGATCAGCAGGCCGATGGAGCAACCGGTGGTACGCCCCTCGAACACGCCCGAGAGGATTTCGACTTCGTCGGCTTCCTGGCGCTGAGTGGTGTGGCGGCTGGTGCCGGGCTTGCGGCGATCCAGATCGCGCTGCAAATCCTCAAGGGAGATCTCCAGCCCCGGCGGGCAGCCGTCGACAATGGCGACCAACGCCGGACCATGGCTTTCGCCCGCGGTGGTGACAGTGAACAGCTTGCCGTAGGTATTGCCGGACATGCAGGACGCTCCGTGAAATGAACCTGAATACGTTATGCGCGCCAGTATACGCAGGCTACCCAAGTAGTTCATCCTCGAACCTTATGGGTGCCTGCGAGTCCAACCGGCACCTTTGTGAATGATGGCGTGATGATGCTGCGAGTTCTAGTCTTGACTCTTACCCTGTTTACCGGCTTTGCCCAGGCCACTGTCCTGCAACGCCCGATCACTCTGGATACCGGTAGCGGAGAGCTTTTCGGCTCGCTGTTGCTGCCAAAGTCCGACACTCCGGTGCCGGTTGTCCTGATCATTTCCGGCTCCGGCCCTACGGATCGCGACGGTAATAACACCGAGGGCGGACGCAACGACAGCCTCAAACGGCTGGCCTGGGTGTTGGCCAAACACAACATCGCCAGCGTGCGTTTCGACAAACGCGGGGTTGCAGCGAGCCTCGCGGCGGCGCCAGACGAGCGCAATCTGTCAGTGGAAGCCTATGTGTCCGACGCCGAGGCCTGGGCCCGCAAGCTCAAAACCGATCCACGCTTCGGCCAACTGATTTTGCTGGGCCACAGCGAGGGCGCGTTGATTGCCACCCTTGCCGCACCGAGCGTCGATGCCGCTGCGGTGATTTCCTTGTCCGGCAGCGCCCGGCCGATCGACGAGGTTATACGCCAGCAATTGAGCAATCGCCTGCCGCCGCCGTTGATGCAGCGCAGCAATGAGTTGCTCGACAGCCTCAAGGCCGGCCACACCGACGATAACGTGCCGCCACAACTGCAGGCGATTTTCCGCCCGAGTGTGCAGCCGTACATGATTTCACTGTTCCGCCAGGATCCGGCCGTGGCGTTCGCGAAGTTGAAGATGCCTGCGTTGATCATCCAGGGCAGCAATGACATCCAGGTCGGCGTGGGTGACGCCAGGATGCTCAAGGCCGCCAAACCGGATGCCGAACTGGCGGTGATCGAAGGCATGAACCACGTCATGCGCATCGTGCCCAACGATGTAAAACGGCAACTGGCGTCCTACAAGGATCCACAATTGCCACTGGCCGCCGAACTCGGCACGCGAATCCTCGGGTTTATCGACGGACTTCACACCAGTTAAACGGCTAGCCCTCCAGTCCTGAAAAAAACGGCCGATAAGCCTTTGTCGCCAGCGCTATGGCAGGCGACAAGCAGAGCTTGGACAGGACTCGCCGCGATGACAGATACCCAGACTTCACCCGACACCACCGCTGAAAAAGACGTACCGCCAGCGGTCGAGCTGCCGTGGGCGGACGTCCACGTCGAGCACCACAAGATGCTCCGCCTGGCGCCGCTGCAAACCGACCGCAACACCGGTGGCAGGCCACTGCGCTTTGTCGAGTTCGGTTACGCCGAGCGCACCAGCAAGGAATACAGCCTGATGCGCATGAGCATCACACTGCCCGGCCAGCGTGTGCGCAAAGAGCAGAATCATCTGGATGTGTGGGTCGATCACACCACCAAGTGTGTGCATTTCGGACCGGACAGCGGTCTGCAGGTCGAACCGGTCAACCGTGGCATCGGTCGGTTCATGGCCGCGCAAGGCATCACCTGGGCGAAGAAAAGATGGCCCGGCTACACCGTTGACGGCACTGACCTGAACAATAAAGATGCGCTGAACGAAGACACGCGCCTGCGCCGCGATAGCTTTCTCAAAGCGCACGGCTTTGAGGTGGTGTACGCCGACGCCCAGCATCTGAAAGGCAGCGTCAAAGAGGTTCAGGTCGGCGACCTGAAGGCTGACTGGAACAGCGAAAAGCTGCAGGTGGTGGAAATCATCGAGGCGGCGCAGATGCTTCAGCAGGCTGAGCAGAATCTGGCCGAGCAGGAAGTGAAGCTCAAGAAACACGAAGAGAAAGTCAGCAAGTACAAACGTGAAGACGCCGGGCTGCGCTTCACCATTTCGTGCCTGGTGGCGTTTGCGGTGTTTCAGGCGGGGTTGTTGATCTGGATCGCCACGCACCGTTAGATCAAGAGATCGCAGCCTCGTTGCACTCGACAGCTCCTACAGAGACTGTGTAAATCCTGTAGGAGCTTGCGATCTTTTGCTTTTAAGGGTCAGACGCGGGAAGCGAACAACGCTTGATGATCGCGGCACTGCTCTGCGGTCAACATGAACACGCCATGCCCGCCACGTTCGAAATCGAGCCAGGCGAAGTCGACTTCCGGGTACAGCGCCTCGACATGCACCTGGCTGTTGCCCACTTCAACAATCAGCAAGCCCTTCTCGGTCAAATGATCCGCCGCTTCGGCGAGCATCCGTCGCACCAGGTTCAAACCATCATCGCCACAGGCCAGGCCCAATTCCGGTTCATGCTGGTATTCGTCCGGCATGTCAGCAAAATCTTCCGCATCGACATAGGGTGGGTTCGACACGATCAGGTCGAAACGCTGACCCGGCAAACCGTCAAAACCATCACCTTGAACGGTGTACACCCGCTCATCCACGCCGTGACGCTCGATGTTCTGGTTGGCCACCTCCAGCGCTTCGAACGACAGGTCGGCCAGCACCACTTCGGCCTTCTGGAACTCATAGGCACAGGCGATGCCGATGCAACCGGAACCGGTGCACAAGTCGAGAATGCGTGCAGGTTCGGCGCCCAACCAAGGCTCGAAACGTTTTTCGATCAGTTCGCCAATCGGTGAACGCGGGATCAGTACGCGCTCGTCGACGATGAACGACATGCCACAGAACCAGGCCTCGCCCAGCAAGTAAGCGGTGGGAATGCGCTGTTCGATACGACGCTTGAGCAAGCGTTGCAGATTGACCACCTCGTCCTCTTCCAGATTGCAGTCCAGGTAGCTGTCGGCGATTTCCCACGGCAAGTGCAAGGCACCGAGCACCAGTTGACGGGCTTCGTCCCAAGCGTTGTCGGTCCCATGGCCGAAAAACAGATCCTCCCCATGGAAGCGGCTGACGGCCCAACGGATATGGTCACGCAGGGTACGAAGGCGGGAAGTGATCACGGGGGTAGACTCCAGAAAAAACGACTGGCGATTCTAACAGCCAAAACGCGCCACGACGACGCGGGAAAAATACCGGATCAGATGTAGGACATATCCATTTTTGCCGGTGGCTATTGAACAAAATGTGCATCTTGACAAGGCTGCACGCCAGCAACGACGGCGTTTGCGATAGTAGCGATTCACAGAACCGCTCAGCCAGAGGACAATGTCGCAAAAGCCCCACTCCAAGGAGCCCCAGAATGTCCGTTCCAAAAACGATGTTTCAACTCAGCGGCCGCGGTTACGCAGCAGCCAATCTGGGTCACGCGACCCTAGTCATCATCGATGCCCAGAAAGAATACCTCAGTGGTCCGTTGGCCCTGAGCGGCATGGATGCTGCCGTCGCGAACATCAAGCAACTGGTCGCCGCTGCCCGCGCGGCGGGTCGGCCGATTGTGCATGTGCGTCACTTGGGTACCGTGGGTGGTCTGTTCGATCCACAAGGCGAACGCGGTGAGTTCATCCCGGGGCTTGAGCCGCAGGGCGATGAAACCATTATCGGCAAGCTGTTGCCGAGCGCGTTTCACGGCACCCAATTGTACGATCGACTGCAAGAACTGGGCTCCCTGGACCTGATCGTTTGTGGCTTCATGAGTCATTCCAGCGTGAGCACCACCGTGCGCGCGGCGAAAAACCTGGGCTTTCGCTGCACGTTGGTGGAAGACGCCTGCGCGACCCGCGATTTGCCCTACAAGGGTGGCGTACTCACGGCCGAGCATGTGCAGCACACGGAAATGGCGATCATGGCGGATAACTTCGCCACCCTCGCGCTGACTCACGACCTGATCTGATCGGCCTCGGTGAGCGGTCGATACCGCCGCTCATCCACAAAAGCCTCTCATTTGCTGCAATTGACTTAGCCTCAGGAACATCCCGGACAACTCCCGGTCGAAGGGCCGATACCCATTGAGGAAGGTCGGAATGAAGTTATCCGATGGTTTTGATGCACGCCGCCTGCGGCCCAAAGGGCAACGCAACTGGCGTTTTCGATTCGGCGCCGCGTTTGCGGCCTTGCTGGCAACCTGCGGTGTGTTGCTAGCCATGGCTGGCGCCGCCAGCCTGCTGGGTCGCCCACCGGCCCTTGGCGAGCTGAATGCCAGCCCGCTGGGCTCGGCGATCATTCTGGCCGTCGGCCTGTTTGTGCTCTATATCGGTGTGTGGTTGTGGCGCCGCTGCCGTCGCCGTTCGCGCCAGTCGCGAGAGCTGAACATATCCCCGCACCTGATGAAAAAACACGACTGAATCCAGGCCCGCCCTTTGGTGGGTCTCAATTGTTATGGATAGCGCCCCGACTTGGGTAAACTGGCCGCCCTTCGCGGAGGCTGACATGCAAGACGACGATTTTTCCCTGTTCAAAAGTGCGATCCAAGGCGTCAAGCCGATCAAGCACGATCGCGCCGACACCGGCAAACCCAAGGCCGACCGCGCGCAAATCGCCAAGTTGCGCCAGGCCGCGACCGTTCGCACCGACGCCACCACGGTTGATGGCTTGTCCGATCAGTTCGTCATCGACGTCGGCCCGGAAGACGAGTTGATGTGGGCGCGCGACGGCGTTCAGGAAAGCCAGATGCGCAAGCTCAAGATCGGACAGATTCCGTTCGAAGGCAGCCTGGACCTGCATGGCATGACCGTGGAAAAGGCCCGGGAAACCCTCTGGGCGTTTCTGGCCGAAGCGACCAAATTCGAAATCCGCTGTGTGCGCGTCACCCACGGTAAAGCCGTGCGCCTGGACGGCAAGCGGCCGATGATCAAAAGTCACGTCAACACCTGGCTGCGCCAGCATTCCCAAGTGCTCGGTTTCACCTCGTGCCAACCCAAGCACGGTGGCGCCGGCGCCGTTTATGTGATGCTCAAACGAACCATGATGGAAGGCCGCGACGAGTAAAGCTGTCGCTTCACGCTTGCAGCGCCGTGTCCGCCACCGTACCCTTGCCCTTTGCGAAAATCCCCACAGGTAGTTTCATGTCCCTGGAACAGAATTACACCGCGATTCTCGGCCAATTGGGCGAGGACGTCTCCCGCGAGGGCCTGCTCGACACGCCAAAGCGTGCCGCCAAAGCCATGCAGTACCTCTGCCGCGGCTATGAACAGACACTGGAAGAAGTCACCAACGGTGCCTTGTTCAGCTCCGATAACAGCGAAATGGTGCTGGTCAAGGACATCGAGCTCTACTCGTTGTGCGAACACCACCTGTTGCCGTTCATCGGCAAGGCTCACGTCGCCTACATTCCGAGCGGCAAAGTGCTGGGCCTGTCGAAAGTCGCGCGGATCGTCGATATGTACGCCCGCCGCCTGCAGATCCAGGAAAACCTCAGCCGCCAGATCGCCGATGCGGTCCAGCAAGTCACCGGCGCCTTGGGCGTTGCGGTGGTGATCGAGGCCAAGCACATGTGCATGATGATGCGCGGTGTGGAGAAACAGAACTCGTCGATGATCACCTCGGTGATGCTGGGTGAGTTCCGCGAAAACGCGGCGACCCGCAGCGAGTTTCTCAGCCTGATCAAGTAACCCGCAGCGCGAAGAAAACCGGCATTCATCGCCGGTTTTTTTTCGCCCGTGAAAATCAGGTAAGCTGCGCGCCTTCTGCTTGCCCCTGTGAGGCTTATACCGTGTTCGTAAAAGCGCTTCGTGTCGGCCTTGGCCAACTGATCATCTTCATCGACTTCATCACCCGTCCAGGCAAGAAACAACGTCCTGCCGAGGTTCAGGCCCAGGTCAACACGGCGGCCAAGACCCTGACGCTGTATCAGTTTCACGCCTGCCCGTTCTGCGTGAAAACCCGCCGCACCTTGCGCCGCCTGAACGTGCCGGTGGCGTTGCGTGATGCGAAAAACAATGAACAGGATCGCCAGACCTTGCTGCAACAAGGCGGCAAGATCAAAGTGCCGTGCCTGCGCATTGAAGAGAATGGGCAGACCACCTGGATGTATGAGTCCAAGGTGATTATTGATTATCTGGATAAGCGATTTGCTGCGGCCTGATTTATTGGGGTTGTTTGAACTGACGCCATCGCGGGCAAGCCCGCTCCCACAGTGGATTTGTGGGGTGTGGGAAATCGATATTCAACACTGATCCCTGTGGGAGCGGGCTTGCCCGCGATGAGGCCCGCACAGACACCGCAAGTCCCAGACAAAAATAAACCGGCCCATGGGCCGGTTTATTTGTTTCTACCCTCCCCTCATGCCGCTTTCGCCGCGTAGGCCTGGCGTATCACCGCTGCCAATCGACTGAGCCCTTCGTCCAGCCGCGCCGGGTCGATGTGGCTGAAGTTGAGCCGCAGGTGCCCAGGATTGTTGTCCGGATCGGGAAAGAACGGTTCGCCCGGCATGAACGCGACATCCGCCGCCAGCGCAGGCTTGAGCAATGTCCGGGTGTCCATCGGTTGTTTGAGCGTCAGCCAGAAAAACAGCCCGCCCTGCGGCACGTTCCAGTCCGCCAGATCAGCAAAATGCGTTTCCAGCGAACACTGGAAAGCATCCCGACGCACCCGATAGAAATCTCGCAACTCGCGCAAATGGTGGTCGAATTTCTCAGTGCCAATCCATTGCAACGCTTGCCACTGCCCCACGCGATTGGTGTGCAGATCCGCCGACTGCTTGAGTTTCAACAAGTGCGGGAACAGGTCCGGGCTGGCAATCAGGTAACCGACTCGCAAGCCTGGCAATAGGGTCTTCGACACCGTGCCGGTGTATATCCAGCTGCTCTTTTTCAGGCGACTGACAATCGGCATCGCACTGCCGCCATCGAAGGTCAACTCACGGTATGGCTCGTCTTCGATCAAGGTCACGCCGAATTCATCCAGCAACGCCGCCACCGCATCACGCTTGGCTTCGCTGTAGCGCACCGCCGACGGATTCTGGAACGTCGGGATCAGATAGATAAACGCCGGACGATGTTTTTCCAGACGGGCACGCAATTGCTCCAGGTCAGGGCCATCCGCCTCCAGGGGCACGGTGATGCAGTCCGCGCCGAACAACTGGAAAATCTGCAACGCCGCCAGATAGGTCGGCGCTTCCAGCAAGATTTCGGTGCCTTTATCGATGTACAACTTGGCCGCCAGATCGAGGGTTTGCTGGGATCCGCTGACCACCAGGACCTGACTCGCTAAGCACGGTACGCCCAGCGCCCGCGCCTCGGCCGCCAAGGCTTCACGCAGCGCCGGCTCGCCCTCACTCATGCCGTATTGGCCCATCGACAGCGGCATGTCGGCCCACTCGACTTTTGGCAGCATGGCTTCGGCCGGCAAACCGCCAGCGAACGACATCACTTCCGGGCGCTGGGCGGCGGCGAGGATTTCTCGGATCAAAGAACTTTTAAGGCGCGAGATACGTTCGGAAAAAGCCATGGGAGTCACCGGTAGCGAGGCCTGAGGAAAATGAGTCAAACTGGTTGACCGAAATTACGACAACTCCAACGGAAACGTCAACATGCTTGACCTTAAAAACCCCGGCGCCCAGCAACAAGCCATGGAAGCGTTTTTCTTCGGCTACCAGGCGTTCACTGCAAAGGCTGACGAAATGCTTGAGCGCCGCGGCTTGAGCCGGGTGCACCAACGCATTGTGTTTTTTATCGCCCGCTACCCGAACCTGAGCGTCAAGGAGTTGCTGGCCTTGCTCGGAGTGACCAAGCAGGCGCTGAACATGCCACTGCGTCAGTTGGTGGAAATGCATCTGGTGAACAGCGTCTCGTCCGAGACCGACAAGCGTAAGCGGCTGCTCGAATTGACCGAGGATGGCGCGCGATTCGAACAGTCGCTGCGACGCGAGCAGGTGAAATTGCTCGAGCGGGTGTTTGCCGAGACCGGGGAAGCGGCGGTGGACGGTTGGTTGGCGGTGAACCTGGCGTTGGGGCAAACCCAAGCGCTCGCGGACTGAGCTGACTGCCTGCAGGATTTGCATCAACTGCTCGCGAAGGCCTCCTTTCAGGCGATATATCCCTATCGCCAAACTTTTCGTCTACAAGATCAAAAACATTATTTGCTTTATTTGTATACAAAAGCATAATCCACTTCGTGCGAGTTCCTGACCAACCGGTCAACAAATTCGCAAGTGCCTCAAAGGGCCGCCGCCACCCTCATGGGTCCGGCCCTGGAAATAACAATAAAACTCTTGAGGAGTACTCGCTGTGGAAAGCCGCAAATCCGAAGCCCCGACGCTGGAACTCTCGCCGCCGTTACGCAATGGCTGGCTGGAGCGCATCTTCAAACTCACCTTGCATGGCACCACGGTGAAGACCGAGCTGATTGCCGGTCTGACAACCTTCATCACCATGGCCTACATCATCTTCGTCAACCCCAACATCATGGCTGACGCGGGGATCGATCATGGCGCCGCGTTCGTCGCGACTTGCATCGCCGCGGCATTGGGCTGCCTGCTGATGGGCCTGTACGCCAACTGGCCCGTCGGCCTGGCGCCGGGCATGGGCTTGAACGCTTTCTTCACCTACACCGTTGTCGGCACCATGGGCTACAACTGGGAAACCGCCCTCGGTGCGGTGTTCGTTTCCGGTGTGTTGTTCATGATCCTGACCTTTTCGCGGATTCGCGAATGGCTGCTCAACAGCATCCCGGTGAGCCTGCGCTTCGCCATGGGTGCCGGCGTGGGTCTGTTTCTCGGGTTGATCGGCCTGAAAACCTCCGGCATCGTCGTCGATAGCCCGGCTACCTTGATCAAGCTCGGCTCCCTGCGCGAACCCGGCCCGCTGCTCGCCGCCATCTGCTTTCTGATGATCGCCGTGCTCAGCTACCACAAAGTCTTCGGTGCGATCCTCATCAGCATCATCACTGTGACCCTCGCGGGCTGGGGCCTGGGCCTCGTCCACTACGAAGGCATCATGTCGGCGCCGCCGAGCCTGGCGCCCACCTGGATGGCCATGAACATTGCCGGCGTGTTCAACGTCAGCATGATCAGTGTGGTGCTGGCGTTCCTCTTCGTGCACATGTTCGACACCGCCGGCACCTTGATGGGCGTCGCCCAGCGCGCCAACCTGGTGAACGCTGACGGCCGGATCGAAAACCTCTCCCGCGCCATGAAAGCCGACAGCGCGTCCAGTGTTTTCGGGGCAATGGTCGGTGTGCCGCCAGTCACCAGCTACGTGGAAAGTGCCGCTGGTGTAGCCGCTGGTGGTCGGACTGGTCTTACCGCAGTGACCGTAGGTGTGCTATTTATTGCGGCGATGTTTTTCGCACCGCTGGCTGGCATGATTCCCGCTTACGCAACCGCCGGTGCGCTGATTTATGTGGCGATGCTGATGATGGGCGGCATGAAGCACATCGAATGGGACGAAGCGACGGACAGCATTCCGGCGATCGTCACCGCGATCATGATGCCGCTGACCTTCTCGGTCGCCGACGGTATCGCACTGGGCTTTATCACTTACGTGGTGCTCAAGGCGTTCACCGGTAAGCACAAGGAAATTTCCGTCAGTCTGTGGGTGCTGTGCGCGATCTTCATCGCCAAGTTCGTTTTCTTGTAAGCCGCATACGATTCAAAAACAGGATTCAAAACAGCCTCACCCCGTCGGGTGGGGCTTTTGCACAAATGGAGGAAAGTGATGAGTCTGGAAACCTGGCTGCTGTTCAGTGGCGCTGCGCTGGTGGTGATCCTGATCCCGGGTCCCCTGTCCTTGCTGATGATCAGCAACAGCCTGAATTACGGCTTGCGTCGTTCATATCCGGCGTTTCTGGGGGGCGTGATTGCCTCGATCTGCTTGCTCAGTGCTTCGGCGTTGGGGCTGGGCGCGCTGTTGTTGGCGTCGGAACAGTTGTTCAGCGCCCTGAAAATCGTCGGCGCGTTGTACCTGTTCTACCTCGCCTGGCAGAGCTGGCAGCAATCGCGCCAGCCATCGGTGGGCGCTCAAGTGCCCCAGGCTGCGCCACTGCCACGCTTTCGCGCACTGTTCGGGCGCGCGTTCGTGCTAGGCGCGAGCAACCCGAAAGACATCCTGTTCTTCGCCGCTTTCCTTCCACAGTTTTTGAATGCCGGGCAGCCGTTCCTGCCGCAGTTGCTGGTGATGATTGCGACCTGGACCGTGCTCGATCTGCTGTGCAAATTGGCTTACGGACTAGGCGCTCATGGTGCGGCTCGGTATCTGCGCAGTGGCAAGGGCCAGAGCTGGTTCAACCGGGTCAGTGCCGGGTTGTTCAGTGGTGCGGGGGCTGCGTCGTTGTTGAGTCGATAAGAGCAAAAGATCGCAGCCTCGTTGCACTCGACAGCTCCTACACGCAGACGCATGCCCTTGTAGGAGCTGTCGAGTGCAACGAGGCTGCGATCTTTTGACTTTCCAACAGGCAAAAAAAAGCCCGCAGTGTGAGCGGGCGAAAGACCAAAGAAGCTATATGCGCAGTCGCTTCCAGGTTGAGGCAGCTGCTTGGGGGATCAGCTGCCGCGGTACGTGGAATAGCTGTACGGCGAAATCAGCAGCGGTACGTGGTAGTGATCCTGTTCGGCAGAGATGCCAAAACGCAGCACCACCACATCCAGGAACGCCGGCTCCGGGAGCTGAACGCCACGGGCGCGGTAGTAATCGCCCGCATGAAACTGAACCTGATAGACCCCGGAACGGTAGTCATCGCCTTGCAGCAACGGTGCATCGACACGGCCGTCTCTGTTGGTGATTGCGCTGGCAACCAATTCCAGCTGCGAGCCTTCAACGCGGTACAACTCGACCTTGATCGAGCTGCCCGGGCAACCGTGTGCAGCGTCCAAAACGTGTGTAGTCAAACGTCCCATTGATTCTGCGCGCCCGTCTGCAAAGAGCAGTCAGGCCTCGCGCCTCCCGAAGTCAGTTGAAAAGGAGACCGCACCGATTCGGAGCACGAAACGTTGCGGCGAGCGACTGATTAAGACACTTTTCAAAAAAATTGTACACAATAAAAACGACATTTTTGCAGCCAGTCCCGCCATTGGCGATTTCAAAGTGAATCTGAAGCAAAACCATGCTCTCAGCGGACCTCCCATCCATTACCTGACCAACTGGGCAAGTTTCTTGCAGTAGCATGAGAAGATGACAGTTCATCAAAAATGCAAAAAATCAGGCTTACAAAGTGAATATAAAGTTGTATACAATCAGTCCATCGCTGTGACGCCAGCCTGTCATCTCATCGCCAGGCCGCCACACCACCCTGACCTTGAACACGTCGTCACGAATAAGAAGGAAGACTGCAGTGAGCGCTGACTACCCACGCGACCTGATCGGTTACGGCAGTAACCCTCCTCACCCCCACTGGCCGGGCAATGCCCGCATCGCCTTGTCGTTCGTACTCAATTACGAGGAAGGCGGCGAGCGCAACATCCTGCACGGCGACAAAGAGTCTGAAGCCTTCCTCTCGGAAATGGTTTCGGCCCAGCCGCTGCAAGGCGCGCGCAACATGAGCATGGAATCCTTGTACGAGTATGGCAGCCGTGCCGGCGTCTGGCGGATTCTGAAACTGTTCAAGGAATTCGACATTCCGATGACCATCTTCGCCGTGGCCATGGCCGCCCAGCGCCACCCGGAGGTGATCCGCGCGATGGTCGATGCCGGCCACGAGATCTGCAGCCACGGCTATCGCTGGATCGACTACCAATACATGGACGAAGCGCAGGAACGCGAGCACATGCTCGAAGCGATCCGCATCCTCACCGAACTCACCGGCGAGCGGCCGCTGGGCTGGTACACCGGCCGCACCGGTCCGAACACTCGTCGACTGGTGATGGAAGAAGGCGGTTTCCTCTACGACTGCGACACCTACGACGACGACCTGCCCTACTGGGAACCCAACAACCCGACCGGCAAGCCGCACCTGGTGATCCCGTACACCCTGGACACCAACGACATGCGCTTCACCCAGGTCCAGGGTTTCAATAAGGGCGACGATTTCTTTGAATACCTCAAAGACGCGTTCGACGTGCTGTACGCCGAAGGCGCCGAAGCGCCGAAGATGTTGTCGATCGGCCTGCACTGCCGCCTGATCGGCCGTCCGGCGCGCCTGGCGTCGCTCAAGCGCTTTATCGAATACGCTAAAAGTCATGAACAGGTGTGGTTCAGCCGCCGTGTCGACATCGCGCGCCACTGGCACGAAACCCACCCGTACCAAGGGGCTGCCCAATGAGCACCTTTCAAACACTGAAACCCTCGACCCTGAGCCGCGACGCGTTCGTCAAAGCCTTCGCCGACATCTACGAACATTCGCCATGGGTGGCCGAAAAGGCTTTCGACCTGGGCCAGGACGCCTCGATCGACGAGATCGAAACCCTGCACCAGCGCATGAGCGACATCCTGTTGAGCGCCGATCACGAAAGCCAACTGGCCCTGATCAACGCTCACCCGGACCTGGCCGGCAAAGCCGCCGTCCAGGGCCAACTGACCGAAGCCAGCACCAATGAACAGGCCGGCGCCGGTATTCACCAATGCACGGCCGAAGAGTTTTCTCGCTTCACCGAGCTGAACGACGCCTACAAGGCCAAGTTCAAGTTTCCCTTCATCATGGCGGTAAAAGGCAGCAACCGGCATCAGATCCTCGCGGCGTTCGAAACGCGCATTCACAACTCGGCAGATACCGAATTCAAATGTGCGCTGGCTGAGATCAACAAGATCGCCCTGTTCCGATTACTGACCCTATAAGCGAGCCTGGTCCGAGTGTTCTTAAACGCGAAGAAACACCCAGGGCCTCGCAAGCATCCCAAGCCAACTTATTAAAGGCAGACAAGAAGAATGAAAGCTTACGCCGTACCTTTCGAGAAGTTCGTCAACCTGGCCGACGCCCGCCTGGGCACCAAAATCATTTCGGTCACCGATGACTGGTTCGCTGATGCCAACCGCCTGTTCCAGCCGACTCCGGCTGTGTGGAAAGAAGGCGTGTTCGATGACAACGGCAAGTGGATGGACGGCTGGGAATCGCGCCGCAAGCGCTTTGAAGGCTACGACAGCGCCGTGATCCGCCTGGGCGTACCAGGTTCGATCAAAGGCGTGGACATCGACACTTCATTCTTCACCGGCAACTTCCCGCCGTCGGCCTCCCTGGAAGCGTGCTTCCTGGCCTCGGGCGAACCGGACGACAACACCCAGTGGACTGAAGTGCTTTCCGCTGTCGAGCTGCAAGGCAACAGCCACCACTACCACGAAATCAGCAATGACCAGGCCTTCAGCCACTTGCGCTTCAACATCTACCCGGATGGTGGCGTGGCCCGTCTGCGTGTCTACGGCATTCCGTTCCGCGACTGGTCTTCTGTCGGCGACAACGAACAAGTCGACCTCGCCGCTGCCCTCAACGGTGGCCGCGCCCTCGCCTGCTCCGACGAACACTTCGGTCGCATGAGCAACATCCTCAACCCGGGCCGTGGCATCAACATGGGCGACGGCTGGGAAACTGCACGTCGTCGCACCCCGGGCAATGACTGGGTGATCGTCGCACTGGGTCATGCCGGCGAGATCGAAAAAGTCATCGTCGACACCTTGCACTTCAAAGGCAACTACCCGGACACCTGCTCGATCCAGGGCGCGTTCGTGAAGGGCGGCACCGACAGCCAGATCGAAACCCAATCGCTGTTCTGGCGCGAATTGCTGCCGGCGCAGAAACTGGAAATGCACGCCGAACACACCTTCGCCGAGCAGATCAAAGCCCTGGGCCCGATCACCCACATCCGCCTGAACGTGTTCCCGGACGGTGGTGTGAGTCGCCTGCGTGTATTGGGCAAGGTCGCTAAATAACGACCGAACGCCAACCCCTGTAGGAGCTGGCGAAGCCTGCGATCTTTTGATCTTCAAAAGCAAAAGATCGCAGCCTGCGGCAGCTCCTACAGGGATCGCGCAAGACGCGCGAGCGATGTGAACCGAAAACGAATTTGGAAAAGAAGACCAGCATGCGCACACTGACGATTGAACCGCTGACCAAAGAAGCCTTCGCCCCTTTCGGTGACGTGATCGAAACCGACGGCAGCGATCACTTCATGATCAACAACGGTTCGACCATGCGCTTTCACAAACTGGCGACGGTGGAAACCGCCACGCCAGACGATAAGGCGATCATCAGCATCTTCCGCGCCGACGCGCAGGACATGCCGCTGACCGTCAGCATGCTGGAGCGTCACCCGCTGGGCAGCCAGGCCTTCATTCCGCTGCTCGGCAACCCCTTTCTGATCGTGGTCGCGCCACTTGGCGATGAACCTGTATCAGGCTTGGTCCGCGCCTTCGTCACCAACGGCAGGCAGGGCATTAATTACCATCGCGGCGTTTGGCACCATCCGGTGCTGACGATCGAAAAGCGGGATGACTTCCTGGTGGTTGATCGCAGTGGCACAGGCAATAACTGCGATGAGCATTTTTTCAAAGAGGATGAGCGTTTGATCCTTGCCCCCCACCAATAAGAGAAGGTCCGAACACTCGACAACAGAGTGACGGGCGAGAGGTAAAGACTGTGGAAGCACATCTGTTGGAATGGCTGAACCTGAGCGTGCGCTGGGTTCACATGATTACTGGCGTGGCCTGGATCGGTGCGTCGTTCTATTTCGTCTGGCTGGAAAACAACCTCAATCGGGTCAACCCGAAAAGCGGTCTGGCCGGTGATTTGTGGGCGATCCACGGCGGCGGTATCTATCACCTGGAAAAATACAAACTGGCCCCACCGACCATGCCGGACAACCTGCACTGGTTCAAATGGGAAGCCTACTTCACCTGGATGTCAGGCATCGCGCTGCTGTGTGTGGTGTTCTACTCCAACCCGACGCTATACCTGCTGGCACCCGGCAGCACCCTGAGCGGTCCTGAAGGCGTGGCCATTGGTATTGGCTCGCTGTTCATCGGCTGGTTCAGCTACTCCTTCCTCTGCGACTCGGCCCTGGGCAAACGCCCTGCCCTGCTCGGTGCAATCCTGTTCGTGCTGATCATTGGCGCCGCTTACGGCTTCAGCAAAGTGTTCAGCGGTCGTGGTGCTTATCTGCACGTCGGCGCGATCATCGGCACCATCATGGTCGGCAACGTGTTCCGGATCATCATGCCGGCGCAACGCGCACTGGTGGCAGCGATTGCCGAGAACCGCACGCCCGATCCGGCGCTGCCGGCCAAAGGCCTGTTGCGTTCGCGGCACAACAACTACTTCACCTTGCCCGTGCTGTTCATCATGATCAGCAACCACTTCCCGAGCACTTACGGCAGCCAATACAACTGGCTGATCCTGGCCGGGATCGCGGTGCTGGCGGTGTTGGTGCGTCACTACTTCAACACCCGTCATGACAGCCACAAGTTTGCCTGGACGTTGCCGGTGGCAGCGGTCGGCATGATCTGCCTGGCTTACGTGACAGGCCCGGCGCCGATGTCCAGCGCTCCTGAAGTGGCCAAGGCGCCTGGCACCATCGAGTACCAGCCGCTGCCGGAAACCGCCCTCGGTGGTGGTGCCAAACCTGAAGCCGCGAAACCTGCAGCTCCGGCTGCCGCACCGGCCCAGGCGTCGAACCAGGGTCCTGCGTTCGACAAGGTGCACAGCGTGATTCAGGAACGTTGCGCGGTATGCCACTCGGCCAAACCGACCAGCCCGCTGTTCAGTGCCGCACCGGCCGGCGTGATGTTCGACACCCCCGAGCAGATCCGCCAGAACGCAGCACGCATCCAGGCGCAAGCCGTTACCAGCCAGATCATGCCACTGGGCAACATCACCCAGATGACCCAGCAGGAACGTGACCTCATCGGTGCGTGGATTGTTCAGGGAGCTTCAACCAACTAACCGTTGAAAAGCATCGCAGGCAAGCCAGCTCACACAGGATTCAGGTGATCCCTGTGGGAGCGGGCTTGCCCGCGATTGGCCGCGCTGCGGTCTACCTGATGCACAAATCACAAGAATAAAAAGATCCGAGGTGTTGCATGTCCGAGCTATCCGAAGCGCGCATCCCCGACGCACCCGCTATTCAGCGATTGCCCCTTTTGCAACTGATTCTGGTTGGCCTGCAACACGTTCTGCTGATGTACGGCGGCGCCATCGCAGTGCCTCTGATCATCGGACAGGCCGCCGGCCTGAACCGTGAAGAAATCGCCTTCCTGATCAACGCCGACCTGCTGGTAGCCGGGATCGCCACCATCGTGCAGTCGCTGGGCATCGGCCCGATGGGCATTCGCATGCCGGTGATGATGGGCGCCAGTTTCGCCGCGGTGGGCAGCATGGTTGCCATGGCCGGCATGCCGGGCATCGGTCTGCAAGGGATCTTCGGAGCGACCATCGCCGCCGGTTTCTTCGGCATGATCATCGCGCCCTTCATGTCCAAAGTCGTGCGTTTCTTCCCGCCCCTGGTGACGGGCACCGTGATCACCTCGATCGGTTTGTCGCTGTTCCCCGTGGCCGTTAACTGGGCCGGTGGCGGCGCTGGCGCGGCTCAATTCGGCTCACCGGTTTACCTGGCCATTGCCGCGTTGGTGCTGGCCACCATTTTGTTGGTACACCGCTTCATGCGCGGATTCTGGGTCAACATTTCCGTGCTGATCGGCATGTGCCTCGGCTACGTGATATGCGGGCTGATCGGCATGGTCGACCTGAGTGGCATGGCCCAGGCGCCATGGCTGCAGATCGTCACCCCGTTGCACTTCGGCATGCCAAAATTTGAACTCGCACCGATCCTGTCCATGTGCCTGGTGGTCGTGATCATCTTCGTCGAGTCCACCGGGATGTTCCTTGCGCTGGGCAAGATCACCGGCCAGGAAGTTTGCCCACGCATGCTGCGGCGCGGCTTGCTGTGCGATGCCGGCGCCTCGTTCTTCGCCGGTTTCTTCAACACCTTCACCCACTCCTCTTTCGCGCAGAACATTGGCCTGGTGCAGATGACCGGCGTGCGCTGCCGCTCGGTGACCATCGTTGCCGGTGGCTTGCTGGTGGTGTTGAGCCTGCTGCCCAAAGCGGCGTTTCTGGTGGCGTCGATTCCGCCAGCGGTGTTGGGCGGCGCAGCGATTGCGATGTTCGGCATGGTCGCCGCCACCGGCATCAAGATCCTTCAGGAAGCCGACATCGGTGACCGTCGCAACCAGTTGCTGGTGGCGGTGAGCATCGGCATGGGACTGATTCCGGTGGTGCGACCGGAATTCTTCGCCCACCTGCCGTTGTGGATGAGTCCGATCACGCACAGCGGAATCGCCATGGCGACCTTGAGTGCGCTGTCGCTGAACCTGCTGTTCAACATCCTCGGTGGCAAAGAACGCGCGGCCATCAACGACTGCGCCGCTCACCCGCATTAACCGGAAAACACGAAACCCTGTGGCAGCGAGCCTGCTCGCTCCCACAGGGGTGACTGCCTGCGCCTCAAACAATAAAAACAAGAGGAAGCAACAGATGATTCGGACACAGACAAACATCTTGCTGGGCGGCGACCTTCTCGTCGTCAGTCAGGCCATTGCCGTCGACAACAGCACGAACCTGAGCACCCGCGAAAACACCACCAGCCTGCTGGTGAAGGTGCACTTTTAAGATGGCCCGCTACCGTGCGCCAAACCTGTCGTCGGTGCGCTGTTGCGGGGCACTTGAGACCTGGCCAAGGAGTCAGTATTCTCCGCGGCCGCCTGAATCCGCGTTAAAAAAAAGCCCGGATTTAATTCCTGACCAGAACGCCAACTTATCCCGGCTCTGGACGGTACCAAGGCCCTCCAAAACCCTCTCAATCGACTGTTCCTGAGCAGCCGAGCGGGAGTTTTTTTGCTTATTGAAAGCCTTGGCGCAGCTCTTGCTAACAGCACTAAAGCTGACCGTATGGATAATTTTTTACAGCGACAGAAAAAGGCGCCACACCAGAGCGCCGACCTTAGAAAAATAACGTGGAACCACCTACTTTTTGGGAGCAACCGAATGAAACGTACGTGCACCAGCCTGATGCTCGCGGGCTCGTTACTGGCCGGGGGCCAGGCAATGGCCGGCGGCTTGCTGCAATGGCAGAACAACAGCCTGACCTACTTGTATGGCAAGGACTTCAAGGTCAACCCGGCCATTCAGCAAACCGTCACCTTCGAGCATGCCGACGCGTGGAAATACGGGGATAACTTCTTCTTCGTCGACAAGATCTTCTACAACGGTGCCGCGGACCACAACGTCGGCTCGAATACCTACTACGGTGAATTCCAGCCACGTATTTCCCTGGGTAAAGTACTCGACCAGAAGATCGAATTCGGCCCGATCAAAGACGTATTGCTGGCCATGACGTACGAGTTCGGTGAAGGCGATGTCGAGTCTTACCTGATCGGCCCAGGTTTCGACCTGGCGATTCCCGGGTTCGACTACTTCCAGCTGAACTTCTACCAGCGCCACACCGACGGTTCGCGCCCGGGCGACAACGTCTGGCAGGTCACGCCCGTGTGGTCCTACACCATTCCGGTCGGCGATTCGAGCATCCTGATCGATGGTTACATGGACTGGGTGGTGGACAACGACGTCAATAACAAAGGCGAATACCACGCCAACCTGCACTTCAACCCACAGGTCAAATACGACTTGGGCAAAGCGCTGAATTTCGGTGCGAAGCAGTTGTATGTCGGTGTTGAGTACGACTACTGGAAAGACAAGTACGGGATCGACGATAGCCGTGCATTCACCACCAATCAGAACGTGACGAGCTTCCTGGTGAAGTTCCACTTCTGATCCGGCTGCGTCCGCAAGGACGCCATCGCGGGCAAGCCTCGCTCCCACAGGTTTTGTGTCGACCCATCATCGGAGAACGACACCAAACCTGTGGGAGCGAGCTTGCTCGCGATAGCCGCACCGCCAATCTCAAGCCGAAACCACAGGCTCCGCCAACCCGAGAAACCGGCACAGCTCCTCGCGCTTGGCCAACGCATCCCGGCGCCCCAGGTCGATCAATTCGCTGCAATACCCCGCCTCGAACAGCAAATAACTCAACACCCCCGCCCCGCTGGTCTTGGTTGCCCCCGGACCGCGCAGAAACAGACGTAACGCCGCCGGCAGCTCCTGCCGATGCCGCGCTGCAATCTCGTCGATTGGCTGACTCGGCGAAATCACCAACACATCCACCGGCGCTACACCCAACGCACGGGTCGGCGTGCCATCGGGCATCAGGTGACTGAACTGATTCAGACGCTGCAGCAACTCGATGTCACTTTCCAGGCTGTCAATGAACGTACTGTTGAGCATGTGCGCACCGATTTGCGCCAGGGACGGCTGCTGTCCCGTGTAAGCCCGTTGCAGCGGCTGCTGCGGGTCAACACCGCGAGGGTTGCCGCTGACGCCCACCACCAGCACTCGGCTCGCGCCCAGGTGCAGCGCTGGACTGATCGGTGCGGATTGGCGAACCGCACCATCGCCGAAATACTCTTCGCCGATTTTTACTGGCGCGAACAACAGCGGAATCGCTGAGCTGGCCAGCAAGTGTTCGACGCTGAGTTGGGTTGGAATGCCGATGCGCCGATGACGCAACCAGGCGTCGATGGTCCCGCCGCCCTGATAGAACGTGACGGCCTGTCCGGACTCGTAACCGAACGCCGTGACTGCGACCGCGTGCAACTGCTTTTGCGCGATGGACTCGGCGATGCCGCTCATGTGCAGTTTGTCGTTGAGCAAACGACGCAGCGGCGAACTGTTGAGCAACGCCACCGGCACCGGCGCCCCGAGCCCCAGCAAACTGTGGCTGACAAACCGGGTGGCCTGGCTGATCACGCCGGGCCAGTCACTGCGCAGCACCAGATGACTGCGAAAGCCCTGCCAGAAAGCGGTCAGGCGCTCGATCGCCCCCCGAAAATCCATCGCCCCGCTGGCCAGGCTGACCGCATTGATCGCCCCGGCCGAGGTGCCGACGATCACCGGAAACGGATTCGCCGCACCCATCGGCAGTATCTCGGCAATCGCCGCCAGCACGCCCACCTGATAAGCCGCCCGAGCCCCACCGCCGGAAAGAATCAACCCTGTAACCGGTTCAGCAGGACTCATCGCAACACTCCATGGCGCTTAAAGGAATCGGTGACTCAACCGCGTTTTTTATACAGCTTCGGTTCGCCCGGCGGACGGCTCTTGAAGCGCCGATGGGCCCAGAGATATTGCTCCGGACATTCGCGCAACGCACCTTCGACCCACTGGTTGATACGAATGCAATCGGCCTCTTCGGTCTCGCCGGGAAACCCTTCGAGCGGTGCATGGATCACCAGTCGATAACCGCTGCCATCGGCCAGGCGGCGCTGGGTGAACGGCACGACAAGTGCCTTGCCCAATCGCGCAAATTTGCTGGTGGCGGTGACGGTCGCCGCCTGGATCCCGAAGAACGGTACGAAAATGCTTTGCTTGGCGCCATAGTCCTGGTCCGGTGCGTACCAGATCGCCCGACCCGACCGCAGCAGCTTGAGCATGCCACGCACGTCGTCGCGTTCCACCGCCAGCGAATCAAGGTTGTGGCGCTCGCGGCCACGGCGCTGGATGTAGTCGAACAGCGGATTCTTGTGTTCGCGGTACATGCCGTCGATGGTGTGCTGCTGCCCCAGCAGCGCCGCGCCGATTTCCAGCGTGGTGAAATGCACCGCCATCAGGATCACGCCCTTGCCTTCACTGTGTGCCTTTGTCAGATGCTCCAGCCCTTCGACATGGGCCAGCTTCGCCAGACGCTGGCGCGACCACCACCAGCTCATGGCCATCTCAAAGAAGGCGATGCCGGTGGAGGCAAAGTTTTCCTTGAGCAGGCGCTTGCGCTCGGCAGCGGACTTTTCAGGAAAACACAGCTCCAGATTGCGTTTGGCAATGCGCCGTCGGTCGCCCGCCACCCGATACATCAATGCACCGAGAAGGCGACCGATAAATAACAATACCGGATACGGCAACTGATCAATCAGCCACAACAGCCCCAAGCCACACCACAGCGGCCAGAAACGCGGCATAAGAAATGTTTTTCGAAAACGCGGGCGATCCATTAAAGGTTCCGGAAAGACAATGGCCGCGCATTCTACATCGTTCGACCCGGCTTGCGGCTTGCGGGCGTTCTCGTTATAAGTCTCGGCACTTTTAGTGACAAGCCGTTGTATGCCGACCATGAGCCAAACCGAACCGCTAGACCAAGATCCCGTGTTCCAGCTGAAGGGCAGCATGCTCGCCATTACGGTGCTGGAACTGGCCCGCAACGATCTCGAGAACCTTGATCGGCAACTGGCCGCCAAGGTTGCGCAAGCGCCGAATTTCTTCAGCAACGCGCCGTTGGTGCTGGCCCTGGACAAACTCCCGGCCAGCGAAGGCGCGGTCGATCTGCCGGGGCTGATGCGCGTTTGCCGTCAGCATGGCCTGCGCACCCTGGCGATCCGCGCCAGCCGCATCGAGGACATCGCGGCCGCCATTGCCGTCGATTTGCCGGTGCTGCCGCCGTCCGGAGCCCGTGAGCGTCCACTGGACCCACTGGAAGGCCAGGTGAAGAAAAAACCGGAAAAGCCGCCTGAGCCGACGATCAAACCGACAAAAGTCATCACGTCGCCAGTACGTGGTGGCCAGCAGATTTATGCCCAGGGCTGCGATCTGGTGGTGATTTCGTCGGTCAGCCCGGGTGCGGAACTTCTCGCCGATGGCAACATCCATGTATACGGCCCGATGCGCGGTCGCGTGTTGGCCGGAGTCAAAGGTGACACCAAGGCCAGGATTTTCTGTCAGCAAATGAGCGCTGAACTGGTCTCCATCGCCGGGCACTACAAGGTTTCCGAAGATTTGCGCCGCGACCCTTTATGGGGTTCGGGCGTGCAAGTCAGCCTGTCAGGCGATGTGTTGAACATCATTCGGCTTTAACGGATACTGCCGCATTTTCCAAGCATCTCTAAAACGTAGCGAAAACGGCTCAAACGAAGTAGGAAAAAGGCCAAAAGCAGTGTTTATCGCTGTTCTGGACCGGATTCCAGCCAAGGCTGTCCGACTGCAGTAGTTTTTCAAGAGATGTTTTTCAGGGGCTAAATGTCCTTTTTCCTTAGGGGTGAAACACCTTGGCCAAGATTCTAGTGGTTACATCCGGCAAGGGTGGTGTGGGTAAGACCACCACCAGCGCCGCTATCGGTACCGGCCTCGCTCTGCGCGGTCACAAAACAGTTATCGTCGACTTCGACGTCGGTCTGCGTAACCTCGACCTGATCATGGGTTGCGAGCGTCGCGTGGTGTATGACTTCGTCAACGTGGTCAACGGCGAAGCCAACCTGCAGCAAGCCCTGATCAAAGACAAACGCCTGGAAAACCTCTACGTGCTGGCCGCCAGTCAGACTCGCGACAAAGACGCGCTGACCGTCGAAGGCGTGGAAAAAGTCCTGATGGCGCTCAAGGAAGACTTCGAATACGTGGTCTGCGACTCCCCGGCCGGTATCGAGAAAGGCGCCCACTTGGCCATGTACTTCGCTGATGAAGCGATTATCGTGACCAACCCGGAAGTGTCCTCGGTACGTGACTCGGACCGCATGCTGGGCCTGCTGGCCAGCAAATCCCGTCGCGCCGAAAACGGCGAAGAGCCGATCAAGGAACACTTGCTGCTGACCCGCTACAACCCGCAACGCGTCAGCGATGGCGAAATGCTGGGCGTCGAGGACGTCAAGGAAATCCTGGCGGTCGCCCTGCTGGGTGTCATTCCGGAGTCCCAAGCGGTACTCAAAGCTTCCAACTCGGGCGTGCCCGTGATTCTCGACGACCAGAGCGACGCCGGTCAGGCGTACAGCGATGCGGTCGATCGTCTGCTGGGCAAAACCGTGGAGCATCGTTTCCTCGATGTGACGAAGAAGGGCTTCTTCGAGCGCCTGTTTGGAGGTAGATAATGAATCTTTTTGACTTCTTTCGTGCCAGCAAAAAGGTCAGCACCGCGTCGGTAGCGAAAGAGCGTCTACAGATCATCGTGGCGCATGAACGCGGCCAACGCAGTACGCCGGACTACCTGCCAGCCTTGCAGAAGGAACTGGTGGAAGTGATCCGCAAGTACGTCAATATCGGGTCCGATGACGTGCACGTCGCTCTGGAAAACCAGGGCAGCTGCTCGATCCTGGAACTCAATATCACCCTGCCTGATCGCTAGTCGATCCAGCGGGAGCCACGGCGGCTCAGGGCCCTTCTGTGACAAGAAGGGGCCTGAGTCGCCGTTGGCGTTTGTTACGAGGCTGTTTTAATGCCGTTGTCCAACATTCGCATCATCCATCAGGACACCGCCGTACTGGTGGTGGATAAACCGACCCTGTTGCTCTCTGTCCCTGGCCGGGCCGATGACAACAAGGACTGCCTGATTACCCGCCTGCAAGAAAACGGCTACCCGGAAGCACGAATCGTCCATCGCCTGGACTGGGAAACGTCGGGCATCATTTTGTTGGCCCGTGACCCGGACACTCATCGCGAGCTGTCTCGGCAGTTTCACGACCGCGAAACCGAAAAGGCCTACACCGCCCTGTGCTGGGGCCAGCCGGAACTGGACAGCGGCAGCATCGACCTGCCCTTGCGCTACGATCCGCCGACCAAGCCCCGCCATGTCGTCGACCACGAGTTCGGCAAACACGCCCTGACGTTCTGGCGCGTTCTGGAGCGTTGTGGCGACTGGTGCCGCGTCGAGTTGACGCCGATCACCGGCCGGTCGCACCAGTTGCGCGTGCACATGCTCTCCATCGGTCACCCGCTGCTCGGCGACGGCCTCTATGCCCACGAACAAGCCCTGGCTGCCTGGCCAAGACTGTGCCTGCACGCCAGCATGCTCAGCTTCACCCATCCCCAGACCGGTGAACGCTTGCGCTTCGAGTGCCCGGCACCGTTTTAAGCACAAGCAATAACCCTGTGGGAGCGGGCAAGCCCGCTCCCACAAGTTCTGCGTCGCCGCACTTTGCGCTTTCAATACGGTAAACTTGCGCCACTGCTGTCTGGAGCTTCTTATGCGCGAAGAGTTGAACCAAGGCCTGATCGACTTCCTCAAGGCCTCCCCTACCCCGTTCCACGCCACCGCCAGCCTCGCCCAGCGCTTGGAAGCGGCGGGTTTTGTGCGTCTGGACGAGCGTGAACCGTGGACCACCGAAGCCAACGGTCGTTATTACGTCACCCGTAACGACTCCTCGATCGTCGCGTTCAAGATGGGACGCCATTCGCCCCTGCATGGCGGAATTCGCCTGGTGGGCGCCCACACCGACAGTCCATGCCTGCGGGTCAAACCTCAGCCGGAGCTGCAGCGCCAGGGTTTCTGGCAGCTGGGTGTCGAAGTCTATGGCGGTGCGCTGCTGGCGCCGTGGTTTGACCGCGACCTGTCCCTGGCTGGCCGCGTGACGTTCCGCCGCGACGGCAAGGTTGAAAGCCAGCTGATCGATTTCAAGGCGCCGATCGCCACGATCCCGAACCTGGCGATCCACCTCAATCGTGAAGCCAACATGGGCTGGGCGATCAACGCACAGAACGAACTGCCGCCGATCCTCGCGCAATTTGCCGGTGACGAGCGGGTGGACTTCCGCGCAGTGCTGACCAATCAGCTTGCGCTGGAGCACGGTTTGAATGCCGACGTGGTGCTCGACTACGAGCTGAGCTTCTACGACACCCAAAGCGCAGCCGTCATCGGCCTGCATGGCGACTTTATCGCCGGCGCGCGCCTGGACAACCTGCTGTCGTGCTATGCCGGCCTGCAAGCCTTGCTGACCGCCGAGACCGATGAAACCTGCGTACTGGTGTGCAACGATCACGAAGAAGTCGGCTCCTGCTCGGCGTGCGGTGCCGATGGCCCGATGCTCGAGCAAACCCTGCGTCGCCTGCTGCCCGAAGGTGACGAGTTCGTACGCACCATTCAGAAATCCCTGCTGGTCTCGGCCGACAATGCCCACGGCGTGCACCCCAACTACGCCGACAAGCACGACGCCAACCACGGCCCGAAACTCAACGCCGGCCCAGTGATCAAGGTCAACAGCAACCAGCGCTATGCCACCAACAGCGAAACCGCCGGGTTCTTCCGCCATCTGTGCATGGCCGAAGAAGTGCCGGTGCAGAGCTTCGTGGTGCGCAGCGATATGGGCTGCGGCTCGACCATCGGCCCGATCACCGCCAGCCACCTGGGCGTACGCACTGTGGACATCGGCCTGCCGACGTTCGCCATGCACTCGATCCGCGAACTGTGCGGCAGCCACGACCTGGCGCACCTGGTCAAAGTGCTGAGCGCGTTCTACGCCTGCCAAGAGCTGCCGTAACCCAGTAGGAGCCTGTAGGAGCTGTCGAGTGAAACGAGGCTGCGATCTTTTGACTTTGTTTTTTAACATCAAGATCAAAAGATCGCAGCCTCGTTTCACTCGACAGCTCCTACAAGCTCCTACACTTAAATTATCTTGCACGACAAGGCAGTCACCCATGATCACGTTGTCTTCGTTTCACGCCATGCTGATCCCCATCCTTGCCGGGATGATCCTGTTGGCAATCGGCTTCAACTTTCGCGATAAAAACGCCGGCGTATTCGCCATGTGGATCGGCATGCTGACGATCCTCGCCACTGTGGTGTTCAAGATCCTCGCCAAACTCAACGAATAAATCCTCCCCCTGACTCGCATTGATTTTGACGGGCTCGTACACTCGGTCGATCCGTTCATCCCGAGGTTGACTGCCTAGTGCTCGCTCGTCTTTTCGCCCTGCCGTGTTTTTTCCTTGTCTGCCTGATGACGCTGCTGCCGATGGCACCTGCCCAGGCGGTTGGCTTGCCGAGCCTGCTCAGTGGCTCAACCAAGGCCCAGCCAGAGGCACAGGCCCCGCTGGGACAATCGCTGGACGAAGTCATCAAGTCGCTGGAGAACGATCAGCAACGCACAAAGTTGCTGGCCGACCTGAAGAAACTGCGCGATGTCACCAAGAAAGCCCAGCCGGCTGCCGAGGAAGGCGTTCTCGGCCTGATCGGCGGCACGCTGGCCTCGTTCGAAAAGCAGTTTTCCGGGGCCGACAGCCCGCTCACGCGTTGGTCCGAGGAGTTTGGCCTGGCCGAGGATGAGCTGATGGCCTTGATGCTGCCAGCCAATGAATGGCTACCAATCATCTTCGCTTTCGCCATGATCCTGATGGTCTGGAGCCTGCTGGCTGCCGCACTGATCTGGGTCGGTCACCGGGTGCGCATGCGCTTCGGCCTGACCGAAGAACTGCCGCAACACCCCAAGGCCCTGGACATGTTGCGCTTCGCCCTGCGCAAACTCGGGCCGTGGCTGATTGCCTTGGTCATCACGGTCTACATGAGCTACGCCCTGCCCTCGTCTCTGGGCAAAAGCCTGGCTATGGTGCTGGCGTATGCACTGGTGGTCGGCACCTGTTTCTCGGCCATCTGTGTCATCGCTTTCTCCGTGCTCGACGGCCCGCACCGCCATCGCGCCTTGTACATTCTGCGGCATCAAGCGTTTCGGCCGTTGTGGCTGATCGGCAGTTTCGCGGCCTTCGGTGAAGCGCTGAGCGATCCGCGCCTGGTCACCAGCCTCGGCGCTCACCTGGCTCATACCGCGGCCACCGTGGCCAACATCCTGGCAGCGCTGTCCACCGGGCTGTTCATCCTGCGTTTTCGTCGACCCATCGCGCACCTGATCCGCAACCAGCCGTTGTCCCGACGCCTGACCCGCCGCGCACTGAGCGACACCATCGATATTCTCGGCACCTTCTGGTACGTGCCGGCCCTGGTGTTGGTGGCCATCTCGCTGTTCGCTACGTTTGTCTCGGCCGGCGACACCAGCACCGCATTGCGTCAGTCGCTGATCTGCACCGTGCTGCTAGTGTTGTGCATGGTCATCAACGGCCTGGTACGGCGCCATTCGCTGAAACCGCAACGCGGGGTGAAACGCCATGCGCTGTATTCGGAGCGCCTGAAAAGCTTCTTCTACACCCTCGCCCATCTCGTGGTGTGGCTAGCGTTCATCGAGCTGGGCCTGCGCGTCTGGGGCATGTCGCTGATCGGCTTCACCGAGGGCGAAGGCCATGAAGTCAGCGTCAAACTGTTCAGCCTCGCCGGCACGCTGATCTTTGCCTGGCTGATCTGGATCCTCAGTGATACAGCCGTGCACCACGCCCTCACCCGCTCACGCAAAGGCCTGGCCAACGCGCGCGCACAAACCATGATGCCGCTGATCCGCAACGTACTGTTCGTGGCGATTTTCATCATCGCGCTGATCGTCGCGCTGGCGAACATGGGCATGAACGTCACGCCACTGCTGGCCGGTGCCGGTGTGATCGGCCTGGCCATCGGTTTCGGTGCGCAGTCGCTGGTCGCGGACTTGATCACTGGCCTGTTCATCATCATCGAAGACTCCTTGGCGATCGACGACTACGTGGACGTCGGCGGCCACCTGGGTACCGTCGAAGGCCTGACCATCCGCACCGTGCGGCTGCGGGACATCGACGGCATCGTCCATACCATTCCGTTCAGCGAAATCAAAAGCATCAAGAACTATTCGCGGGAATTCGGCTACGCGATCTTCCGGGTCGCGGTGCCCTCCAGCATGGACATCGACGAGGCGATCAAACTGATGCGCGAAGTCGGGCAGAAGATGCGCACCGACCCGCTGCAACGCCGCAACATCTGGTCGCCACTGGAGATTCAGGGTGTCGAGAGTTTCGAGTCCGGCAACGCGATTCTTCGCGCCCGGTTCAAGACCGCGCCGATCAAGCAGTGGGAAGTTTCACGGGCGTTCAATTTGTCGCTGAAGCGGCATCTGGATGAAGCGGGAATGGATCTGGCGACACCGCGGATGAGTGTGCAGGTGATCACGGCGGGTGGTGGGCCGCAGAAGGATGTGTCCGCTTGATATCTGAAGTGGCTGTTCTGTAGCCATCGCGGGCAAGCCCGCTCCCACGGGGGACGGTGCTATATCTACAAACGCATATCCTTGTGGGAGCGGGCTTGCCCGCGATGGGAGTCGACACGGTCGTGCAGACAAACCACGCCCGTCAAACCACATCAACACCGACATGAATCGCGTCATGCCGCCAGAACTCCAGGTCACAGTCGATCAGCCGCTCATGCTGGTCATAATTGACCCGGGCAATCCGCAGCCCCGGACTTCCCACCGACACCCGTAACGCCGCCGCCGCATCCACCGACAACGCCGTCGGCACGATCTCGAAACGTACCCGCCCGTAGTGCAAGTCGTAATGCCTGGCGTACAGCTCGGTAATCGACTGATTCAAATCAAACTCCAGAATCCCCGGAAAATACTGCGGATTGAGGTAGTGCTCCACGTACAACACCAGCCGCTCATCGATACGCCGCGCCCGGCAGATCTGGATCACGCTCGACAACGCCGGCAACTGCAACCACGCACACACCGCCGCCGACGCCGGCTGCAAGCGCGCCGATATCACCTCTGTGGACGGCACACGCCCCTGGGCGCTGACCATCGCGTGAAAGTGACTGCGCTGCATCAGGTTGTAAGCCAGGCGCGGCGGCGAGACGAACCAGCCACGGCGCTCCTCGCGATAAATCTGCCCTTGGGCCTCCAACTGCAACAATGCTTCACGCACGGTGATTCGCGTGGTCCCGAACAACTCACTGAGTTTGCGCTCGGACGGCAGCTTGCTCCCGGACGCCAACAGGCCGTGGTCGAGCTGTTCCTGCAGAACCTGACCGATGGCTGTCACCGCTTTGGTGGTCTCGATGCGCATCAACGTTACCTATCTGGACTAGACCAGCACTGTTTCGGGGCGGAACCGTCACTCAAACCGGCTCCATCAACTCCCTGCAAGCCTAGGCACTGCTTGTGACTGGCAGATGACAAAGCCGCCGAACGGTTGAGTCAGACACGTGCAAAATCACGGCCAAGTCCTTTCGTATCAGCCCTTTAGCCATGGTCTACGCTTAGTCCGAAGCCTGAGCTGTACTGTTTGAAAAATAGTGGCAGACCGATCATCGACATCAAAATGTCATCAGCGGCGCCTAAATTGGCTCAGGTATTGCTGACCTAGACCAACACAACCGCAATCGCAGCGTTGAAAACGCCCAAAGGAGCTTCGGATGAAAAAGCTTTTCCTGGCATCACTGTTAGGCTCGACCATTGCCATGTGCACCGCCGCAATGGCCGCTGATGATTTGAAAACCCTGGAAGCCGCTGCGAAAGCGGAAGGCGCGGTCAATAGCGTCGGCATGCCCGATGACTGGGCCAACTGGAAAGGCACCTGGGAAGACCTGGCCAAGAATTACGGCCTGAAACACATCGACACCGACATGAGCTCGGCGCAGGAAATCGCCAAGTTCGCCGCTGAAAAAGACAACGCCAGTGCCGACATCGGCGACGTCGGCGCCGCTTTCGGCCCGATCGCGGTCAAACAGGGCGTGGTGCAACCTTACAAGCCAAGCACTTGGGATCAAGTTCCAGAGTGGGCCAAAGACAAGGATGGAAACTGGGCTCTGGCTTACACCGGCACCATCGCCTTCATCGTCAACAAAAAGCTGTTGCACGGTTCCGATGCGCCTACCAAATGGGCTGATCTGAAAACCGGTAAATACAAGGTGTCCATCGGTGACGTGAGCACCGCGGCCCAGGCGGCCAACGGTGTACTGGCCGCTGCGCTGGCCAACGGTGGCGACGAGAAGAACCTGCAACCAGCACTGCTGTTGTTTGCCGACATTGCCAAGCAGGGCCGCCTGTCCATGGCCAACCCGACCATCGCCACGATGGAAAAGGGTGAAATCGAAGTCGGCGTGGTCTGGGATTTCAACGGCCTGAGCTACAAGGCCAAGATGGCCAACCCGGATGACTACGTGGTGCTGATCCCTTCCGATGGCTCGGTGATTTCCGGTTACACCACCATCATCAACAAATACGCGAAGAACCCGAACGCCGCCAAGCTGACCCGCGAATACATCTTCAGCGATGCCGGTCAGATCAACCTGGCGAAAGGCAACGCCCGTCCGATCCGCGCCGAGCACATCAAGCTGCCGGCAGACGTGCAGGCCAAGCTGCTGCCTAACGAGCAGTACAAAAATGTCACGCCGATCAAAGACGCGGATGCATGGGAGAAGACCTCCAAGGCCCTGCCGCAGAAGTGGAACGAAGAAGTCATCGTCGAAATGAAGTAATCCTGCAGCCCGCCATCTGACGGGCTAATGGAGATCCCTGTGGGAGCGAGCCTGCTCGCGATTGCGGTGTGTCATTCAGCATCCATGTCGAATGTTCAGCCGCCATCGCGAGCAGGCTCGCTCCCACAGTGGACCGAGTGAATTCCGAATATCTGTTTTACGGAGTCATCGCCCCTATGAAGCACAACGTCATCCTTGTCGTGCTCGACGGCCTCAACTACGAGGTCGCGCGCCACGCCATGGGGCACCTGCAGGCTTATGTCGGCGCAGGACGCGCGGCGCTCTACAAACTGGAGTGCGAACTGCCGGCCCTGTCCCGCCCCCTGTACGAATGCATACTCACCGGCGTTGCGCCCATCGAGAGCGGCATTGTCCACAACAACGTCTCGCGCCTGTCCAACCAGCGCAGCATTTATCACTACGCCCGCGATGCCGGCCTGACGACAGCCGCGGCGGCCTACCACTGGGTCAGCGAGCTGTATAACCGTTCGCCGTTCGTGGCGGCACGGGATCGTCACACCGACGCCCCCGACCTGCCGATCCAGCACGGTCACTTCTACTGGACCGATCACTACCCCGATTCACACCTGTTCGCCGACGCCGAAAACCTGCGCCTGCGTCATGACCCAGCCTTTTTACTGATTCACCCCATGAACATCGACGACGCCGGGCACAAGCACGGCCTCGACACCGCGCAATACCGCAACAGCGCCCGCTCGGCCGACATCATCCTCGCCGACTACCTGCAAGGCTGGCTCGACAGCGGCTATCAGGTGCTAGTGACCGCCGACCACGGCATGAACAACGACCGCTCCCACAACGGCCTGTTGCCGGAAGAGCGCGAAGTGCCGCTGTTCGTCCTCGGCGACGCCTTCAGCTTTAACGCCAGCGCCACGCCGAAACAGACTGAAATATGCGGCACCGTCTGCGAACTGCTGGGTGCGCCCCATGACAAACCCATGTGTCGGGAGCTGCTCAAGTGAATGCAATGACTCGCGGCAAATGGCTGGCAGCGTTGTGCCTGGTGCCCTTCGCACTGTTCTTTATCGTGTTCGAAATCGCGCCGCTGGTCTGGGTGATGATCAACAGCCTGCAATCGGAAGAGTTCGGCTGGGGGATCGCCAACTTCACCAAGATCTTCAACTCGAAGTTCTATTTGCAGGCGATCCAGTACAGCCTCGAGATCAGTTTCTGGTCCAGCGTATTCGGGATCATCATCGCGGTGCTCGGCGCCTATTCCCTGCGCCGGGTCGACTCGAAACTGCGTAACTTCGTGAATGCCTTCGCCAACATGACCAGCAACTTCGCCGGCGTGCCCCTGGCCTTCGCGTTCATCATTCTGCTGGGCTTCAACGGCAGCTTCACGATCATGCTCAAACAGGCCGGGATCATTCAGGATTTCAACCTGTACTCGAAAACCGGGCTGATCATTCTCTACACCTACTTCCAGATTCCATTGGGCGTATTGCTGCTCTACCCGGCCTTCGATGCCTTGCGCGAAGACTGGCGTGAGTCCGCCGAACTGCTCGGGGCGAACGGCTGGCAGTTCTGGCGGCATATCGGCTTGCCCGTGCTGACCCCGGCACTGCTCGGCACTTTCGTGATCCTGCTGGCCAACGCCCTCGGCGCCTATGCCACGGTTTATGCGTTAACGACTGGCAACTTCAACGTGCTGCCGATCCGTATCGCGGCGATGGTCTCCGGCGACATCTCCCTGGACCCGAACCTGGCCAGTGCACTCGCCGTGGTGCTGGTGGCGTTGATGACCCTGGTGACCATCGTGCATCAGCTGCTGTTGAAGAGGAGCTACCATGTCTCGCGTTGAACTGGGCCCTGTCGGTGTCTATCACCGCGTCGTGGTTTACCTGTTGTTTGCCATTTTGTTGCTGCCGCTGCTCGGGACGCTGATCTACTCGATCGCCAGCAGTTGGTCGGCGACCATTCTGCCCAGCGGCTTTACCTTCAAGTGGTACATCCAGCTGTGGAGCGATCCGCGTTTTCTGCATGCGTTCGGGCAGTCGTTGCTGGTGTGTGTCGGCGCGCTGATCCTGTCGGTGGTGCTGATTCTGCCGCTGCTGTTCGTGGTGCATTACCACTTCCCAAAACTCGATGCGCTGATGAACATCCTGATCCTGCTGCCCTTCGCGGTGCCGCCGGTGGTGTCGTCGGTGGGGCTGCTGCAGCTCTATGGTTCCGGGCCGTTTGCGATGGTGGGTACGCCGTGGATTCTGATTGGTTGCTACTTCACCATCGCGCTGCCGTTCATGTACCGGGCGATCACCAACAACCTGCAAGCGATCAACCTGCGCGACCTGATGGACGCCGCCCAACTGCTCGGCGCCAGCACCTTTCAAGCGGCGTTCCTGGTGGTGTTGCCCAATCTGCGCAAGGGTTTGATGGTGGCGTTGCTGCTGTCGTTCTCATTCCTGTTCGGAGAGTTCGTGTTCGCCAACATCCTCGTCGGCACGCGCTACGAAACCCTGCAGGTCTACCTCAACAACATGCGTAACAGCAGCGGCCACTTCACCAGTGCGCTGGTGATCTCCTACTTCTTCTTTGTGCTGGTTCTGACCTGGGCGGCCAATATCTTGAACAAGGACAAAAGCGAATGAGCTATGTCAGCGTCCAACACCTACAGAAAAACTACGCAGGCACCACGGTGTTCAGCGACATCAACTGCGAGATCCAGAAAGGTGAATTCGTCACCCTGCTCGGCCCGTCCGGTTGCGGCAAATCCACACTGCTGCGCTGCATCGCCGGCCTGACCTCGGTGGATGGCGGCAAGATTCTGCTGGAGGGGGTTGATCTGGTGCCGATGAGCCCGCAAAAACGCGGAATCGGCATGGTGTTCCAGAGTTATGCGCTGTTCCCCAACATGACTGTGGAACAGAACGTCGCCTTCGGTTTGCGCATGCAAAAGGTCAACGCCAACGACAGCCAAAAGCGTGTTGCCGAAGTGCTGAGTCTCGTAGAGCTCAACGACTTCGCCGCCCGCTATCCGCACCAACTGTCGGGCGGCCAGTGCCAACGTGTGGCCCTCGCCCGCTCGTTGGTCACGCGGCCTCGGCTGTTGTTGCTGGATGAGCCGTTGTCGGCCCTGGATGCGCGGATTCGCAAGCACCTGCGCGAACAGATCCGTCAGATTCAGCGTGAATTGGGCCTGACCACGATCTTCGTCACACATGACCAGGAAGAAGCGCTGACCATGTCTGACCGGATTTTCCTGATGAATCAGGGAAAAATCGTACAGAGCGGCGACGCCGAAACCCTTTACACCGCCCCGGTGGATGTTTTTGCCGCCGGCTTCATCGGCAACTACAACCTGCTGGACCCTGACAGCGCAACCAAGCTGCTGCAACGGCCGATCAACCACCGCATTGCGATCCGCCCTGAAGCCATCGAACTGAGCCTCAATGGCGAGCTTGACGCGCTAGTGCGCAGCCACAGCCTGCTGGGCAACGTGATTCGCTACCGGATTGAAGCCCGGGGCGTGGAATTGGTGGTGGATGTGCTGAACCGCTCGGCGGCCGATTTGCATCCCGATGGTCAGCGCCTGGCACTTTCCATCGATCCGACGGCCTTGTGTGAGGTAGCTTGAAAGCAGCGGCAAGCTGCAAGCTACTAGCTACAAGTTGTAAACTGCTGACCACCTTAATCACTTCTTGCGGCTTGAAACTTGCCGCTTGAAGCTGTTCTCGGAGAGAACCGCACTAATGGCCCTGGCAATTTTTGATCTGGACGAAACCCTGATCCACGGCGACTGCGCCACCCTCTGGAGCGAGCAAATGGGCCGCCTGGGCTGGGTCGACCCGGAGTCGTTCATGCGGCAGAACAATGAACTGATGGACGCCTACAGCCACGGCAAGCTGCGGATGGAGGAGTACATGACCTTCAGCCTGGAGCCGATGATCGGGCGCACACCGGAAGAAGTGGACCATTTGGTCGGACCCTGGGTGGAAGATTTCATCGAGCCGATCATTTTCAGCGACGCCACCAAGGCCATCGCCGCCCACCGCAAGGCTGGCGACCGGATTCTGGTGATTTCGGCCTCGGGCACGCACCTGGTCCGACCGATTGCCGACCGCTTGGGCATCGACGAGATTCTCGGTATCGAACTGGAAGTCGCGCACGGGGTTTATAGCGGCCACACCGTCGGCACCCTGACCTACCGCGAAGGCAAGATCACCCGGTTGCTGGAGTGGCTGGATGCGGAAGAGGAAAACCTCGAAGGCGCGAGCTTCTATTCCGACTCGCGCAATGATTTGCCGCTGCTGCTAAAGGTCGATTTCCCACACGTGGTGAATCCGGATCCGGTGTTGCTTGAACACGCCGAAAAAGCCGGCTGGCCGATCCATCTCTGGAAATAACCGATCGCTCCCACAAGGATTACGCCGAACCGGTGGGAGCGTGGCTTGCCCGCGATGAACGATAACGCGGTGTACCTGAAACACCGCGGCGCTTGAATCGCGGGCAAGCCCGCTCCCACAGGAATTGCGATGCAGCCAGCCTCAGGTCAGGCTTGCGTCGATTATCAGAACCAACTTCCCCGCCACCTTGTTGCTCGCCAACTGCGCAAACGCCGCCTCGGCATCCTTGATCGCAAAGGTCTTCGCCAACTGCGGACTCAACCGCCCTTCGGCAAACAGCGGCCAGACATGCTGACTGAGGTCACTGAACAAATCCGCCTTGAACTGATCGTCGCGACTGCGCAACGTCGAACCCAGCAGTTGCACCCGTTTGGCCAGCACCTGCGCCAGATCCAGCTTCGCCTCACGACCGCCCATCAGGCCGATCAGCACCCAACGGCCATCCAGGGCCAGCATTTTCAGATTAAGCGCCGCGTAGTCACCGCCGACCGGGTCGAGGATTACATTGAACGGGCCCAGATCCCTCAAGCTGTCCAGATCCGTCGTACGCACTGCACCACCCTGGGCGCCCAGTGCTTCGCAATAGGCCAAACGTTCGGCGGAACCGACGCTGACCCAGCACGGGTTGCCAAAGGCCTTGCACAGCTGAATGGCGGCTGAACCAATTCCACTTGCTCCGGCGTGCAGGAGAACTTTCTCACCCGGTTTGAGCGCGGCCAGTTGAAACAAATTCAGCCAAACGGTCGCGTACACTTCCGGCAACGCGGCAGCCTCGGCCAGGGACATTCCGTCGGGAACTGGCAGCACGTGCCGTCCGTCGACAACTACCTCTTCGGCCATCCCACCCCCGGCCAGCAAGGCGCAGACTCGATCACCGACCTGCCAGGACGAGCCCGGACCGACCTCGCTGATCACCCCTGAACACTCAAGACCCAGTGCCTGACTGGCTCCCGGCGGTGGCGGATAAAGGCCGGCTTTCTGTAACAAATCGGCTCGATTGAGTCCCGCAGCCGCCACTCGAATCCGAACTTGTCCTACATCACATGTAGGACTGGGCTCTTCAACCCACTCCACTTGACCTTCCACGCCTTGCAATGCTTTCACAGTGCCTCCATAGTGAGTCTGGACTGAGCCCGTAGCTGTAGCGCCGGGCTTTCTTGCATTATGCGACCGGCTCTCGTAGAACCGGCGACTTCAAAGACGGCCTAATATGCGTGATCAATTGTCCCCGCGTCGAATCAGCATGAAGCACTTTTTCCCAAGCACCGCCCTAGCCCTGTTCATTGGTATCGGTCTGTTGCCGATGTCGAGCAATTCGTTTGCCGCCAATAGCTGGGACAAGCTTCAGCCTGATCGTGACGAAGTAATCGCCAGTCTGAACGTCGTCGAATTGCTCAAGCGTCACCATTACAGCAAGCCGCCGCTCGATGACGCGCGCTCGGCGATTATCTATGACAGCTACCTCAAGCTGCTGGATCCGTCGCGCAGCTACTTCATGGCCAGCGACATTGCCGAATTCGACAAGTGGAAAACCCAGTTCGACGACTTCCTCAAAAGCGGCGACCTGAACGCCGGGTTCACCATCTACAAGCGCTATCTGGACCGCGTCAAGTCGCGTCTGGACTTTGCCCTTGCCGAGCTGGACAAAGGCGTCGACAAGATGGACTTCACCACCAAGGAGACCTTGCTGATCGATCGCAAGGACGCCCCTTGGCTCAAGTCCACCGCAGAACTTGACGACCTGTGGCGCAAACGCGTCAAGGACGAAGTCCTGCGGCAGAAGATTGCGGGCAAGGACTCCAAGCAGATCCAGGAGACCCTGACCAAGCGCTACAAGAACCAATTGACGCGTCTGGACCAGACCCGCGCGGAAGACATCTTCCAGGCGTACATCAACACCTTCGCCATGTCCTACGACCCGCACACCAACTATCTGTCGCCGGATAACGCGGAAAACTTCGACATCAACATGAGCCTGTCCCTTGAGGGCATCGGTGCCGTGTTGCAGAGCGATAACGATCAAGTGAAGGTCGTGCGTCTGGTGCCTGCAGGCCCGGCGGACAAGACCAAGCAAGTCGCTCCGGCTGACAAGATCATCGGCGTTGCCCAAGGCAACAAAGAGATGGTCGATGTGGTCGGCTGGCGCCTGGACGAAGTGGTCAAGCTGATCCGTGGTCCGAAAGGCACCGTGGTGCGCCTGGAAGTCATTCCGGCCAGCAATGCGCCAAACGACCAGACCAGCAAGATCGTGCCGATCACCCGCGAAGCGGTGAAGCTTGAAGACCAGGCTGTGAAGAAATCGGTCCTCAACCTGAAACAGGATGGCAAGGACTACAAGCTCGGCATCATCGAGATTCCGGCCTTCTACCTCGACTTCAAGGCGTTCCGTGCCGGCGATCCGGATTACAAGAGCACCACCCGCGACGTCAAGAAGCTGTTGACCGAATTGCAGAAAGACAAAGTCGACGGCGTGGTCATCGACCTGCGCAACAACGGCGGCGGTTCCTTGCAGGAAGCCACCGAGCTGACCAGCCTGTTCATCGACAAAGGTCCGACCGTACTGGTGCGTAATGCCGATGGCCGGGTCGATGTGCTGGAAGATGAAAACCCGGGCGCGTTCTACAAAGGCCCAATGGCGTTGCTGGTCAACCGCTTGTCCGCCTCGGCTTCGGAGATTTTTGCCGGCGCCATGCAGGACTACCACCGCGCACTGATCATCGGCGGCCAGACCTTCGGCAAAGGCACCGTGCAGACCATTCAGCCGCTGAACCATGGCGAACTGAAACTGACCCTGGCCAAGTTCTACCGGGTTTCCGGCCAGAGCACCCAGCACCAGGGCGTCCTGCCGGACATCGATTACCCGTCGATCATCGACACCAAGGAAATCGGTGAAAGTGCCCTGCCGGAAGCCATGCCGTGGGACACCATCAAAGCCGCGATCAAGCCAGCGGTCGACCCCTTCAAACCGTACATCACGCAGCTCAAGTCCGAGCATGACGTGCGCTCGGCCAAGGACGCGGAGTTCGTGTTCATCCGTGACAAGCTGGCCTTGGCCCAGAAGCTGATGGCCGAAAAAACCGTCAGCCTCAATGAAGCCGATCGCCGTGCACAACACGCCGATATCGAAGCCAAGCAACTGGCGATGGAAAACATCCGTCGCAAGGCCAAGGGCGAAGAGCCGCTCAAAGAGCTGAAGAAAGAAGACGAAGACGCGATCGCGGCCGAGCCTGACAAGACCAAGCCAGAAGACGATGCCTACCTGAGCGAGACCGGGCGGATTCTGCTGGATTACTTGAAACTCAACACGGCGGTTGCCAAGCACTAAGGGGCTGATGGCAATTTAATGCTGACGCTCCCCGGAGCGTCATCAAATAGTCATCATTCTGTCGTGAAATAAAGGGCTGGGAGCACCTCTTAAACAGAGAGCAGCTCCCAGTCCTTTTTTTATCGCCAGAGAACGCCATGACCACGACCGAACAGCTGAGTGCGTTGAGTTCAATACTGGCTCAAAGCGGTTTGCACAGCCTGTTCCAGCCGATCATTTCCCTCTCTGAGCGGCGCATTGTCGGCTATGAAGCCCTCACTCGTGGCCCGTCAAACAGTCCGCTGCACTCCCCCATCGCATTGTTCGCCGTAGCGCGCCAGGCCGGTCGCTTGAGCGAGCTGGAAATCGCTTGCCGGGAAAGTGCCTGCCGGCGCTTCAACGACCAACAACTGCCGGGCAAACTGTTCCTCAACGTGTCGCCCGAATCGCTGCTCGAAGCCGCTCACCAGCCCGGTCGTACCCTGCAATTGCTCCAGGATTTCGGTATTCCGCCAGATCAGGTGGTGATCGAACTCACCGAACAAACCCCAACCGATGATTTTCAATTGCTGCAAAACGCCCTGCATCACTATCGGGCGATGGGGTTTTCCATTGCGCTGGATGACTTGGGCGCGGGTTACTCGAGTTTGCGCCTGTGGTCCGAGTTGCGTCCGGACTACGTGAAGATCGACCGGCACTTCATCGACGGCATCCACCAGGACGCGCTCAAGCGCGAATTCGTCGGTTCGATCCTGCAAATCGCCAAGGCCTCGCGGGCAAAAGTGATCGCCGAAGGCATCGAGCTGCCCGAAGAGCTTGCGGTGTTGACCGAGATGGGCGTGGATCTGGTCCAGGGCTATTTGCTGTGTCGCCCTCAGGAGCATCCACCTCGCGATGCCCGTGCCTTGATGCCCAAACACGACAGCACCGCCGTGGCGCTGAACGACGAAGGCAGCGACCTCAGCGCCTTGCTCAACGAGCAACCGGCCGTAACCCGCGATACGCCGACGGCCACCGTGCTGGAAGCCTTTCGCCGCCAGGCCAACCTGAACTCGCTGGCGGTGCTCGACGCGCAAGGCCATCCCTGTGGCATCGTCCACCGGCATTCGCTCTCGGACGCGCTGCTCAAGCCCTTTGCCACCGACCTGTTCGCCCGCAAGCCGATCAGCCGTTTGATGAACGATGATTTTCTCGCCGTGGAAATGAGCCAGTCGCTGCAACAGGTCAGCCGCCTGATAACCAGTCGCGCCCGACAGCGTATCGAAGAGGATTTCATCATCACCCTCGACGGCGGTTATCTGGGATTGGGTCGGGTGATCGATGTGCTCAAGCTGATTACCGAACTGAAAATCCAGCAAGCCCGCTACGCCAACCCGCTGACCTTGCTGCCGGGTAACGTGCCCATCCAGCAGTGCCTGACCCGGCTGCTGCAACAGCAGCGCGAATCGGTGATCTGCTACGTCGACATCGACAGTTTCAAACCCTTCAACGACATCTACGGCTACGGTCGTGGCGATGAAGTCCTCCTGTGCCTGGCGCAATGCCTGAACGACCGCGTCGACCCGTCCCGCGACTTCGTCGGCCATATCGGTGGTGACGACTTTTTGATGGTGCTTGGCCCGCAAGACTGGCGTAAGCGCCTGAATCAACTGCTCGACGACTTCCAGAGCCAGTGCCGGCGCTTCTACCGCAGCGAACACCTGGAAGCCGGCTGCTTTATCGCCCCAAACCGTCAGGGCCTGCGTCAGGAGTTTCCACTGCTGTCACTGTCAATCGGCGTGGTGCATTTGCATCCACAGGCCTGTGGACAACTCGATGCGAGCCAGTTGGCGGAGATGGCCTCGCAGGCCAAACATCACGCGAAGAATGTGCCGGGGTATAGCGTGCATGTGATTGATAGTTTGGTGGCGCCCGGGCAGTACGAGGAGTTGTGCATGGGGCAGCGGTGATTGGGCTGACGCTTTCGCGATCCGACTAGTCCCGCGAAAGCGTCTGTTCAGGCTTCTAAAATTGCTTACCTGCTACCCCGCCGACTGCGCCCCCAACCGCCGCCCAACCACATCCAGCACATCACAGCCATCGCGCAATGGAATGGCGCAGAGCAGCGCGAAGTCGCTGAGAATCATGGAGTCGCACTCAACCGAACCGCGCATGGAAAGGTTCTCCAGCACTTGGGTGACGGCTCGGATTCGGTAGCGGGCAGCGTCGGTCAAGATATCGAGCGGCGCGTGGGTGTCGACGAACAGGGTGGGCATGTCGCTGCAGTTGCTGGTTAGCGCCATGAAGCGGCTTTTGGGGTGAGCAATTGGTTTTTCGTAGGGTGGATCAGGATGAAGTGTTGGCATTTGCGACCTTCCGATGACAATGAGAGCTGCCAAAAGCCTTCCTACAGGCTTGGGTGGCAGCTATACGCGGGGTAGGAATACCGAGCATCGGAGACTCGACCACGCCGAAGCGTGCCCGCGCACAGCCGCCGCAACAGATTTTACGGACGCACATGGACAGCCGCAAATCAGGTTTCGACGCTTACGCGATACCGATGCTGAAAGGGTTCCTACACCCCACCACTGAGTTCTCAGTGACCATCAAAGGCTATCGGGTGAACTGACTTCGCACCAGTTCATGAAAGCCGCTACAACTCGAAGGAAATCTCCGACAGGCTTACACAGAAATAAACACGCAGGACTTTGCGGGGGATGAATTCGGAAAGAAGTCAGGAATGGACGATCTTGGCGTAGGGCAATTCTCTAATACGTCACGAACGGTCAGAAACGCAAACGATCGGGTTATTTCGCAGCATCCCGAGACGCAAGCTCTTTCAATTTAAGCTCAGCCAACGGGTGCCCGGCCTTCGCCGCCATGTTCCAAAACCGCGCCGCTTCCACCGGGTCCGGCGCCTTGCTCGGCGTTCCCGCCAAACTGATCACGCCTACTTGATACGCAGCCTTGCCATCCCCCGCCAACGCCGCCAGGCGCAGCAATCGCACGCCTTCCTCACGAGCGCCAAGGCCGACGCCGCGAAAGGTCAGGATGTGGCCATAGAAGCTTTGCGCGCCGACGTCGCCCAGGTTGGCCATGCGCGCGAACTGGCCTTCGAGCCAGCTCCAGCCCCGTGGCTGTCGCACGAACCATGACCAGTGAAACAGCCGGCGGGCCAGCCAGTAGGAGGCCCGTGCCTTGAGATTTAAAAACACTCAGGCCTCCGCTGATTCGGGGTATTCGTATTCGAAGACTCGCACCACTTCCGAGGCGTGCCACGAGGCGGCAGCAACGCCGTCGGACGGCCCGGAGAATCGCCCCAGACGTTCGACGCACTCGAAAAAGCCGGTACGTGGCAGGCGACTGGCGCCCTGGCTGATCACCAGCGAGCTGCGCAGCGGCTGCTCGGCCTTGGCGTCCAGCGCTGCCAGATGCTCGAGCGCTGCGGTCAGGGTTTGCATGGCCGGCGTGGGCAATTGCAAACGTTCCAGCAAGGCTCGGTAAGTCAAAAGATGTCGCTGGCGGCGCGCCTGATCCAGCTCACCCAGCAACCCGTCCCAATGTTGACGACTGATGCGTACGCTCACGATTCGTCCCTCCACCCTGGCACCGTCAATTCCCAGGCCAGGCTGCGGCGAATCGCAGCGTCGGGTTGACGCTCGCCACTTTCGATCAAGGCCAGATAAGACGGGCTGATGCCTACCGTGCGGGCCAGCGCCTCGATGGCGATGCCCTTCCCTTCGCGCAAACTGCGTAGTTGATCCAGACCGGGCAAAATCTGGTCTGGTGATACTGCCTGACGTACCGGTGCGTCGGGCACCGGTTGTTCGTTAATGCCTGCTGCTTTCAGTAGAGCCTGATACTGAGCCCACGGCAAAACCGCATATTCGGGCTCGCCTTCGCGTGTGATTATCTGGATATCCATGACTTCCCCGTAGGACAACGACACTTAGCGAGTCGGCACTTTTCCCTAGAAGTGTAATCCTAACAGCGGCCAAGGTCGCGCGGGGGCATGAAATAGGGGCGATGTCCCTTAAAATCAGGCTTTTTTCGGTCCCTGGAGCTGAAGTTGCTCAGGGGTGTCAGGGAGGCGTTCGACCACCGCGAGCTTCTCCGGCTGCTGACGATTGCGCCAGGCGCGGAACCCGTTGAGTTCATCGTCGAGAACTTTCATCAGCCAGGCCAGCACGGCGATGTCATCGAGCATGCCAAATACCGGGATGAAATCGGGGATCGCATCCACCGGACTGAGGAAGTACATCAGGCCGGCCACCACCGAGATCATCGCCTTCGGGCTGATGGCGCGGTACTCGCCGCGCCAGTAGGCCAGGCAGAGGGCCTGCAACAAGCGCAGATCGTCTTTGAGCTTACCCAGTCGGTTGCCTTGACTTGCGCCTTTGCTGGCGACGGCAAACAACAGGGTCGGTAAACGGCCCCGGGCGAGCAGGCGTCCGGCGAGGGGCAGGAAACGATCGAAATTCCAAGGTGCTTTCATCATTCCTCCCACTGAAATGTTATCCACACAAATTGTGGATAACCTTGTGAACAGAGCTATATTTCACGGCTGAAAGCCCCGTTTCATAAGGCCTCAACTCAGATCGGGCGTTTTTTACTCACATAAAAAAACCCAAGATTTCATTGACTTGGCGCTCCAGCGCGGATAGCGATGGCGTCTCAATGGCTATGACTGCAATGTCTGGCATCCGTTCGCTTTGTTTACCCTTGCTGAACGCCAGATGCAACAACGCCCCGCATATAGCGAGGCGTTGTTTTTGGAGCCGACGCGTATTACTTGGCAGCGTCTTCTTTTGCTGGATCTTTGATCCCCAGCAGTTCCAGGTCGAATACCAGCACCGAGTTGGCTGGAATCGCCGGGCTTGGGCTTTGAGCGCCGTAAGCCAGTTCGCTAGGGATGTACAGCTTGTACTTCTCGCCAACGTGCATCAGTTGCAGGCCTTCGACCCAACCCGGGATCACACCGCTGACCGGCAGATCAATCGGGCTGCCACGCTCGACGGAGCTGTCGAAAACGGTGCCGTTGGTCAGCTTGCCGGTGTAGTGAACAGTCACTACGTCAGTCGGCTTAGGCTGTGGGCCATCGGCTTTCTTGACCACTTCGTATTGCAGGCCCGAAGCAGTGGTGGTGACACCCGCTTTCTTGGCGTTGTCTTCGAGGAATTTCTTGCCGGCAGCAGCCGACTCTTCGCTCATTTTGGCCATGCGCTCTTCAGCACGCTTTTGCAGCGCTGCGAAGGCTTCAACCAGTTCGTCATCTTTCAGTTTCTGTTCTTTCTTGCCGACGGCATCTTCGATGCCTTGGGCTACGGCTTTGGAATCCAGGTCATCCATGCCTTCCTGAGCCAGGCTCTTGCCCATGTTCAGGCCAATCCCGTAGGAAGCTTTTTGCGCCGGGGTTTTCAGCTCTACGCTGGTCTGCGAATCACAACCCGCAAGTACCAGGCTAACCAGGGCCACCGCCGCCGCCAACCGATGCTGTTTCATGCTATTTCCTTGTTCATGCGCCTAAAGGGCAATCGAGTAAAGCCGCGAGCTTATCAGGCGGCCACGACCAATGGCTACCGGCATGAGAGCAGGAAACGTCCGATAAGTTCAGGTGTTTCAACGCATTTCGCCAGTGGGATGATGAAGCTTCTGTCATCTGCCGCCCACCGGACGATGCCGGATCCCCCAGCATCTGGCGTAATGGCCACTTGCCGCCCCCTGGGTGCTGAGGCATAAGAGAGCGATAAATCGACAAGGATGTTTATCTTGCGCCTCTTATTCCGTTTGCTGGCCGTGCTTGCAGTGTTGCTGGGGCTGGGCCTGGCGGTGGTGCTGTATTTCGTCGCCAACCCGAAATTGCCGACAGGATCACCCACGCAGCAGGTGCATTACCTGGACCAGTGGAGCGACGCTGACCGTCAGGTTTTCTACTTCACACCTCAGGGCACAGAGGTAAAAGGGTTGCGTTATGACTGGTTCAGGGCCCTTGAACTGCCCTTCTCGTCACAACGATTTGCCGCCCCCGAATACCTCGCACGTTTTGGCTTTCTGATCGACCCTGCGCAGAAAGCCACGCCAGACAACCCCGGCAACTTGCCGGTGGGGTTTGCCCGGCATAAAAAACCTGGCAGTCAGGACGAGTATCTGGACATCACCTGCGCCGCCTGCCACACCGGGGAATTGCGTTTCAACGGCCAGGCTGTGCGCATCGACGGTGGCTCGGCGCAGCATGTCTTGCCTTCCAGTGTTCCGACATTGCGCGGAGGCAGTTTCGGACAGGCGTTGGTGGCAAGCCTGACCTCGACTTACTTCAGCCCATGGAAATTCGAACGTTTCGCACGCAACGTGCTGGGCGACGACTACGACACCCGGCGCCAACAACTGCGCAAGGATTTCAAAGCCTCGCTCGACACCTTCGTGAAGGTGGCCTGGAACGACACCCATCGCGGGCTTTATCCAACCGAGGAAGGCCCTGGCCGCACCGACGCCTTCGGTCGCATCGCCAATGCCAGCTTCGGTGACGCGATTTCGCCCAGCAATTACCGTGTGGCCAACGCCCCGGTGGACTATCCGCAACTGTGGGACATGTGGACTTTCGACTGGGTGCAATGGAACGGTTCGGCGCAGCAACCAATGGCCCGCAACATCGGCGAGGCACTGGGGGTCGGCGCCACGCTGAACCTCTTCGACGCCAACGGCCAACCGCTCAAAGGAGATGATCGCTACCCCTCCAGTGTCCGGCTGTACGACTTGCACCTGATCGAACAAACCCTGCAACGACTCAAGCCGCCGGCCTGGCCTGAAGCGCTGTTGGGTGCGGTCGATAAGCCTCTGGCGGCCCAAGGGCGCGAATTGTTCAGTGAAAACTGCGCCGGTTGCCACGTACCGCGATCGGTGCAAAGTGTCGGGCGCTGGGTGCAGCATCTGAAAATGCTGCCGGTGGACTACATCGGCACAGATCCGAGCGCGGCCAACAACATTGCCGACCATCGCTTCGACCTCAGCGCGTTGCAATGGGACCCGGCGGAACTGGCGAAACTGGATGTCCAGTTGCAGCCAACGCCCACTGAACCGCTGGACTTGAGCAAGCTCTCGTCAGCCAGAGGATTGGCCTACATCACCGCCTTCGTCGGCAACCGGGCCTACCTCGACGCGAACATCCCCCTCGCCCAGCAACCGGCCATGAATGGCTTCGGCCTGCCCATCGGTGTGCGTGAAATGCGTGCCTACAAGGCCCGGCCATTAGCCGGTATCTGGGCAACGGCGCCGTTTCTGCACAACGGTTCGGTACCAAGCCTTTATCAGCTGCTCTCGCCCCAGGATGAACGCGCGACAACCTTCTATAAAGGCACGTTCGAGTACGACCCCAAGCACCTGGGGTATCGCACCGAGGCTTTCAGCAACGGTTTCGTTTTCGACACGCGCATCACCGGCAATCACAACAGCGGCCACGAATTCCGTGCCGGCAAGCGTGGCAATGGCGTGATTGGGCGTCTGCTGCAACCGCAGGAGCGCTGGGCGCTGCTGGAGTATCTGAAAGTGTTGGGCGGCCCGCTGGAGGCACAATTGCCATGAGCAGACTCTGGGTGCGCCTTGGCGCCTTTCTCGGCAAATCCCTGCTGTGTTTGCTGGGCCTTGGATTGCTCGGCTGGGCACTGGCCACGGCATGGTTCGCCTGGCAGCACAGAGGACCGGTCTCGGCCGATGAATTGATACCGGACGGCGAAGTGGCGATGACTCAGGACATCATTCAGACCGCCGTGCGCATTGTCGATCAGCACCGTGAAAGCACTCGCTACCTGCGCGATGCGCATGCCAAGGCCCATGGCTGCGTGAACGCCGACGTTCAGGTGTTGCCGGATCTGGCGAGTGAGCTGCGTCAAGGCGTGTTCAGCGAACCCGGGAAAACCTGGCAAGCGACGGTGCGGCTGTCCAACGGTAATGCGTATCCGCAGTTCGACAGCATCCGCGATGCCCGTGGCATGGCAATCAAGCTGATGGATGTGCCAGGCAAACAATTGCTGGACGATCAGCAGAGTCGGCATGAGCAGGATTTCGTGATGTTCAGCCATCCGAATTTCTTCGTCAGCGATGTCGCCGAATACCGGCAGAATGTGGCCGCCCAGGCTGACGGCAAGACGTTTAAGGCGTTCTTCCCCGGCTGGGATCCGCGCACCTGGCAAGTCCGGCATCTGTTTATCGCCTTAGCGACACTTTCCCCCGCCCCGCAAAGCCCGACGCAGACGATTTACTTTTCGGTTTCGCCCTACAAGTTCGGTGAAGCCAATGCCAAGTTCCGTGTAGCGCCTGATCCTGACAGCTGCCCGACTTACGCCCTGCCCGCTCAAAACCAGAAGCTGCCGAACTTCCTGCGCGCGGCGCTGAATCAGCAATTGTCGACGGATCGGGTGCCGGCGTGTTTCGTATTGCAGATCCAGCGACAGGATCCCCGCCAGTACATGCCGATTGAAGACACGAGTATTGAGTGGCAGGAAAACGAAGCACCATTCCAGACCGTGGCGCGAATCAAGCTGCCTGCCCAGGACTTCGACACCCCGGCGCTGAACCTGCAATGCGACAATCAGTCGTTCAATCCGTGGTTCGGGCTGGAGGCGCATCGACCGATTGGCGGCATCAACCGCCTGCGCAAAGCGGTGTATGAAGCTGTGAGTGATTACCGCCACAGCCGTAACGCCGAACAATAAAACCCAAACGCCAGACAGCAAAAAGCCCGCATAAAGCGGGCTTTTTCCGTGGTGACCTGGCGTTCAGCGTTCCAGATTACCGAATATGGCGCAGCGGACGGGACTCGAACCCGCGACCCCCGGCGTGACAGGCCGGTATTCTAACCGACTGAACTACCGCTGCGCGTAACATTGAAAGTAGTGGTGGGTGATGACGGGATCGAACCGCCGACCCTCTGCTTGTAAGGCAGATGCTCTCCCAGCTGAGCTAATCACCCTTTACCTTCGTTGCGGGGCGCATTGTGCCACAGATTTTCATAAAGTGTTGATTTAATTAATAAATTTATTAAAAAAATCTGAAAACCAATGAAACGACACACACCGCAGGAACAACAGGCAGAAAAAAGCCCGCGTTAAGCGGGCTCTTCCGTGGTGACCTGGCGTTCAGCGTTCCAGGTTACCGAATATGGCGCAGCGGACGGGACTCGAACCCGCGACCCCCGGCGTGACAGGCCGGTATTCTAACCGACTGAACTACCGCTGCGCGTAACACTTGAAGCGAATGGTGGGTGATGACGGGATCGAACCGCCGACATTCTGCTTGTAAGGCAGACGCTCTCCCAGCTGAGCTAATCACCCTTCACTTTCGGTGTGGCGCGCATTCTACGGAGCGACCACACCGGTGGCAAGCACTTTTTTAAATAATTTTCTCAGGCCTTCCAAAGGCTTAGCGAAGGGTTGGCCTATGGCTTCGCTAAGAGAATAATGCCCCCCTTTGTATATAAGGAGAGACTCACCCCATGTGGTTCAAAAACCTGCTTATCTATCGCCTGACCCAAGATCTGCCTTTTGATGCCGAGGCGTTGGAAACTGCACTGGCCACCAAACAGGCGCGTCCATGTGCAAGCCAGGAGTTGACCACCTACGGTTTCGTCGCGCCATTCGGCAAAGGCGAAGATGCTCCGCTGGTGCACGTCAGCGGCGATTTCCTGCTGATCTCCGCCCGCAAGGAAGAGCGCATCCTGCCGGGCAGCGTCGTACGTGACGCGGTGAAGGAAAAGGTCGAAGAGATCGAGGCCGAGCAAATGCGCAAGGTCTACAAAAAAGAACGCGACCAGATCAAGGATGAAATCATCCAGGCGTTCCTGCCGCGCGCCTTTATCCGACGCTCGTCGACCTTCGCAGCCATTGCGCCGAAACAGGGCCTGATCCTGGTCAACTCGGCCAGCCCGAAACGTGCCGAAGACCTGCTCTCCACCCTGCGCGAAGTGATCGGCACACTGCCGGTACGTCCGTTGACCGTGAAAATGTCGCCGACCGCCACCATGACGGAATGGGTCACCACCCAGAAAGCCGCGGACGACTTCTTTGTACTGGACGAGTGCGAGCTGCGCGACACCCACGAAGACGGCGGCATTGTGCGTTGCAAGCGTCAGGACCTGACCAGCGAAGAGATCCAGCTGCACCTGAGCACCGGCAAAGTGGTCACTCAGCTGTCGCTGGCCTGGCAAGACAAGCTGTCTTTCGTCCTCGACGACAAGATGGTGGTCAAGCGCCTGAAGTTCGAAGACTTGCTGCAAGACCAGGCGGAACAGGACGGCGGCGAAGAAGCCCTCGGCCAACTGGACGCCAGTTTCACCCTGATGATGCTGACGTTCGGCGACTTCCTGCCGGCGCTGGTTGAAGCATTGGGCGGTGAAGAGACCCCGCAGGGGATCTGAAGACAACCGGTTTCCCCTGAAGAAACCGGGTCAAGTGTGGGAGCCGGGCTTGCCCGCGATGGCGGTGTGTCAGTCTGCATTTCAGCCGTCTGATACACCGCCATCGCAGGCAAGCCAGCTCCCACAGTTGTTTTGTGGTGCTACTTAATAAAAAGGATCAGACCATGCGTGCACTGGCTGCATTGAGTCGTTTTGTCGGCAACACCTTCGCTTACTGGGTTCTGATTTTCGCGGTCGTGGCCTTTCTGCAGCCGACCTGGTTCATCGGCCTGAAAGGCGCAATCGTGCCGCTGCTGGGCCTGGTGATGTTCGGCATGGGCCTGACCCTCAAACTCGAAGACTTCGCCGAAGTCGCTCGCCACCCGTGGCGCGTGGCCCTGGGCGTGGTTGCACATTTCGTGATCATGCCCGGTGTGGCGTGGTTGCTCTGCCAGGCATTTCACCTGCCGCCGGAAATTGCGGTCGGCGTGATTCTGGTCGGCTGCTGCCCAAGCGGTACTTCCTCGAACGTCATGACCTGGCTGGCTCGCGGCGACCTGGCGTTGTCGGTCGCCATCGCGGCGGTCACCACCCTCCTCGCTCCGCTGCTGACGCCGGCGCTGATCTGGTTGCTGGCCTCAGCATGGTTGCCGGTGTCCTTCATGGAACTGTTCTGGTCGATCCTGCAAGTGGTGCTGTTCCCGATCGTGCTCGGTGTGGTTGCCCAGCGCTTGCTCGGCAGCCGGGTTCGTCATGCGGTGGAAGTATTGCCGCTGATTTCGGTGGTGAGTATCGTGATCATCGTCACCGCCGTGGTGGCCGCCAGCCAGGCGAAGATCGCCGAGTCCGGCCTGTTGATCATGGCCGTGGTGATGCTGCACAACAGCTTCGGTTACCTGCTGGGCTACTTCACTGGCCGCCTGTTCAAACTGCCGCTGGCACAGCGTAAATCACTGGCGCTGGAAGTTGGCATGCAGAACTCCGGCCTGGGTGCTGCGCTGGCCAGTGCGCACTTCTCGCCACTGGCGGCGGTTCCTAGCGCGTTGTTCAGCGTCTGGCACAACATCTCAGGCGCGCTGCTCTCGACGTATTTCCGTCGCATGAGCGAAAAAGAAGACCGTAGAATCGCTGCTGAGCAAGCCGCGGACTAAATCCGAAAACTTGATCCCCGGGTTAATGATTGGCACTCTATCGCCCAACGCGAGGACGACCTCGCGGCTCGATCGAGTCATTAATCTGGGGACGACCCCGTCAATCGATGGAGGTCTCTCATGTCCTGGATCATTCTGTTTTTCGCCGGCCTGTTCGAAGTGGGCTGGGCCGTCGGCCTGAAATACACCGACGGTTTCAGCCGCCCTCTCCCTACCGCACTCACCGTCGCCGCCATGGTCATCAGTCTCGGCTTGCTGGGCCTTGCCATGAAGGAATTGCCGCTGGGCACGGCCTATGCGATCTGGACTGGAGTGGGCGCCGTGGGCACGGTGATCGCCGGGATCATTCTGTTTGGCGAATCCATGGCGCTGTTCAGGCTGGCCAGCGTGGCGTTGATCGTTGCCGGGCTGGTTGGGCTCAAGGTCAGCGCGTAGGCCACTACCGCTATCGCGGGCAAGCCCGCTCCCACATTGGATCTGTGTTGTGTCGCAAATAGTCGACACACCATCAATCCCTGTGGGAGCCGGGCTTGCCCGCGATGAGGCCCTGACAGTCACCGACTATCGAACTGTGCCGCGCAACTCGCCAACCATCGTCTGCAACTTCGCCGGCTCCGCCGCTTCAACCGCCACCGCCGGCCCCGCCACCAACGTCACCCGCGACCACAGCCGACGAAACAATCCCTTGCCCGGATCGCGGCTGAAAAAACTCCCCCACAACCCTTGCAACGCCAGCGGAATCACCGGCACCGGTGTCTCTTCAAGTATCCGCGTCAGCCCGCCCTTGAACTCGTCGATCTCGCCCGTGGCGGTCAACTTGCCTTCAGGAAAGATGCACACCAGCTCGCCGTCCTTCAGATATTCAGCGATCCGCTTGAAGGCTTTTTCGTAGATTTGAATGTCTTCCTGACGTCCCGCGATCGGAATCGTCCCGGCGGTGCGAAAGATAAAGTTCAGTACCGGCAAGTTGTAGATCTTGTAATACATCACAAAGCGAATCGGCCGACGCACCGCGCCGCCAATCAGCAACGCATCGACAAACGACACATGGTTACAGACCAGCAATGCTGCGCCTTCATCGGGAATCAGTTCCAGGTTGCGATGCTCCACGCGGTACATGGAATGACTGAGCAGCCAGATCATGAAACGCATGCTGAACTCGGGAACGATGCTGAATATGTAGGCGTTGACGCCGATGTTCAGCAGCGACACCACCAGAAACAGCTGTGGGATCGACAGCTTGGCCACGCTCAGCAGGACAATCGAGACAATCGCCGAGACCACCATGAACAGTGCATTGAGAATGTTGTTGGCGGCAATCACCCGCGCGCGCTCGTTCTCGGGAGTGCGCGACTGGATCAGCGCATACAGCGGCACAATGTAGAACCCGCCGAAAATCCCCAGTCCCAGGATGTCGATCAGCACCAGCCAGGCGTGGCCAAAACCGAGGACTTCGATCCAGCCGTGGCCATTGACGCTGTCCGGGATACCGCCGGAATGCCACCACAGCAGCAAGCCGAACACCGTCAGTCCGAACGAACCGAACGGCACCAGGCCGATCTCGACTTTGCGCCCGGAGAGTTTCTCGCAGAGCATCGAGCCCAATGCGATGCCCACCGAGAACACCGTCAGGATCAGTGTCACCACGGTTTCGTCGCCGTGCATCCATTCCTTGGCATACGCCGGGATCTGCGTCAGATAAATCGCTCCGACAAACCAGAACCACGAGTTGCCGACGATGGACCGCGACACGGCGGGCGTTTGCCCCAGCCCCAGTTTCAACGTGGCCCAGGACTGGCTGAAGATGTTCCAGTTCAGGCGCAATTGCGGCGATGAGGCCGCCGCCCGCGGAATGCTGCGACTGGCCAGGTAACCCAGCACCGCGACACCGACGATCGCCGTGGAAACAACAGGCGCGTAATGACTGGACGACATCATGATCCCGGCGCCGATGGTCCCGGCGAGGATCGCCAGAAAAGTGCCCATTTCCACCAGCCCGTTGCCCCCCACCAACTCTTCGTCACGCAGGGCTTGAGGCAGGATCGAATACTTCACCGGCCCGAACAGTGCCGAGTGCGTGCCCATGGCGAACAGCGCCACCAGCATCAGCGACAGGTGATCGAACAGGAAGCCGACGGCGCCGACCGCCATGATGGCGATTTCCCCAAGCTTGATCAGGCGAATCAGTGCGTCCTTGGCGAACTTTTCCCCGAACTGGCCGGCCAGCGCCGAGAACAGAAAGAACGGCAAGATGAACAGCAGCGCACAGAGGTTGACCCAGATCGAGCGGTCACCCTCGATGGTCAGCTTGTACAGAATGGCGAGGATCAACGACTGCTTGAAGATGTTGTCGTTGAATGCCCCGAGGGACTGTGTCACGAAGAACGGCAGGAAGCGCCGGGTGCGAAGCAAAGTGAACTGTGAGGGGTGGCTCATCTTCCATGTGTCCCTGATGTTAGGTGAAGCGTGGCGTGGAATTTGTTATTGGAATGTCGTACGTCGATCCAGGCCACACATTACCTAATCTTGGCAGGTTATTTGTTTAATCCTGCAATGCACGGCGAGACAAACAACTCGCCGCGCCACGCGCCCTGTATGGTCCGTTTCGAGACGATCAGCCACATCACCGCCAGCATCGCCACCAGCACGCAGCCAAAGACACTGAAAAACGTCAGGTTCAAAGTGCTGCCCAGTTTCAACGTCGCCAGAGAATAGACGCCCAGCGGAAAGGTGAAGCCCCACCAGCCGAGGTTGAAAGGAATGCCGGCGCGCAAGTAACGCACGGTGATCAGCACCGCCATCAGCATCCACCACAAGCCGAAGCCCCACAGTGTGATGCCGGCCACCAGCCCCAACCCGGCAGCGATTTCACCCATGCCCGGCAGGCCATTGGCGGCAAAGATGGCCGGCGCATCGGCACCCAGCAGCAACATGCCCAATGCCCCGGTGCCGATCGGCCCGAGCGCCAGCCAGCTCGAGGCGGCCATGTTTTCGTGAGGCAATTTGTGCAGCGCCATGCGTAGCAACAGGATGGTCAGAATGCTGAATGCCACCGGCAGGGAAAACGCCCAGAGCACGTAGCTGGTCACCAGCATCACCAGTTGCGAATGGGCATCGGCCAGGTGCGGCGCCAGCAGACCACCGCTGGCGGCGGCCACCTCTGCGGCGACCACCGGCAACAGCCAGACGGCGGTCATCTGGTCGATGCTATGTTCCTGGCGAGTGAACATCATGTAGGGAATCAGCACGCCGCAGGCCAACGACATGGCCACATCAAGCCACCACAGCACTTCAGCGATATGGATCACGCCGTCACCCCAGCGCGGCAACCCGAACACCAGAAAGCCGTTGATGATCGTCGCCAACCCCATGGGAATGGTGCCGAAAAACATCGATACCGTGGAGTGACCGAAAATCCGCCGGGCCTCATCAAAGAACAGCACCCAGCGTGCCGTATAGGCTGCGGTAAACAGGGCAAACAGCAGGATGTTGAATAACCACAAACCCTCGGCTACCGCGTGCAGGCCGGGCATGGCAATGGGCAGTTGCGCCAGCGCCAATGCGAGCACGCCCGTGCCCATGGTTGCGGCGAACCAGTTAGGGGTGAATTGGCGGATGGCCTCGAGCGGGTGCTGCAAGTGGCTGAGCGGTTTAAAACCGAGGGTGTTGCTATTGGGGCAGGTCATGGCGAATTCCTCTCCTCTTGTGAGGTGGAATTCATGGTAGATCCGAATCGAATATCTATATAACGGGTAATATCTCTAACTGTTATCTGTTTTGTAGATATACGTCAGACGCTGCCTTCGGATTCGATCACCAGGATTCTCGCGGCGCCCAATGGATGAGCGACGTGTTCGGTACCGACAGATGCGTAGAAAATATCGCCAACCTCCAGCAGCGCCTGCTTTTCCACGCCCTCTTCGCGATAACGCATCTGCACTTGCCCATCCAGCACCACGAACACTTCCTGACCGTCATTGACGTGCCATTTGTAGGGCTGATCGGTCCAGTGCAAACGCGTGGTGATGCCGTTCATGTTGGCGATATCCAACGCGCCCCAGGCACGGTCAGCGGTGAAGGATTTGCTGCGTATGATCTTCATGGGACATTCCGTTGATATGAGTCGCGGCGCCAAGACTAATCCATATCGGCGAACAGCTGCGCCAGCCAGTCGATAAATACCCGCACCCGATTGCTCTGATGCCGGTTGGGCGGGTACAGAACGTGGAATGGATACCGCGGTGGCCGCCAGTCCTGAAGTATCGGCACCAGTTCGCCACGCTGCAGGTGCGCCCGCACGGTATAGGTAAATGTATGAATGACCCCCAGCCCCGCCACCCCGGCCGCCAGTTGGGCATTGCTCTCGTTGACCGTGAAAATTCCCGGTCCGCGGACCTCCAGCTTTTCTCCGTTACGCTCGAATCGCGCCGGCATCACCCGTCCGGTGCTGGCTGAGTGGTAACTGACGATGTGATGATTTTTCTCGAGGTCTCGCGGATCGGTCGGGAGGCCGAAACGCTGCAGATACTGCGGCGATGCACAGGTGGTCCATGACGACATCCCCAACGGTCGCGCAGCCAGGGACAGTTCGGTCAACGGCCCACCACGAATAACGCAGTCGACGTTTTCGCTGATCAGGTCCACCGGCCGGTCGCTGACGCCCATGTCGATCTGAATATCCGGATAGCGCGCGTAGAAATCCGGCAACGCGGGAATGATCAGAAGGGTCGCCACCGAGCCTCCGACGTCGACGCGGATCTTGCCGCGCGGATGACCTTGGGCGCTGGCGAAACTGTTGTCCAGATCATCCAGTTCCACCAGCAGTTGCATGGCGCGTTCGTAGTAAGTCATCCCGTCCGCTGTCACGGTGAGCCGGCGGGTGGTGCGTTGCAGCAGCCGCGTACCGAGGTGCTCTTCCAGTTCGGCCACCAGTTTACTGACCGAGGTTTTCGGCAGGTTCAAAGAGTCGGCGGCTTTGGTAAACGAGCCGGCCTGCACGACTCGGGCAAAGACACGCATGGCCAATAATTGATTCATCACAACCCCCAAGGCGACTAGCCCTGAGTATTGTCCACAACCATGTACAAACAAACCCGATTCAGATGATTTTTCGACCGAATCTTTGGGCATAGAGTTTGTTCAACGGCGCACAACCTGGCCAGCAAATTCCTATACGACTCACCGGAGATTCACACCATGAGCAGCACACTGAAAGGCAAAATTGCACTGATCACAGGCGGCACCACCGGCATCGGCCTGGCGTCGGCTCAAGCCTTCGTCGATCAGGGCGCCACCGTGTTTATCACCGGTCGCCGTCAAGCCGAACTGGATGCGGCAGTCGAGAGCATCGGCCACCACATCACCGGGATTCAGGGCGACGTGGCGAACCTTGCCGACCTGGACCGGATTTTCGAAGTGATCAAGGAAAAGGCCGGACATCTGGACGTCGTGTTTGCCAACGCTGGCGGCGGAGACATGCTGCCGCTCGGTGCTATCACCGAGGAGCATTTCGACCGGATTTTCGGAGTCAACGTCAAAGGCCTGCTGTTCACCGTGCAGAAATCCCTGCCACTGCTCAAGGACGGCGGTTCGGTGATCCTCACCGCATCGACCACCGCCACCAAAGGCACGGAAAATTTCAGCGTTTACAGCGCTAGTAAAGCCGCGGTGCGTAACTTCGCCCGCTCATGGCTGCTGGATCTTAAAGCCCGCAGGATTCGCGTGAACGTCATCAGCCCCGGCCCGATTCACACCCCGGGCCTGACTGAACTGGCACCGCCGGATCAGCGGCAGGGCTTGCTGGATTTCCTGACCAGCCAAGTGCCGATTGGCCGCCTCGGAACACCATCGGAAGTGGGGAAAGCGGCGGTATTCCTGGCCTCGGATGACAGCAGCTTTATCAACGGGATCGAGCTGTTTGTGGATGGCGGGTTCGCGCAGATCTGATCGCCGGCAACAAAAAACGCGGCGCCTTCAGGGCGCCGCTTTTTTTATGGCTGGCCGGTGACGCTGCGGGCCTGGCTGGCGCGCTGTCGAATCATTGACGACAAGGCGACGACGGCCAGGACGATCAGCGTGGCGCCGTATGCATCGGTCGCTGCCACCAAGCCAAAGGCCCGCGTCAGACTCCCCGCCAGCAACGACGGCAGGCAGAACGCCAGATAACTGAGCACGTAATACGCCGACATCAACCCGGCGCGCTCGTGGGGCAAAGCCAACGGCACCACACTGCGCAACGACCCGAGAAAACTGGCGCCGAACCCGCAACCGGCCACCAGCGTGCCGATAAAAAACAGTGGCAGGCTGGCGCTGTGCACCGCCAGTAAAATCAACGCCACACCCACCGGCAGAATACTTGTACCGATCCACAAAACCTTGTCGGCCGCACGACTGCGCAAGGTGTAGATCATCAACGCGCCAGTGACGGTCAGGACGGCCACTGTTGCACCGCCAATCAGGTTCGAGGTCGATCCGGTGGCCGTGCGAACCAGGGACGGCGCGAGGGAGGCGTAAAAACCACCGAGCGCCCATGCCGCAGTGTTGATTGGCAGCACCCGCCACAGCGCGCGCCGTGCCTGGACCGGCACATGCAAGGTCGGACGCAGCGAAGCCAATGCTCCGGATTGCGCACTGACGCTCTCCGGCAGACGCCAGACGTACAACGCCTGCAACCCGAACAACGCGAGCAGCACCCAAAAGGTCAGTTGCAACGGCAACGGCGCAAACTCGGCCAGCAAGCCGCACCCCATCGCGCCCATCGCCATGCCCAACAGTGGCGCAACACTGTTAACCAGTGGACCCTGCTGGCGATCAGTGTCCAACAGCGCCGCCCCTAACGCAGCCGTGGCCATGCCGGTCGCAAAGCCCTGAAGCACCCGCGCGCTGATCAACCAGGCGACGCTATCGGCATTGATAAACAGCAACATCGCCAGCATGTTGAGCAGGACGGCGGTGAAAATCACCGGTTTGCGTCCCAGGTAATCCGAAAGCGATCCCACGGTGAGCAATGCCGCCAGCAGACTGAGGGCATACACGCCGAAAATCAGGGTCAGGGTCGCCGCCGAGAATTGCAGGTGGTCCTGATACAGGTGATACAACGGCGTCGGTGCCGTGGATGCGGCCAGAAAACTGAGTAAAGTGATCGCCAAAAACCACAGGCTGGAACGTTTGGATACTGAACTGGACATGCGCACACTCCGCAAAAGCTAACTTTTTGCTTTTGCGGAGTGTGCTACTGGACAGCGCTTAAAGCAAATTCTTTGTGTTAAGGTCCGATGCATGGCTATTAAAGAAGGTTTACGCCCCGGCGGCCGTAGCGCCCGGGTGCAAGAGTCGGTTCATTGCGCCGTTCGCCAGCTCCTCGAAGAGCAGGACCGCACCACCGTGACCGTCCCGCAGATCGCTGCGCGCGCGGGCGTTACGCCGTCCACCATTTACCGGCGCTGGGGCGATTTATCGGTGTTGCTGGCCGACGTCGCCCTCGCCCGCCTGCGCCCCGAAAGCGAACCGGCCAACACCGGCAGCCTGCGCAACGATGTGCGGGCCTGGGCGGAGCAATACCTCGACGAAATGAGTTCCGAGCCCGGCCGCAACATGCTGCGCGATGTGCAATGCAGCACCACACCGGCCTATTGCGCGACGATCATTGGCGGGCAGTTGCAGACGATTCTCGACCGTTACCCTGATGAACCGAAACCGAGTGTCGATCGATTGATCAACCTGGTGGCGGCACCGACAGTGTTTCGCATCCTGTTTTCGGCGGCGGCACTGGAGGTCGAGGAGTTGCATCGGTTGATCGATATTGCGTTGCAGCCTTGATGCCGCCAATCGCGGGCAAGCCCGCTCCCACAGGTTTCGTGTTGACTTGGTGATTCGGATACGAGGCGAAACTTGTGGGAGCGGGCTTGCCCGCGAAGAGGCCTTCTTGAACGCCGAAGATCCATCCAGCAAACACCCTGCGACAGCCCGCCACGCCACGACCTTGGTCGACACTGACTAACCCCTGCCATCGTGCGAGACTGTCTCACCGGGCTGCAATCCGGGGTGTCTTTTGTCTGGAGTTACCATGTCGCTGTCCAGCGGGCTGATCGCCGCCGTCGCCCTGGCCTATATGGCCATCATGTTTGCCATCGCCTTTTACGGCGACCGTCGCAGCGCTCCGTTGCCGCCGCGAGTGCGTGCGTGGGTGTACAGCTTGTCGCTGGCGGTCTATTGCACCAGCTGGACGTTCTTTGGCGCCGTGGGCCAGGCTGCCGAACAACTCTGGTCATTCCTGCCGATCTACCTCGGGCCGATCCTGCTGCTGGTCTGCGCGCCGTGGGTCCTGCAAAAAATGGTGATGATCAGCAAGCAGGAGAACATCACCTCCATCGCCGACTTCATCGCCGCCCGCTACGGTAAATCGCAGTCGCTGGCGGTCGTGGTGGCGCTGATCTGCCTGGTGGGCGTATTGCCTTACATCGCCTTGCAGCTCAAGGGCATCGTGCTCGGGGTGAACTTGCTGATCGGCGCCGGCGCTGACGCGATGGGCACCCGCGCTCAGGACACGGCACTGATCGTGTCGCTGGTGCTGGCGTTGTTCACCATCGTCTTCGGGACCCGCAACCTGGATGCCACGGAACACCACCGTGGGATGGTGCTGGCGATTGCCTTCGAGTCGTTGGTCAAACTGTTCGCGTTCCTCGCCGTCGGCGCGTTCGTCACCTATGGCTTGTACGACGGCTTCGACGACCTGTTCAACCAGGCCATGCTCGCGCCACGCCTTGAGGAATATTGGAAAGAAACCATCAACTGGCCATCGATGGTGGTGCAAACCGGCGTCGCAATGATGGCAATCATCTGCCTGCCCCGGCAGTTCCACGTCACCGTGGTGGAAAACATCGATCCCCAGGATTTGCGCCTGGCCAAATGGGTCTTCCCGGCCTATCTGGCATTGGCGGCGTTGTTTGTAGTCCCGATCGCCCTCGCCGGTCAGATGATGCTGCCCAGCTCCGTGCTGCCGGACTCGTTCGTCATCAGCCTGCCACTGGCCCAATCCCACCCCGCCTTGGCGATGCTGGCCTTTATCGGCGGCGCCTCGGCGGCAACCGGCATGGTGATCGTCGCCAGCGTTGCGCTGTCGACCATGGTCTCCAACGACATGTTGCTGCCATGGTTGCTGCGCCGAAACAACGCCGAGCGACCGTTCGAAGTGTTCCGCCAGTGGATGCTCTCGGTGCGCCGCGTCAGCATCGTGGTGATTCTACTGCTGGCCTACGTCAGCTATCGTTTGCTGGGCTCAACCGCCAGCCTGGCGACCATCGGCCAGATCGCGTTCGCCGCCGTGACCCAATTGGCCCCGGCGATGCTCGGCGCGCTGTACTGGAAACAGGCCAACCGCCGGGGCGTATTCGCCGGTCTCGCCACCGGGACATTCCTGTGGTTCTACACCTTGATCCTGCCCATTGCCGCCAACAGTCTCGGCTGGTCCTTGAGCAGTTTCCCCGGTCTGGCCTGGCTCCACAGTAATCCGCTGCACCTGCCAATCACCCCGCTGACCCAAGGCGTGGTGCTGTCGCTGGCCGGCAACTTCACGTTGTTCGCCTGGGTCTCGGTGCTCTCGCGCACCAGGGTCTCGGAACACTGGCAGGCGGGCCGGTTTATCGGCCAGGAAATCAGCGCTCGCCCCAGCGCGCGCTCGATGCTCGCGGTGCAGATCGAGGACTTGCTGCAACTGGCCGCCCGGTTCGTCGGTGAAGAACGCGCGCGGCAGAGCTTCATCCGTTTTGCCTACCGCCAAGGCAAAGGTTTCAACCCGAATCAGAACGCCGACGGCGAATGGATCGCACATACCGAACGCTTGCTGGCCGGTGTACTCGGCGCCTCGTCGACGCGCGCGGTGGTGAAAGCCGCCATTGAAGGTCGGGAAATGCAGCTGGAGGACGTCGTGCGGATCGCCGATGAAGCCTCGGAAGTGCTGCAATTCAACCGCGCCCTGTTGCAAGGCGCGATCGAAAACATCACGCAAGGCATCAGCGTGGTCGACCAATCGCTGAAACTGGTGGCCTGGAACCGGCGTTATCTGGAACTGTTCAACTATCCCGACGGTTTGATCAGCGTCGGCCGGCCGATTGCCGACATCATTCGCTACAACGCCGAACGCGGCCTGTGCGGCCCCGGCGAAGCCGAAGTGCACGTCGCCCGCCGCCTGCACTGGATGCGTCAGGGCCGCGCCCATACCTCTGAACGACTGTTCCCCAACGGACGGGTGATCGAGCTGATCGGCAACCCAATGCCTGGCGGTGGTTTCGTCATGAGTTTCACTGACATCACCGCGTTCCGTGAAGCCGAGCAAGCGCTGACCGAAGCCAATGAAGGCCTGGAACAGCGAGTCATCGCGCGGACCCATGAACTGTCACAGCTCAACGTTGCCTTGACCGAAGCCAAGGGCACCGCGGAAGCGGCGAACCAATCGAAGACCCGGTTTCTGGCGGCGGTCAGCCATGACTTGATGCAGCCCTTGAATGCCGCGCGGCTGTTCTCCGCAGCCCTCTCCCACCAAGATGGCCTGTCCAGCGAGGCGCAGAAACTGGTGCATCACCTCGACAGCTCACTGCGCTCGGCCGAGGACTTGATCAGCGACCTGTTGGACATTTCGCGTCTGGAAAACGGCAAGATCAACGCGGATCCCAAGCCTTTCGTGCTCAACGAGCTGTTCGATGCCCTCGGTGCCGAATTCAAGGCGCTGGCCCAGGAACAAGGGCTGAAATTCCGCGTTCGGGGCAGCAAATTGCGGGTCGACAGCGATATCAAACTGCTGCGACGGATCCTGCAGAACTTCCTAACGAACGCTTTCCGCTACGCCAAAGGGCCGGTGCTGCTCGGCGTTCGACGGCACAAGGGCGAATTGAGCCTGGAAGTCTGGGATCGCGGACCGGGGATCGCGGAAGATAAACAGCAGGTGATTTTCGAAGAATTCAAACGCCTCGACAGCCACCAGACCCGTGCCGAGAAAGGCCTGGGGCTGGGCCTGGCGATTGCCGATGGTTTGTGTCGCGTGCTGGGTCATACCTTGCGCGTACGCTCCTGGCCGGGGCGCGGCAGCGTGTTCAGTGTCAGCGTGCCGCTGGCCCGGACGCAAACGGTGGCACCGGCCAAGGTTCACGAGCTCAATGGCCATGCGTTAAACGGCGCGCAGGTGCTGTGTATCGATAACGAAGACAGCATCCTGATCGGCATGAACAGCCTGCTGACGCGCTGGGGTTGCCAGGTCTGGACCGCGCGTAACCGTGACGAATGCGCGGCCCTGCTCAACGACGGCATGCGCCCACACTTGGCGCTGGTGGATTACCACCTGGACCATGGCGAGACCGGGACGCAATTGATGGCGTGGTTGCGCACTCAGCTGGGGGAACCGGTGCCGGGCGTGGTCATCAGCGCCGATGGCCGGCCGGAGACAGTGGCCCAAGTGCATGCGGCGGGCCTGGATTACCTGGCCAAACCGGTGAAACCTGCGGCGTTGCGCGCGTTGTTGAGTCGGCATTTGCCGTTGTGATGCGTCAGGCTTCAGCGCTGCGGTTTCTGGGCTGAACCTGCTCGCGTGCTTTGCAGTTATTCGGGCAGCTCAGCCAATCCATCGACATCGGTCATCGCCCGTTCCAGCAAGTCCGCGGGCAAGCTCTTGCTTGCCCGCGCACCCAGCAACTTCAGCTGCTCACTGCGACTGACCAGATTGCCGCGCCCTTCTGTCAGTTTGTTGCGCGCAGAGCTGTAAGCCTTGTCCAGTTGCTGCAAGCGATTGCCGACTTCGTCCAGATCCTGAATGAACAACACGAACTTGTCGTACAGCCATCCGGCGCGTTCGGCGATTTCCCGGGCGTTCTGGCTCTGGCGTTCCTGCTTCCACAGACTGTCGATGACTCGCAGCGTAGCCAGTAAGGTGGTCGGGCTGACGATGACGATATTGCGGTCGAATGCTTCCTGGAACAGCGTTGGCTCGGCCTGCAACGCCGCCGAGAACGCCGCTTCAATCGGCACGAAGAGCAAAACGAAATCCAGACTGTGCAAGCCGTCGAGTCGCTTGTAATCCTTGCCGGCCAGGCCTTTGACGTGAGTGCGCAACGACAGCACGTGTTGCTTGATGGCGAGTTGGCTGACGGCATCGTCTTCGGCCGCAACGTATTGCTGATAGGCCGTGAGGCTGACCTTGGAGTCGACCACCACCTGCTTGTCGCCCGGCAGATAAATGATCACGTCGGGCTGGAATCGCTCACCGTCCGGCCCCTTGAGGTTGACTTGGGTCTGGTACTCGCGGCCCTTCTCCAGCCCGGCATGCTCGAGCACGCGCTCGAGAATCAGCTCGCCCCAATTGCCTTGGGTTTTCTGCCCTTTCAAGGCGCGAGTGAGGTTGGTGGCTTCGTCGCTCAAACGCAGGTTCAGCTGTTGCAGGCGTTCCAGCTCTTTGGCCAGGGAAAAGCGCTCTCGGGCTTCGGCCTGATAGCTTTCCTCGACACGTTTTTCAAAAGACTGGATACGTTCTTTCAATGGGTCGAGCAACTGGCCCAAGCGTTGCTGGCTGGTTTCGGCGAAGCGCTGCTCACGCTCGTCAAAAATCTTCCCCGCCAGCTCGGCGAACTGCGCTCGCAGCTCATCTCGCGAGCCTTGCAGGTCATTGAGGCGCTGCTGATGACTTTCCTGCTGCTCACGCAGCTCGGCATTGAGCGAGGCCGCCTGGGCGTCGAGGCGCCGCAGTTCAGCCTCTTTGCCGGCGCGCTCGATGTTCCAGGCGTGAGCCGCATCGCGGGCGTCGTCGCGTTCGATCTGCAGCAGTTCAATTTCACGGCGCATGGCGGCCAGGTCTGCCTGCTTGGCGGCGTTGGCCTGGCCCAGATCACCGATTTCATCGCGACAGGCTTCGAGCTGAGCGTTCAAGCCGTCCTGCGCCAATTGCGACATGGTCAGGCGCTCTTCCAGCAGGGCCAGCTCGGCTTGTCCTTCGCTCGCCCGCCGCTGAAGGCGCCAGGCAAGCACCAGCAATGGCAGTGAAGCGCCCGCCAGACCGAGCAAAATGCTGGTCAAGTCCATAGCCATAGCGACTCCTGCCGATGAGATAAAGCTTGAAGGTTAACCAAGGCGTCAGAACTTGGACAGCTCAGTCTGCGATCAGCCCCAGTTCCTGTTGAGCACGCCGATCTCCTGCGCGCGCAGCCTGGCGCAGCAAGTCCTGGCCAATGCGACGATCGCGGGCGTTCCCGCATTCGCGGCACATCAACTGGCCGAGACGACTTTGTGCGGCCACGACACCTTCACGCGCCGGCTGTTTGAGCAACCGCCCGGCGAGGTGTTTGATGTTGGCGTTTTCACCCAGGCGCGGGCTGTCCAGCAACCATTCGGCCACGCGCATTGAAAAACGCTTGGGCGGGGTAACACGGGGAGGTGTGGAAGTGGCAGAAACTGATACTGAGCGAAACTTCATAAAGCACTGTGGGACAGATCGGAGGGCGCGCCACTCTACTCTTTTTTTCTTACAGGTAAAGCCTAAAAAAACCGTGCACGCCCGTGCTAGAGCAAGCGCTCGGGACAATCCACAGAAGCTGTGGATAACTCAGTGGACAACCGCCCTTGAACTCGCGCAAAGCCCTGTGGAATGGGGCTCGCAGTCAAACTGACGATTTTTTCACCAGTAAAAAAAAGCGATGTTTTTCATTGACTTAAATTTTCAATACAGGCACCCACTAGGGTCGAGGCGTGGATGACACTCCGGTTACAGTCTGCGCAACTTATGTGCACAACTGCCTTCGTGTCAGTTATATCGATGTGCTTTTTCGGAGCGTTTTGTCGGACGTTTCTGGGGATAACCTTGGCAAACCCTTGTCCCCAGGCGCGTGCCGAAGCGACCACCAACGGTCGGAAACTGCTCCATGGCGTGATCTAATTTGCCAGGCACTGAAATTAATTTGCAGGCGTGCTTCACATCTCCAACTCAATCCGTTACTATCCGCGGCGTTAGTACCAAGCTGAAAGTCAATTCTGGTCGAACAAATCCTCCCGGTCAGCCTTCCCAACGGAAGCCTCTACCGAATAAGCGGGATCGACCACCTCGATGGTTTCCAGGTAAACCTTGCGTCAACACAGCCTTTGAATCGAAAGCAAAGGGTGTTGCGAAGCTCACTTACTCTGACCGAACCAGCCTGCAAATTGATCAGGATCTTCACCCCGGGCCCAGAACCTTTGCCCTTGATGTGTTGCCTGCCCTCCTAAGTACCTACCTGCCAGCCCAAGCGCGCCAATTATCAGCGCTTCAAACTGGCTGCTTTGTTCCAGTCGGGTTCTTCGTTCGACCAACGGTGGTCGACGTCACTGGAACGTTTAAATTTTGCACGGCTCTTATCCGTGTCGCTTGTAGGAACACCCAGAACATGACTACTCAAATCCATACCCAGGATGCTATCCGTACCCTGACCAACGCTTTTGCACCAATGAATTGCCTGATCATGGCCGCTCGCAAAGGCTGCTTCAGCTTCACTCTGGTCAACGAACACGGCATCGCTCGTCACAGCGAACGCCTGTACCCCGATCAGTACTCCAGCGCTGAGCCGCTGCAGGCAGTGATCGAGCGTACCCGTCAGGCACTGGTTGCCTGATACGCCAGAAAGGCTGAAACCTCAAAAGCCCTGCTTGAATAGCGGGGCTTTTTATTGCCCGAAATTCCTCATCGGACGGCCTCGGGCTAAGCACTAACCGATATAACGGTTATAACTCGAAGCCGGAAATATTTTAAAAACAGTCCTTTACAGCGCGAATATGACACTACACTTCAACTCAAGCGACGTGAGCCGCTTCCGGCGAGCCTGATTCGATTCACCAGCTGCCAACGCTTATTTCAGGTATCGCCGACCACTTCATGTTTCGAGGGCTTTATGGGTATCGCTGCCAGCGAACTGTGCCGTTATGTGATCCGTCCGACCTTGATCTACCTCGGACGCCATAGCGCGACTGCCGAATCCCTGCTGCTGGGCATCGCTGCCAGCCAGTCGGCCCTTGGTTCCGCCCTGCATGACCGCCGTGGACACGGCCTGTACCGAATCGCCGAACCCCGCCACCAGGCACTCTGGGATCACTACCTGGCACTGGACCCGGAACGCGCCAGCCTGGTTCGCGGCCTGGCCAGCCAGCATGCCTTTCTCAGCGGGCCGCACCTTGAGTTGACCGTCAACCTGCGTTACGCCACTGCCATCGCCTGGCTGCTGGTAGAACAACAGAATACCCCCCTCCCCGCTGCCGATGACTTGATGGGAATGGCGCGAATCTGGCGCCAGACTTTTCAACCTCAAGGCCGCCTGCGTGACTTCACCTACGCCTGGCAAACCTGTGTTTCACCGCTGAATCAGGTCGCCTGCTGAGCCTCCAGTTCCACAAGATCTTGCAACGGGTCGCGAACCCGGTCGGATTGTCCTACAAAACCGCTCTAAATCAAGCGATACAGGCTATAGCGCTGGGACGAAAATGTTGGTAATTTTCGCCCCGGTGATCACCAGGAGTTCTAATAATGAAAAAAGTAATGCTCAAAACCACCCTTAGCCTCGCTGTTACCTTGGCATCCACCCAGATCTTCGCAAGTGGCTTTGCCATCAACGAACAAAGCATCAGCGGGATGGGTACAGGTTTTGCCGGGCGATCTTCCTCTGCCGATGATGCAAGCACAATTTTTGGCAACCCTGCCGGCATGTCCCGCCTCAAGCGTGAACAAGTCTCCGGCGGTGCTGCATTTCTAGACGCGCACACTGACATCAGCCACGCTTCTTCCAGCCCGAACCGCGGCAGCAATGACGGCGACATGGTTCCGTTCATCGCCGTGCCGATGGGCTACTACGTCAAGCCGATCGACGATCATTGGGCATTCGGTATCGGCATGTACGCGCCGTTCGGCCTGGTGACCGATTACGAGAGCGGCTTTGCCGGTCGTTACTTCGGCAGCAAAAGCGAAGTTAAAATCGTCACCCTGCAACCGACTGTGAGCTACGCCTTCAACGACAAGGTGTCCATCGGTTTCGGCCCGACCATCAACCGCATCGACGGCACCCTGGAATCGAACCTGTCGATCACCCAGGCTGCACCGGACGGCAACGTCAAGATCAAAGGTGACGATACGGCGCTGGGCTACAACATCGGCATCCTGGCTCAGGTGACTGACAGCACTCGTGTCGGCCTGACCTACCACTCGAAAGTGAAGTACAAGCTCGACGGCAACACCAAGGTCAACTACAACGTCCTGGGTCTGATCGGTCAGAACCCAAGCCAGAAGTACGACGCCTCGCTGGACCTGACCACCCCTGAATCGGTGGACTTCTCGGTCACTCACCAGCTCGACGACAAGTGGACTCTTTACGCAGGTAGCACCTGGACTCGCTGGAGCCGCCTGAAAGAAATCACCGTCGAAAACAAAGGTGTTCCAGCGGCCCTCAACGGCCAATTCGGTACCATCACCGAAGAACAGAACTGGCACGACACTTGGGCTCACGCCATTGGCGCGTCCTACCAGTTGAACAAGGAATGGGTACTGCGCACCGGCCTGTCCTTCGACCAGGCGCCGACCAACAACGTCGACCGCTCCCCACGCATCCCGACTGGCGATCGCAAGATTTTCAGCCTGGGCGCCGGCTGGAGCCCGACCAACGACCTGACCATCGACGTGGCGTACTCGTACCTGCGTGAAGAATCGGTCAAGGTCAACAACACCAACGACCGTGGCCAGACTTACGACGCCAAGTATCAAAACTGGGCGAACGGTTTTGGCGTTGGCGCGACCTACCGCTTCTGATGATTCACGGCGAGCCTGAAACGCTCGCCACCTGAATCAAAAAAGCCCCGCTCTCTTGTACAGAGGCGGGGCTTTTTAATGAGCGTCGATCAGGGTTTCGAAGCCAGGGCCTTTTCCACGGCGGCGATGAATTCAGGATCATCGGGCTTGGTCAGACTGGAAAAATTGGCAATGACCTTACCCTTGCGATCAACCACGTATTTGTAGAAATTCCACTTCGGCGCGCTGGTCTGTTCGGCGAGGACCTTGAACAGATGAGTGGCGTCGTCGCCGCGTACTTTCTGCGGCTCGGTCATGGTAAACGTCACGCCATAGTTCACGTAACAGACCTTGGCCGTTTCGGCGCCATCCTTGGACTCCTGCTTGAAGTCATTGGACGGCACGCCAATCACCTCCAACCCCTGATCCTTGTAACGCTGATTCAGCGCCTCAAGGCTTTTGAATTGCGGGGCAAAGCCACAGAAACTCGCCGTATTGACCACCACCAGCGGTTTACCCTCGTACCGCTGGCACAGGTCGATGGATTCCTTGGCGCGCAGCTTGGGTAACGAGCCCTGCAACAGCTCCGGGCACTCGGCCGCTTGAGCCAACCCGGTAAATGCCATCAGCAACGCGGGGACTGCAATCCAGCGCATCAGCATGTCAGTGCATCCTTGTTCAGTTGTCCAAAACGAAGTTACTCGCCCTCGTCTGCTCCTAGCAAGCGCCCATTCCCAACTGCATCAGCGCCAGACCGCCCTGATGCCAGCCCCACCACGCGAGCGCCAGCAGCAAGGCGCCGCCAGCGACTACGGCGATCCGCGGCCAGAGACTGTTCATATCGCGCTCATCTGGGTTTGCAGACGCGCAACTGGTCGCTCACGCACCGGCCAGTTCAGGGCCGCCGCCATCAGACTCAAGAGAATCGCCACTTGCCAGATCAAGTCATAGCTCCCGGTTCGGTCATACACCACCCCGCCCAACCACCCGCCGAGGAACGAGCCGAGCTGGTGGAAGAGGAAAACGATCCCGCCGAGCATGGACAGGTTTCGCACCCCGAACAAGGTGGCCACGGTGCCATTGGTCAACGGCACAGTCGACAGCCACAGGAAGCCCATCGCCATGCCGAACAGGTACGCGCTGGTCGTGGTGACCGGTGCCCACAGAAATAGCGCAATCACCACCGCTCGCAGCAGGTACAGCCCCGTCAGCAAACGTGGCTTGGACATGCGTCCGCCGAGCCAGCCCGCGGTGTACGTGCCAAAGATATTGAACAAGCCGATCAGTGCCAGCACCGTAGTGCCCACCGTGGCCGGAAGGTGCTGATCCACCAGATAGGCCGGTAAATGCACGCCGATGAACACCACCTGGAAGCCGCAGACAAAAAAGCCGAACGCCAACAACCAGAAACCCGAATGGGAACAGGCTTCGCGCAACGCTTCGGGCAGGGTTTGCTCATGGCCAAGCACCGGCAACGGTTTGTCCTTGAGCATGCTCACCAGCGGAATGATCAACGCCACGAGCAGGCCCAGCACCAGCAAGGCGGCGGACCAGCCGAGCCAGCCGATCAACCCCAGCGTACCGGGTAACATGGCGAACTGGCCGAAAGAACCGGCGGCGCTGGCAATGCCCATGCCCATGCTGCGTTTCTCCGGCGGAACTGCTCGACCGACCACGCCGAGGATCACCGAGAACGAAGTGCCGGACAGACCGATGCCGATCAACAGGCCGGCACTCAGGGACAAGGTTACCGCCGAGTCGGACAGGCCCATGAACACCAGGCCCATGGCGTATATCACGCCGCCGATCAACACCACTTTCGCCGCGCCAAAGCGGTCGGCCAATGCCCCCGTGAAGGGCTGCGCCAGACCCCAGATCAGATTCTGCAAGGCAATGGCAAACGCAAACGTCTCACGCCCCCAGCCAAATTCGGCGCTCATTGGCGCCAGAAACAGCCCGAAACCGTGCCTAACCCCCAAAGACAACGCCAGAATCAGCGCACTCCCCACCAAAACCCAACCACACGTACGCCACATCGATGTCATTTCTTATTCTCCGGTCGCGGGTATATACCCGCTTAAGATCGGAAAAACCGGCATCAGGCCAGTTCGTCCAGCAATCGCAGCAAGGTTTCGCGTTTCTCGGCGCCCAAACGGTCGATCAACCGCTGTTGCGCCGCCTCCCAGGCCGGCAAGGCTGCAGCCAGGCGTTGTGCACCCGCCTCGGTCAGCCGGACGATGCGATTACGCATGTCCTCGCCTTCGACCAATGCCACCAGGCCTTCTCCCTCCAGCACCCGAAGATTGCGCCCCAGGGTGCTGCGGTCCAGCCCCATGGCTTCGGCCAGGGTGGAAATACTCGGTTCATTCAGTCGCTGCAGATTACACAGCAAAGAATACTGGGCGACGTTGATCCCGAAGCCGTCGAGAGCGCCGTCGTAATGCCTGCTGACGCCACGGGCGGCGCGACGCAGGTTGATGCATAAACATTGGGAGTCGAGCATGGTGCGTGTATATACCCGCGAGTGTGTTAAATCAAGTTACAGATGGATTCAATCAGAAGAATGGGAGCGTCAGCCAGACCGCCTTCGCGAGCAAGCCAACACCTCAATCACATAAACATCAGGCCAACGCCAGTCCCACCAGCACCGCCATCTCCAGCAACTCCAGCAATGCGCCTGCGGTGTCCCCGGTTGTCCCACCCAATCGCCGCAGCATCACCTGCCGCAACCAGACGAACATCCCGCCCGCCAGCACCAGCGCCCAGACGCCGCTGAAACCGGCAATCAGCACACACGCCAGCGCGCTGACCGCCAACACCTGTTTACCCGCCAAGCGCGGCAGATGATCGGCCAGCGCCTGACCCAGGCCGCCGGCACGCACGTACGGCGTGGTCAGGAACAAGCCCAGCATCGCGCTGCGGCCAATCAATGGAACAATGATCAGCCAAACGCTGTGCTGCTGCTCGATCAACGCCAACAACGCTGTGAACTTGAGCAGCAACACCAGCACCAGCGTCACCACCGCGATAGGTCCGCTGCGAGGGTCTTTCATGATCGTCAGCGTGCGTTCACGGTCGCCGAAACCACCGAGCCACGCATCGGCGCTGTCGGCCAGTCCGTCCAGGTGCAACGCGCCGCTGAGCAATACCCAAACCGTCAGCACTAACGCGGTGTGAAGCAACAACGGCGCGCCCAGCAACAGCGCGTTCAGCGCCCATAAAATGACGCCGAACAGCAGCCCGACCAGCGGATAAAACAGCAACGAACGTCCGAGCTCTTGAGGCGCAGGCATGCCCGGAAGACGAATCGGCAAACTGCTGAGAAATTGCAGGGCGATCCAGAACGGCAACATGGTCAGAGGGCTTCCTTGAGGGTCACGCCCGCCTCGACGCTCAGCGAGAACAGCGCACCGTGGCCGACTTCAACGTTGAGCAATTGCTCACGCGGCAACCCCCGCGCTTGAGCAAGCAGCAGACGCATGACGCCACCATGGCTGATCAGCAAGATCCGTTCGCCCGCATACGCAGCGTGCAGCCGCTCGACAGCGGCCAATACGCGCTTGGAAAAATCCGCCACCGGTTCACCGTCAGGCGGAGTGAACGCATAAGGATCAGCCCAAAACAGACCCAACGCCTCGGCATCGGTCTCCATCAATGCCGCTGCACTTTGCCCTTCCCAGGCGCCGAAGTGCAGTTCTTGCAGATCTTTATCCAGCACCACCGGCAAACCCGATTTCACCCCCAGCTCTTCAGCGAACCGCGCGCAGCGCTGCAACGGCGAACTGATCAGTCGATCCCACGGCCCCTGCTCGACCACTACCGCGCGCATTTGCTCCCAGCCCTCGCTGGTCAGCGCATCATCGAGGCTGCCGCGCAAACCGCCGCCCAGTTCGGTTTCACCGTGGCGCAGCAAGTCCAGGCGCAGCGTCATGCCGGACGATCCGCCACTGCCGCTTCGGCAAAGGTTGCCATCTGCCCGTGAAGATCGCAGGCCAGGCGCAACAGCGGCACGGCCAATGCTGCCCCACTGCCCTCGCCCAGGCGCAGGCCAAGGTCCAGCAGGGGTTCGGCTTTCAGGGTTTCCAGCACATGACGGTGGCCCGGCTCAGCACCACGATGACCGAACAACAGCCATTCACGGCATTCAGGATTCAAGCGCACGGCCACCAATGCGGCGACGCTGCAAATAAAGCCGTCCACCAGCACCGCGATGCCTTCCTGGGCACACGCCAGGTACGCGCCAACCAGTGCCGCAATTTCAAAACCACCGAGGTTGAACAGCGTCTGCAAGGCATCACCGCGCTGAGCGCCGTGCAAGGCCAAGGCACGCTCGATGACCTGAGCTTTATGGCTGACACCCGCCGCGTTCAATCCGGTGCCGGGGCCGGCCAGATGCACCACTGGGCAATCGAGCAAGGCACACGCCAGCGCGCTGGCCGCCGTGGTGTTGCCGATGCCCATTTCGCCGCCGATAAACAACTGCGCACCCGCCGCGAGCGCACGCCGCACGCTATCACGGCCAGCCTGCAAGGCGAGTTCGCCCTGGGCCGGCGTCATGGCCGGGCCTGCGACGAAATTGGCAGTGCCCGGGCCGATGTTGAGATGACGCACGCCCGGCAAACTCAACGACGGCGTCACCGTGCCAAGGTCGACCACTTCCAGGGAAGCCCCGAGCTGGCGCGCCAGCACGCTGATTGCTGCACCGCCACTGACGAAGTTGTGCAGCATCTGCCCGGTGACTTCCTGGGGAAACGCCGACACGCCTTCGGCGACCACGCCATGATCGCCGGCAAAAATGGCAATCCACAGGTGATCGAGACTTGGCTTGACCTGACCTTGCAGCCCGGCCAATTGCACCGCCACCGACTCGAGCCGGCCGAGGGAACCGGCGGGCTTGGTCAGTTGCTGTTGGCGCGCCTGCGCCTGTTCAACAGCGTGCGCATCGATCGGTTTGCACGGGTTCAGCCACCAGGATTGAGTCATAACGCAGTTCCTTTCAAAGTCAGGGGCAGGCCGGCGACGGTCAGGACGACACGTTGGCAGCGCTCGGCCAGGGCTTGATGCAGCCAACCGGCTTCATCGACGTAGCGGCGAGTCAATTCGCCCAGCGGCACGACACCCATTCCTGTCTCGTTGCTGACAAAAATGATTTCACCCGGCAATGACGCCAGGCAGTCCAGCAAAGCGTCGCGTTCGGCTATCAGACGCTGATTGTCTTCGAGCATCAGCAGATTGGTCATCCACAGGGTCAGGCAATCGACCAACAGGCAACGGTCGGCCCGGGCGCTGTCGCGCAACACGCGGGCGAGTTCGATCGGTTCTTCGATCAACGCCCATTCGGCCGGGCGACGGGCGCGGTGATGAGCGACCCGTTCGTTCATTTCACCGTCCAGTGGCTGGCTGGTGGCGATGTAGGTGACGGCCAGCGCGCTGTCGCAGGCGAGTTTTTCGGCCAGACGACTTTTGCCGGAGCGGGCGCCGCCGAGGATCAGTTGCAGCATGGTTCATTCCTTAAAATCATCGGTGAGGCGAAGGCCTCATCGCGGGCAAGCCCGCTCCCACAAGGATTGAGGTTGTTCACAGATTTTTTGTCCGTCCACAGAACCTGTGGGAGCGGGCTTGCCCGCGATGAAGCCAGCAAAGCCACCTCAAATCCCGCAGAGTTCTCGCAGCAGCGAGGTATCCAGATGCTTTTCCACCAGATCCGCCAACCGTTCGATATCGCGCTCACGCAACCCGTGGTAATCCACGTCCTGCACATCCTGCAAACCCGCCCAGCGCAGCAACGCGCTACACGCCGCCGGGGATTCAAACAGACCATGCAGGTACGTGCCCATAATCTGCCCGTCAGCACTTTGCGCACCGTCGCAGCGACCGTCGTCCAGTTGCACGACGGCGTTTTCCAGCGCCGATCCGGTGGTCACGCCGGCATGAATCTCATAGCCGCTGACTTCGGCATCCTCCAGCACCAGACGACCGCGCACATTGCGCAATTGCTTCTCTTCTTCGAGCTGCGTTTCGAACGCCAGCAACCCCAGGCCGGCACTGGAACCCGGCGCGCCTTCGAGGCCCAGCGGATCATGGACGTGCTCGCCGAGCATTTGCAGACCGCCACAAATCCCCAGCACTTTTCCGCCGTAACGCAAATGACGACTGATCGCTGCATCCCAGCCATTGGCTCGCAGATAAGCGAGGTCGCTGCGCACGCTTTTTGAACCGGGGAGGATGATCAGGTCAGCCGAAGGAATCGCCTCACCGGGCCCGATGAATTGCAGGTTCACTTGCGGGTGCAGGCGCAGCGGATCGAAATCAGTGTGGTTGCTGATGCGCGGCAGCACCGGCACCACCACGTTCAACACCTGGTCTGCCTTGTCGGTCTGGCGCTGATCGATGCCGTCCTCGGCTTCCAGGTGCAAATCCATCACATACGGCAGCACGCCGATCACCGGTTTGCCGGTGCGCGCTTCCAGCCAGTCGAGGCCCGGTTGCAGCAGCGCAATATCGCCGCGAAACCTGTTGATGATGAAGCCTTTGACCCGCGCCTGCTCCGTCGGCGACAACAGTTCCAGCGTGCCTACAAGATGCGCGAAAACCCCGCCACGATTGATGTCGGCAATCAACACCACCGGGCAATCCACCGCTTCGGCAAAGCCCATGTTGGCGATATCGCCGGCACGCAGATTGATCTCGGCGGGCGAACCCGCGCCCTCGACCATCACCACCGGATAGGCCGCACTCAATCGTGCATGGGAGGCCAGCACCGCTTGCATGGCGATGGCTTTGTAGTCGTGATAGGCGACGGCGTTCATCGTCGTGACCGCGCGACCATGGATGATCACTTGGGCGCCGGTGTCGCTGTTGGGTTTGAGCAGCACCGGGTTCATGTCGGTGTGCGGCTCCAGGTTAGCCGCCTGAGCCTGCACCGCTTGGGCGCGGCCGATTTCGCCACCGTCGGCGGTCACGGCACTGTTGAGCGCCATATTCTGCGGTTTGAACGGCACGACACGCACGCCCTGACGCGTGACCCAACGACACAGCGCCGTCACCAGCGTGCTTTTGCCGGCATCGGACGTGGTGCCCTGCACCATCAACGTAGTCATTGGATTTCCTTGTCGTAGGCCGCAAGTGCTTGCTCGAGACGCTGCCAATCCGCTTCATCGCCGGGCAAGCCGAAACGCAGGCTGCTGTTGTGGGCGAACAAGCGCAGCAAGATGCCGCGCCGCGCCATGAAATCGTGAAGGACTTCGGCGCGCTCGGTGATCAGCCATTGAAACAAGGCGCAGCCGCCCTGAGGCTGGAGGCCATGCCGTTCGAGCAACAGCGCCAGGCGCTCGCTCGCCGCTTCGCTGCGCAGGCGTTGTCGGGCGTGGCCTTCGATGTCCAGCAGACACGCTTGGCCCACCACACGGGTCGGCCCGCTGACCGCCCAGGGCCCGACCTGCTCGGCGAGCAATTTGAGCAACTTGCGCTCCGCCAGCACAAAGCCCAGCCGCACACCGGCCAGACCAAAAAACTTGCCGAAGGAGCGCAACACGATCAAGCCGACATGGTGAGTAAAAGGCGCCAGGCTCAACATCGGTGTGTTGTCCATGAACGCCTCGTCCACCACCAGCCAGCCACCGCGTGACGCCAGTCGGGCATGCCAGTCGAGCAGACGACTAGGTGTCAGGCTCAGGCCCGTCGGGTTGTTGGGATTGACCACCACCAGCACGTCGAGACTGTCGAGATAGAAGTCGACCTCCTGCTCCAGCACTTCACGCACGATATAGCCGTTGCGCCGCCACGCCTCGGCATGTTCGGCGTAACTGGGCGACAGCACGCCGACCTTGCCGGCGCGGCGCAAACGCGGCAGCAACTGGATGGCCATCTGTGAACCGGCGACCGGCAGCACCTGGGTTGTGCCGTAATAGTCGCAAGCGGCCTGCTCCAGACCGTCATCGGTTTCCGGCAATCGCGCCCAGGCTCGCAACGGGATTTCCGGGATCGGGAACGGCCAGGGCGCGAGGCCACTGGACAGGTCCAGCCAGTCGGCTTCTGCAATACCGTATTCGAGCGCTGCCTTGCGCAAGCGGCCACCGTGCTCAAGCATAGAATTCAGCCCCCACGCAGAGGATCAGCAACCATAACCATACCCCGCGCTGGACCAATTGCCAGCCACGGTCGATGGAGTCGGCATCCGCCGGCACGCCCTCGCCCAATTGCGGCCGTTGATGCAGTTCCCCGTGATAGATCGCCGCCCCGCCCAGCTCGACGCCGAGCGCGCCGGCACCGGCCGCCATCACCGGGCCGGCATTCGGGCTGTCCCAGGTCGGGCCCTGGTTGCGCCAGCATTTCAACGCCAGTCGGGTTTTGCCCAGCAGCGCGTAGGTCAACGCCACCAGGCGCGCAGGAATGTAGTTGAGCACGTCGTCGATCTTCGCCGCAGCCCAGCCGAAACGTTCGAAGCGTTCGTTGCGATAACCCCACATCGCGTCCAGGGTGTTGCTCAAACGGTAGAGCACCACACCGGGCGCGCCAGCCACGGCAAACCAGAACAGCGCCGCGAACACCGCATCGCTGCCATTCTCCAGGACGGATTCAGTGGCGGCGCGGGCGACTTCGGTTTTATCCAGTTCGCTGGTTTGACGGCTGACCAGATAGCCGACCCGTGTGCGCGCTTCAACCAGATCATCACTGCGCAGGGCCTTGGCCACCGGCTCGACGTGTTCACCGAGGCTGCGCATGCCGAGCGCGCAATAAAGCGCGAGGATCTCGACGATCCAGCCCACGTAAGGCGCCCAGGACAATGCCGTGGCCAGCAATGTCAGTGGCAGGACGGCGATCACCCAGGCGGTGACGCCGTGGCTGCGCCAGCCGCGCCCTTCATTGTTGAAACGTTGTTCGATGCGATCGGCAAAACGGCCGAACGCCACCAGCGGATGCCAGCGTTTGGGCTCACCCAGCAGCGCGTCCAGCGCCACTGCGGCGACACTCAATAACGCCACACTCATTGACTCACTCCCCAATAATTTTCATACAGCAACTCACTGAGCGGACGCGCCTGCGCCCACCCTTCGAGCACCAGCATCGGCGCTGGATAGAATTCCTTGACCGGTCCCAGGCAAAGCACCGCCAACGGCTTGGCCCCGGCCGGCAACCCCAGCAAATCCGCCAGCGCTTGCGGCTCGAACAGTGACACCCAGCCCATGCCCAGCCCTTCGGCGCGAGAGGCCAGCCAGAGGTTCTGGATCGCGCAGGACAACGAGGCCATGTCCATTTCCGGCAAGGTGCGACGACCGAAGATATGCCGTTCGCGATCGTCCATGAGCGCAGCGACCAGCACCTCGGCGCAGTCGTTGATGCCTTCGACCTTGAGCTTCATGAACTCGTCGGTGCGCTCGCCCAGGGCTTCGGCGGTGCGGATGCGCTCCTCTTCCACCAGAGCCTGAATCTTGCCGCGCAGGGCCCGGTCGCTGATGCGGATGAAACGCCAGGGCTGCATCAGGCCGACGCTTGGCGCTTGGTGCGCGGCTTCGAGCAAGCGCCGCAGCAGCTCGGGGTCGACCGTGCCGCCGCTGAAGTGGCGCATGTCGCGGCGTTCGGCGATGGCTCGGTAGATTGCATCGCGTTCGGACTGACTGAATGCGTTGTCAGTCATGGCCTCTTCGCGGGCAAGCCCGCTCCCACATTAGATGGAGTGCAACCTGACGAAACCCGGTCAACTGTGGGAGCGGGCTTGCCCGCGATAGCGTCCTTATGGTCCGGTACAAACAATGCAGCTATCGCCGAAGGATTCGACGGAAAATAGAAGTGCACATAAGAGGCCGTCATCCGCCCCTCACGATAAACCGCCTCCGCCCCGCGCCCGCCATTCGGGCTCTGGCCCCGAGCGATCGGCTCAAGCTCTGTGCTGGTCAGCGAATGGTGATAGGTGTGGCCACGCAGCGAGCCTTCCGGCAGTTCCACGGCTTGCAACGCCAATGCCGCCAGACGCTTTTGCATCACCGCGTCACCTTTGAGCAAGCCGACCAGCTCAGCGCGCGTGCCTTCGACGTCGGTCAACGAGTCCAGCAGATACAACATCCCGCCACACTCGGCCAACAACGGTTTGCCAGCGGCATGATGCGCGCGGATTGCGTCGAGCATCGAGGTGTTCTGCGACAACGCCACATGGTGCAATTCCGGATAACCACCCGGCAGATAAAGGCTGTCGGCCTCGGGCAATTGGCTGTCGCGGATTGGCGAGAAGAACGACAGCTCGGCGCCCATGGCCCGCAGCAAATCCAGGCTCGCGCCATAGGTGAAAGCAAACGCTTCGTCACGGGCCACGGCGATTCGCACGCCGGCCAGCAAAGGCTCGGCAACGATTATTTCAGGTACCGCGAATTCCACGGGCGGTGGCAGCGCCACGTCGCAACTGCTGGCCAGTGATTCGGCGGCCGCATCGAGGCGCAGATCGAGGTCATTCAACTCACTGGCCTGAACCAGACCGAGATGACGACTCGGCAATTCGATCCCGGTTTCCCGCGACAAGGCGCCGTACCAACGCAAGCCTTCGGTCAGGCTGCCTTCGAGCAATTGCGCGTGACGCAACGTGCCGACGCGGTTGGCCAGCACCCCGGCAAACGGCAAGTCCGGTTGATACCTGGCCAATCCCAATGCCAGCGCACCAAAGGTCTGCGCCATGGCGGTGCCGTCAATAACTCCGAGCACCGGCACACCAAAGTGCCGCGCCAGGTCAGCGCTGGACGGCGTGCCGTCGAACAGTCCCATGACACCTTCGATGAGAATCAGGTCGGCTTCACCGGCGGCTTCCCACAACAGCCGACGACTTTCCTGCTCGCCGACCATCCACATGTCCAGCTGATACACCGGCGCACCGCTGGCACGTTCAAGAATCATCGGGTCGAGAAAGTCCGGGCCGCATTTGAACACACGAACCTTGCGCCCCTGATTGCGATGCAAACGGGCCAGCGCGGCGGTGACGGTGGTCTTGCCCTGACCCGAGGCCGGAGCGGCAATCAGTACTGCCGGGCAATGACGGATGTTTTTCATAAAGTTGTATTCACAGCTCGACGCCTTTTTGCGCTTTGATCCCGGCCTGGAACGCATGCTTGATCACGCCCATTTCGGTAACGGTGTCGGCCAGTTCAATCATTTCAGGCTTGGCGCCGCGACCGGTGACCACCACGTGCTGCATCGGCGGACGTGCCTGCAAGTCAGTGAGCACCTGATCGAGGTCGAGGTAACCGTGCTTGAGGGCGATGTTCAGTTCATCCAGCACCACCAGGCCGATGGACGGATCGCGCAACAATTCACGGGACACCGCCCAAGCCGCTTCAGCGGCAGCGATGTCGCGCTGGCGGTCCTGGGTTTCCCAGGTGAAGCCCTCGCCCATCACATGAAAACGCACCTGCTCAGGAAAGCGGCGGAAGAACAGTTCTTCACCCGTGCTGTTGCGGCCCTTGATGAACTGCACCACACCGCATTGCATGCCATGGCCCATGGAGCGGGCGAGCATGCCGAAGGCCGAGCTGCTTTTGCCTTTGCCGTTGCCGGTCAGTACCAGCAGCAGGCCGCACTCGTTCGGGGAGTTGGCGATGCGTTCGTCGATCACGGCTTTTTTGCGCTGCATGCGCGCCAGATGGCGTTCGTCACGATCGGGGGAATCAGTCATGGGGGAGCTCTCCGTTGAGGCTGGATAACGGCGGGCAGGCACAAGAATAGACGGCAAGAAGCCTGGCATCGCCCACCGTGATGCCGCTGGATGAATCAGGCCGGTCTCCGGGCTCATGAGCGGCGTTCGCCTGACTGCGCGCCTTCCCATGTCAGTCGACACAGTGGCTCAAAGCGCAGCTTTTCACTCATTTACCGTTGCGGGGGCAGCGCCGGGATCGTGCTGTTCATGAGTCGAACCAAAGCACTCACCGGCTTCCCTGTTTCACTCTGTCGACCAAGGCCACAGAGCACCTGAAACAAGCCGCGAAGGTTAGAGGGTTGGGGGTGGAGCGTCAATTAAAGCCGGGGCGCCGCCCGGCGAATAACGGCCGCCGATCAAAAATATGACGCCAATCTTGTGCCATGCGCGCCGCAGTGATATCAAAGAGCCACAATCCCACATCACAATAACAAGGGTAAGCCACATGCAAGGCATGATCATCAGCAATCCGAAGCTGGAATTCCTGCGCCCTGTCCTGGAACGCTGGTTTGACTGTATCGACCGCTACAACGCGGTGCGCGGTGATAACGACACACCTTATTGGTACGACGAAAAAGCCAACCTTGGCCTGCTCGCTGCCGCGGCGTGGATGGCGGAAATGGTCACGCTGCAACAGTCCCCGACGCGCAAGCAAACCGAGGAAGGCGAACGCAATGGTCGCGCCGATCTGTTTGTCGCAACCCCCGAGGAGCGCGCCTACCTCCAGGCCACTCAACGCTGGCCACGGGTCAATAGCCTGAATTTGACGCAGGCATTGCAGGACATTACCTGCGATGCCAAACGGATCAGCTACGCCAGCGACCTGAAACTGGGCTGCCTGTTCGTGGCGCCACAAAAAGCCCAGCAGAGCGCGACACCGGAAGAACTTCAGGACATGGTCGACGACCTGCAAAAGGAACACTGCTGCGCCGTGGCTTGGTACTTCCCGTACGCCTACCGCAAGTTGCGCAGCGAAGCCGGCAACTATCATCCCGGAATCGCCCTGCTGCTCAAGGAAGCCCGCGGCTGATGGGTTGAACCATCGCACCACTGATCTTCTCTATGATTAAGTCACTGCATTCATAGGGAAGATCAGTATGCGCAAGCCCCAGCTCGTTCTCGTTATCGCGCTCGCCGGAGGGCTCGCCGCGTGTGGTGAAACCTCCAGCCTGCAAGTCACCGACGGCACCGGCCCGTCACCCAAGCTGCCCGAACCGAACAAAACCCTGATTCCGACGGTGAATATCGCCCCGGCGATCGGCTGGCCGGCCGGTGCAAAACCCACCGCCGCGGCGGGCACTCAAGTGGCCGCGTTCGCCGAAGGACTCGATCACCCGCGCTGGCTCTATGTGCTGCCCAATGGCGATGTGCTGGTGGCTGAAACCAACGCGCCACCCAAACCCGATGACAGCAAAGGCATTAAAGGCTGGGTCATGAAGAAAGTCATGGGCCGCGCCGGTGCTGGCGTCCCCAGCGCTAATCGCATCACCTTGCTGCGAGACAAGGACCACGATGGCATCGCCGAAACCCGCACGGTGTTCCTGGAGAACCTCAACTCGCCCTTCGGCATGACCCTGGTCGGCAATGACCTGTATGTCGCCGACACCGACCGCTTGCTGCGTTTTCACTATGAAAATGGCGACACGGCAATCAAGTCGCCGCCCATCAAAGTGGTCGATCTGCCGGGTGGCACGCTGAATCACCACTGGACCAAAAACGTCATCGCCAGCAAGGATGGCAGCAAGCTGTATGTCACCGTGGGTTCCAACAGCAACGTCGGTGAAAATGGCCTGGACAAGGAAGAAGGTCGCGCGGCGATCTGGGAAGTCGATCGGGCCACCGGCAATCACCGGATCTTCGCTTCGGGGATTCGCAATCCCAATGGCCTGGCCTGGGAGCCACACACCGGCGCCCTGTGGACGGCAGTCAATGAACGCGACGAAATCGGCAGCGATCTGGTGCCGGACTACATCACCTCAGTCAAGGACGGCGCGTTTTACGGCTGGCCTTTCAGCTATTACGGCCAGCACGTCGATGTGCGCGTCGAACCGCAAAACCCGGACCTGGTGGCCAAGGCGATCGCACCGGATTACGCGGTTGGCCCGCACACCGCGTCGCTGGGATTGTCTTTCGCCGAAGGCAATAAACTGCCTGCGCAATTCAAGGAAGGCGCCTTCATCGGCCAGCACGGCTCATGGAACCGCAAGCCGCACAGTGGTTATAAAGTGATTTTTGTTCCGTTCGCAGGAGGCAAACCGAACGGGCAACCGGTGGACGTGCTGACCGGTTTCCTTAACAACGATGAGAAAGCCATGGGTCGGCCAGTGGGCGTGGTGATCGATCAGCAAGGGGATTTGCTGGTGGCCGATGATGTGGGGAACAAGGTGTGGCGGGTTTCGACCGCAAAGTAACTGCAACACACACCTTGTGGGAGTGAGCCTGCTCGCGATTGCGTCAGCAAAGCCAGCAATGATGTTGCCTGACGCACCGCCATCGCGAGCAGGCTCGCTCCCACAGGGCTTCGCGCCTAGCGTTTACGACATAGGGTGAGCCCATCACCCAACGGCAACAACGACAGATCCACCCGCAAGTCATCCTTCAAGGCACGATTGAGCGCCTGGATGGCTCGTGTGTCCGCACTCTCGGGATTGCTCTCCAGCACTCGCCCGCTCCATAGCGTGTTGTCGAACACCGCCAATCCGCCGACTCGCAACAGACGCAATGCATGCTCGAGATAATTCGGGTAGTTGGCTTTGTCAGCATCAATGAAGATCAAATCGAACTGCCCCGGCTCATCCAGCCTGGCGAGCGTTTCCAGCGCCGGCGCCAGACGCAGATCGATTCGCGAGTCCAAACCCGCCTCCTGCCAGTAGCGCAGCGCGATAGCGTTGTAGTCGCCGGGCACATCACAGCAGATCAGCGAGCCGTCCTGCGGCAACGCAGCGGCCATGCACAAGGCGCTGTAACCGGTGAACGTACCGACTTCCAGCACGCGCCTGGCACCCATGAGCTTGACCAGCAAAGCGAGGAACTGCCCCTGCTCCGGCGCCACCTGCCAGCGAGCCATCGGCATCGCCTGGGTTTCATCACGCAGGCGTTTGAGCAGAGGCGTTTCCCTCAGGGAGACATCGAGCAGGTATTGATACAGGGAATCATCGAGATTGAGTGTGCGAGCGGTCATGACACCCTCCTCGGACAGAACGTTATGGATTGCGCGCCAAGTGCTCAGGCTGCAGAACGCGTTTGGCGCTCAGATAAGCCTTCTGCCAGTAAGCCTTGGACAAGCTGTCGAGCTTCACCGTGCCGCCGGTGGCCGGCGCATGGACGAAACGACCTTCGCCGACGTAAATCCCGGCGTGGCTGACCTGGGAACCGCCGTTGGTGGCGAAGAAAATCAAATCACCGGTTTGCAGGCCTTCCTTGCCAACGTTGGCCGCCTGCATGGTGATCAACTCGCGAGTGGTGCGCGGCAGGGAAATGCCGGTGACATCACGGTAGACGTAGCCGATCAGGCCGCTGCAATCAAAACCCGAATCCGGCGTATTGCCGCCCCAGCGATACGGCGTACCCACCAGGCCGAGCGCGCGGAACAGCACGTCTTCCGCCTCGGGCGAAAAGGGTTGCGGATTGCCGAAGACAATGGGCGCCCGGACCACCGGAGCAGGCGGCGGAGTATGGCTGGCGCAGGCGCTGAGCAGCGCTGCGAAGAACATGAGTGCGAGGCGGGCCGACATTGTCATAAACAGAACATCCTGATCTGGCGGCGGCTTTTTTCTGCCGAAAAGGCAGAAAAGAAAACCGCCTGCGCAGGACGCAGGCGGTTTGCCATCAATAATAGAAGAGGATTCTAGCGGCTATGGGCCAAACTTCAAGTAAGACTTTAAGTTCGCCTTACAAGTTGTCCGCCTACTCCCTTGCAGAGAGGCGTTTTGTCGCCACCGAGGTGGCGACAGACTGAATATTTACTTGCGCGCGGTGACCATGGTCGGGGCCATCGCGAGGGCGCGCTTGGCTTCGATGAAGGTCTTGCTCCAGTAGCTGTCGCCCAGGCTATCGACCCGGACACCACCGCTTTTGCGGCTGCTGGAGTGGATGAACTGGTTATCGCCGAGATAAATCCCGGCATGACTGACGCGACCGCGACGACCGTTGGTGGCGAAGAACAGCAGGTCACCCGGCTTCAACGCACTGCGAGCTACCAGCGGCGCATCTACGTTGATCATTTCGCGAGTGGAACGCGGCAGATTCATGCCGGCCTCTTCACGAAACAGATAGCCGATGAAACCGCTGCAATCGAAGCCAGCCTCGGAGGTGCCGCCGAAACGGTAACGGGTACCGATCAGGGACATGCCACGTTCGAGGATGCTGTCGGCCAGAACCGGAAGCTGGTATGACTTGCCATCGGCGAAGTTTGCCAGTTCTTTATCGGTGGCCACGCCGTCTTGGTAAAGCTCTTCCTGGAAAAGAACGGAAGAAGACTGGGCGGTCATTGAATTCTTGAACTGTTGTTGTTGCTCTTGCTGGGACACTGGAGAGTGGGCAGCGCAACCGAACAACAGGGTGACGAGTGCGAGAGGCACGAGGGGTGCGAAGCGCTTTAGCATGGGCACGACCGTGGCTGATTAGTTATAAAGAAGCCGCGACTATGCCCGCTATCATCCTCATTTGCAAATTCAATCGAACTTTATGTGACTTCCCGGTTTCGCGTAAACATCTAAGCGCTTAAGCCCCTTTTAGACGCCTGCGCAGCCTGAAACCCACAGGAAAGCGGATTTTCTGGCGCCTGAAATATGCCGAAGCCCCAGCCAGGCTTGGGTTTTACCAGCCTAAAGTTTCTTTCAGGAACGGAATGGTCAGCTTGCGCTGAGCTTGAAGAGAGGCCTGATCGAGGCGCTCAAGCAGCTCGAAAAGCGCACTCATGCTGCGGGTGCCGCGAGTCAGAATAAAATGCCCGACTTCGTCGGTCAGGTGCAGGCCGCGACGGGATGCACGCAGTTGCAAGGCGCGCAATTTGTCTTCGTCCGAGAGCGGACGCATCTGGAAGATAAGGGCCAGGGTCAGGCGCGATTTCAGGTCGGCCAGCTTGACCGGCAATTCGCGAGGCGAGGTCGAGGCCGCAATCAGCAGACGTCGACCGCTGTCGCGCAGACGATTGAACAGATGGAACAGCGCCTCTTCCCAATCCGCACGGCCGGCGACCGCCTGCAGATCATCCAGGCAGACCAGTTCGTATTGTTCAAGGTTGTCGAGGATCGAGATGCCGCGATCCAGCAGTTCGGCCAACGGCAGATACACCGCCGGCTCCCCCAGTTGTTCGAAGCGCAGGCAAGCCGCCTGCAACAAATGCGTACGCCCTACCCCGTCCTTGCCCCAGAGATAAATCAGGCTTTCGGTCCAGCCGGCATCGGCTTCGCATAGCCGCTCGACATAGCCGAGTGCAGCGGCATTGGCGCCTGGGTAGTAATTGATAAAGGTAGCGTCGTCACGCAGACGCACACCTAGGGGCAGCTGAATCGGTTTCATGCTGACTGAACAGTTCCAAAGGAACCGTTAGTGGCCTCTGTGTAAAGTTTGCGAAGTTTATACCCGTGAGGCGGGTCGCACAATGCGACAGACCATAAGCAAAATCAAAGGTTTGCGTTAGCACCCGGGTTTTATGACAGTTTCTTTGGCGGGGGATGTGACAGCGGCGCAAGGGAAGCAGGTCAGCCCGGCATGAAACCGGGCCGCCCGCGACAGGTCATCAACGCACCTTATAGCTCAGGTTCGTCGACCCCACTGTACATATCGGAATCCTTATACAAATCATGCACATGGCGCACCAGCACCATGATCACCGCAGCCACCGGCAATGCCAGCAACACCCCGGTAAAACCGAACAGCTCGCCACCCGCCAGAATGGCGAAGATTACCGCTACCGGGTGCAGACCGATCCGGTCACCCACCAACAGCGGCGTCAGCACCATCCCTTCCAGCGCCTGACCGACCATGAATACCGCGACGATGCCCAGCATGGGGTAGAGGTCACCACCGAACTGGAACAGCCCGGCAATCAATGCCGCGCCGATCCCGATGACAAAGCCCATGTACGGCACGATCGCCGCCAGGCCTGCAATCAGTCCGATCAACAACCCCAACTCCAGCCCTAGCAGCATCAGCCCGGTAGCGTAAATCACGCCCAACGCCAGCATCACCAGCAATTGCCCGCGAACAAACGCCCCAAGCACCTCGTGGCACTCGCCCGCGAGAATGACGACGCGCTCTTCGCGATCGCGAGGCAGCAGGCCGCGGATCTTGCCCACCATCACGTCCCAATCGCGCAGCAAGTAGAAACTCACCACCGGAATCAACACCAGATTGGCCAGCCAGCCGATCAACGCCAGGCCTGAAGCTGTCGCCTGACTCAGCACCACCCCGACAATGTCGGTGGTCTGGCCCATGTGTTCGCTGATCGCCGCCTTGAGCTTATCGAACTTCCAGAAGTTATCCGACAGCCCGAATTTCGATTGAGCCCACGGCAGTGCCGTGTGCTGTAACCAGTCGAGCATTTGCGGTGCCAATTCATACAAGCGAAACAACTGCTTGGCGAGCATCGGCACCAACACCAGCAGCAGCGTCGTGAAGATCAGGGTGAACAGAGCGAACACTGCCACCACGCCCCAGGTGCGTGACAGACCGGCCTTCTCCAGCCGATCAACCAGCGGATCGAACAGATAGGCCAGCAGCAACGCAACCAGAAATGGCGTGAGGATCGGATGCAACAACCAGACAAACACGCAGAGCAGAACCACTCCACCCAACCAGAACCAACGCCGCGTATCGGCCATGTACCACTCCATATGCATCTATATAAAGAAAGAAAACCTTACCAACGGAATCGCAACTGCGGCACCGGTGCCGGGGTTGGCGCGACCGCAGGCGCCGAACCATCGGCCAGCGGCTGCACAGGCGTCGCCGGTGCGGGTGCCTGACCGGCCGGAACCTCTTGCAACTTCGCCAGAGACAGCTGCGAACGCAACTGCTCAACGCTGCCACTGACCCGATAAAGAATGCGCTCTCCGTCAACGCTTTGCAGATGCGCACCAAAGGGCTCCAGCAAGCGTCCGAGCGCGGCGTATCGCTCCAGGTTCATGCCCTGAACTTCCAGCAATTGTTCTCCCGAAGCACCCGGCTTGACGACAAACCGCGGCGCCAGTCGCTCACTGACTGCCAGCATCACCGCATCGGCTACAGCGGCCTGATCCGCGCCCTGCACGCTGCCCGCCTCTTTCTTGTCACCCAGCCACAAATTCCACTTGGCCTGCCACTGGCCGCCCTCTTCACGGGCATGCACCGCGAGCAAGGCGTCAGCGTTGTAACGGTCCGATGCAGCGCGCAGTGGCGTCGCATCCGTACCTTCAAGATTTGGCGCAGTGGCGACCAATTGCTCGCTCAGGTCCGCCAACGGCAATCGCAGCGGCAGACCACGGTGTTGAGCAGCGCGACGCAGCGGCGCAGCGCTGGCCTGGCCATCGCCCACCAGGCTGGAACCCTCCGCGGAGTCGGTCAGCCACCAGCCCAGAATCGACGGCCGATTCGCTCCCCACAACGACAGTCCGGCCCGGCGCAGCGCCTGCTCGGTGGTGGCCGGGTCGAAATCGACCTTCAGCACTTGCGGCGGACCGGCGTCAAAACCGTACTGACTGATGATCTGCTGCGGGTCCTTGCGCAGCGGGGCCAGCCCCGGGCTTTGTACCGCCTTCGGATCGCCTGTCAGGCGCAGTACCAGAGTGTCCAGCGCGCGCTGGGTCGCCTGGTCACGCTCCTCGGTCGATTGACTGCTGACAGGCTCGCGCACCTGATAAAGGCCTTTGACGGTATCGGCATGACTCGCCAGGCTGACCAGTGATAAACAGCCTGCAAACACATATCTGGAAATAAAACGCATGGAAGATTCCTGACGACAAGAGCGGCTGGAACAGACCGCATGAAGACGATCGAGCAAGGCTGTGACCACGGCCCTGCGCAAAACATTCACCACGATCTGACGAAGTTTTCGCACTGTCATAACGATAGACGGTTAATCGCGATACCTTATACAGCCATCAAGGTTGCGACCAACATGGGCAATAACGGTTTTTTTCAACCGATATGCCCCTGCCGTCGGCCTGAGGATGGCCGCTGCCCCTCAAGCCTGATAAAATCGCGCGCCTTCGCAGACCGGCAACAGCCGGGCACCCTGAAATTCGCGGACGGCACTCGCCTTCGTTTGTTTCGGCGGTCCCACTGGACTCGGTCGTTACCCCTGAATCCCCCCTAAAGGCCTGGATCATGAGCAAGCAACCCTCCCTGAGCTACAAGGACGCCGGTGTAGACATCGACGCCGGTGAAGCATTGGTCGAACGCATCAAGAGCGTCGCCAAGCGCACTGCGCGCCCGGAAGTCATGGGCGGCCTGGGCGGTTTCGGCGCCCTCTGCGAAATCCCGGCCGGCTACAAGCAGCCCGTGCTGGTTTCCGGCACCGACGGTGTGGGCACCAAGCTGCGCCTGGCACTGAACCTGAACAAGCACGACAGCATCGGCATCGATCTGGTGGCCATGTGCGTTAACGACCTGGTGGTCTGCGGCGCCGAGCCGTTGTTCTTCCTCGATTACTACGCCACCGGCAAACTCAACGTCGAAACCGCGACCCAGGTCGTGACCGGCATCGGTGCAGGCTGCGAATTGTCCGGCTGCTCCCTGGTTGGCGGCGAAACCGCTGAAATGCCAGGCATGTATGAAGGCGAAGACTACGACCTGGCCGGCTTCTGCGTCGGCGTCGTGGAAAAATCCGAAATCATCGACGGTTCCAAAGTTGCTGCCGGCGATGCCCTGCTGGCCCTGCCATCTTCCGGTCCGCACTCCAACGGTTACTCGCTGATCCGCAAGATCATCGAAGTGTCCGGTGCCGACATCGAAAACATCCAGCTCGACGGCAAACCGCTGACCGACCTGCTGATGGCCCCGACCCGCATCTACGTGAAGCCGCTGCTCAAGCTGATCAAGGACACCGGCGCGGTCAAGGCCATGGCCCACATCACCGGTGGTGGCCTGCTGGACAACATCCCGCGCGTGCTGCCAAAAGGCGCCCAAGCGGTGGTTGACGTTGCGAGCTGGACCCGTCCTGCCGTGTTCGACTGGCTGCAAGAGAAAGGCAACGTCGACGAAAACGAAATGCACCGCGTACTGAACTGCGGCGTGGGCATGGTCATCTGCGTCGCTCAAGAGCACGTTGAAACCGCGCTGAACGTGCTGCGTGAAGCCGGCGAGCAGCCTTGGGTCATCGGTCAGATCGCCACCGCTGCCGAAGGCGCAGCCCAGGTTGAACTGAAGAACCTCAAGGCTCATTGATGTCCCAGACCTGTGATGTGGTGGTGCTGTTGTCCGGCACCGGCAGTAACTTGCAGGCCTTGATCGACAGCACGCGGACCGGCGACAGCCCGGTCCGCATCGCTGCGGTGATTTCCAACCGCGCCGACGCCTACGGCCTGCAACGCGCCAGGGACGCGGGTATCGAAACCCGCTTCCTGGATCACAAGGCTTACGAAGGCCGCGAGGCCTTCGATGCCGCGCTGATCGAACTGATCGACGCCTTCAACCCCAAACTCGTTGTACTGGCCGGTTTCATGCGCATTCTCAGCGCTGACTTCGTGCGCCACTACGCGGGTCGCCTGCTCAATATCCATCCCTCGCTGCTGCCCAAATACAAAGGGTTACACACTCATCAGCGTGCGCTGGAGGCCGGCGACACCGAGCACGGCTGCTCGGTTCACTTCGTCACCGAGGAACTCGATGGCGGACCACTGGTCGTACAGGCAGTAATACCGGTAGAGTTGCATGACTCGCCGCAAAGTCTGGCGCAGCGGGTCCATGCTCAGGAACACCTGATCTACCCAATGGCCGTACGCTGGTTTGCCGAAGGGCGTTTAGCGCTCGGAGAGCAAGGTGCTTTACTGGATGGAAAGTTACTCGCGGCCAGCGGCCACTTGATTCGAACCTAGGAGATTTTATGCGTCGCGCCCTGCTCTTCGCTTGCGCTCTGCTCGCCCTGCCGTTTGCGCAGGCTGCAGAACTTCAACCCTTCTCCGCCAGCTACACTGCCGACTGGAAACAGCTGCCCATGAGCGGCACCGCTGAACGCAGCCTGACCAAGCAAGCCAACGGGGCCTGGAAGCTCAGCTTCAAGGCGTCGATGATGATCGCCAGCCTGACCGAAGAAAGCACCCTGACCCTGGACAAGGGCACTCTGCTGCCTCAGTCCTACAACTTTGAACGCAGCGGCCTGGGCAAAGCCAAGAAGTCGAATCTGGATTTCGACTGGACCACCAAGATGGTCACTGGCACGGATCGCGGCGACCCGGTCAAGGTCCCGCTAAACACTGGCATGGTCGACAAATCCACTTATCAGCTGGCGTTGCAGCACGACGTCGCCGCCGGCAAAAAAAGCATGAGCTACCAGGTCGTTGACGGCAACGACGTCGACACCTACGATTTCCGCGTGCTGGGCTCGGAAAAGGTCGAGACCAAGGCTGGCAACATCGATGCGATCAAGGTCGAGCGTGTGCGCGACCCGACACAAAACAAGCGCACCACTGTCCTGTGGTTCGCCAAGGACTGGGATTACCTGCTGGTCCGCCTGCAACAGGTTGAAACCGACGGCAAGGAGTACAACATCATGCTCCTGGACGGTACGGTCAACGGCAAGGCTGTCAAAGGCAGCTGATCCGGTTCGACACAAGAATCCGGAATCCACCAAGGATTCCGGATTTTTTATGCCTGCTGTTTTTCAGATCTTCGCCAACGCCTGGGCCAGATCGGCGCGCAGGTCTTCGACATCCTCGACCCCCACGGACAAACGCACCAGCGCATCGCCAATGCCAAGCTGCGCGCGGGTCTCCACCGGGATGGTGGCGTGGGTCATGATCGCCGGGTGCTCGATCAGGCTTTCGACCCCGCCCAGGCTCTCGGCCAAAGCGAATATCTGCACGTTTTCAAGGAAGCGCCGGGCCCCAGCCAGGTCGCTGTTCAGATCAAGGGAAATCATCCCGCCGAATCCGCGCATCTGCTGCCGGGCCAGTTCGTGCTGCGGGTGCGAGGGCAAACCCGGATAGTAGACGCGCGCCACCTGCGGCTGACGCTCCAGCCATTGCGCCAGCTCCAGCGCGTTGCTGCAATGGCGCTCCATGCGCAGCGCCAGGGTTTTCACCCCACGCAAGGTCAGGAACGCATCGAACGGCCCGGCGATTGCGCCAACCGAGTTCTGCAGGAAACCCAGGCGCTCGGCCAGTTCCGGGTTCTGCCCGACTACCGCGATGCCGCCGATCACGTCGGAGTGACCATTGAGGTACTTGGTGGTCGAGTGCAGCACGATGTCGAAGCCCAGCTCCAGCGGACGCTGTATCCAAGGGCTGGCAAACGTGTTGTCAGCAACACAGATGATGCCCCGCTGGCGGCAGATACGCGCGACAGCGGCAAGGTCCGTAAGGCTCAGCAACGGATTACTGGGTGTCTCGACCCAGACCATTTTCGTCTCGGGCTGCAGTGCCGCTTCGAATCCCGCCAGGTCCGTCAGATCGACGAAACTGAACCGATGCCCGGCACTGCGTTTGCGTACCTTGTCGAATAGTCGAAAAGTGCCGCCATACAAATCATTGCCGGAAACAATGTGCGAGCCCGCGTCGAGCAACTCCAGCACCGTGGAAATCGCCGCCAGCCCGGAGGCGAACGCGAACGCCTGGGTGCCGCTTTCAAGGTCCGCCACACAACGTTCCAGTGCAAAGCGCGTCGGGTTGTGCGAACGCCCGTAATCGAAGCCCTTGTGCACGCCGGGACTCTGCTGCAAATAAGTGGAGTTGGCGTATATCGGCGGCATTAACGCGCCGGTGGTAGGGTCCGGGGTCTGCCCGGCATGGATCACACGGGTGCCGAAGGCACGTGGCGCAGCGGTTTCATCGTGTTGACTCATTTAAGGGATCTCCGTAAGTGATTGAGCATGTCGACTCGGGTAATCAAACCGTGGAACCCCGAGGCATCGGCGATGATCGCCACCAGCCCGCGATCAAGCTCCGCTTGCAGTTCGGCGAGACTGGCGGCGGCAGGCAGGGTTTGCAACGTCTCGGTCATGGCGCTGGCCACAGGCATGCGCAAGTGCGAAGCGTCTTCGTGTACGCCCAGCAGAATGTCGGACTCATCGATCACGCCGACCAAACGCTTTCCGTCCGCCAACACTGGCAGTTGCGACACATCCGCCAGGCGCATGCGCTGGAAAGCCGTCAGCAGCGTGTCGTCCGGGCCGACGCTGATCACCCGGCCATCCTCGAAACGCCGCGCGATCAGGTCGCGCAAGTCGCCGTAGCGCTTGTACTGCAACAGGCCTTGATCGTTCATCCACTGATCGTTGTAGACCTTCGACAGGTAGCGGGTGCCGGTGTCGCAGACGAAGCTGACCACGCGCTTGGGCTCGGTTTGCTCGCGGCAATAACGCAGCGCTGCCGCCAACAATGTGCCTGTCGACGAGCCACCGAGAATGCCTTCGGCGCGCAGCAATTGACGGGCGTGATCGAAGCTTTCCTCATCGCTGATCGAATAGGCGTGGCGCACGCTGGACAGGTCGGCAATCGACGGAATGAAGTCTTCACCGATGCCCTCCACCGCCCACGAGCCGGCCTTGCCGAGGGTGCCACTGCGACTGTATTCGGCCATCACCGAACCGACCGGATCGGCCAACACCATCTCAAGGTTCGGTTGCACGCGCTGAAAGAAACGGGTCAAGCCGGTCAACGTGCCGGCCGAACCGACACCGACCACAATGGTATCGAGGTCATGCTGGGTCTGCGCCCAGATTTCCGGCGCGGTGCTGCACTCGTGGGCCAGCGGGTTGGCCGGGTTGTTGAATTGATCGGCGAAGAACGCATCGGGAATTTCCTGCGCCAGTCGCGCCGCCACGTCCTGGTAATAATCGGGATGGCCCTTGCCGACATCCGAGCGGGTAATGTGCACTTCGGCGCCCATCGCCTTGAGGTGCAAGACCTTCTCGGTGGACATCTTGTCCGGCACGACCAGCACCACCCGATAACCCTTGGCGCGACCGACCAGAGCCAGACCCAGTCCGGTGTTGCCGGCGGTGGCCTCGACGATGGTGCCACCGGGTTTCAGACGGCCATCACGCTCGGCGGCGTCGATCATCGCCAGGCCGATACGGTCCTTGATCGAGCCGCCGGGATTCTGTGATTCGAGTTTGAGGAACAGGGTGCAAGGACCGGTATCGAAGCGGCTGACGCGCACCAGCGGCGTATTGCCGATCAGTTCGAGCACGGCAGGGCGGGAGTCGTTTGGCATGTCGTAACCTCACTGCGAAAATCCGCATTGGATGGACAGCAACAGGCGACGATTTCAGCGCCCGTCGCCGGTAATGCCTCGCATGGAACATAGGCACGGATTGCCTCATTCGCAACCTTGCGCGGCCAGCCGGTCACATGGCCGGCGCATTGCAACGTGCAAGAAAGTGGAACGCGCAAGCGCTGCAATGCTCTATACCTTCAAGGTCTTTTTTGATCGAATGTCCTTTCCTGATGCCTGCGAGGTTTCCCATGACCGTTACCGTCAATACCGTTTCCGCCGATGGTTTTCGCCACAGTGTCCAGATCGATGACCACGAACTGTTTGCCGATGCGCCGGTCTCGGCGGGCGGCGAAGGCTCGGCACCTGAGCCACACGATTATTTCGATGCCGCTCTGGGTGCCTGCAAGGCCCTGACGCTGAAGATGTACGCGAAGAAGAAAGACATTCCCCTGACCGGCGTGACGGTCGAGGTCAAGCGTGACAACAGCGAAGAGCAGAAAGGCAAATACGCCTTGCACGTCAAACTGACCCTCAAGGGCGTGCTCACCGATGCTCAGCGCGAAGAGCTGCACCGCGTGGCGGATCGTTGCCCGGTGCATAAACTGATGACCAGCACTGAAGTCAGCATCGAAACCCATCTGTCAGAAGGTGCCTTCAGCCAATAGCGGCAACGGCTGCGCAAGCGGGTTATGCTCCGTGCGTCACCCGCTCAGTCTGGAATGCACCATGAACACGCCACTCGTGATCCGCCCTCGCGCCGAAGATGTCGAAGGCCAGCCGATTCTGCGCCCGCTGCCGTCCGCCCAGTGCCGCAGCGTCGGGCCTTTCGTGTTTTTCGATCACATGCTCCAAACCCGTTATGCACCGGGTAAAGGCATGAACATCCGCCAGCATCCGCATATCGGCCTGTCCACCCTCACCTATTTGTTCGAAGGGAAAATCCAGCACAAGGACAGTCTCGGCTCCGACCAGGTGGTGGAAGCCGGTGATGTCAGCTGGATGACGGCGGGCAGCGCTATAGCGCATGTCGAACGTACGCCTGAAGCCTTGAAGGCAAGCGGCTTCACGATGCACGGTTTGCAGATCTGGCTCGCCTCCCCCAAGAAACATGAACAGGGGCCGGGGCACTACAGCCATCATCCGGCGGCAACGCTGCCGGTCAGCGATAACCTTGGGGTGAAGATCCGGATGATTGCCGGGTCAGGCTTCTGCCTGGAATCGCCGGTCCCGGTGCTTTCTCCTACGCTGTATGCGGAATTGAACCTGCAAACGGCGACCACCTTGCTGATTCCCACCGAGCATGAAGAACGGGCGCTGTATGTGTTGAGTGGAGAAGTGCAGCTGGAGGGCGAGCAGCTGGAACCGCACTCGCTGGTGGTCTTGCCTGCCGGGGAGGAAATGACGTTGTTTGCCGAGAGTGACAGTCATGCCGTGCTGTTCGGTGGGGCGCCGCTGGATGGCCCACGGCGGATCAACTGGAATTTTGTGGCCAGCGATCCGGCAGCGATCGATGAAGCGCGCCGACGCTGGGCTGCCGGGGATTGGCCGACGGTGCCGGGGGAAACCGAGCGGATCGAATTGCCTCAGGACCCTCGGCGTTAGTTACACCGCCTTCGCGGGCAAGCCCGCTCCCACAAGGATCACCGCGAACCTGTGGGAGCGGGCTTGCCCGCGAAGAGGCCGGCACTCACACCGACAGCATCAGGGCCGAAAGCAGCTATCAGGCTTTAAACACTTCATCCAACAGATTGTGCATCGAGGTAAACGCCCGAGCGGCTGTCTTCGCGTCATACATCATCTTGCCCGGCACATTCGCGTGCGGATCGGTAAACGAATGCACCGCGCCACCGTAGCTCAGCAATTGCCAATCCACCCCCGCCGCATTCATTTCCTCTTCGAATGCCGGTAGCTGTTCTTTTGGCACCAATGGATCGGACGCGCCATGCAACACCAGCACCGAGCCCTTGATGTTTTTCGCATCGTTGACGTTCGGCGTATCCAGGGAGCCATGGAACGAAACGGCGGCTTTTACCGGCGCGCCCGTGCGGGCCAGTTCCAGCGCACAGCAACCGCCGAAGCAGAAACCGAACGTCGCCAGTTTAGAAGTATCGATGGCTGCCTCGCCCTGCCCTTGCAACTGCTCGAACGCCGCCTGCATGCGCTTACGTAGCAACGCACGGTCATTCTTCAGCGGCATCATCGCTGCGCCCGCCTCGTCGCCGTTCTGCGGACGCACCGCTTGACCGTACAGGTCAGCGATCAACACCACATAACCCTTGGACGCCACGGACTTGGCAATGGCCTCGGCACCGGCGCTGACGCCCATCCAGTTCGGCGCCATCAACAGACCCGGGCGCGAGCCCTTATGGTCAGCGTCAAAGGCCAGACGGCTTTCATACGACTGGCCATCAATCTGATAAACGACGGAACGAATAGTGATTTGGCTCATGACAAACTCCCAGTTAATGACCCCAGAATGAAAAAACCCGCCGAAGCGGGTTTTTTGTACAGCGCAGTTAAACCGACAGTTCAACCAACAGCTTGTTGAGGCGGCGCACATACGCGGCCGGGTCCTTCAAGCTATCGCCGGCTGCCAACGCGGCCTGATCGAAGAGGATGTGCGACAGATCGCCGAAGCGCTCGTCGCTCTGCTCGTTGTCGAGCTTCTCGATCAGCGGGTGAGCCGGGTTGAATTCGAAGATCGGCTTCGAATCCGGAACCTTCTGGCCGCTGGCTTCGAGGATCTGACGCATCTGCATGCCCAGGTCCTGCTCGCCGATGGCCAGAATCGCCGGGGAGTCGGTCAGACGGTGGGAAACCCGTACTTCAGCGACGGAATCGCCCAGTGCGGTTTTCAGACGTTCAACCAGACCTTCTTTGGACTTGGCGACTTCTTCCGCGGCTTTCTTGTCCTCTTCCGAGTCAAGGTTGCCCAGGTCCAGGTCACCGCGCGCCACGTCGACAAAGCTCTTGCCGTCGAAATCGCTGAGGTAGCTCATCAGCCACTCGTCGATACGGTCGGTCAGCAGCAGCACTTCGATGCCTTTCTTGCGGAAGACTTCCAGGTGCGGGCTGTTTTTGACTTGCGCGTAGGTTTCGCCGGTCAGGTAGTAGATCTTGTCCTGACCTTCCTTGGCGCGAGCCAGGTATTCGGTCAGGCCTACAACCTGTTCGCCGTCATCACCGCTGGTCGATGCGAAACGCAGCAGGCCGGCGATTTTCTCTTTGTTGGCGAAGTCTTCTGCCGGGCCTTCTTTCATGACCTGACCGAAGTTCTTCCAGAAGCCCTTGTATTGCTCAGGCTCGTTCTTCGCCAGTTTTTCCAGCATGTCCAGAACGCGCTTGGTCAGCGCCGACTTCATGGAATCGATGATCGGATCTTTCTGCAGGATTTCCCGCGATACGTTCAGCGACAAGTCGTTGGAATCGACCACGCCTTTGATGAAGCGCAGGTACAGCGGCAGGAACGACTCCGCCTGGTCCATGACGAACACGCGCTGCACGTACAGCTTCAGGCCTTTAGGCGCCTCACGCTGGTACAGATCGAACGGAGCACGGGTCGGCACGTACAGCAGCGAGCTGTATTCGAGCTTGCCTTCGACCTTGTTGTGGCTCCAGCTCAGCGGATTTTCGAAATCGTGAGCGATGTGTTTGTAGAACTCCTGGTATTCCTCGTCCTTGATTTCAGTGCGAGGACGGGTCCACAGAGCGCTGGCGCGGTTGACGGTTTCCCACTCAACGGCCGGCTTCTCTTCGCCTTCGACAGCAGCCACTTCTTTGGGCAACTCGATTGGCAAAGCGATGTGGTCGGAGTACTTCTTGATGATGTTGCGCAGACGCCAGCCATCGGCGAACTCGTCTTCACCGGACTTCAGGTGCAGGACAATACGAGTGCCGCGCTCGGCTTTCTCAACGGTGGCAACTTCAAAATCGCCTTCGCCCTTGGACGACCAGTGCACGCCTTCGCTGGCTTCAGCACCGGCACGACGGCTGAACACGTCTACTTTGTCGGCAACGATGAAAGCCGAGTAGAAACCCACACCAAACTGACCGATCAGGTGCGAATCTTTCTTCTGATCGCCGGACAGGTGTTTCATGAAGTCGGCTGTGCCGGATTTGGCGATGGTGCCCAGATGGGTGATCGCATCTTCGCGGCTCATGCCGATGCCGTTGTCTTCGAGGGTGACGGTTTTCGCGTCCTTGTCGAAGCTCACACGGATTTTCAGTTCGGCGCCACCTTCCAGCAACTCAGGCTTGGACAGGGCTTCGAAACGTAATTTGTCGACAGCGTCAGAGGCGTTCGAGATCAATTCGCGAAGGAAAATTTCCTTGTTGGAATACAGCGAATGGATCATGAGGTGCAGCAGTTGCTTCACCTCGGTCTGGAAGCCCAGGGTTTCCTTTTGAGTTTCCACACTCATGGTCATCAAACTCCAATCAGATGGCAGTGGCCACGACCATCAGGGTCGGCGGCGGGTTGTCATCAGAGTTTGGGGCTGAGTTCAGGATTTCAAGGGCTCTTCAATTTTGAAATGGGCGCGGGCCGTGGCAATCGGCTCGGCCTGGGTGGTTTGCCAGGCGGTAATCGCTACGTTGGCGACGCGCCGGCCCTGGCGGCACACCTGACAGCGGGCCCACGTATCGCGAAACTGCCCGGCGCGCAGATAGTCCAGGGAGAAGTCGATAATTTTCGGCACACCGGGCGAACCGGTGAAAATCAACAGGTGCAGCGCAGCACTAAGCTCCATGAACCCGGCGATCACCCCGCCATGTATTGCAGGCAATAAAGGGTTACCAATGTTGTCCTTGTTGGCCGGCAGGCGAAAAAGCAATTCATCGCCGACACGCGAACACTCAACGCCGATCAGCTTGGCGTAGGGAAGCAGGTGTAGCAGCGAGGCATAGTCCCCTCGCTCATGGGCCTGCTGAAGTTGTTCCTTGAAGGTGTCAGTCATTTCGCCTCTCCGGCGATCACGCCGCCAAAACCCTTGGTGCCTTTGACGGCCTTGCCCATGCGCATAAACGTACCGACGACATGCGCGATGGGCTGCTCGGGGTCATCCTGATAAGCGAAGCCCCGAGCAAAGATTACGTCGGTGGTTACCCGGTAGCATTGGGCGAAACCGTAGACATCCTTATGCGGCTCGGCGGCATGCATGTAGTCGATGCGCAAATCGAGGGTCGGACAAACTTCAAATTCGGGCAGTACGCAGAGGGTCGACATGCCGCACGCGGTGTCCATCAACGTTGTCAACGCCCCGCCATGGATGACGCCGGTTTGTGGGTTACCGACGATTTGCGGACTGTAGGGCAGGACGACCGTCAGTCCCTCGCTGCTGGCGCTGTGAACGCGCAGCCCGAGTACCTGACAATGCCGCAGCGCCGACAGGAATCGCGTCGCACGCTCAAAAACGGGGTTTTCGGCCATTAGATAAAAACTCTTGTTAGTCTTCGGACGTCGCACTTGGCGTGTTCGGTAAAAGTTCCCGTGGGAATTATCTTATATATCTGAACGAATTGAGGAACTTAACGCTGAGGGCTGTGCTCGAAAGGGCAAGTAGATATTTTCCATAAGGAGAAACACCCCATGCGTAAGACTTTAGCTATTGCCTTGATGTTGACCGCTTCCCTCGGTCTCGCTGCCTGCGATAAAAAATCCGAGGACAAAGCTCAAGATGCAGCCAAACACTCTGAGCAAGCTCAGCAAGATATGAACAAAGCGCAGGATAAAGTGAACGACGCTGCGAAAGAAAACGCCGAAGCTGCCAAAGCTCAGGCTGAATCGAACGCAGCAGCTGCAAAAGAAGCACCTAAAAACTAAATCAGTTTTTAGCGTGATAAAGAAAACCCGCCAAGCGCGGGTTTTCTTTTGCCTGCCTTTTAACCGGTTAGAGCAAAATGGTTCTAAAAGTCGGACTAATCATTAGCAGCAAAGAACACACAAATCCGACAATCCACACCAGACTCCGCTGCCAGGCCAGATCAGCCCAATAACACAGTAAATAAATAATTCGGGTAATCACAAAGATGATTGCCAGCATATCGATCAGCCATCCCGCCGTCTGGGTGGTATGCGCCATCAGCACGCCGACCGCAAACAGGATGAACGCCTCGAAGCAATTCTGATGCGCCGCCACTGCGCGAGCGCCGAAGCCCGTGAGGTGCGCCTGTTGCTCGCGCGGCAGGTGATTGTTGTAACCGCCCTGCTCTTTCATGGCCTTGGCCACCGGCATACGCGCCACGTAAATCAGCAATGCACTGATAAACACACACCAGAACGGAATACTCATCAAGCAGCCTCTTTGTTCAACTCGGGCAATGGCGCCTCTGTAGGGGTATAGACCATCACCTCGAGAACGTCGGAATGAAACTCCCGGCGATACAACACCAGCACTACCCCGGCACTCATCAACATGAACAGCCACGGGCTGACGAACCAGGCCAGCATGGTCATGCCGAAGTAATAGGAACGCAGGCCGAAGTTGAACTGGTTCGCGGCCATGGAAATGACCCGCGCCGCTCGGGAAGCGAAAGCTTTACGCTCCTGCTCGGACACATGCCGCTCACCGATCATCGGTGCCGAGCCAACCAGGATTGCCGCAAAGTTGTACTGGCGCATGCACCAGCTGAACGTGAAGAACGCATAGACAAACACCAGCGCCAGGCAGAGCAACTTGATCTCTGACATGCCTTGCGACGCCTGCTGCACCATCGGGATATCCGCCAGCAACGACACAGCCCTTTCCGAGGCTCCCAGCACGGTGAGAATGCCAGCCAGGATAATGAGCGTACTGGAGGCGAAGAAGGAGGCGTTGCGCTCCAGATTGCCAATCACGCTGGCGTCGGCGATACGATTGTCGCGCAGCAGCATGCGGCGCATCCAGTCTTCGCGATACAGGTGCAGCACGCTGGCCAGACACGCGGTGTCGCGGCCCTTCCACGAGGCATAACGGGTGTAGCCACCCCAGCAGATGACGAACCAGAGCGCGGCGAGAAGGTGGATGATGTTGGCGTGGATGAACGACATGCAGGTCCTTGTGATGTAGAGGTGGAACACCGAAATTTTGTGGGAACAAGTCTGTTTGCTCCCACGAGGAGTTCGCACTGCTTCGACGTTAGCTCAAGGAAAAAGACACTGCATCGCGCACATAAAAAATGCCCCGTATCGATTGATACGGGGCATTTCTGTTTCTGCTTGCCAGGCCCGCTTATGGCGGGCCCTGAAGCGGCTTAGGCCAGCGCTTCTTCGCGCTTGCCCAGCAGACGATCACAAACCACGGCGACCACCAATGTCATCACCGACGGCACCAGCCAGGCCAGGCCCTGCGCACTCAGCGGCAGGTGGGACAGCTGAGTTGGCATCCAGTCCGCCAGGCCTGCGCCCTTGAGCGCATCGATCGTGCCGAAAACGAACGAGACCAACATCACCGGCCCCACGATGCGTCCTTGCTCATGCCAGAAGTCCTTGCAGAAGCTCAGCGCTACCAGGGCGATGCACGGCGGGTAAATCGCGGTCAGTACCGGGATCGAGAACGCAATCAGCTTGGTGAGGCCCAGGTTGGACACCACCAGGGAGAACGCGGCCAGGATGATCACCAGAGTCTTGTAGGACAGCGGCAGCACACGGCTGAAGTATTCGGCGCAGGCGCAGGTCAGACCGACAGCCGTGACCAGGCAGGCCAGGGAGATCAGCACGGCAAGGAAACCGCTGCCCAACGAACCGAAGGTGTGTTGAACATAGGCGTGCAACACCGCCGCGCCGTTGGTGGCGCCCGCCGCGACTTCATGGCTGCCCGAACCGAGGCGGAACAGACTGACGTATACCAGCGCCAGGCCAACGCCGGCAATCAGCCCGGCAATGATTGCGTAACGGGTGATCAGCGCGGGCGATTCAACGCCGCGCGAGCGGATCGCGTTGACGATGACGATGCCGAACACCAGCGCGCCCAAGGTATCCATGGTCAGATAACCATTGATGAAGCCTTGGGAGAATGGCGCCGCAACATATTCCGGCGTTGCCACACCGATATCACCGGCAGGCAAGGCGAACGCAGCAATGCCGAGGGCCGCCAGGGCGATGATCTTCAGCGGGGCGAGGAAACGTCCGACGGTGTCCAGCAAACGGCCCGGGTAGAGCGAGATGAAGAACACCAGCAGGAAATACACCGAACTGTAGAGGAACAACGCTAACGGGCTCTCGCCGGTCAGCGGCGCCAGGCCGACTTCGAACGATACGGTCGCCGTGCGTGGCGTGGCGAACAGTGGTCCCACGACCAGGTAGCACGAGGCCGCCAGCAAGCCACCGGCGACTTTGCCGATCGGGCTGCTCAGGGCGTCCATCCCACCACCGACCTTGGCCAGCGCAACGACCGTGATCACCGGCAAACCGACGGCGGTGATCAAAAAGCCCAGCGCCGCCATCCAGACATGAGGCCCGGACTGCAAACCGACGATAGGCGGGAAGATGATATTGCCGGCCCCGACAAACAGGGCAAACGTCATAAAACCAAGTGCCAGGATGTCCTGGCCTTTCAACACTTTCATTAAGGAAATACCACACTACTGAATCGGAATTTAGAGAGGGATTTCCCTATGGGTGAGGGAAATGCTGTCGGTCCGTATAAGACTGACCCGTTTAGCGTGACGCTTCCTTATGGGATGCAAACGCAAAATGGCGGCTAGCCTAACGAATTTGCCCGGCAAACGCACTGTTAGGGTGCGATCATTCCGATACGCGACATTTCCGTGTCGCGTTTACATATATAAAGGTCAAAAGATCGCAGCCTCGTTGCACTCGACAGCTCCTACTACGAAATCTTGTAGGAGCTGTCGAGTGCAACGAGGCTGCGATCTTTTGATCTTCGCAAACAACAAAGGCCACCCGAAGGTGGCCTTTGTTTGGTGAAGCGTCAGTTAAGCGCGAGGCTTACTTCATCGCCCAACCGGTCAGCTCGGACAAAGCCTTGCCGATGTCTGCCAGCGAACGCACGGTTTTCACGCCTGCGTCTTCCAGGGCAGCAAACTTCTCGTCTGCTGTGCCTTTGCCGCCAGAGATGATTGCGCCAGCATGGCCCATGCGCTTGCCTGCAGGGGCAGTCACACCAGCGATGTAGGAAACAACCGGCTTGGTCACGTTTGCCTTGATGTAGGCAGCCGCTTCTTCTTCAGCCGAACCGCCGATCTCACCGATCATCACGATCGCTTCGGTCTTCGGGTCTTCCTGGAACAGCTTCAGGATGTCGATGAAGTTCGAACCAGGAATCGGGTCACCGCCGATGCCGACGCAAGTCGACTGACCGAAACCGGCGTCAGTGGTTTGCTTCACAGCTTCGTAGGTCAAGGTGCCGGAACGGGAAACGATACCGACCTTGCCTGGCAAGTGAATGTGACCTGGCATGATGCCGATCTTGCATTCGCCTGGAGTGATCACGCCTGGGCAGTTAGGACCGATCAGGACTACGCCCAGCTCGTCGCACTTGACCTTGGCATCCAGCATGTCCAGGGTAGGAATGCCTTCAGTGATGCAAACGATCAGCTTGATGCCGCCGAAAGCTGCTTCCAGGATGGAGTCCTTGCAGAAAGGAGCTGGAACGTAGATCACGCTGGCGGTGGCGCCAGTGGCAGCTACAGCGTCTTTCACGGTGTTGAACACTGGCAGGCCCAGGTGCTCGGTGCCGCCTTTGCCCGGAGTTACGCCGCCAACCATCTTGGTGCCGTATTCCAGAGCTTGCTGGGTGTGGAAACTACCTTGCGAACCGGTAATACCCTGGCAGATAACTTTGGTGTCTTTATTGATCAGGACGCTCATTATTTGCCCTCCGCAGCTTTAACGACTTGTTGAGCAGCGTCGGTCAGGCTGGTAGCAGCGATGATGTTCAAACCGCTTTCTGCCAGTACTTTAGCGCCCAGCTCAGCGTTGTTGCCTTCAAGGCGAACAACAACCGGGATTTTCACGCCGACTTCTTTCACTGCACCGATGATGCCTTCGGCAATCATGTCGCAACGAACGATGCCGCCGAAGATGTTGACCAGTACTGCAGCGACGTTAGTGTCGGACAGGATGATCTTGAACGCTTCGGTAACGCGTTCTTTGGTAGCACCGCCGCCCACGTCGAGGAAGTTGGCTGGTTTGCCGCCATGCAGGTTGACGATGTCCATGGTACCCATGGCCAGGCCAGCACCGTTGACCATGCAACCGATGTTGCCTTCCAGCGCTACGTAGTTCAGTTCGAACTTGGCAGCGTGCGCTTCGCGCGGATCGTCTTGCGACGGATCGTGGAAAGTCTTCAGCTTAGGCTGACGGTACATGGCGTTGGCGTCGATGTTGATCTTGGCGTCGAGGCAATGCAGATCGCCGTCAGCCTTGATCACCAGCGGGTTCACTTCCAGCAGGGCCAGGTCGTGATCCTTGAACAGCTTGGCCAGACCTACGAAGATCTTGGCGAACTGAGCAACTTGCTTGCCTTCCAGACCCAGCTGGAATGCCAGCTCGCGACCCTGGAATGGCTGTGCGCCAACCAGTGGATCGATAGTGGCTTTCAGAATTTTTTCTGGAGTGTCGTGAGCGATTTTCTCGATGTCCACGCCACCTTCGGTGGAAGCCATGAACACGATGCGACGGCTCGAACGGTCAACGACAGCGCCCAGGTACAGCTCTTTAGCGATATCAGTGCACGATTCAACCAGGATCTTGGTGACTGGCTGACCATTGGCATCAGTCTGGTAAGTCACCAGACGCTTGCCCAACCACTGTTGAGCGAATGCCTTGGCGTCTTCTTTGCTGCGAACCAGCTTAACGCCGCCCGCTTTACCGCGACCACCAGCGTGGACCTGGGCTTTGACAACCCACTCGGTGCCGCCGATTTTGTCGCAAGCTTCTGCTGCTGCTTCCGGGGTGTCTACTGCGTAGCCGGTGGAAACTGGCAGGCCGTATTCAGCGAACAGCTGCTTACCCTGATACTCGTGAAGATTCATGCTTATTACCGTCTTCGTTAGGTACTGCGCATTCGGTGCTGCACTTGTTCAAGTGCCGCACCACCTGTGACTGCTGCTTGCGTAGCGGGGCTACGCAAGACTGCGTCCAGCGGACATTCCGCGGTGAGTCTTGCATGCAAGGCTCACGACGGGCCGTACCGCCGTGGTTTCTTATTGTCTTAACGCTTCTTGCGGTTGGCGATGTGGATGGCGCCGCCATTCACAGCCAGGGCTGCTTCGTGCAGTGCTTCGGACAGGGTCGGATGGGAGAAAACCATCATGCCCAGGTCTTCAGCGCTGGTGCCGAATTCCATACCGATCGCGCCCTGCTGAACCAATTCTGCAGCGCTCGGGCCAATCACGTGGACGCCCAATACGCGGTCAGTCTTGGCATCGGCAATGACTTTCACGAAACCGCCGGTATCGTTGGCTGCCATGGCACGGCCACTGGCTGCGAACGGGAAGGTGCCGACGTTAACTTCAACGCCTTCAGCTTTCAAGGCCTGCTCGGTTTTACCAACCCACGCGATTTCCGGGTGAGTATAAATAACCGAAGGGATCAAATCATAGTTCATCTGGGCTTTGTGGCCCTTGATGCGTTCTACAACCATGATGCCCTCTTCCGAGGCTTTGTGAGCCAGCATCATGCCGCGAACCACGTCGCCGATCGCGTAAACGCCCGGTACGGTGGTGGCGCAGTGATCGTCAACGTGCACGAAACCGCGCTCGTCGAGGGTCACGCCGCAATCGGCAGCCAGCAGATCAGTGGTCACCGGACGGCGACCAACGGCTACGATCAGCTTGTCGAAAGTGATGTTCTGTTCGCCGTTGGCATCGGTGTAGTTCACAACGACTTCGTCGCCGTTCACTTTGGAACCGGTAACGCGAGCGCCCAGCTTGATGTCCAGACCTTGTTTGGTCAGGGTTTTCAGCGCTTCCTTGGAAACGGCAGCATCAGCGGCCATCAGGAAGGTGTCCAGCGCTTCAAGAACGGTTACTTCTGCGCCCAGACGGGACCAGACCGAACCCAGTTCCAGACCGATGACACCAGCGCCGATCACACCGAGGCGTTTTGGCACGGATTGGAATTCCAGAGCGCCAGTCGAATCGACGATCACTTTCTGGTCGACCGGAGCCGGTGGAATGTCGATCGGACGCGAGCCCGGAGCCAGAATCACGTTCTCGGCTTCAATGATTTCTACCGAACCGTCAGGCTTGGTCACTTCGACTTTCTTGCCGGCCAGCAGTTTGCCGTGGCCCTGGATCGAAGTGACGCCGTTCGCTTTGAACAGGGTCGCAACACCGGAGGTCAGGCCTTTGACGATGTTGGCTTTACGGCCAACCATCGCTGCCACGTCCATGGTCACGCCAGCGTGATTGATACCGTGGATCGCGAAGCCTTCTTTGGCTTCCTTGTATTTCCAGGAGCTGTCCAGCAGCGCCTTGGATGGAATGCAGCCGACGTTCAGGCAAGTACCACCGAGGGCAAGTTTGCCTTCATTGTCGGTGTATTTCTCGATGCAGGCAGTGGAGAGGCCCAGTTGCGCTGCTTTGATGGCAGCCACGTAGCCGCCAGGGCCCGCGCCAATCACTACTACGTCAAATTTCTGCGACATTCAAAAAATCCTCTTTTGGCAACAAGCTTGAAGCCGCAAGCCTCAAGCCAAGCTGCAATTGCTTGCAGCTTGAAGCTTGAAACCTGCAGCTGCTTCTATCAGATATCCAGCAGCAAACGAGCCGGGTCTTCCAGCAGGTTCTTGATGGTAACCAGGAAGGTCACAGCTTCTTTGCCATCGATCAGACGGTGATCGTAGGACAATGCCAGGTACATCATCGGACGGATAACGACCTGACCGTTGATCGCCATAGGACGCTGCAGAATGTTGTGCATGCCCAGGATAGCTGCTTGCGGCGGGTTGACGATCGGGGTCGACATCATCGAACCGAAGGTACCACCGTTGGTGATGGTGAACGTACCGCCGGTCATTTCGTCCATCGACAGTTTGCCGTCACGCGCCTTCTTGCCGAAGGTGGCGATGCCGCCTTCGATTTCAGCCAGGCTCATCAGTTCGGCGTTACGCAGAACCGGTACAACCAGGCCACGGTCGCTGGATACGGCAACACCGACGTCGGCGTAGCCGTGGTAAACGATGTCCGCACCGTCGATCGACGCGTTGACTGCCGGGAAGCGTTTCAGCGCTTCGGTGGCGGCCTTGACGAAGAACGACATGAAGCCCAGGCGTACGCCGTTGTGGGACTTCTCGAACAGGTCCTTGTACTTCGAACGCAGGGCCATGACTTCGGTCATGTCGACTTCGTTGAACGTGGTCAGCATCGCCATGTTCGACTGAGCTTCAACCAGACGCTCGGCAACCTTGGCGCGCAGACGGGTCATTGGAACGCGTTTTTCAACACGATCGCCGGCCGCGAACACTGGAGCCGAAGCAGCCGGTGCAGGAGCCTTGGCAGGCGCTGCAGCCGGAGCGGCTTTCTTGGCAGCAACAGCTGCTACCACGTCTTCCTTGGTCACACGACCGCCTTTGCCGGTGCCGGCAACGGAAGCGATGTTGATGCCGTTTTCTTCAGCCAGCTTGCGAGCAGCCGGTGCAGCAACAGGATCGTCTTCGCCTTCAGCAGCAGGAGCAGCAGCTTGGGCAGCAGCCGGAGCAGCAGCAGGAGCTGGAGCGGCAGCAGCGCCGCCGGCTTCGATGGAGCCCAGGACTTCGTCGGACAGAACGGTGTCGCCTTCGTTCTTGACGATAGCGCCCAGTACGCCGTCAGCAGTGGCCAACACTTCCAGGACAACCTTGTCGGTTTCGATGTCGACGATCAGGTCATCACGCTTGACGGCGTCGCCCGGCTTTTTGTGCCAGGTGGCAACGGTGCCATCGGCAACCGATTCCGGGAAGGTGGGGGCTTTGATTTCGATAGCCATTATCTGTGGGTCCTTAAATTCGGTTTCAGGTGCGCGAAGGCGTTAAACAGTAAAGGCGTCTTGCAGCAGTTTTTCCTGCTGCTCAGCGTGCATCGATGCATAACCACAAGCAGGTGCAGCAGAAGCATCACGGCCCGCGTACTCGAGTACGAGAGACTTGTTGTGATTGCCAACGATGCGGCGCATGTGGTGCTGGCTGCAGTACCAGGCACCCTGGTTCATCGGCTCTTCCTGACACCAAACGATATGTTTGAGGTTGGTGTACGGAGCCAGGACTTCGTTCAAGTCGTCCTCAGGGAATGGGTACAGCTGCTCGATACGCACGATGGCGATGTCATCACGACCTTCGGCACGGCGTTTTTCCAGCAGGTCGTAGTAGACCTTGCCGCTACACAGAACAACGCGCTCGACCTTTTTCGGGTCCAGTGCATCGATTTCCGGGATAACGGTCTGGAACGAACCTTCTGCCAGATCTTCCAGGGTCGATACGGCCAACTTGTGACGCAGCAGCGACTTCGGAGTCAGAACGATCAACGGCTTGCGCAGCGGACGAATGACCTGACGACGCAGCAAGTGGTAGATCTGGGCCGGTGTAGTCGGTACGGCAACCTGAATGTTGTGCTCGGCGCACAGTTGCAGGTAACGCTCCAGACGAGCCGACGAGTGCTCCGGACCCTGACCTTCATAACCGTGCGGCAGCAGCATGGTCAGACCGCAGAGACGGCCCCACTTGTGCTCGCCACTGGTGATGAACTGGTCGATAACCACTTGGGCACCGTTGGCGAAGTCGCCGAACTGGGCTTCCCAGATCACCAGCGCCTCAGGCGTGGTGGTCGAGTAACCGTATTCGAACGCCAGAACCGCTTCTTCGGACAGGAACGAATCGTACAGGTCGAAACGTGGCTGGCCTTTGTACAGGTTCTGCAACGGAATGTAGGTACCCGCGTCTTTCTGGTTGTGCAAGACAGCGTGACGGTGCGAGAACGTACCGCGACCGATGTCCTGACCCGTCATGCGAATCGGGTGACCTTCGAACGCCAGGGTTGCGTACGCCATGGTTTCGGCGTAACCCCAGTTGATCGGCAGGCCGCCGACTTGCATCTTCTGACGGTCTTCGTAGATTTTCGAAACCTGGCGCTGAACCACGAAGCCTTCTGGAATTTCCAGCAGCTTGGCGGACAGTTCCTGCAAGGTTTTCAGATCGAAACGCGTGTCGTGACGCGCGGTCCAGGCGTGGCCCAGATACGGACGCCAGTCCACGAACAACTCTTTGTTCGGCTCTTTGACCAGGCTTTTTACAACATGCAGACCATTGTCCAGCGCATTGCGGTATTCATCGACTTTCGCCTGAACACGCTCTACGTCCAGCACGCCGGCCTGAGTCAGACGATCGGCATACAGTTCACGGGTAGTGCGCTGTTTGGTGATCTGCTGATACATCAGAGGCTGGGTGCCGCTTGGCTCGTCGGCCTCGTTGTGGCCGCGACGGCGGTAGCAGACCAGGTCGATTACCACGTCACGCTTGAATTGCATGCGGTAGTCGATGGCCAGCTGAGTAACGAACAATACAGCTTCCGGATCATCACCATTCACATGGAGGATCGGCGCCTGGATCATTTTCGCCACGTCGGTCGCGTACTCGGTGGAGCGCGAGTCCAGCGGGTTGCTGATGGTGAAACCGACCTGGTTGTTGATCACGATGTGCACGGTGCCGCCGGTTTTGAAACCGCGGGTTTGCGACATCTGGAAGGTTTCCATAACCACGCCTTGACCGGCGAAAGCCGCGTCACCGTGGATGGAGATTGGAAGAACCTTCTCACCGGTTGGGTCGTTGCGACGATCCTGACGGGCGCGAACCGAACCCTCGACCACTGGAGATACGATTTCCAGGTGGGACGGGTTGAACGCCATGGCCAGGTGAACTTCACCGCCGGTGGTCATCACGTTGGAGGAGAAGCCCTGGTGATATTTAACGTCACCGGAACCCAGCTCGACCTTCTTCTTGCCTTCGAACTCGTCGAACAGCTCGCGCGGGTTCTTGCCGAAGGTGTTGACCAGCACGTTCAGACGACCACGGTGGGCCATGCCGATGACGATTTCCTTGGTGCCGTAGGAACCGGAACGCTGGATCAGCTCGTCGAGCATCGGAATCAGGCTTTCGCCGCCTTCCAGACCGAAACGCTTGGTGCCCGGGTATTTGGTACCCAGGTATTTTTCCAGGCCTTCACCGGCAGTGACGCGCTCGAGCAGGTGGCTCTTGATGTCTGCGGAGTACGTCGGACGGCCACGCACGCTTTCCAGACGCTGCTGGAACCACTGGCGCTGCTCCGAATCGGTGATGTGCGTAAATTCAGCGCCGATGGTGCGGCAATATGTCTGCTGCAACGCTTCGTGAATTTCGCGTAGGCTCGCCTCCTCTTTGCCGATGAACAGGTCGCCGGCACGGAAGGTCGTATCAAGATCGGCATTGGTCAAGCCGTAATGATTGATCGACAGGTCTGCAGGTGCAGGACGCTGCCACAGCCCCAGCGGGTCAAGCTGGGCTGCCTGGTGGCCACGCATACGGTAGGCCTGGATCAGTCGCAGCACTTCAACTTGCTTCTTCTCGTGCTCACTGCTCACGCTGCCGGCGGAAACCGGTTGGGCGCGGCGCTGGTTCTTTGCCAGCAAGACGAAATGATCGCGAATTGTGGAGTGCGAAACATCGGTGGCAGGGTTGCCGTCAGCAGGCAACTTCTGGAAGTAGGTGCGCCACTCTTCTGGCACAGCGTTAGGGTCGTGCAGGTAGAGCTCGTAGAGCTCTTCCACATAGGCAGCGTTACTACCGGATAGGTAGGCGCTGTTCCACATGCGCTGCATCACGCTTTCTTGCATGCTTGGTCACCCTCGGTTAGGGGAACACCACCGGCGTCGACACCGAGCAAACTTGCAGAAGTCCAAATGCAGCGACCAAAACAAGCCACTTAGGATCACGCTGATAGTCCGGGTACCAGCCCGGATGCCCCTGCTTGTCTCATTTCTTCAAAATAAGAGCCGCAGCTTTATGGGCTGCTGCTCAGGTTAAAACTACGGCGCCGGTTGAAGCCTGCGCCGTAGCATCTACGGGTACAGCGGTCCTGCATTTACTGCTGAATCACACACCGCTTTGCAGCAGCATGTTACGTACGTGTCCGATGGCCTTAGTCGGGTTCAGGCCTTTCGGGCAGACGTTGACGCAGTTCATGATCCCGCGGCAGCGGAATACGCTGAACGGGTCATCCAGCGAAGCCAGACGCTCGGCAGTCTTGGTGTCACGGCTGTCTGCCAGGAAGCGGTACGCTTGCAGCAGGGCAGCTGGACCCAGGAACTTGTCGGGGTTCCACCAGAAGGACGGGCAAGAGGTCGAGCAGCAAGCGCACAGGATGCACTCGTACAGACCGTCGAGCTTTTCACGCTCTTCCGGAGTCTGCAGACGCTCGATGGCCGGAGCCGGCGTGTCGTTCTGCAGGTAAGGCTTCACCTTTTCGTATTGCTTGTAGAAGATGCTCATATCGACGACCAGGTCACGGATTACCGGCAAACCTGGCAGCGGACGAACGATCAGCTTGTTACCTTTTACGACAGAAGACAGCGGCGTGACGCACGCCAGACCGTTTTTGCCGTTGATGTTCATGCCGTCGGAACCGCAAACGCCTTCGCGGCAAGAGCGACGATAGGAGAAACCCTCGTCCTGCTCTTTGATCAGGGCCAGCACGTCCAGCACCATCAGGTCTTTACCACCGGTGTCGACCTGGAATTCCTGCATGAACGGCGCAGCGTCCTGATCAGGGTTGTAGCGATAAACACTGACTTGCAACATGGCGGCCACCCTTAATAAGTCCGAATCTTAGGTTCAAAAGTCGGAACAGTCTTCGGCGAGAAGTTCACGGCCCGCTTGGTTACGCGCTTGTCACCCGGGAAGTACAGGGTGTGGCACAGCCAGTTTTCATCGTCGCGATCTTCGTAGTCTTCACGGGCGTGAGCGCCGCGGGACTCTTTGCGGATTTCAGCAGCGATGGCGGTGGCTTCGGCCACTTCCAGCAGGTTCTGCAGTTCCAGGGCTTCGATTCGAGCGGTGTTGAACGCCTGGCTCTTGTCGTTGATCTTGACGTTGGCGATACGGCCACGCAGGTCAGCGAGCTGGGCAATACCCTTCTGCATGTATTCGCCGGTACGGAATACGCCGAAGTAGTTCTGCATGCAGCTTTGCAGCTCTTTACGCAGGGTAGCGACGTCTTCACCTTCGGTACGCGAGTTCAGGCCATCGAGACGTGCCAGGGCAGCGTCGATGTCGGACTGGCGAGGGCGAGCGTAGTCGACGCCTTCTTTCAGGGTCTGTTCCAGGAACAGGCCGGCGGCACGACCGAAAACCACCAGGTCGAGCAGCGAGTTACCGCCCAGGCGGTTTGCACCGTGAACCGATACGCACGCCACTTCACCCACTGCGAACAGACCAGGAATGATCTGGTCGACGCCGTCGGCGTCCTGGGTGATTGCCTGGCCATGAATGTTGGTGGGGACGCCGCCCATCATATAGTGGCAGGTTGGAACGACCGGAATCGGCGCCACGGCTGGATCGACGTGAGCGAAGGTCTTGGACAGTTCCATGATGCCTGGCAGACGGCTGTGCAGAACTTCTTCACCGAGGTGATCGAGTTTCAGCATTACGTGGTCGCCATCCGGACCGCAACCGTTGCCGGCGATGATTTCTTTAACCATCGAGCGAGCAACCACGTCACGACCAGCCAGGTCTTTGGCGTTCGGAGCATAACGCTCCATGAAACGCTCGCCGTGCTTGTTGATCAGGTAGCCGCCTTCACCGCGGCAACCTTCAGTCACCAGTACACCGGCGCCGGCGATGCCGGTCGGGTGGAACTGCCACATTTCGATGTCTTGTACCGGCACGCCAGCACGCAGAGCCATGCCGACGCCATCACCGGTGTTGATCAGGGCGTTGGTGGTGGAAGAGTAGATACGACCTGCACCGCCGGTCGCCAATACGGTGGCGTTAGCGCGAACGTAGGAAGTTTCGCCGGTTTCGATGCAGATGACGATCATGCCGACAAAGGCACCATCTTCGTTCTTCACCAGGTCGACGCCATAGTATTCGTTGAGGAATACGGTGCCGGCCTTCAGGTTGGCCTGGTACAGGGTGTGCAGCAGGGCGTGACCGGTACGGTCGGCAGCGGCGCACGTACGGGCAGCCTGGCCACCTTTACCGAAGTCTTTCGACTGACCGCCGAACGGCCGCTGATAGATGCGACCCTGTTCAGTACGGGAGAACGGCAAGCCCATGTGCTCGAGTTCGAAAACTGCTTCCGGGCCTACGGAACACATGTATTCGATAGCGTCCTGGTCACCGATATAGTCGGAACCCTTGACGGTATCGTACATGTGCCAGCGCCAGTCATCGTTCGGATCTGCCGAAGCGATGGCGCAGGTGATGCCACCCTGGGCCGATACAGTGTGCGAACGAGTCGGGAAAACCTTGGTAACTACGGCAGTCTTGTGACCACCTTGTGCCAATTGCAGCGCAGCGCGCATGCCAGCACCGCCGCCGCCAATGATGATGGCGTCGAACGAAAGCGTATTAACTGTAGTAGACATGAATCAGATACCCCAAAGAATCTGCACACCCCAGACGAAGTAGGCGAACATCGCGACGCCGCATACTGCCTGGAAGAGGAAACGTATCGCAGTCGCGGACTTGCCGAACGCCATTGGCGTCAGGTAGTCGGTCGCGATGGTCCACATGCCGACCCAGGCGTGAGCGCCGAGGGCAACGAGGGCCAGGAGACTGAAAATACGCATCCAGTTGCTTGCGAACAGTTCATGCCATTGGGCGTAGCCGATGCCGGGATGGGCAACGACGTATCCGATCAGGAAAATGAAATAAGCCGCGAGAACGACCGCAGACACACGTTGTGCCATCCAGTCATAGAGGCCCGAACGCGACAGGTTCGTGACGTTAGTTACCATATCCAAACTCCTGCCAGAACGATTACCACCACGGAAACGGCGATAACGATTTTCGAGCCCAGTTTGCCGCCTTCAAGCGACTCGCCGATGCCCATGTCCATGATCAAGTGGCGCACACCGGCAACCAGGTGATACAGCAAGGCGGACAGGATGCCCCAAATCACTAGCTTGGCTAGCGGACTGGTCAGACACGCTTTCACCTGACCGAAGCCTTCTTCTGAGCTCAGCGATTTGTCCAATGCATAAAGCATGATGGCCAGGCTGACAAAGAGGATGACACCGGAGATTCGGTGAAGAATGGACGTGTAAGCAGTGACTGGGAGTTTGATGGTCCTTAGGTCTAGGTTTACAGGTCGTTGGCTATTCACGGCTTTTTTTCACACTGAAGAGCCCCTAACAATCAGGGCAAAGTTGTTGGGGAGTGCACTGGTCAGGTACCCACCACCCAGGGAGTGCGACCCCCAATAAAGCAGGCCCAAAAGCCCCTGGCGGTCGGAGGCCGAGTATAGACAGTTAGGCTACTAATGACAACGCGTTCACCTTCCCCTAATAGCGCATTGCACAAGTTGGATAAAAGGCGTAAATGGCAGTCAATTTCGAGGAAAAAGTCCGGTTAAAGCCTTCTGGAGCAAGACTTTAGGCAAATTGACATTCGAATTTATCTCACTATAGTGGTGCGGGCCCTGCGTGGGGGGTCTGTCTGATGATTTCAAGCATAAATAGGAGGCCACATGGCTGACAAAAAAGCGCAGTTGATCATCGAGGGCGCAGCCCCCGTCGAGCTGCCCATTTTAACCGGCACCGTTGGTCCCGATGTTATCGATGTTCGGGGCCTGACGGCCACGGGCCGTTTCACCTTTGACCCTGGTTTCATGTCGACAGCTTCCTGCGAGTCGAAGATCACCTATATCGACGGCGACAACGGCATTCTGCTGCACCGCGGCTATCCGATCGAACAGCTGGCTGAAAAGTCGGACTACCTGGAAACCTGCTATCTGCTGCTCAACGGCGAATTGCCGACCGCAGAACAGAAGGCCCAGTTCGTCAGCACCGTGAAGAACCACACCATGGTTCACGAGCAGTTGAAGACTTTCTTCAACGGCTTCCGTCGCGACGCCCACCCAATGGCCGTCATGTGCGGTGTAGTCGGCGCCCTCTCGGCCTTCTATCACGACTCCCTCGACATCAATAACCCGCAGCATCGCGAAATCTCCGCGATCCGCCTGGTTGCCAAGATGCCGACCCTGGCAGCGATGGTTTACAAGTACTCCATGGGTCAACCCATGATGTACCCGCGCAACGACCTGACGTACGCGGAAAACTTCCTGCACATGATGTTCAACACTCCGTGCGAGATCAAACCGATCAGCCCGGTACTCGCCAAGGCCATGGACCGGATCTTCATCCTCCATGCCGACCACGAGCAAAACGCATCGACTTCTACCGTACGTCTGGCCGGCTCGTCGGGTGCCAACCCGTTCGCCTGTATCGCCGCCGGTATCGCTGCACTGTGGGGCCCTGCCCACGGCGGCGCGAACGAAGCTGTTCTGACCATGCTTGACGAAATTGGCGATGTGTCGAACATCGATAAGTTCATCGCCAAGGCCAAGGACAAGAACGATCCGTTCAAACTGATGGGCTTCGGTCACCGGGTTTACAAAAACCGCGACCCACGCGCCACGGTCATGAAGCAGACTTGCGACGAAGTGCTGAAGGAACTTGGGATCAACAACGATCCGCAACTCGAACTGGCCATGCGCCTGGAAGAGATCGCCCTGACCGACCCGTACTTCATCGAGCGCTCGCTGTACCCGAACGTCGACTTCTACTCGGGGATCATCCTCAAGGCGATCGGCATTCCAACCAGCATGTTCACTGTGATCTTCGCTCTGGCGCGGACCGTTGGCTGGATCTCCCACTGGAAAGAAATGCTCTCCAGCCCGTACAAGATTGGCCGTCCTCGCCAGCTGTACACCGGCTACGAGTCGCGTGACATTACCAAGCTGGAAGACCGCAAATAAGACCTGTCTTGCGATAACGTCTTGAGTTGTACGCTGTACCGGGAACGGCCTCTATTTATATAGAGGCCGTTTTTGTTTGTGCGGCGGTGGTGTGGTGTGGTGTGGTGTGGTGTGGGATTGGGGGCATATCCGTTGCTGCGGTAACGGCTGCTTATGGTTTCGCTTTTACAGCGACTCACTTTTCCAAACGCCGAAAAGTAAGCAAAAGGCTTCGCCCCGGCGTACGGCGCCTCGCTAGGGCTCCGCGTCCCCTCGCTACGGTGTCCATCAGGGGGCATCGCCTCCGGTCTGCTTCGCGACGACCTCCTCTCGATGTGTGCGGCTTCGCCGCACGGCGCTACGCGCCTAATCCCCTGATGGACACCTACGCTCGGCCTGCCGAAGGGGCGAAAGATCAAAAGCAGATCAAGATCAAGATCAAGATCTAAAGCCACAGCCACAGCAAGATCAAAAGATCGCAGCCTCGTTTCACTCGACAGCTCCTACAGAGGATGGGTGTGCATCCGCTTCTCACCACTCAACAGGCCGAGCGGTAGCTCGCCTGCAGCTTTTGATTTTGATCTACCCGCCCCTTCGGGAGGCTGAGTGGAGGCGTTCATCTGGGGGGCAGGCGCGTAGCGCCGTTCGACGAAGTCGAACACATCGAAAGGAGGTCGTCGCGAAGCAGACCGGAGGCGATGCCCCCAGATGAATGCCGGAACGAAGGAACGCCGAGCCCTAGCGAGGGGCCGGACGCTCGGGGCGAGCCTTTTTTTGCTTACTTTTTTTTGGCGTTTGAAAAAAAAGTGAGTCGCCGTAAGGGCGAAACCGTCAGCCGCCCTCACAAAAAAAACGGATATGTACCCAACCAACCCACAACATGGTCGGCCCAAAGGCCGCCACGACAAACAACCCCACCCACAAACAATCCGATAACCGCCCACAAAAAAATGCCCCGATCTCTCGACCGGGGCATTTGCATTTAACGCAATGACACAGACAAACCTGAAGCCTTAGTGAGCAACCGCCCCACTCGCCCCCAACCCAGTCTGCGAACGAACAAACTGCGGGAAGAACAGCGCGCGCTCATTAACACCAGCCGCGGACTTGTCAGTAATCGAGAAGAACCAGATCCCGACAAACGCAATCGCCATCGAGAACAGCGCAGGGTACTCATACGGGAAGATAGCCTTCTCGTGATGCAGAATCTGCACCCAAATGGTTGGCCCCAGCACCATCAAACCAACAGCACTCACCAGACCCAACCAGCCACCGATCATCGCACCGCGAGTCGTCAGCTTCTTCCAGTACATGGAAAGCAACAGCACTGGGAAGTTACAGCTCGCCGCGATGGAGAACGCCAGGCCCACCATGAACGCGATGTTCTGGCTTTCGAACAGAATGCCCAGGCCAATCGCCAACACGCCCAGACAGATGGTGGTGATTTTCGAAACGCGAATCTCATCCTTGTCGTTAGCCTTGCCCTTCTTGATCACACTGGCATAAAGGTCATGAGACACAGCCGTAGCACCGGCCAAGGTCAAACCGGCCACAACAGCCAGAATGGTCGCGAACGCCACCGCCGAGATGAAACCGAGGAAAATACTGCCACCCACCGCGTTGGCCAAGTGCACCGCCGCCATGTTGTTGCCGCCCAACAGCGCGCCAGCCGCATCTTTAAAGGCAGGGTTAGTACTGACCAGCAAGATCGCGCCGAAGCCGATGATGAATGTCAGGATGTAGAAGTAGCCGATGAAGCCAGTGGCATACAGCACGCTCTTGCGAGCTTCCTTCGCGTCACTCACGGTGAAGAAGCGCATCAGGATGTGCGGCAGGCCCGCGGTACCGAACATCAGCGCCAGGCCAAGGGAGAACGCCGAGACCGGATCTTTCACCAGACCGCCCGGGCTCATGATCGCCTCACCTTTAGGGTGAACCTTGATCGCCTCGGAAAACAGCATGCTGAAGTCGAAGTTGACATGCTTCATGACCATCAGCGCCATGAACGAGGCACCGGACAGCAGCAACACCGCCTTGATGATCTGCACCCAAGTGGTCGCCAGCATGCCGCCGAACAACACGTACATGCACATCAGAATACCGACCAGGATCACCGCAACGTAGTAGTCCAGACCGAACAGCAGCTGGATCAGCTTGCCGGCACCGACCATTTGCGCGATCAGGTAGAACGCCACCACCACCAGCGAACCGCAAGCAGACAGCGTGCGGATCTGGGTTTGCCCGAGGCGATAGGACGCCACGTCGGCAAAGGTGTATTTACCCAGGTTACGCAGACGCTCGGCGATCAGGAACAGAATGATCGGCCAGCCCACCAGGAAGCCGATCGAGTAGATCAGGCCATCGTAGCCAGAGGTGAACACCAGGGCGGAAATACCCAGGAAAGACGCTGCCGACATATAGTCACCGGCGATGGCCAGACCGTTCTGGAGGCCGGTGATCTTGCCACCAGCCGCATAGTAGTCAGCCGCCGAGTTGTTACGCTTGGAAGCCCAGTAGGTAATGCACAGAGTCAAGCCGACAAACGCCACGAACATCAGAATCGCGGAAACGTTGAGCGGTTGTTTATGCACTTCGCCAGTCAGGGCTTCAGACGCCCAGGCGCCAGGTGCAAAGGCTGCGATGCTCAATAGAGCCATTAAACGCCGGATCATTGCTGAGCCTCCTTGAGAATCGCATTGTTCAGGTCGTCGAATTCGCCATTGGCGCGTCGTACGTAGATTGCAGTCAGGATAAAGGCCGAGAGAATCAGCCCGACACCAATCGGTATCCCCCAGGTAATCGAAGATTCAGGGCTGATCTTCGCCCCTAGAATATGCGGCCCGTAAGCAATCAGAAGAATGAATCCGGAGTAAAGCCCAAGCATGATCGCTGAAAGTATCCAGGCGAACCTTTCTCGTTTGCTAACCAGCTCCTTGAAGCGCGGGCTATTTTGAATCGAGAGGTAAATGCTGTCGTTCATTGTTTTTATCCTCGCAGCACAGATTAAAGTTGGAACGTTATCCACTCTATGCGGCTGCGGAAGAGGTTCCAGACGACCTTAGTATTAGAACGACATGACAGTCTGGCCATTTTCCAGCAAATATTAATTAGCCTGCTGTACACCCCTGATCCGAAAAAATGAAAAAGGCCCCTTGGCATTACTGCCGAGGGGCCCTGGAAGGCGCTGAACAGACGCGTCAGCTCAAATTATTTGGTCCAGTCTGCAACGCGCTCTGGGTGTTTGGCCACCCAATCCTTTGCCGCGGCTTCAGGCTTGGCACCATCTTGAATCGCCAACATGACTTCGCCGATTTCGTCTTTCGACGCCCACTGGAAGTTCTTCATGAACTTGGCGACTTCCGGAGCCTTGGTTGCCAGTTCTTTGCTGCCGATGTTGTTCACAGTTTCAGCCGCGCCGTAAACGCCTTTCGGGTCGTCCAGGAAGCGCAGTTTCCACTTGGCGAACATCCAGTGCGGCACCCAACCGGTAACAGCAATGGATTCGTTTTTCTTCTCGGCACGGGTCAGCTCGGCAATCATGCCGGCGCCGGAACTGGCCTTGAGTTGATACCCGGTCAGGTCGTAATCCTTGATTGCCTGTTCGGTCTTGATCATCACGCCCGAGCCGGCGTCGATGCCAACGATGCGTTTTTTGAAGCTGTCGTCGGTTTTAAGGTCTTCAATGGATTTGGCTTTGACGTACTCCGGCACGATCAGGCCAATTCTCGCGTCCTTGAAGTTCGGACCGTAATCGACAACCTGGTCCTTGTTCTTGGTCCAGTATTCACCATGGGTCACAGGCAGCCACGCAGACATCATGGCATCGAGTTTGCCAGTGGCCACGCCCTGCCACATGATCCCGGTGGCGACTGCTTGCAGTTTCACGTCATAACCGAGTTTCTGCCTGATCACTTCAGCAGCCACGTTGGTCGTGGCAACACTGTCCGACCAGCCGTCGACATAACCAATAGTCACTTCTTTGGCTTCGGCGCTGGCTATAGTAGAACTGATCGCCAGGACCAAAGCGGCGCCTGCGCCCAAGAGTCGTCGCATCTTCATCGTTACTTCCCCGAAAGTGCTGCGCTCGACGGATGCCGAGTCGCGTCAACGTATTGTTATGGTGCACAGCGCCCCCATCACGCCCACCGCAAACTCGCTCGAACATCAGTGGAGTACTGACGCCTCGATAATCAACCTGACGACAACGACGACCTGCTCTGTCAGCGACCTCAAGCCATCGAGAAACGACATCAGATAGCCATTAATCTAGAGCACAGAAAGCGTACCGGCCAATCCGCCCGAACTTTGCATGTCAAAATCATGCAGGGCACCAAGCGCAGGGCAAATGCAGGTAACATGCGCGGCTTTGTTCCCAGACGGCCTGATCATGCCCGCGACATCCCGCTTTCCTTTCCTCGCCTATCTATTTGCTTGTCTGCTGGGGCTGTTTGCCCTCGGCGGCTTCTGGTACGGCCTCGGCAAACCGGTCATCTTGCCGGACGTGGCCAGCGCGACGCACAAGCTGCAATGCGCCTCCTACACCCCGTTCGACAAGGACCAGTCGCCCTTCGATCAGCCGTTCAAATTGCGCCCCGAGCGCATGGACGCCGACCTCGCGCTGCTGGCCAAAAGCTTCGAATGCATCCGCACCTATTCCATGACCGGTCTTGAGGCCCTGCCCGACCTGGCGCGCAAGCATGGACTGAAGTTGATGATCGGCGCCTGGGTCAACAGCAACCCGGTGGATACCGAGAAAGAAGTCGACCTGCTGATCGCCTCGGCCAATGCCAACGCGGACGTGGTGACCTCGGTCATCGTCGGCAACGAAACCTTGCTGCGTAAGGAAGTCACTGGGGCGCAACTGGCCAAGCTGATCAACAAGGTCAAGAGTCAGGTCAAGCAACCGGTCACTTATGCGGACGTCTGGGAATTCTGGCTCAAGCACCCGGAAGTCGCCCCGGCGGTGGATTTCCTGACCATCCATCTGTTGCCGTACTGGGAAGATGATCCTTCGAACATCGACGCTGCGCTACAGCATGTGGCCGAAGTCCGCCAGGTGTTCGGTAACAAATTTGCGCCCAAGGACGTGATGATTGGCGAAACCGGCTGGCCGAGCGAAGGCCGTCAGCGCGAAACCGCCCTGCCGAGCCGGGTCAATGAAGCCAAGTTCATTCGCAACTTTGTGATCATGGCCGAGCAGCAAGGCTGGCATTACAACCTCATCGAAGCCTTTGACCAGCCATGGAAACGCGCAAGCGAAGGTGCTGTCGGCGGCTATTGGGGTCTGTTCGATGCCGATCGTCAGGACAAGGGCGTGCTGGCCGGTCCGGTGTCGAACGTGCCGTACTGGTCGCAGTGGCTGGCAGTCGGCGGCTTGATCTTTCTCGCCACGCTGATGCTGGGCGGGCGCGTACGCAGCACTCGCGCCGCGCTGGTATTGCCACTGTTCGGTGCCCTGGCTGCCTGTTCGATTGGCGCCTGGGGTGATCTGGCCCGTGTCACCACGCGCTTCGCCAGTGAATGGTTATGGGTGGCGTTGCTGACCGGTTTGAACCTGCTCGTGCTGGCCCATGCCGCGCTGACCCTGAGTGCCCGCACTGGCTGGCGTGAGCGCGCGTTCAATGCGCTGGAGCGTCGCGCTGGATGGCTGGTCGCTGCCGCAGGGTTTGCGGCGGCGGTGATGATGCTGGAGTTGGTGTTCGATCCGCGTTATCGCAGCTTCCCTAGTGTTGCCTTCATCCTTCCGGCACTGGTTTACCTGTGCCGCCCGGTGAGCGTGCCGCGTCGTGAAATCGCGCTACTGACCTTCATTGTCGGTGCAGGCATCGCGCCGCAGCTGTTCCGTGAAGGCCTGCAGAACCAGCAGGCCTGGGGTTGGGCGCTGGTGAGCGTGTTGATGGTGGCAGCGTTGTGGCGCTGCTTGCGGGTTCGCAAAGGCTGATCTGCAGTAAACCGACAAACGCCTTCGTACAAACCTGCTCTCCGTCATTACTGGACGGAGAGCAGGAACCGAGCGAGATTGCTAAAAGGATTGGAGACCGCCCCGAAAGCAGATGACCACCCTTAATGCCTGCTCGCTTGTGAACGACGCGGAACAACGATCTTGCTGAACGTTTGGTGGGGACGGTAATTCTTCCAAGCTGGCAGGTTGAAAAACTCATCTTGTGGCACTTCTCGATTCGCCACAAAAAATTTCACATTATTTTTAACTTCAGGCGTATCTTTGCGCCTGTACACATACCTGATTTCTGAAGCAGTAACACTGGTACCAGCACCCGGCTTTTTCGAGACAATATCGTCCAGAGTATCAATCAAACCATCAATAGCGAATAGGACCTTCTTGTCGCGTTCAAAAATTTGAAACTCCAACCCAGCCTTACTCGAACGGCGCCACATCGGAACGTTTATCTCGAAGAAATTACCGACCCCTTTCTCATCTTTTTGAAAATACCTATTAGTCATTGCGAACTCCTTGTAAGCAACCCCACGTTCAGCATCCACTAGCTCCGCTTTTATTTGCTCATTAGAATTGTACACACCTGCCGTTACAGTCGGACCAAACGCCGCATCGGTCAAATCATTTTGTTTCAATACATTCCGTTTTTTTTGCCATAACAACCAAGGGATACCTTCCTTCCAAAGTGGCAACCTTGAAAACTCTTTGAATCCTGCTTTTTCCAACTCTTTCAGCGCAAGATCCCGAGGATCACGTAACCCAAACAAAATATCCCCCTGTTCAAAGGTAGAAACCAACTCGGCGTAATTATCCTTGCCTCCAGCATTAACATTCGTATTATTAAGCCCGGCCTTATCAAAGAAGGTGACAGGACTATTACCCGCCATACAATATAAATTCAAGCCATCTACCACACCCGCAGGGTCTGGACTCAGCCATCGATTCCACCAAGGTACATAATACCTAAAACCGTAATAATACAATCCGGTCGCATCTAACTCCTTACCGGAATAGCGCCTCGTCTTATCATTCGCCTTAACTTTATCGCTTCCCGCCCACCACGCCGTACAGCCGTAAGAATAAAAGACCTCTTCACTTACAACTTCCCCGAGATCATCCATTTCCAAGCAGCATGAACCGATTTGATCGGTCAACGTATAGCGGTAACTAATAGTATTGATTTTTTGCCGTCGATCCATCCGGTGCAGCACACGAACATTGCATAACTCTGAATTCATATTGATAACATGCAGTTCTTCCTCATTATCGGTGCGAATTTCCAGCCCTCGCAAATAGCGGACCTCATGGCTACGGACCAAACGACCGACCAAATTTGTGCGAATTTTTCGTTGTCTTTTTCCGACATAGTCATAAATATAGATCTCGGCATCGTTCGGCATGCCTGGGCGTACGACTTGATCGACTCGCTGCAGAAGATTTCGCTCATCCCAAAATAGGTCCTGTCCGGACAACAGCAACCGCTTATTACCGTTCAGGTCATACCCCGCAGCAATTTCAGCTTCCGTAGGCAATTCACCGTTGCTCTTTTGCACGAGGGCACGATTACTGTATTTCGACACTTTCATGCGCTGGGTACGGCTACCAAGCGCGGAGCAATGAATTTGGGTAATGAGATTTCCACTACAATCGTAGCCAAAGGTCTCAGTATAATTTTCCAGCTGACCTGGGTCCGCCGGTGATTGAAACTCTGGCAAATACGGCCCGACTCTTCCTCCGACTACTTGCCAGCCAGTGGCATAAATCAACTGATAAAGAGTGTCGTAATGAAAAGTCCTTACCGGCTCTATCTTTTGGTTGCGAAAATAACGAACAGGCAAAGCCTTATCCTCAATTGACACAATATTGCCAACAGGGTCATAGCAGTAAATCAAATGCTGCAGAAGTGGTTTCCCCGAAAACTGCACCTTTAACTCCTCCAGTCTTTCATCGACAGAAGAGTGCACAGCAGAACACACAAGCCCATTAGCGAATGTTTGCCGTTCAACTTTATTGAAGGCATTGTAACGAACATCTACTAACAGATCTTTTTCTTGCCCATCCATTCCTATTTTTACTTTTATCCCGGCAAGCTGTGCGTCAACCGTATATTCAAATGATTGAGTATTATGTTCAGCATCGATCTGGTAGAGCAATCGTGATACCGCATTATAACGATAACACGTAGTGGCACAATCGCCCTCTTCATGTAGAAGATCACGATCAGCCTCTTTATGGGGCCAATCCGGCGCTCCCGTTTTATCAAGAAATTTCCGGGTACATTCAAGCAGCTCCCCCTTCAAGGAGAACGCCCTAAACATCATGGTCCCAGCGCTGTCATCGTGACGAATTAATTGCCCGCACTGATTTCGCTCGACAAACGCAGAGTCATTCCCAGCATAGGAAAAATACGCACTGACCCTTTCGCTCTCACCCCAGATTCGCACTGACTCCGTGACAGGACGAATGAGATCATCGTATTCAACATGAGTGTGCGTAAACTTACTGTCCCAACTGTCGCAGTTCTGGCCGGCAGGACCTGGCAAATGCAAGCGATAACCGGCGTCAACGCTAGCGGTGAGCAATTCCTTTCCTGAGAGACTGAATACTGTTTTGATGTTTGCCGAAATAGTGGGCTCTGTTTCGAGAAGCTTAAACAGACGAGGGTCAAACAGGTCTGTTTTGCGCCCAGAACTGTCATACACTTGATAAGTGACACGCTTATCGAGAGGAGCCAGTGCAGTCTCGCGGTGATAGTCTACGGTGCGTACCGTGAGCGCCCGCGGGTCAATCACCGACAACCTGGGAGTGCGGGTGTGCATGTTAGTCTCTCCTGACAGGATCAACGCTATACAGCAGCGGCCCGGCCATTTAGATCCGAGCTCTGGAGAACGTCAACTGTCAGAAATAACAGGTAATGCAAGAAACCTAACGAGCGGTAGTTTTTCTCACCAACCGCAGTGCAGCAATCACCACCGCAAAAACAGCCAACGTCGTGTTGTACAGCGCCAATGCCGGAAACCCTAACACCAGCGCCAGCACCGCCAACCACCACCCTGCCCGGCCCGGCACTGCAAAACCGATGATCGCTGCGGCCAATGCGGCAAAGCCCAACACTTTGAAGTGAATCATCAACCCCAGGCTCGAACGAACCTGGCATTCCCAGCGGCTTGCCTCGTCCACGCACAAGCCGACCCACTGCGCATCCTCCATGAAGCCATAACGCGCGCCATAACTGGCGGCCAGCCATAAAGGCAGTAAAACGAGCAGCAGAATCACAGGCAGACGGCGGGACATGAAGCACTCCAATAAACGAAAACGGCGGCCAGCTTAATCGCCCCACAGCGGTAAGCAAACGCGCCGAGCAGATAATTGGTCACGAAATCTCTGCAAAGTGTATCGTCTAGCTACTATTACCCCCAAATTAGACCTGATTGGTGCCGAAGCATGGCACTTTGGCGCAACCGCGGTGGTCATAGCCTGCGAACTTCATTCGGCACCTTTCCCTAAGGGATTCAGTCATGCTCCGTTCCTTGCGCTTCGCCGCCCTGTTTGGCGGCCTGATATTAAGTGCGTCCGCATTGGCGGTCGACATCGACGCTGCCAGTTATGGCTATCCCCTGACCAACCCGTTCGAGGCGACTATCGCCACGACGCCGCCGGACCTGCGTCCGGAGTTACCGCTGGACGACGACATCGATCAGAAGACACGCAGCGTGACATTGCGCCCGGAGCGGGAATTCCAACTGCCGGACAACTTCTGGCCGGTCAAAAAACTGACCTACCGCATCGCCACCCAGGAAAAAGCCGCACCGCTGATCTTCCTGATCGCCGGTACCGGTGCGCGCTATGACAGCAGCATTAACGAATACCTGAAAAAGCTCTATTACAAGGCCGGCTACCACGTGGTGCAACTGTCGTCGCCCACTAGCTTCGACTTCATGAGCGCAGCCTCACGCTTTGCCACACCCGGTATCACCAAGGAAGACGCCGAAGACATGTATCGCGTGATGCAGGCCGTGCGGGCACAAAACCCGAACGTCCCCGTTACCGATTACTACCTGAGTGGCTACAGCCTGGGCGCACTGGATGCGGCATTCGTCGCGCATCTGGACGAAACCCGCCGCAGCTTCAACTTCAAGAAAGTCTTGCTGCTCAACCCGCCGGTCAACCTCTACACCTCGATCACCAACCTGGACAAACTGGTCCAGACCGAGGTCAAGGGCATCAACAGCAGCACCACCTTCTATGAACTGGTGCTGAACAAATTGACCCGCTACTTCCAGCAGAAGGGCTATATCGACCTCAACGACGCCCTGCTCTACGACTTTCAGCAGTCCAAGCAGCACCTGACCAACGAACAGATGGCTATGCTGATCGGCACCTCGTTCCGCTTTTCGGCGGCCGACATTGCCTTCACCTCGGACCTGATCAACCGTCGCGGCCTGATCACCCCGCCTAAATACCCGATCACTGAAGGCACCAGCCTCACGCCGTTCCTCAAGCGTGCGCTGCAATGCGACTTCGATTGCTACATCACCGAGCAAGTCATCCCGATGTGGCGTGCCCGCACCGACGGCGGCAGCCTGCTGCAACTGATCGACCAGGTCAGCCTGTACGCCCTCAAGGATTACCTGCACGACAGCCCGAAGATCGCCGTCATGCACAACGCTGACGATGTGATTCTCGGCCCTGGCGATCTTGGCTTCCTGCGCAAGACCTTCGGCGATCGCTTGACCGTTTATCCATTGGGCGGCCATTGCGGCAACCTTAACTACCGCGTCAACAGCGACGCCATGCTGGAGTTTTTCCGTGGCTAAATATCTCCTGCTTATCGCAGCGTTACTCTGTGCAGGCGTCGCCAATGCCGACAACAGCAAAGCCAACGCACCTGTCGTGGTCGGCACTGACGGCTTCAAAGAGCCGTTGAGCAAACTCAAATTCAACCCGGGGCTGGATCAGCGCGAGTTCGAGCGCTCGACACTCAACGCGCTGGCTGTCTATGACCCGCTGGAAGAGTGGAACCGTCGGGTTTATCACTTCAACTACCGTTTCGACCAGTGGGTGTTCCTGCCGGTAGTCGATGGTTACCGCTACATCACACCGGGTTTCCTGCGCACCGGCGTCAGCAACTTCTTCAATAACCTGGGCGATGTGCCGAACCTGGTGAACAGCTTGCTGCAGTTCAAGGGCAAGCGCTCGCTGGATACCACCGCGCGCCTGCTGCTCAACACCACCGTCGGCATCGCCGGCCTCTGGGATCCGGCTACCGCCATGGGCCTGCCGCGTCAGAACGAAGACTTCGGCCAGACCCTGGGCTTCTACGGTGTACCGGGCGGCGCGTACTTCGTACTGCCGATCCTCGGCCCTTCTAACATCCGCGACACGGGTGGCCTGGCCGTGGACTTCACTACCGAGTCTGCGATCAACTTCCTGAACGTCGCGCAAGTCAGCGAAAACCACCCGGAAATCTGGGTCCTGCGCAGTATCGACAAGCGCTATCAGACCAGCTTCCGTTATGGCCAACTGAACTCGCCGTTCGAGTACGAGAAAGTGCGTTACGTCTACACCGAGTCGCGCAAGTTGCAGATCGCCGAGTAAATCCGGCGGCAACAAAAAAGGCCATTCGATTCGCATCGAATGGCCTTTTTCATGAACGCTAAAATGTAGTGCCTTCGGAAAATATCCAGGCTTCAGCCTTTCAGCGCTTTCCAGATTTTGCTGGCAACCATCACACCCGCCAACACCACCGCCCCCGCCACAATCCCCGCCACCGCATTCAGCAACGTCGGCACGATAAACCCGGCACCGCCCGCACCGGCACTGACGCTTTCAATCCAGTGATGAACCACCGGCACGCCATGGGTCAGAATCCCGCCGCCGACCAGGAACATCGCCGCGGTGCCGATCACCGACAGGCTTTTCATCATGTACGGCGCTGCGCGCAGAATTCCACCACCGATGCTTTTGGCCATCTGCCCGGGTTTCTGGGTCAGCCACAGGCCCAGGTCGTCAAGTTTGACGATACCCGCCACCAGTCCGTAAACGCCGATGGTCATGATGATGGCAATACCCGACAGCACGATGACCTGTTGGGTCAACGACGCATCTGCCACAGTGCCCAGGGTGATCGCGATGATTTCCGCCGACAGAATGAAATCCGTACGGACGGCGCCTTTGATCTTGTCCTGCTCAAACGCCACCAGATCGACCGCCGGATCAGCCACCGCCTCGACCAGTTCTGCATGTTCAGCCTGATCTTCAGCTTTGCTGTGCAGAAACTTGTGGGCGAGTTTCTCGAAACCTTCGAAACACAGGTACGCGCCACCGACCATCAACAGCGGCGTGACCAGCCAGGGAATGAAGGCGCTGATGGCCAACGCCGACGGCACCAGGATCAATTTATTGCGAAAGGAGCCTTTGGCGACCGCCCAAACCACCGGAATTTCCCGTTCGGCGCGCACACCGCTGACCTGCTGGGCATTGAGCGCCAGATCATCGCCGAGTACACCAGCGGTTTTCTTGGCGGCCATTTTGGTCATCAACGCCACATCGTCGAGTACTGCTGCGATGTCGTCGATCAACACCAGCAAACTGCTTCCTGCCATGAATCAGGTTTCCTTCTTGAATGAATGCCGCGCAGCATAGCGCGGCCAAGCGCCACACGGGGCATTCTTGAGCGCCGCGCGAGGCCGGTGCTACCATGCGCAACCGCCAGAACAGGCAAGGAACCCCCTGGTTTATGAGCACTATCCGCGAGCGCAACAAAGAACTGATCCTGCGTGCCGCCAGTGAAGAATTTGCCGACAAGGGCTTTGCTGCGACCAAAACCAGCGACATCGCAGCCAAGGCGGGATTGCCCAAGCCCAACGTCTATTACTACTTCAAATCCAAGGAAAACCTCTACCGCGAGGTCCTGGAAAGCATCATCGAGCCGATTCTGCAGGCCTCGACGCCTTTCAATGCCGATGGGGTGCCAAGTGAAGTGCTCAGTGGCTACATTCGCTCGAAGATCCGCATTTCCCGCGACCTGCCCTTCGCCTCGAAGGTGTTCGCCAGCGAAATCATGCACGGCGCCCCGCACCTGAGCGCCGACCTGGTTGAGCAACTCAATGGCCAGGCCAAGCACAACATCGACTGCATCCAGACCTGGATCGACCGCGGGCAAATCGCCCCGATCGACCCCAACCACTTGATGTTCAGCATCTGGGCCGCCACCCAGACTTATGCCGACTTTGACTGGCAAATTTCTGCGGTGACCGGCAAGGCCAAACTGGATGAGGCGGACTATGAAGCGGCGGCGCAGACGATTATTCGGCTGGTGTTGAAGGGGTGTGAGCCAGACTGAAAAAACATCTTTGACCCCATCGCGGGCAAGCCCGCTCTCACAAGGATCAAGGGTGTTCACGAATTTTGTGTCCACCCACAAACACTGTGGGAGCGGGCTTGCCCGCGATGGGGGCGACTCATTTTCAAGTATTAAGCCAGATCGCATCCCACAACGGATAGTCGCCAAACCGCTCGCATATTCCCGCCCGCAATGGATTTGCCACAACATAACGAGCAAGCTTTACCAAATCATCCTCTCGCCGCAAAGCCCTGTCGTGATACCCATGCTGCCAGAGCCTCCCTCTTCGCCCTGTTGATTGGTTGAGTGCTCGCGTACTCAACGATTTTGTTTTGCCCATCAGCTCGCTTAATGAGCACTTCTGTAGCTCGATCAGCCAATGAAAGTGATCGGGCATGACAACCCAAGCCAATGAGTTAACCCACCCCTGATTCTGTGCACTTCGAAATTCACTGACAACCAACCTGCCCAAGTTGAAATCATTGAAAACGGGTTTTCTGTCGAGTGTGTTGGTAGTCAGAAGGTAAATCTGGTTCGTTTCGGAATAGCGGCCAATGCGCAAGCGATGTGAAGCAGGTAAATCAAGCATTCCTTTGCCTCTTTCATGCTGATGTCCTGAATAGGCTAGACCTGTAAATGCCAGAGGATGCGGCAGACTTTTAGCTGAATGTGTCTGATAAATAGTCATCGCGGGCAAGCCCGCTCCCACAGTGGATCGTTGGCGTTGCTCAGATCCGCGTGGGAGCGGGCTTGCCCGCGATAGCGATCGCTCAGGCACACAAAATCAGGCAGTAACCCCAGCATCCGCCCTCAACCCAACCGCCTCGATCGCACTGATTGCACACTGTTCATCAACATCCGACAGATCCCCGCTGATCCCCACCGCTCCCAGCACATTCCCGTCCTGATCCCGAATCAACACGCCACCCGGTGCCGGCACGACGCTGCCCTGCCCCAGGCTATTCAACGCGGCGAAGAAGGCCGGGCGTTGCTGGGCGTCCAGTGCCAGCAGGCGCGAGCCTTTGCCGAGGGCGATGGCGCCCCAGGCTTTGCCGATGGCGACCTGCGGGCGTAGCAGGCTGGCGCCGTCTTCGCGTTGCAGGGTGATCAGATGCCCGCCGGCGTCCAGCACTGCGATGGTTAACGGGGCTGCCGAGATTGCACGCGCAGCGGAGATGGCCTGAGTGGTCAGGTTGACTGCGACTTTCAAGGTTAAAGCGCTCATGGTGCCGTCCTCATTTTGTTTTTCGGAAAGCCGTTGGACTGCGCCGTTGTGCCGCAGTCCGATGCAACAAATAGAACACAATGAATTATTTTTTTGTATACAATAATTATCGAAAAGCGCGACATGCGACGAAAAGCCACAGCAGAACGGCCTTCCGACGAATGAAACAGTCGCTTGAGAAAATGGATTGACCTGCGCCGTCCGCCATGAATACACTCTGCGCAAAGCCACTTGTATACAATTACAAAACGTAAGAGGCACAAAACCATGAGCAAAATGAGAGCAATCGAAGCCGCCGTTCTGGTGATGCGCCGTGAAGGGGTTGATACCGCTTTTGGCATCCCCGGCGCCGCGATCAACCCGCTGTACTCCGCCTTGCAGAAGGTCGGTGGCATCGATCACGTCCTCGCTCGCCACGTTGAAGGCGCCTCGCACATGGCCGAGGGCTACACCCGCACCAAGGCCGGCAATATCGGCGTGTGCATCGGGACTTCGGGACCTGCCGGTACCGACATGGTCACCGGGCTGTACAGCGCCTCGGCCGACTCGATCCCGATCTTGTGCATCACCGGTCAGGCACCGCGGGCGCGCATGCATAAGGAAGACTTCCAGGCGGTCGACATCACCACCATCGTCAAGCCAGTGACCAAGTGGGCGACCACCGTCATGGAGCCGGGCCAGGTGCCCTACGCGTTCCAGAAAGCCTTCTACGAAATGCGTTCCGGCCGTCCAGGCCCGGTGCTGATCGACCTGCCGTTCGACGTGCAGATGGCTGAAATCGAATTCGACATCGACGCCTACGAACCACTGCCGCTGGCCAAGCCAACCGCCAACCGCGTGCAAATCGAGAAGGCCCTGGCCATGCTCGATCAGGCCGAGCGTCCATTGCTGGTCGCCGGTGGCGGCATCATCAATGCCGACGCCAGCGAGTTGCTGGTGGAGTTCGCCGAGCTGACCGGTATCCCGGTCATTCCGACCCTGATGGGCTGGGGCACGATCCCGGACGATCACCCGTTGATGGTCGGCATGGTCGGTCTGCAGACGTCGCACCGCTACGGCAACGCCACCCTGCTCAAGTCCGACGTGGTGTTGGGCGTCGGTAACCGTTGGGCCAACCGTCACACTGGCTCGATCGACGTGTACACCGAAGGCCGCAAGTTCATCCACGTTGACATCGAACCGACCCAAATCGGCCGCGTGTTCAACCCGGACCTGGGCATCGTCTCCGACGCCGCTGCCGCGCTGACCGTGTTCATCGAAGTCGCTCGCGAGTGGCAAGCCGCCGGCAAGCTGAAAAACCGCAGCGCCTGGCTGCAAGACTGCCAGCAGCGCAAGGCCAGCCTGCAACGCAAGACTCACTTCGACAACGTGCCGGTCAAGCCGCAGCGCGTTTACGAAGAAATGAACCAGGTGTTCGGCAAAGACACTTGCTACGTCAGCACCATCGGTCTGTCGCAGATTGCCGGCGCGCAGTTCCTGCACGTCTACAAGCCGCGTCACTGGATCAACTGCGGTCAGGCCGGTCCATTGGGCTGGACCATTCCGGCAGCATTGGGCGTGGTCAAGGCTGATCCGAGCCGCAAGGTCGTGGCACTGTCGGGCGACTACGACTTCCAGTTCATGATCGAAGAATTGGCAGTGGGCGCGCAGTTCAAGCTGCCGTACATCCACGTTGTGGTAAACAACTCGTACCTGGGGCTGATTCGTCAGGCTCAGCGCGGTTTCGACATGGACTATTGCGTACAGCTGTCCTTCGATAACCTGAACGCTCCGGAACTCAATGGTTACGGTGTCGACCACGTTGCGGTCGCCGAAGGCCTCGGTTGCAAAGCACTGCGCGTGTTTGAACCGGGTCAGATCCAGCCTGCCCTGCGCAAGGCTCAGGAACTGATCGAAGAGTTCAAGGTGCCCGTGATCGTCGAGATTATTCTGGAGCGCGTGACCAACATTTCGATGGGCACCGAGATCAACGCCGTCAACGAATTCGAAGACCTGGCGCTGGTCGGCAACGATGCGCCAACCGCGATTTCGCTGCTTGATTAACTGCTGATGATGATCGTTCCCACGCTCTGCGTGGGAACGATCAGTCCTCATAAATTTACGGGAGACCACCATGCCGCGTTTCGCAGCCAACCTGTCCATGCTGTTCACCGAACAGGATTTCCTCGCCCGTTTCGAAGCGGCCGCCAAGGCCGGCTTCAGTGGTGTCGAATACCTGTTCCCTTACGACTTCAGCTCTGCCGAGATCAAGGCCAAGCTCGATGCCAACGGCCTGACCCAGGTGCTGTTCAACCTGCCGGCCGGTGACTGGGCCAAGGGTGAGCGCGGTATCGCGTGCCTGCCGGACCGTGTTGAAGAGTTCCGCGCCGGTGTCGACCTGGCCATCGCCTACGCACAAGTGCTGGGCAACACCCAGGTCAACTGCCTGGCCGGTATTCGTCCACAAGGCATCGACGATGCCACCGTGGAAAAAACCTTCGTCGCCAACCTCAAGTACGCCGCCGACAAGCTGCAAGCGGCCGGCATCAAGCTGGTGATGGAAGCGATCAACACCCGCGACATTCCGGGTTTCTACCTGAACAACACCGCGCAAGCCTTGTCGATTCGCGAACAGGTCGGCAGCGCCAACCTGTTCCTGCAATACGACATCTACCACATGCAAATCATGGAGGGCGACCTGGCCCGCACCATGGCCGCGCACCTGGGCGAGATCAACCACATCCAGTTGGCCGACAACCCAGGGCGCAACGAACCGGGCACCGGTGAAATCAACTACCGCTTCCTGTTCGAACACCTGGACCGCATCGGTTATCAGGGGTGGATCGGCTGTGAATACAAGCCGCTGACCACCACTGAAGCGGGTCTGGGCTGGCTGAAAACCCATAACGCGATCTAATCGAACATGACACCCGTGTAGGAGCTGTCGAGTGAAACGAGGCTGCGATCTTTTGATCTTGCCTTTCAAGATCAAGATCAAAAAATCGCAGCCTCGTTTCACTCGACAGCTCCTACAGGGGCACACAAAAACAAGAGGAATTTCTCATGGCTAAAATCGGATTTATCGGCACCGGCATCATGGGCCACCCAATGGCGTTGAACCTGCAGAAAGCCGGTCATAGCCTGTTCCTGTCGGCGCACCACGACCCCGCGCCTGCCGACCTGGTTGCCGCTGGCGCCGTCGCCCTGGCGAACCCGAAAGAAGTGGCGCAGGAAGCTGAAATCATCATCATCATGGTGCCGGATACCCCACAGGTAGATGACGTACTGTTCCGCGAAGACGGCGTTGCGGCCGGTGTCGGCAAAGGCAAAATCGTCATCGACATGAGCTCGATCTCGCCGACCGCCACCAAGGCATTCGCAGCCAAGATCAACGAAAAAGGCGCGCAATACCTCGACGCGCCAGTGTCTGGCGGTGAAGTCGGCGCCAAGGCTGCGACCTTGAGCATCATGGTCGGCGGCGATGCCGATGCCTTCGAACGCGCCCTGCCGCTGTTCCAGGCGATGGGCAAGAACATCACCCTGGTCGGCGGCAACGGTGACGGTCAAACCGCGAAAGTGGCAAACCAGATCATCGTCGCGCTGAACATCCAGGCCGTGGCCGAAGCGCTGCTGTTCGCCTCGAAAAACGGTGCTGATCCGGCCAAGGTGCGTGAAGCACTGATGGGCGGCTTCGCGTCGTCGAAGATCCTCGAAGTGCACGGCGAGCGCATGATCAAAGGCACCTTCGACCCGGGCTTCCGCATCAGCCTGCACCAGAAGGACCTGAACCTGGCCCTGCAAGGCGCCAAGGAGCTGAACATCAATCTGCCGAATACCGCCAACACCCAGCAAGTGTTCAGCACCTGCGCGGCCATCGGTGGCAGCAATTGGGACCACTCGGCACTGATCAAGGGCCTGGAACACATGGCGAATTTTTCGATTCGAGATAAGAAGTAAGCCCTGCCTGACCTGTGGGAGCCAGCCTGCTGGCGATGAAATCGGCGCGATGTGTCTGATAGACCTCGGCGCCTGAATCGCCAGCAGGCTGGCTCCCACAAGGATCCGGGTTGCTCCACCCTCCAATAACAAGAATTCCGGGAGCCCGCCATGTCGGTCGATCCGCAACAATTGCTGCGCGAGCTGTTTGCCACAGCCATCGACGCGGCCCATCCGCAACACGTCCTCGAAGCCCATTTACCCAAGGATCGCAGCGGTCGGGTGATCGTCATCGGCGCCGGTAAAGCCGCCGCCGCGATGGCCCAGGTGGTCGAGCGCTGCTGGCAGGGTGAAGTCTCAGGTCTGGTGGTGACGCGTTACGGTCACGGCGCCCCGTGCGAAAAAATCGAAGTCGTCGAAGCCGCTCACCCGGTGCCAGACGCCGCCGGCCAAGCCGTCGCCAAACGCGTATTGGAACTGGTCAGCAACCTGACCGAAGAAGACCGCGTGATCTTCCTGCTCTCGGGCGGTGGATCGGCGTTGCTCGCCCTTCCGGCCAAAGGCATCACCCTGGCCGACAAGCAAGCGATCAACAAAGCCCTGCTCAAATCCGGCGCCACCATCGGCGAGATGAACTGCGTGCGCAAGCACCTCTCGGCGATCAAGGGCGGCCGTCTCGGCAAAGCCTGTTGGCCTGCCACTGTTTATACCTACGCGATTTCCGATGTGCCGGGCGACCTCGCCACGGTCATCGCCTCCGGCCCGACCGTGACCGACCCAAGCACGTCGGCCGAAGCCCTGGCGATCCTCAAACGCTATGGCATTGATGTACCGGCCTCGGTGCGCACCTGGCTGCAAAGCCCGGAATCGGAAACCGTCAAACCTGGCGATCCGAGCCTGGCGCGCAGTCATTTCCAATTGATCGCCCGTCCGCAGCAATCCCTGGAAGCGGCAGCGGTGAAATGCCGTCAGGCCGGTTTCAGCCCGCTGATCCTCGGTGACCTGGAAGGCGAGTCCCGGGAAGTGGCGAAGGTCCACGCCGGCATCGCCCGGCAGATCGTCCTGCATGGCCAGCCCCTGGCGGCGCCTTGCGTGATTCTGTCCGGTGGCGAAACCACCGTCACCGTGCGCGGCAATGGTCGTGGCGGACGCAACGCCGAATTCCTCCTGAGCCTGACCGACAGCCTCAAAGGCCTGCCTGGCGTCTACGCGTTGGCTGGGGACACCGATGGCATCGACGGCTCCGAAGACAACGCCGGCGCAATCATGACCCCGGACAGCTACGCCCGCGCCGCCGCCCTCGGTTTGAGCGCCAGCGACGAGTTGGACAACAACAATGGCTACGGCTATTTCGAGGCGCTGGACGCACTGATCGTCACCGAGCCGACCCGCACCAACGTCAATGACTTCCGCGCCATCCTGATCCTCGAGAGCCCTAAACATGACGCCTGATAAAAAGGTCAAAATCCTCGCCACCCTCGGCCCGGCCACCGACGGGATCGACGACATCCGTGAATTGGTGCAGGCCGGGGTCAACATTTTTCGCCTGAACTTCAGCCACGGCGATCACGCCGACCACGCCCAGCGCTATCAATGGATTCGTGAGGTCGAGCGCCAGTTGAATTACCCCCTGGGCATTCTGATGGACCTGCAAGGCCCGAAACTGCGGGTCGGCAAGTTCGCCGAGGGCAAGGTGCAGTTGCATCGCGGCCAAGCCTTGCGCCTGGACCTCGACCCGACACCGGGCGATCAGCGCCGCGTTAACTTGCCTCACCCGGAAATCATAGCCGCGCTGGAACCGGGCATGGACCTGCTGCTCGACGACGGCAAATTGCGCCTCCGCGTCGTCACCAAGTACGCCGACGCCATCGACACCACCGTGCTCAACGGCGGCGAATTGTCCGACCGCAAAGGGGTGAACGTGCCGCAAGCGGTGCTGGACCTGAGCCCGTTGACCGCCAAGGACCGTCGCGACTTGAGCTTCGGCCTGGAGCTGGGCGTGGACTGGGTCGCGCTGTCGTTTGTGCAACGCCCGGAAGACATCCGCGAAGCCCGCGAACTGATCGGCGACAAGGCGTTCCTGATGGCCAAGATCGAGAAGCCATCAGCCGTGACACAGCTGCGCGAGATCGCTGAATTGAGCGACGCGATCATGGTCGCTCGTGGTGACCTTGGCGTGGAAGTGCCGGCCGAAAGCGTGCCGCAGATTCAGAAAAACATCATCACAATCTGCCGTCAGCTCGGCAAACCGGTGGTGGTGGCGACACAAATGCTGGAGTCGATGCGCTTCTCCCCCGCGCCGACCCGCGCCGAGGTCACTGACGTGGCCAACGCCGTGGCCGAAGGTGCCGACGCGGTAATGCTGTCGGCGGAAACCGCGTCCGGCGAATACCCGCTGGAAGCCGTGCAGATGATGAGCAAGATCATCCGCCAGGTAGAAAACGGCCCGGACTACCAGACGCAGCTGGATGTCAGTCGGCCGAAAGCTGAGGCGACGGTTTCCGATGCGATCAGCTGCGCGATTCGGCGCATCAGCAACGTGCTGCCGGTGGCGGTGCTGGTCAATTACAGCGAGTCGGGCACTTCGAGTCTGCGTGCGGCGCGGGAACGGCCGACGGTGCCGATCCTCAACCTGACACCGAACCTGCAGACGGCGCGCCGTTTGACGGTGGCGTGGGGGGTGCATTCAGTGGTCAATGATCGGCTGCGGCAGGTGGACGAAGTGTGCTCGACGGCGCTGGAGATCGCACAGGCCCAGGGCATGGCGCAGCGCGGGGACACCTTATTGATCACCGCGGGTGTGCCGTTTGGGCAGCCGGGATCGACTAACTCACTGCGTATCGAGACGTTGATTTAAACCCCTAAACGAGATCGTTCCTACGCTCTGCGTGGGAATGCAGCCCGGGACGCTCTGCGTCCCAAGAGCAGACGCAGAGCGTCCATTGAGGCATTCCCACGCAGAGCGTGGGAACGATCTGTACCCATAGACTTGATCATGCCTGCCAACCACTTCAACACCCACTGCCCCGATTGGGCGACTGCCCTGCTCAACGGTTTCAGCCAGATCTTCCTCCAGCGCCATCCGCTGTGCGGTCTGCTGTGCCTGTTGGCGATTCTTTTTACCGCACCGGCGTTGCTCGGCGGTGCGCTGCTCGGTGGCGTCGCCGGGCTGCTCACCGCGCAGCGTCGTGGCTATGCCAAGGCCGACCGTCAGGCCGGGCTCTTCAGCTATAACGGCGTTTTGCTTGGCCTGCTGCTGAGTCTGTATTTCCCCTGGTCAGCGATGTTGCCCCTGGTGATCATTGCTTGCGGCGGTCTGAGCGCGATGATTACCCAACAGTGGCTCAAACGCGCGCGGATCAGCCAATACCTGCCTGCCTATACCGCACCTTTTGTGGGGATCAGCTGGTTTGTGTTGTGTTTCGCCACTCCCTCGACAACGGCGCACTTGATCGAAATCAACACGCTAAACATGCTCGCCGCCCCGCTCAAGGGCCTCGGCCAGGTGATGTTCCTGGGTCATCCGCTGGCTGGTGCGATGATTGCCGCCGGTTTGTTGATCGCTGATCGCCGCGCATTCTGTTGGGCGTTGCTGGCGTCTGTCGCGGGCATGGGCTGGAGTCTGTTGAACCACGACTTCTACACCGCCCTGCTCGGCCTCGGTGGCTACAACGCCGTGCTTGCCGCCCTCGCCTTCAGCTCGCAGCGCCAGCCGTCGTGGCGGCCTGTGGTCGGTATTGCCTTGGCGCTGCTGCTGACGCCGATGTTTGCCGCTGTCGGTATGCCCACGCTGACCGCGCCATTCATCGTCGCCTGCTGGCTGCTCCGTGCAGCCACTCAAAAGCCCGACAAAGCCACGATCGCCCGTGAGCCTTGCGCTACTGGGGAGAATCAACCTAGGCTTCGCTGATCATTGGTTCAGGCGGTATTCATGGACAGCAGCAAAGACTGGCGTAAAGACCTTTACGTCATGGTTTTCCAAAGCGACACCACGGCAGGACGGCGCTTCGACGGCATCCTGCTGTTGATCATCCTCGCCAGCATCATCATCGTGATGCTCGACAGCATCGACGCGATCCACCAGAACTACGCCAATGTGCTGGCGTACATCGAGTGGGGCTTCACGATCATCTTCGCCATCGAATACGGTCTGCGGCTTTACTGCTCACCCAAGCCGTTGCGCTATGCGTTCAGCTTTTACGGGCTGGTGGATTTGCTGGCGATCGTGCCCGGCATCCTTGCGCTGTATTACGCCGATGCGCAGTACCTGCTGATTATCCGGATCATCCGGATGTTGCGGATTTTCCGCGTGCTCAAGCTCAGCCCGTACCTCAAGCAAGCCAACTATTTGATGTCGGCGCTGCGCGGCAGCAAGCAAAAGATCGTGGTGTTCCTCGTCAGCGTCTGCACCTTGGTGACGGTGTTCGGCACATTGATGTATGTGATCGAAGGCCCGGAACACGGCTTCACCAGCATTCCCAAAGGCATCTACTGGGCGATTGTCACGCTGACTACCGTGGGCTTCGGTGACATCGTGCCCAAGACGCCGTTGGGCCAAGTGATTTCATCGCTGGTGATGATCACTGGTTACTCGATCATCGCGGTGCCGACCGGGATTTTCACTGCCGAACTGGCCAACGCCATGCGCGGTGAACAGCTGCAACACGACTGCCCGGTGTGCAAGAAAAGCAGCCATGAACATGGCGCCGCATTCTGCTCACGCTGTGGCAATGCACTGTTCAAAAAACTGGAATAAGCAAAGTGCTTTTTAATCTTTAAGGGACTATGCGAGCGCAGTTATAGTCGCTGGCAAATTGCCTCAAATTTAAATTAGAACAAGGAATGCGCAGTGAAAAAACTCTTTGGCGCCTCACTTCTGGCCGCTAGCCTGGCACTGACCAGCGTGGCTCAGGCCGCACCGACTCTGCTCAACGTTTCCTACGACGTGATGCGCGATTTCTACAAGGACTACAACACTGCGTTCCAGAAACACTGGCAAGCCGAGCACAACGAAAACATCACCCTGCAAATGTCCTTCGGCGGTTCCAGCAAACAGGCGCGCTCGGTGATCGACGGCCTGCCGGCTGACGTCATCACCATGAACATGGCCACTGACATCAACGCTTTGGCGGACAACGGCAAACTGGTCCCGGACAACTGGGTCACCCGCCTGCCGAACAACAGCGCACCGTTTACCTCGGCCACCGTGTTCATCGTCCGCAAAGGCAACCCGAAAGCCCTGAAAGACTGGCCCGACCTGCTCAAGGACGGCGTGCAAGTAATCGTGCCGAATCCGAAAACGTCGGGTAACGGCCGCTACACCTACCTCTCGGCCTGGGGTTACGTGCTGAAGAATGGCGGCGACGAAAACAAGGCCAAAGACTTCGTCGGCAAGCTGTTCAAGCAAGCGCCTGTACTGGATACCGGTGGCCGCGCAGCGACCACAACCTTCATGACCAACCAGATCGGCGACGTGCTGGTGACCTTCGAAAACGAAGCGGAAATGATTGCCCGTGAGTTTGGCCGTGACCAGTTTGAAGTGATCTACCCAAGTGTTTCCGCCGAAGCCGAGCCACCGGTGTCCGTGGTCGACAAAACCGTCGACAAAAAAGGCACCCGTGCAGCGGCCGAGGAATACCTGAAGTACCTGTGGTCGCCGGAAGGCCAGGAGATTGCGGCGGCGAACTACCTGCGTCCGCGTGATCCGGCCGTGCTGGCCAAGTACACTGATCGCTTCCCGAAAGTGGATTTCCTGTCGGTAGAGAAGACTTTCGGCGACTGGCGCACCGTGCAGAAGACCCACTTCAATGATGGCGGGATCTTTGATCAGATCTACAACGGTCAGTAATTCCTGAGCCCGCCGCTGACTGATCGTTCCCACGCTCTGCGTGGGAATGCAGCCCGGGACGCTCCGCGTCCCAACAGCGGACGCAAAGCGTCCAATGAGGCATTCCCACGCAGAGCATGGGAATGCCTCATTGGTGAGTTCATTCCTCGATGCACCGTTACATCGGTGGCGTAACACCATCCTTGCCCGCCGAGATCGATTGCGCGGTCAGCGTCCCGTCCGCACTTTGGGTGACAAACGTGACGATCTTCACCCCCGACTTTCAGCAAACTGCGATCACCTGGCACCAGGTTCACGATCGGCACATCTTCCGGCACCAGAATCTTCTGCTGCCCGCCCTTGTAGTTGACGGTCAGGATCCGGCCGTTGCTGACCACCAGATCCCCCACACTGCCATTGGTCATGCTGCTGCCCTTGACCAGATCGAACGGCCGATGCCCATCGCCACTGCCGGCCAGCTCCGGCGGGAAAACGTGGACTTCCAGCGCCTTGAGCGTGCCATCGTCTTGCGGTATCGCCGCCGTACCAATGTAGCTGCCGGGCTTGATGTCTTCGATATTGGCCAGGGTGACGGCGCGGACCTTGGTATCCGGGTTCAGATTGATGACCACGTTTTCACCACTGTTGACGTGGACTTTCAAGGCATCCGGGCTCACCCCGGTGATCTCGCCCCGCACGCCGATGCGCATGCCCGGTGCATCGGCAGCCTGTGCCACGCCCGCCGTGAACAAGCCGATCAAGGTTAGAGCTGAAACGCCGCGAACAAGGTGACGAAACATCGAATTCATGGAAGTGCCTTCCGGTTATGAAACGTGAGAGAGAACATAAGCACGCTATCGAACAGGATGTAAGTGAATGTATCATCAGACCTCGATGTTTTGACGCAAGGCTCATCGATGGACATCACACGCGTCCGTCACTCATTCCGCAAAGGAATGATTGCTATCACTTCAAACCCTCTTCTGCCGAATCCGTGACCTCTTTAGCCTGCGCGCATCCCCTTCTGTTCAGTGAGACCCGTTATGAACCCAGCAACTCAGGCACCCCACGGCACCGCGACAATGACCAAAGGCATGGTGATGCTGTTCGCCTTTTGCTGCGGCGCCATTGTGGCCAACATCTACTACGCCCAGCCGATCATCGGCCTGATTGCGCCAGACATCGGCCTGACCAGCACGATGGCCAGCCTGATTGTTTCGCTAACCCAGATCGGTTACGCGCTGGGTCTGTTCTTCCTCGTGCCGCTGGGCGATCTGCTGGAAAACCGCCGCCTGATGATCATCACCACCGTGGTGGCGATTGCCAGTCTGTTGGGCGCTGCATTCACCGAGCAGCCGAACGTGTTTTTGCTGATATCGCTGCTGGTGGGTTTCAGTTCGGTGTCGGTACAGATCCTGATTCCGCTGGCTGCGCACCTGGCGCCTGAAGAGTCGCGCGGCCGTGTGGTCGGCGGGATCATGGGCGGTTTGCTGCTGGGCATTTTGTTGGCGCGGCCAGTGTCCAGCGTCGTGGCAGACCACTTCGGCTGGCGTGCGATGTTCGTGATTGCGGCGGTGTTGATGGCCGCGATCAGCATCGTGCTGGCGCTGACCATTCCCAAGCGCCAGCCTGATCACAGCGCATCCTATAGTCAGTTGCTCGGCTCTTTGTGGACGTTGTTGCGCCAACAACCGGTGTTGCGTCAACGCGCGTTCTACCAGGGCTGCATGTTCGCCACGTTCAGCCTGTTCTGGACCGCTGTTCCACTGGAGCTGGCGCGCAATCATGGCCTGTCGCAAACCCAGATCGCGATCTTCGCCCTGGTCGGTGCCATTGGCGCCATCGCCGCGCCCATCGCCGGTCGACTGGCCGACGCTGGCCACACGCGCATCGCATCATTGCTGGCCCTGCTGTTCGCCAGCCTGAGCTTTCTGCCGGCCTTCATCCATCCGGTCTACAGCGTCATCGGCCTCGCGGTCACCGGCGTGGTCCTCGACTTCTGCGTGCAAATGAACATGGTCCTCGGCCAACGCGCGGTCTACGCCCTCGACGCCAAAAGCCGCAGCCGCTTGAATGCGCTGTACATGACCAGCATCTTCATCGGTGGCGCGTTTGGTTCCTCGGTGGCCAGCGCGGTGTATGAGCATGGCGGCTGGTTATGGATCGTGATCGTGGGCAGCGCATTTCCGTTGTTGGCGTTGATGCGGTTCTTGAGTGTTTCGCACAAAGGCCAATTGGCCACGGCGTAAAACGTCAAAAGTTTCGCAGGTCAGATTCCGCCCCTACAGATCCTTGTAAGACCTGGGTCAACCCGGATTACACTCAGCACCCAAAGCCTGAAGCGATGCTGGATGCGATTCGCGGCCGACCCTTCAAACGCGGCCTGACCCGGCGGCATGTTCTTTCAAGGAGCGTGAAATGACTCGACGTACCTTTCTCATTACCGGCGCCAGCAAAGGCATTGGTCGGGCAGTGGCCGAGCATCTGGACCGCGCCGGGCATCGGGTGGTCGGCATTGCCCGAACGCCTGACCTGAGCTTTCCCGGCATTCTGTTTCCACTGGACCTGGGCGACAGAACGCTGACCCAGGAAGTATTGGCGGACCTGGCCAGGACTTACGAGTTCGACGGACTGGTGAACAACGTCGGGCTGGTACGCCCGCAAGTGCTGGGTGAAATCGACCTCGACACCTTCGATGACGTGATGCGGGTCAACCTGCATTCGGCGTTGCAGGCCACTCAGGCGCTGCTGCCGAACATGCGCGCCAAGGGTTGGGGTCGGGTGGTGAACATCTCCAGTTTGACGGTGCTTGGCATCACCCAGCGCACTGCATATGCGGCGGCCAAAGCGGCGCTGATCAGCTTCACCCGGTCGTGGGCACTGGAACTGGCACAAACCGGTGTGACGGTGAACGCGGTGGCGCCGGGGCCAACTGAAACGGAACTGTTTCGGGCAAACAATCCCCCAGGTAGTGAAGGCGAAGCGCGGTATCTGGCGGGTGTGCCGATGGGGCGTTTGGGGCAGCCGCAGGAGATCGCCGCGGCGATTGCGTTCTTGTTGTCGGAGCAGAGCGGGTTTATCACCGGACAAACGTTGTTCGTCGACGGCGGATCCTCGATAGGCAAAGCCGCGTTCTGACTGACTGAGCCCGTCCGGGGGGCGTTGTTAAAAACGATCTGACGTTTCGATTATTTCGTTTATTTCGATTTTCGATTAATTCGAATAGCCTGCGTGCTTCGATTATTCAGAATATTGGAAACCGCTATGCCACCTGTCATCCACCCGCCGATCACCTTGCCTATGGAGCGCGAAGTCCAGGCAGCCGTCGAGGGGCAGCGTGCCTTGGCGGCCTATCTCGCCACTCAATTCGACACACAACGCATCCAGATTTTCGACGAGCAGAACGAAGCCCACAGTGTCGAACTCCCGACCTCGGCACTCCGGCTGCTTGTCGACATTCTGGCTGAGCTCGCTGCAGGCAACGCGGTCAAAGTGGTCCCGATTCACGCTGAACTGACTACCCAGGAAGCGGCTGACTTGCTCAACGTCTCACGCCCGCACCTGATCAAACTGCTCGAATCCGGCGACTTGTCCTACCACAAAACCGGCAAGCACCGACGTGTACGCTTTGCCGATTTGATGGACTATAAAAACCGGCGCGACACTGCCAGCGAGCAAGCAATGATGCTTCTTGCCGAGCAGGCACAAGCGTTAAGGACAGGATACGAGTGAGGCAATCTTCTTTTACCGCTGTATATGACGCCTGTGTGCTGTACCCAGCGCCCTTGAGAGATTTTCTGATGTGGCTGGCACTCTCCGGTCGTTTCAGAGCGAAATGGTCTTTGGAGATACACAATGAGTGAAAACGTAATCTGCTCAAGAACCGTCCGGACCTGACGGCAAAACAAACTGATCGCACGTCCGAACTGATGGATCAGGCTTTACCCGATGCTTGCGTAACAGGTTACGAAAACCTGATCGAAGGATTATCGCTGCCTGACATCGATGATCGACACGTGCTGGCGGCCGCCATTCGTTGTCATGCCAGCGTCATCGTCACGTTTAATCAAAAAGACTTTCCCTGTGCTGTGCTGGACTCTTTCGATATCGAAGCTCAGCATCCTGACGAGTTCGTCGGCAACCTATTTAGCCTCGATCCGGCAGCAGTCATCGCGGCGGCGCAGCGCCAACGACAGCAGTTGAAGATGCCGCCGATGGATGTCGAAACCTATCTTGATCTTCTGCTACGCCAAGGCCTGATTAAGTCGGTCAACGCGTTGATTCCTTATCAGTCCATTCTCTGAATCTTTCTCAGACTCCAAACAGCAAAACGGCGATCCTGAGATCGCCGTTTTCATTTATTGCCCGAATTGTCTGCCCAACCCACCCGGTACGCCATGGATGTCTGTTTCTTCCCATGGCCCGTCCGGGCTGACCGAGCGACTCCAGCCGTTGTTCCAGCGGTAGTAGGTGCGCTGGCGGTAGAAGGTGTTGGGTTGATCGTCGAGCACGTACACACCCATCTTGGCATCCCAGTGGCTGTTGCCGCCCGGAGGCGGCGCGAAGCTGGCGGAGGTGCGTGGCAGTGGTTTGGCCGGTTTGCTCGGGGTGGTCGATTTGCCTGGTACCGTCGATGGCGCCGGTTTGGTACCGGGCTGCGAGGGCGGGATCGGCGGCAGCCGCGTCGGCTCGGGCCGTTGGACCGCACAGGCGCTCAGCCCCAGGACCAGACTGAGCAGGGTGATACGAGCGATGGCGGTCATGGCGGTGCTTCCTGTTAATTGTCCCGGACGGCTATTTATCCGGGCTGTCGATGGTCAGTTTTTGCGGCGCGGTGGTGCTGCTGGCCAGGGGCTGGCTACGACCGATCCATTCACCGGCAGTCGGTTGGCCGGCGCGGGAAATGCGCGCAACCAGTTGGACTTCAGGGAAGTTCGACAGTTTCAACTGCGGCATCATTGCGTCGGCATCGCCCAGTTCGACGGTTGCCGGCAAGTCGGCCACGGTCAGGCGTTTGGCGGCCAGTGGCGCCGGTGGCCCTGAAGTGGCGCGGGCGAAAATGAACACGCTGTCGCCGGGCTGGACCTTGGCCTTCAGTTCTGGCGCCAGATCGACGGTGACTTTCAGCAGCGCAGCTGCCTTGGCCGCTGGCGCCTGGGCGACTTTTCCGCCGCCGGCTTCGAGCTTCTCGGTGGCCCGGGCGATGCCGCCTTGCAGCGCGGCACGGGAATTGTCCTCAGGTGGCAGCTGCGCCAGCAGACGATTCCAGTAGTCGATGGCGTCCTGATAACGCTGGCTTTCAAACGCATCGATTCCGAGCAGGCCAAGGCTGGTGACCTCTTTCGGATCGGCTTTGAGCGCTTCGTCGGTCAATGCCTGAACCTTGTCCGACCATTTTTTACCATCGGCGAAATACTGGGCTTGCGCCCATTGACCGAGCAGTTCCGGCTGACGACCGGCCAGGTTCACCGTGCGCTCGAAGATCTTGGCAGCATCACCCGGACGGTCCTGAGCCATGTAAGTGCGACCGAGGAAGTACAAGCCTTCGGCCGAGTCCGGCTGAGCCGCGACCGCGCGTTCCAGACGCCGGGTCATCTCTTCCATCGACTGCGGCGCCTGGGCGAATTCGCGAGTCAGTTCGACCTTGTCGCTGGCACCAAAATGCAGGTACAGACCAAGGCCCAGGACCGGCACCAGAATCGCCGCCAGCAAAGGCAATGGCTTGCCCAGACGCGACACCCGCGGTGCCTCGACGCCTTCAGTGTCGGCGAGCAACTCACGGGCGGCTTCAGCGCGCCCGGTGTCCATCTGCCCGGCGTCCAGAACGCCCTCTTCCTGCTGAGTCTGCAACTCAGCCACACGCTCTTGATACAGCGCAACGTTCAGGGCAGTACGATCCTCTTCAAGCTGGGCGCGACGGCCACGCAGAACGGGGATCAACAGAAAACTCAGGGCAACCAGAAGTAGCAGACCTGCAGCGAGCCAGAAATCAATCATTCTTGGTTTTTATCCAACAGGTGGTCGAGGCGCTCACGCTCCTCGGCAGAGAGCTCATCCTTGGTGTCAGCGCGTTGCACGCGACGACGGCGGACGATCACGGCGATGATCACGAAACCGCCTAGCAGCAGGCCGGCCGGGCCGAACCAGAGCAAGGCTGTCTTGGCGTTCAGAGCGGGTTTGTAGCGGACGAAATCACCGTAGCGATCGACCATGAAATCAATGATCTGCTGATTGTCCTTGCCCTCGCCCAACATGCGGAAAATCTCTTTGCGCAGGTCGGCGGCGATCGGTGCGTTGGAATCGGCGATGTCCTGATTCTGGCACTTGGGGCAACGCAGTTCTTTGGTCAGTTCGCGAAAACGCTCGCGATCCGCTTCTTTGGCGAACTCGTAGGTGTCGATGGCCGCGTGGGCGACGCCAGCCATGCTCAAGCCCAATACGGCTGCGGCGATCCAGCGCTTCATGGCTTGGCCTCGTCGACCAGTGCCTGATACTTGGCCGCCAGTTTTTCGCGCCAGACCTGCTCGTCGATCACCCCGACAAACTTGTCGCGGATGATGCCTTTGGCGTCGATGAAGAAAGTTTCCGGAGCGCCGTACACGCCAAGGTTCAGCCCGAGGGAGCCGGCGTCGTCACGAATGTCCAACTGATACGGGTTGTGGAATTCGGTCAGCCACTTCAAGGCGTCGGCGTTGACGTCCTTGTAGTTGATCCCATAAATCACCACGCCCTTCTCGGCCAGTTTGTTCAGCACCGGGTGCTCGACCCGGCAGGAAATGCACCAGGTGCCCCAGACGTTGACCAAGGCCGGTTTGCCGAGAATATCGGCCTTGGTCAGGGTCTTCTCGCCCTGCACCGCTGGCAGGGAGAACTCAGGGAACGGCTTGCCGATCATTGCCGAGGGCAACTCGGCCGGGTCCAGATAGAGCCCGCGATAAAGGAAAACAGCCACCACCAGAAAAATCGCCAGTGGCAACAGCATCAACCAACGTCTCATGCAGTGGCTCCAGTCATGCCAAGCGCTTCACGCACGCGGCTTTTCACCTTGACCCGATAACGCCGGTCCAGCGCCGCCAGCAACCCGCCGAAACCTGTGAGCAGGCCACCGAACCAGATCCAGCGTACGAACGGTTTGACGTGAACGCGCACCGCCCAGGCGCCATCGCCCAGCGGTTCGCCCAGTGCAACGTAGAGGTCACGGGTGAAACCGGCGTCGATCCCGGCTTCGGTCATCACCGAGTTCTGCACGGTGTAGAGGCGTTTTTCCGGGTGCAGCACGCTGACTTCCTTGCCGCCCTTGATCACCCGGATGGTGCCTTTGTCGGAGGTGAAGTTGGGGCCTTCGAAGTGCTTGGCGCCTTCGAACACAAAGTGATAACCGGCCAGGTCCATCGACTCGCCCGGCGCCAGGCGCAAGTCGCGCTCGGCACTGTTCTGGCTCGACAGCACGACGCCGAGGGCGCAGACGGCGATGCCCAAGTGCGCGATTTGCATGCCCCAATAACTGCGGGTCAGGGTCGGCAGGCCTTTGATCAGGCCTTTGTGGCGAGTCTTGTCGAGGATGTCGCGCACACCGGCCAGCAATACCCAGGCTGCGAGCATGAACGTCGCAATCACCGCCCAGTTGAAATCGCCATAAGCGACACCGGCCACCACCGCCAACGCGGCGCTGCCGAGCAACACCGGGGTCAGCATGCTCATCAGCCATTTGACCGGGGTGTCTTTCCAGCGCACCAGCATGCCGATCGCCATCACCACCATCAGCAGCGCCATCAACGGCACGAACAGCGCGTTGAAGTACGGCGGACCGACCGACAGCTTGGCGCCGGTCATTGCATCGAGAATCAGCGGATACAAGGTGCCGAGCAGGATCATCGACGCCGCCACCACCAGCACCAGGTTGTTGCCCAGCAGCAGGGTTTCCCGGGACCAGAGATTGAAGCCCACATGGCTCTTGACCACCGGAGCGCGCAGGGCGAACAGGGTCAACGAACCACCGACCACAAACAGCAGGAAGATCAGGATGAACACGCCACGCTCAGGGTCGGAGGCAAACGCGTGAACCGAGGTCAGCACGCCGGAACGCACCAGGAACGTACCGAGCAAGCTCAGCGAAAAGGCGGCAATGGCCAGCAACACCGTCCAGCTCTTGAACACGCCACGCTTTTCCGTGACCGCCAGGGAGTGAATCAACGCGGTGCCCACCAGCCAAGGCATAAAGGAGGCGTTTTCCACCGGGTCCCAGAACCACCAGCCGCCCCAGCCGAGTTCGTAATAGGCCCACCACGAACCGAGGGTGATGCCGATGCCTAGGAAGGCCCACGCGACGATGGTCCACGGACGGGACCAGCGTGCCCACGCCGCGTCCAGACGACCGCCGAGCAACGCGGCGATGGCGAACGCGAAGGCTACGGAGAAACCGACGTAGCCCATGTAGAGCATCGGCGGGTGAACGATCAGGCCGATGTCTTGCAGCAATGGGTTGAGGTCGCGACCGTCCGCCGGAATCTGCGGCAGGATCCGTGCGAACGGGTTGGAAGTGAGGATCAGGAACAGCAGGAAACCGGTGCTGATCATGCCCATCACCGCCAGCACCCGGGCCAGCATCACTTGCGGCAATTGCCGGGAGAACACCGACACCGCGAAGGTCCAGCCGCCGAGGATCAAGGCCCAGAGCAACAACGAACCTTCGTGAGCGCCCCACACCGCGCTGAACTTGTAATACCAAGGCAAGGCACTGTTGGAGTTGCTGGCGACATAGGCGACGGAGAAATCGTCGGTCATGAAGGCGTAGGTCAGGCAACCGAAGGCGAACACCAGAAAGGTGAATTGCCCCCAGGCAGCAGGCTGCGCCAGGCTCATCCACAAACGGTCACCGCGCCAGGCGCCGAGCAACGGCACGACGGCTTGAACCAGCGCGAAACACAGCGCCAGGATCATGGCCAACTGGCCCAGTTCAGGGATAAAGAGTGCGGAAGTCATCAATTAACCCTCTTTCGCAGGTGTCGGCGCCGACTGACCGCTGTCTTTCAACGCTTTGGTCACTTCGGGCGGCATGTACTTCTCGTCGTGCTTGGCCAGCACCTCATCAGCGACTACCACGCCGTCAGCGTTGAGCTTGCCGAGGGCCACGATACCCTGCCCTTCGCGGAACAGGTCCGGCAGGATGCCGCGATAGCTGATGGTCACGGATTTGTTGAAGTCGGTGACGATGAATTTGACGTCCAGCGAGTCGCCGGAACGTTGCAGCGAGCCCTTCTCGACCATGCCGCCTGCACGGATGCGCGTGTCTTGCGGGGCTTCGCCGTTGGCGATCTGGGTCGGGGTGTAAAACAGATTGATGTTCTGCTGCAGGGCGCTCAGGGCCAGGCCGACCGCAGCGCCGACACCGACCAGGATCGCGAGAATGATGATAAGACGCTTTTTGCGCAGCGGATTCACTTGCCGTTCTCCCGGCGCAAACGACGCGCCTCTTGTTGCAGATAACGCTTGCGGGCCAGGATCGGCGCCGCCACGTTGAGGACCAGCACCGCCAGGCAGATGCCGTAGGCTGACCAGACATACAGGGCATGATGGCCCATGGCGAGAAAATCGCCGAATGAAGCAAAACTCATCGAACGGCCTCCAGACTGTTCTGCACTTCAGCCTTTACCCAGCTCGCCCGGGCTTCGCGCTTGAGCACTTCAAGGCGCATGCGCAGCAGCAAGACCGCGCCGAAGAAACAGTAGAAACCCAGCACCGTCAGCAGCAACGGCAGCCACATCTCGGCGGGCATGGCCGGTTTTTCGGTGAGGGTAAAGGTCGCGCCCTGGTGCAGGGTATTCCACCACTCCACCGAGTACTTGATGATCGGGATGTTGATCACGCCGACAATCGCCAATACCGCGCACGCCTTGGCGGCGCTGTCACGATTGCTGATGGCGTTGCCCAGCGCAATGAGACCGAAGTACAGAAACAGCAGAATAAGCATGGACGTTAGTCGCGCGTCCCAGACCCACCACGAACCCCAGGTCGGTTTGCCCCAGATCGCGCCGGTGACCAGCGCCACCGCGGTCATCCAGGCACCGATGGGCGCCGCGCATTGCAAGGCGACATCGGCCAGTTTCATCTTCCACACCAGCCCGACCACGCCGCACACGGCCAGCATGACATAGCAGGACTGGGCCAGCATGGCGGCCGGAACATGGATATAGATGATGCGGAAGCTGTTGCCTTGCTGGTAATCCGGCGGCGCGAAGGCCAGGCCCCAGACGACTCCGACGCCAATCAGCAGCAACGCGGCGATGCTCAGCCACGGCAGCAGTTTGCCACTGATGCCGTAAAACCATTTGGGCGAGCCGAGCTTATGAAACCAGGTCCAGTTCATTACTGTTTCCATCACGGTGGCCGCTCGTTGTTACAAGCAGCCCAGGGTCTTTACTGATCAAATTTTGACCAGACCTCATTATTCGCCGACGCTGATCTTCAGGCCAGCAGCTATTGCAAAAGGTGTCAGGGTTATCGCCAGGGCGGTCAGGCTACCAAGCCACAAGAGATAACCGGTCGCCGGCATGCCCTGCAAGGCTGCCTGCAAGGCGCCACTGCCGAGAATCAACACCGGGATGTACAGCGGCAGAATCAGCAGGGCCAGCAATAGGCCGCCGCGCTTCAATCCTACCGTCAGGGCTGCGCCCACCGCACCGAGCAGGCTCAGCACCGGTGTACCGAGCAATAAGGAAAGCAGCAACACCGGCAGACAAGCGGTTGGCAAACCGAGCATCAACGCCAGCAGTGGAGCGAGCAAAACCAGTGCCAGGCCAGAGAAGGCCCAGTGTGCCAGTACCTTGGCCAAAACCAGAAGAGGCAGGGGGTGCGACGAAAGGACCCACTGTTCCAGGGAACCGTCCTCGAAATCACTGCGGAAAAGCCCGTCCAGCGAGAGCAAGACCGATAAAAGGGCCGCCACCCAGACCAGCCCCGGAGACAAGGTTTGCAACAATTGAGACTCAGGTCCGACGGCCAGCGGGAACAGCGACACCACGATCGCAAAGAATACTAGCGGATTGGCCAGCTCCGCCGGACGGCGAAACAGCAGACGGGCCTCACGGGCGACCAACAGGCCGAAAACACTCATACGGCCCATTTCCCCAAATCAATGTCGCGATAAGTGGCCGGCATCCGGCTCAGCGTATGGTGAGTGGTCAGCACTACCATGCCGCCACGCTCACAGTGGATGGCCAGGTGTTCCTCAAGCTGCGCCACGCCTTGTTTGTCGAGCGCGGTAAACGGTTCATCGAGGATCCACAGCGGCGGGCTGTCCAGGTACAGACGCGCCAGCGCCACGCGGCGTTGCTGCCCGGCGGACAGCGTGTGGCAGGGCACATCCTCGAAACCGCGCAGGCCGACAGCTCCCAGCGCCTGCCAGATCGCGTCATGAGACGCGGGTTGATGCAAGGCGCAAAGCCAGCTCAGGTTCTCTTCCGGCGTCAGCAGATCCTTGATCCCGGCGGCATGGCCGATCCACAGCAGGTTGCGCGCCAGCTCAAGACGCTGATCGTTCAGCGGCTGGCCATTGAGCAGGACCTGACCGGCGGTCGGCTGCATCAAGCCGGACAGCAAGCGCAAGAGGCTGGTTTTGCCACTGCCGTTGGGACCGCTGATTTGTACCATTTCGCCACTGGCCAGTCTCAAATCGAGATTTTCGAAGAGCAGCCGAAGGTCTCGCTCACAAGCGAGGGCAACGGTTTGCAGGACTGGACTGGTCAAGAGATCACGGGCCTTTTGCGGTTCAAGTCGGCGGCACAGCGGCCGCTAAAGAGATGCAGCATAGATGCATTGGCGGCCTGTTCTAGAGAGCTGTGTCAAACAATTGCAATGTTTTCGCCACTCCCCGAAAGACGGGCGGCATTATACATGCCATGCCCTACTCTAAAGAGTGCATTTTCCTCAGGTTGTGACCGCGTATGACAGGCGAAATGAACATCCTCCCGCTACCGCAAACCACGCCCGCGACGTCGCGGCCCTTGGTAGCGAGTGGCGACCTGCTCAAGCTGTTGCAGCCGATGGAGGGCCTGATCAGCGCTGGCCAGACGGCCCAGGCCGAAGTGCTGTCGCTCAAGCAGGCGGATCAGAGCTTTCAATTGTTGCTCAAAGTCACCCTCGACAGTGGCCGCCAGACCACGGTTCAGGCAACCAGCACCCAACCGCTGCCCCAAGGCACCAGCCTGGCGATTACCCAACCGTCGGCGAGCAACCTGGCGATTACCGTACAACAGGCCATTGCGTCCAGCGTCGCCACCCTCACCCGCATCGACACGGCGCAACTGCCGGTCGGCACCTTGCTGCAAGGCAAAGTGCTGACCTCGCAAGTGCTGCCGCAAGTGCCGGGCCAGCCCAAGGTGTTTCGCTCGATGGTGAGCCTGCTCAACACCGCATTGAGTGGCAGCACGCTGAGCATCGATAGCCCGACCCCTTTGCGCATCGGCACACTGTTGAGCGCCTTGGTGCAAGACACGCAAACACTGAAATTCGTACCGTTGAGCAACCGTCAAGAGCAACTGGCGGTCACCCAGCAATTGGTCAGTCAGCAGAGCCGCCAAGGGTCACTGGATGGATTGATCAACGCATTGCAAAACCTTACACCGTCGGACCAGACGTCCAGCGACCTGCGCAGCGCCGTGGAAAAACTGCTGGCCGGTTTGCCGGACGTTCAACAACTCAGTACCCCCAAAGGCCTCGCTCAAGCGCTGGCCAATAGCGGTCTGTTCCTTGAAGCGAAATTGCTCACCGGGCAGAACCCGACGCTGGCGCCAGACATGAAAGGTGACCTGCTCAAGCTGATCGCACAACTGACGCCAGGGCTGCCGGCCAATACCACTCTCAACGCGATCATCGCCGCCAATACGCTGGTCCAGACCATGCCAAGCTTCGTGCGCAGCGCCCTCGGCATGCTCGGCCAGGTCAGCGCCAAACCACAACCGAGCAGTTTCCCGCTCCCCGAACGCCTGCTGCAAAGCCAGGACGGTGAAAACGATCTGGAGCATTTGTTGCGCCTGGCAGCGGCGGCGGTTTCGCGCCTGCAAAGCCATCAACTGTCGAGCCTGGAACAGACTGGCGTGACGGATGATGGTCGACTGCTCAGCACCTGGCAGCTGGAAATTCCGATGCGCAACCTGCAGGACATCGTGCCGCTGCAGGTCAAGTTCCAGCGCGAAGAAGCCCCCGAAAAGGAACCACCGCACGAACGCCGCGACGAACGCGAGCCGAAACAGCAACTGTGGCGCGTAGATCTGGCGTTTGACATGGAGCCCTTGGGTCCATTGCAGATTCAGGCACAGTTGATCAAGGGCAGCCTGTCCAGCCAGCTCTGGGCAGAACGGCCATATACCGCGAGCCTGATCGAAAGCAATCTGGCCGCGTTGCGCCAGCGCCTGCTGGATTGCGGGCTGAACGTCGGCGATCTCGACTGCCACCTCGGTGCACCGCCACAAGGCACCCAAACCCGCCTCGAACAACGTTGGGTCGACGAAACCGCATGAGAAATACAGACACCCCGCGCCAGGCCATCGCCCTCAAGTACGACGGCACCCACGCCCCGACCCTCACGGCCAAGGGCGATGAAGAACTGGCCGAAGCCATTCTTCAGATTGCCCGCGATTACGAGGTGCCGATCTATGAAAACGCCGAGCTGGTGAAGCTGCTGGCGCGGATGGAGTTGGGGGACAGCATCCCGGAGGAGCTGTACCGCACGATTGCCGAAATCATTGCGTTCGCCTGGAATCTGAAGGGCAAGTTTCCAGAGGGGCGTGATCCGAATGCGCCGAAGGTGGAAAAAGATGTTACCGAGCGCGGGGATGACTATTGATTCCGTGTTGAATGCAAAAGATCGCAGCCTCGTTTCACTCGACAGCTCCTACATTGGGATCGCGTAGCCCTGTAGGAGCTGTCGAGTGAAACGAGGCTGCGATCTTTTGATCTTTCTCAGTTCTTGTGCAGCTTACGCATCAACTCCGCCTCGGCCTGGGTCAACCCGCAAGACTGAGTCAGCTCATCAACGGTAGCGCCCATCCCCACCAACCGCGCCGCTTGGGCGAACGAAAGGCTCGACGGGTCACGCTGCTCCAGCTGGGCCAGTTTGTCCGGCAGAGGGCTGACCACGGCGCGCAGTTCGTGCAGGGCTTCACCCATGCGCACGCTGCCGCTTTGATAGTCGTCAACGCGCTTGGCCAGGTCCTTGATGCGCTGATCGCGCAGCGCATCACCCTGGGCCTGTTGCGCGGCTACCTGACGTTGAGCGCGAATGTACGCCAGAAACATTGCCAGCGTGCCTGCCCAGAAAAGGAACAGGACAATGACCGCTACCTCAAGAATCAATCAGATGTTCTCCAGATCCGACCATTCTTCTTCGCTCATCATCTTGTCCAGCTCGACCAGGATCAGCAGTTCGTTGTTCTTGTTGCACACGCCTTGAATGAACTTGGCGGACTCTTCGTTACCGACGTTTGGCGCGGTTTCGATTTCCGACTGACGCAGGTAAACCACTTCGGCCACGCTGTCGACCATGATCCCGACCACTTGCTTGTCGGCTTCAATGATGACGATACGGGTGTTGTCGCTGATTTCGGCGTTCATCAGGCCGAAGCGCTGACGGGTGTCGATCACGGTGACCACGTTACCGCGCAGGTTGATAATGCCCAGCACGTAGCTCGGGGCACCCGGGACCGGGGCGATTTCGGTGTAACGCAGGACTTCCTGAACGCGCATCACGTTGATGCCGTAGGTTTCGTTGTCCAGTTTGAAGGTTACCCATTGCAGGATCGGATCTTCAGAACCTTTTGCATTCGTCGCTTGATTACTCATACCCTGACCCCTCGAAAAACCGCTTCTGGCGGCGTGTGTTCTGTGTGGCGGCATTCAACAATGCCGTCGCATACTTGTTATGTCGGCTGTTATGTCGGTTTATGTAGCGGCTTGCTGCCACCCATGTGCTTTGCCCCGCCGCTGGCGATCAACTCGGCCAGTTCGGAGACGTCCAGCAGCGCACACATGTGCTCAATCACCGTGCCGGCGAGCCACGGCCGCTGACCTCGATGACTTCTCCATTTGATTTCGTTCGGGTCCAGGCGCAACGAGCGGCTGACCTGATGCACCGCCAGCCCCCATTCGTAGCCCTGAACCGAAATGACGTATTGCAGGCCCTGGCGGAAGTCGTCGCGGTAGCGGTCGGGCATGACCCAGCGCGCGGTGTCCAGGACTTTCAGGTTGCCGGCTTGGCTCGGCAGGATCCCGAGAAACCATTCCGGTTGGCCAAACAGTGGCGTCAGCTCGTGGCCTGCCAGGGAATAAATGGAACCCAGGCACACCAGCGGCACCGCCAGGGTCAACCCGGCGACATCGAACAGCAAACATTCGAACGGTTCGGCGGCCCATGACGGACGACCGTCGGTCTCCACCGGCGGAGGCGTGTTGCTCGGCGGCAGATGGACTTCGACCACCGGCGGCACCAGGGTTTGCAGCAGCGGTGCGAGCGTCGAGACCGGTGCCAGAATCGGTGCCGGCGCTTCGATCACCGCGACCGGCGCTGTCTCAACGACAGGGGCAACCGGGGCCGTGACGACAGCAGGCTGGTGCGCATCGCGGGCCTGCTCTTCGAGCACCGCCGCCTGGAACTCGTCCAGCGCCGCTTCGACCTCGACCGTTTCAACGACCTCGATGACTTGAGCAACTGCTTCGACTTCCAACGGCAATTCTTCGGTCGCCTCCATCAGCAAGCTGTCCAGGTAAGACTGGAGCGCGAGTTGCGGACGCGACGTGATTTTCACCGGGCGATTCATCTCACGCCACCTGCGGGACAAGTTGTGCGGCCAGCAAATGCTTGAGCAATGCGCGATACGCGAGAACGCCACGGCTCTTGCCATCGAATTGCGAAGGCGTCAGCCCCGCCCGGCTTGCGTCACGCAGACGGGTATCGACCGGGATATAGCCTTGCCAGATTTCTTCCGGATATTTGTCGCGCAGCACGCGAAGCGTCCCGAGGGAAGCCTGGGTGCGGCGGTCGAACAGGGTCGGAATGATGGTGAACGGCAACGCCACTTTGCGTGAGCGGTTGATCATCGCAAGCGTGTTGACCATGCGTTCCAGGCCTTTGACGGCCAGGTGCTCGGTCTGTACCGGGATCACTAATTGCTGGCTCGCCGCCAACGCATTGACCATCAGCACACCAAGTAACGGTGGGCTGTCGATGACGGCGTAATCGAAGTCCTGCCACAGCTGCGCCAGGCTCTTGGCGATCACCAGGCCCAAGCCGCTCTGGCCCGGCGACTGACGTTCAAGCGTGGCCAGCGCGGTGCTCGATGGCAACAGCGAAATGTGTTCATGACTGGTCGGCAGCAGCAATTGACCGGGCAAGCCTTGCGGCACGCTGCCCTTGTGCAGGAACAGGTCGTAGCTGCTGTGTTCCAGAGTGTCGGGGTCGTATCCGAAGTAGCTGGTCATCGAGCCGTGCGGATCGAGATCGACCACGACCACGCGCTTGCCCGCCTCCGCCAGTAACCCGGCTAAAGCGATAGAGGAAGTGGTTTTACCAACACCACCCTTTTGATTGGCAACGGCCCAGACTCTCATTCGGATTGTTCCTCCCGGTCGACAAGGTCGACCGAGAAATAGCTCAACGTGTTAATGCAGGTGACGGAGAATTGACGGCGCTCTCTCGTCCCGGCGACTTGACCGGGGTCGGTGCAGTTTGTGTGCCAGCACGCTTCAACGCGGCGTCCGGTTTTGCATTAGCGGTTCCGGTGCCCGTGAGGCTGCGGCGTACATCGAGATTTCGCGACACGACCAGCACAACGCGACGGTTGCGTGCCCGGCCCTCGGCGGTGGCGTTATTGGCCACCGGCTGGAATTCGCCGTAACCCACTGACGCCAGGCGACCCGGGTTGACGCCCTGCATGGCCAGCATGCGCACGATGCTCGCCGAACGGGCCGAGGAAAGCTCCCAGTTGGTCGGGTATTGCGCGGTACGGATCGGCTGATCGTCGGTAAAGCCTTCGACGTGAATCGGGTTGTCGAACGGCTTCAGAATATGCGCGACCTTGTCGATGATGTTGAACGCCATGTCGCTGGGCATGGCGTCGCCACTGCCGAACAACAGGCTGGAGTTCAGTTCGATCTCAACCCACAACTCGTTGCCGCGCACGGTCATCTGGTTGGACTTGATCAAGTCACCGAACGCCGCGCTGATGTCATCGGCGATGCTTTTCAGCGGATCGCTGGCTCCGGCTATACCTGCGTCAACCTGCTCGGCGTCTTTGACCAGCGGTTTGGCCGGGGTCACCGTCTGCGGTCGCTCTTCACCGATCGGAATCGGCTTGAGGGCGCGGTCGGAGTCGGTAAAGACCCCGATCAACGCTTCGGAAATGACCTTGTACTTGCCTTCGTTGATCGACGAAATCGAGTACATAACCACGAAGAACGCGAACAGCAACGTGATGAAGTCGGCGTAGGAAACCAGCCAGCGCTCATGGTTTACATGTTCTTCAGGTTGCCGACGACGCGCCATGATCCATATCCCCCATCAATCCATGAAGCCCTGAAGCTTCAACTCAATAGAGCGAGGGTTTTCACCTTCGGCGATCGACAGGATCCCTTCCAGCAACATTTCGCGATAACGCGACTGGCGCAACGCGACGGACTTGAGCTTGGCGGCAACCGGCAGCAACACCAGGTTGGCACTGGCCACGCCGTAGATGGTCGCGACGAAGGCCACGGCAATGCCGCTGCCCAGTTGCGAAGGATCGCCCAGGTTGCCCATGACATGAATCAGGCCCATCACCGCACCGATGATGCCGATGGTCGGCGCGTAGCCGCCCATGCTTTCAAAGACTTTGGCGGCCTCGATGTCGCGGCTTTCCTGGGTGTAGAAATCCACTTCCAGAATGCTGCGAATCGCTTCCGGCTCCGCGCCATCCACCAACAGTTGCAGGCCTTTGCGCGAGTAGCTGTCGGGTTCGGCATCGGCCACGCCTTCCAGACCGAGCAAACCTTCCTTGCGAGCCGTCAGGCTCCAGTTCACTACGCGATCAACCCCACCGGCCAGATCGACACGAGGCGGAAACAGAATCCAGCCAAGGATTTGCATGGCGCGTTTGAAAGCGCTCATCGGCGATTGCAACAACGCTGCGCCAATGGTCCCGCCGATGACGATCAGCGCGGCCGGGCCGTTGGCCAGCGCCCCGAGGTGACCGCCTTCCAGGTAGTTGCCGCCAACGATGGCGACGAACGCCATGATGATCCCGATAAGGCTTAAAACATCCATCAGATGCACGCCTCGGCCAGATGCCTGCCAATATCGTCCAGGCTGTAGATCGCGTCAGCGAGGTCGGCTTTGACGATGGCCATCGGCATGCCATAGATCACGCAGCTCGCCTCATCCTGAGCCCAGATCGCACTGCCACCCTGCTTGAGCAGACGCGCACCTTCACGACCATCTGCGCCCATGCCGGTCAGTACGACCGCCAGAACTTTGTCGCCGTAGGACTTGGCTGCCGAACCGAAGGTGATGTCCACGCAAGGTTTGTAATTCAGACGCTCGTCGCCCGGCAGGATTTTCACCGCGCCACGGCCGTCGATCATCATTTGCTTGCCACCCGGTGCCAGCAGCGCCAGGCCCGGACGCAGAATGTCTCCATCCTCGGCTTCCTTGACGCTGATGCGACACAGCTTGTCCAGACGCTCGGCGAACGCCTTGGTGAAGGCGGCCGGCATGTGCTGGATTAGCACGATCGGAGCCGGGAAATTGGCCGGTAGCTGGGTCAACACCCGCTGCAAGGCAACCGGACCGCCCGTGGACGTGCCGATGGCCACCAGCTTGTAGGCTTTGCGTTTCGGCGCTGGCGAGGACGGGCCCGTCGATGTCGAGGACGATGTCGGGGCGTAGCTACGCGCCGGAATCGGTGCCGCTGCCGGACGCGCAGGCACGCTGCTGCCGTAGCTGCTGACGCTTGAAGGCGCAGGGGTTGGCGCGGCGACCGGGGCCGGCGCACTGTAGGTGTTGGCACGACGATTACTGCGCGAGATGCTGAGAATCTTCTCGCACAGCAGTTGCTTGACCTTCTCCGGGTTACGGGAGATGTCTTCGAAATTCTTCGGCAGGAAATCCACTGCACCGGCGTCCAGCGCATCGAGGGTAACGCGAGCGCCTTCGTGGGTCAGCGAGGAGAACATCAACACCGGGGTCGGGCAGCGCTGCATGATGTGCCGCACCGCTGTGATGCCGTCCATCATCGGCATCTCGTAGTCCATGGTGATCACGTCTGGCTTGAGGGCCAGCGCTTGATCGATCGCCTCTTTTCCGTTGGTCGCCGTACCGACGACCTGGATATTCGGATCCGCTGAAAGAATTTCCGAGACGCGGCGGCGGAAAAACCCCGAATCGTCCACCACCAGGACTTTGACTGCCATAAACACTCCGTTAGATGGAGCGAGGCTTGGTCGCCCCGCTCCACCAGAATCAAATACGCCGCGTGGCGTAACGCTTGAGCATGCTCGGAACATCGAGAATCAACGCGATGCGACCGTCACCCGTGATGGTGGCGCCCGACATGCCCGGGGTTCCCTGGAGCATTTTGCCCAATGGCTTGATGACCACTTCTTCCTGGCCCACCAGTTGATCGACGACGAAGCCGATCCGCTGAGTGCCCACCGAAAGGATCACCACATGGCCTTCACGCTGCTCTTCGTGAGCGGCGGAGCTGACCAGCCAGCGCTTGAGGTAGAACAACGGCAGCGCCTTGTCCCGCACAATCACCACTTCCTGGCCGTCCACCACGTTGGTGGTCGAGAGGTCGAGGTGGAAAATCTCGTTGACGTTCACCAGTGGGAACGCAAACGCCTGGTTGCCGAGCATGACCATCAGCGTCGGCATGATCGCCAGGGTCAACGGGACCTTGATGACGATCTTCGAGCCCTGGCCCTTGGTCGAGTAGATGTTGATCGAACCGTTGAGCTGGGAAATCTTGGTTTTCACCACGTCCATGCCCACGCCACGACCCGACACGTCGGAGATCTCGGTCTTGGTCGAGAACCCGGGTGCGAAAATCAGGTTGTAGCACTCGGTGTCGCTCAAGCGATCGGCCGCGTCCTTGTCCATCACACCGCGCTTTACCGCGATGGAACGCAGGACGTTCGGGTCCATGCCTTTGCCGTCATCGGAGATCGACAGCAGGATGTGGTCGCCTTCCTGTTCGGCCGCGAGGATCACTTTGCCGCCGCGGGACTTGCCCGAGGCTTCGCGCTCTTCCGGCGACTCGATGCCGTGGTCGACCGCGTTGCGCACCAAGTGGACCAGCGGGTCGGCCAGGGCCTCCACAAGGTTCTTGTCGAGGTCGGTTTCTTCGCCGACCAGCTCCAGGATGATCTCTTTCTTGAGCTGGCGAGCCAGATCGCGAACCAGACGCGGGAAGCGTCCGAAGACCTTCTTGATCGGTTGCATCCGGGTCTTCATCACCGCGGTCTGCAGATCGGCGGTGACCACGTCGAGGTTCGACACGGCCTTGGACATGGCTTCGTCGCCGCTGTTGAGGCCCAGACGGACCAAGCGGTTACGCACCAATACCAGTTCGCCCACCATGTTCATGATTTCGTCGAGACGCGCGGTATCAACCCGCACAGTGGTCTCGGCTTCACTGGCCGGTTTTTCCGGTGGCGGCGCGGACGGCGCGGCGCGAGCCGGTGCCGGTGCAGCGGCGGCAGCCGGTTTCGGCGCTTCAGCTTTAGGTTCTGGTTTCGGTGCAGCAGCAGGTGCCTTGGCAGCAGGAGCGGTCACCACGGTGCCGGTGCCTACTTCGGTGAACTTGCCTTTGCCATGCAATTCGTCGAGCAGTGATTCGAACTCGTGATCGGAGATCAGATCACCGCCGGCCGCTTTAGCGGTCGGCGCAGCCGGAGCGGGTACGGAAGCAATGGCCGATTCCAGCGCATCAACGGCGAAGTTGCCCTTGCCGTGCAACTGGTCGAGCAATGCCTCGAATTCGTCGTCGGTGATGTCGGAGCTGTCGCCTGCCGCTTTCGGGGCAGCCGGTGCCGCAGGCGCAGGCGCTGCCACCGCATCGACAGCGAACTGGCCTTTGCCGTGCAGTTGATCGAGCAACGACTCGAACTCGGCATCGGTGATTTCGTCACTTGCCGCCGCTTGTGCCGATTGCACAGGCGCAGCCGCCGGCGCTTCAGCCTGAGCCTTGACGGCGTTCAGCGAGTCCAGCAGTTGTTCAAATTCGTTATCGGTGATGTCGCCCGACTCTTCAGCGGCCGGAGCCTGGACCACTTCAGCCACCGGCGCTGCTTCATCAGCGATTTGCGGCTCGGCCAGGCGGGCCAGTGCCGCAAGCAATTCTGGAGTCGCAGCCGTGATCGGGCTGCGTTCGCGGACTTCGGTGAACATGCCGTTCACCGCATCCAGCGCTTCGAGAACCACGTCCATCAGTTCCGAGTCGACGCGACGCTCACCCTTGCGCAGGATGTCGAACACGTTCTCGGCGATGTGACAGCACTCCACCAGCTCGTTGAGCTGGAGGAAGCCGGCGCCCCCTTTTACAGTGTGAAAACCGCGAAAAATTGCATTGAGCAGATCCGCATCATCCGGTCGGCTTTCAAGCTCGACCAGCTGTTCGGACAGTTGCTCTAGAATCTCGCCGGCCTCAACCAGGAAATCCTGAAGGATCTCTTCATCGGCGCCGAAGCTCATTAAGGGGGGTGCTCCTAAAGGTCTAAAAACCTAAAAAACCTAGAATCTAAAACTCTAAAATCCTAGGCTGGATAACAAATCGTCCACATCGTCCTGACCGGACACAACGTCTTCTCTTTTATCGGCATGAATCTGCGGACCTTCACCCTGAGAGAGATGTTTTTGTGGATCTTTTTCAGCCAGCATCGCTTCACGGTCATGTTCAATACCCGCAAAGCGGTCTACCTGGCTGGCCATGAGCACGAGCTTGAGCAGGTTGCTTTCAACTTCGGTGACCAATTGGGTCACGCGCTTGATCACCTGACCGGTGAGGTCCTGGTAATCCTGAGCCAGTAGGATGTCGTTGAGGTTGCTTGACACCACGCGATTGTCTTCGCTGCTGCGTGTCAGGAAACCGTCGACCCGCCGCGCCAACTCGCGGAACTCTTCAGCCCCGACTTCACGACGCATGAACCGTCCCCAATCCGTGCTCAACGCCTGAGCTTCATTGCTCAGGCCGTTGACCAGCGGCGTGGCGTTTTCCACCAAGTCCATGGTGCGGTTGGCAGCGGCCTCGGTCAGCTTGACCACATACCCCAGACGCTCGGTGGCATCGGTGATCTGGGACACTTCCTCGGCTTGCGGCATGTTCGGGTCAATCTGGAAATTGACGATCGCGCTATGCAGCTCGCGAGTGAGCTTGCCCACCTCCTGATACAGGCCGCGGTCACGGGTCTGATTGAGCTCATGGATCAGTTGCACAGCATCGCCGAACTTGCCCTTTTCAAGGCTGTTGACCAATTCGACCGCGTGTTTTTTCAGGGTCGATTCAAAATCGCCCTGTGAAGATTCGTTATTGTCCATAGCTCCCCCGGTGACGCAGTGTCTCAACCGATGCGTTCGAAAATCTTTTCGATTTTGTCTTTCAACGCCTGGGCCGTGAAGGGTTTGACCACATAGCCGTTTACACCGGCCTGGGCCGCTTCGATGATCTGCTCGCGCTTGGCTTCAGCGGTGACCATCAGCACTGGCAGGTGCTTGAGCTTTTCATCGGCGCGCACGTGGCGCAGCAGATCGATGCCGGTCATGCCAGGCATGTTCCAGTCCGTTACCAGAAAGTCGATGCTGCCGCTGTTGAGAACCGGAATGGCGGTAGTGCCATCGTCAGCCTCGACCGTGTTGGTGAACCCAAGGTCACGCAACAGGTTTTTTATGATCCGCCGCATCGTTGAGAAGTCATCAACGATGAGGATTTTCATGTTCTTGTCCAATTCGACCTCCAAGCAGTCTTAAACGCGCCCAGCACCTGGACACGCCATTTCAATCAATCCGGCAATGCACTCGATGACTGTCTGGAGCACAACAGATCGCGACCGGTGCAGTAAATCCCGCACCGGTCCCGCTCGCAGTGTCCCCACACTGCCTTCAGCGCGCTCGCCACTCCCCCAAACGCCCCCGCAAGCGGGCCGCGCACTGGCTGTGTAACTGGCTGACCCGGGATTCGCTGACCCCAAGGACCTCACCGATTTCCTTGAGGTTCAGCTCTTCGTCGTAGTACAGCGCCAACACCAGTCGCTCACGCTCCGGCAAATTGGCAATCGCGTCCGCCAGCGCCGCCTGGAAGCGTTCATCTTCCAGATCGCGTGACGGTTCCAGATGAGCACTGGCGCCGTCCTCATGCAGCCCTTCGTGTTCACCGTCCTGTAACAGGTCGTCGAAACTGAAGAGGCGGCTGCCCAAGGTGTCGTTCAAAATCCCGTAATAATCGTCGAGACTCAATTGGAGTTCGGCCGCAACCTCGTGATCTTTAGCGTCACGACCGGTTTTAGCTTCAATCGAGCGAATTGCGTCACTGACCATGCGGGTATTGCGGTGGACCGAACGTGGCGCCCAGTCCCCTTTGCGAACTTCATCGAGCATCGCGCCGCGGATTCGAATGCCCGCGTACGTCTCGAAACTCGCGCCCTTGCTGGCGTCATATTTGGTCGACACTTCAAGCAGGCCGATCATTCCGGCCTGGATCAGATCTTCAACCTGAACACTGGCTGGCAGACGTGCCAGCAGGTGGTAAGCAATGCGTTTGACCAGTGGCGCGTAACGCTCGATCAGCTCGTACTGCGCGTCACGTGCCGACTTCTTGTAGAGGTTGTAGCCACTGGCTGTCATAGGACGGGTCCTGCGGTCTGTTGCACGAGACGCTCAACGAAAAACTCCAGGTGCCCACGCGGGTTGGCAGGCAACGGCCAGGTATCGACCTTCTGCGCAATCGCCTTGAACGCCAGGGCGCATTTGGAGCGCGGGAAGGCTTCATAGACGGCGCGTTGCTTCTGCACAGCCTTGCATACGCTTTCGTCGTAAGGCACAGCGCCAACGTATTGTAGGGCGACGTCGAGGAAGCGGTCCGTGACCTTGGTCAACTTGGCGAACAGGTTGCGACCTTCCTGCGGGCTTTGTGCCATGTTGGCCAGCACGCGGAAGCGGTTCATGCCGTAATCGCGGTTCAGCAACTTGATCAGTGCGTAGGCGTCTGTGATCGAGGTCGGCTCGTCGCATACCACCAGCAAGACTTCTTGCGCTGCGCGAACAAAACTGACTACCGAGTCACCAATACCTGCAGCCGTATCGATCACCAGGACGTCGAGGTTGTCGCCGATATCGCTGAAGGCCTGGATCAGGCCGGCGTGTTGAGCCGGGCTCAGATGAACCATGCTCTGGGTGCCGGACGCGGCCGGGACGATGCGGATTCCGCCGGGGCCTTGCAACAGAACGTCGCGCAGCTCACAGCGGCCTTCGATGACGTCGGCCAGGGTACGTTTGGGTGTCAGTCCCAGGAGGACGTCGACGTTCGCCAACCCCAGGTCGGCGTCCAACAGCATGACGCGACGGCCGAGCTCAGCCAGGGCCAGTGACAAATTCACTGACACGTTAGTCTTGCCGACGCCACCCTTGCCGCCGGTCACCGCGATCACCTGTACGGGATGCATGCTGCCCATGTTATTTCTTTACCTTGTCTTGCATAGACGGAGGCCACATTACTGGCTGCGCGTTCTCAAACGGAACAATGCATGGCAGACCATCGATGTAGGTACGAAAACTGTTCATTACTACCTCAGCCAACCTGCTTGGTCGGACTGTGGTAAATATCAGCGAACATGTCAGCCATGGCTTCTTCGCTGGGTTCTTCCTGCATTTGCACGCTAACGGCGCGACTGACCAACTGATGACGACGCGGCAGATGCAAATCATCCGGAATCCGCGGGCCATCCGTCAGGTAGGCCACCGGCAATTCATGACTGATTGCCAGGCTTAACACCTCTCCCAGACTTGCCGTTTCATCCAGTTTAGTCAGGATGCAGCCAGCGAGCCCGCAGCGCTTGTAACTATGATAAGCGGCCGTTAGAACCTGTTTCTGGCTGGTGGTTGCCAACACCAGGTAATTTTTTGATTTGATGCCACGTCCGGCCAGGCTTTCCAGCTGCATGCGCAGTGCCGGATCGCTGGCCTGCAGGCCGGCGGTATCGATCAGCACCACGCGTTTGCGCAGCAATGGTTCCAGTGCCTGGACCAGCGACTGGCCCGGATCAACGTGCGTTACCGACACATTGAGGATCCGGCCCAGCGTCTTGAGTTGTTCCTGAGCACCGATACGGTAGCTGTCCATGCTCACCAGCGCGATGTTTTGCGCGCCGTACTTGAGCACATAACGGGCCGCGAGCTTGGCCAGGGTGGTGGTCTTGCCCATGCCGGCGGGGCCGACCATGGCAATCACGCCGCCCTCTTCCAGAGGCTCGACTTCAGGTGTGGCGATCATCCGCGCCAGGTGCGCCAGCAGCATGCGCCAGGCCTGACGAGGCTCTTCAATATCGGTAATCATTGCCAGCAGATCGCGCGACAACGGGCCGGACAAGCCGATGCGTTGCAGGCGACGCCAGAGGTTGGCCTGGGCCGGGCGGCTGCCTTGCAGCTGATTCCAGGCCAGGGAGCCGAGTTGTACTTCCATCAGTTCGCGCAGGCTGTTGAGCTCGAAACGCATCGAGTCGAACGCCCGTGGGTCAACGCCACCTGCCGCTGGCGCAGGGGCCGGCGCAGCACGACGGGGCTGGGTGTAAGTAGGTTCGATCAGCGGTTCGGCGGCGGTCAATGGCAGGCCGGCGAACAACTGCCGATTGGTGGTTTTGTCGCCGTCGGTCTCGCCTTCGCCACGCAGGCTCAATTCGGCCTGGGCGGTAACGATCCGCGACTGGGTCTTGCGCAGCTCATCCTCGAGTTCCATGTTCGGAACGCGCGGGGCCAGCGCCGACAATTTGTAATCGAGGGCAGCCGTCAGTTCGACACCGCCAGCGATCCGGCGATTGCCGATAATCGCGGCATCAGCGCCCAGCTCATCACGAACCAGTTTCATGGCCTGACGCATATCGGCGGCGAAAAAACGCTTAACTTGCATAAACCACTACCTCAGCCGTTGGGCCCTACTGTCGCAACGATGGTCACTTGCTTGTTGTCAGGAATTTCCTGGTAAGCCAACACATGCAAACCCGGGACTGCCAGTCGGCCGAATCGCGAGAGCATCGCGCGAACCGGACCGGCCACCAGCAGAATCACCGGCTGACCTTGCATTTCTTGACGCTGCGCCGCTTCGATCAACGAGCGTTGCAGCTTCTCAGCCATGCTTGGCTCCAACAGAACGCCCTCTTCCGAGCCTTGTCCTGCCTTCTGAAGACTATTGAGCAATATCTGTTCCAACCTTGGCTCAAGAGTGATAACTGGCAGCTCGGAGTCAGTCCCCACAATGCTTTGGACGATTGCACGGGAAACGCCGACGCGCACCGCGGCGACCAGCGCGGCGGTATCTTGACTCTTGGCCGCATTGTTGGCGATGGCCTCGGCGATGCTGCGAATGTCGCGCACCGGCACTTGTTCGGCCAACAACGCCTGCAACACCTTGAGCAGTTGCGACAGCGAGACCACACCCGGCACCAGCTCTTCGGCCAGCTTGGGTGAGCTTTTGGCCAGCAATTGCATGAGTTGCTGGACTTCTTCGTGACCAATCAGTTCGCTGGAGTGCTTGTACAGAATCTGGTTCAAGTGGGTCGCCACGACCGTGCTGGCATCGACTACGGTGTAACCGAGCGATTGTGCCTGGGCGCGCTGGCTGATTTCGATCCAGACCGCCTCCAGACCAAAAGCCGGATCTTTGGCGGTTATGCCATTGAGCGTGCCGTAGACCTGCCCCGGGTTGATCGCCAGTTCGCGATCCGGGTAAATCTCCGCTTCCGCCAGGATCACCCCCATCAACGTGAGGCGATAGGCACTCGGCGCGAGGTCGAGGTTGTCACGGATGTGCACAGTCGGCATCAGGAAGCCCAGGTCCTGGGAGAGCTTCTTGCGCACGCCCTTGATCCGCGCCAGCAACTGACCACCCTGATTGCGATCCACCAGCGGGATCAGGCGATAGCCGACTTCCAGCCCGATCATGTCGATCGGCGTCACGTCGTCCCAGCCAAGTTCCTTGGTTTCCATGGCACGGGCCGGCGATGGCAGCAGCTCCTGCTGGCGCTTGACCTCTTGCAAGGCCTGAACCTTGACCACGTTCTGTTTCTTCCAGAACAGGTACGCGCCGCCGGCCGCCAGGGCCGCCATGCTGAGAAAGGAGAAGTGCGGCATACCGGGCACCAACCCCATCACCGCCATCAAACCTGCCGCCACGGCCAACGCTTTTGGCGAGGCGAACATCTGGCGACCGATCTGCTTGCCCATGTCTTCCGAACCGGAAGCACGGGTCACCATGATCGCGGCCGCTGTCGATAACAACAGTGATGGCAATTGCGCCACCAAACCGTCACCGATGGTCAACAGCGCGTAAACCTTGCCGGCGTCGCCGAAGCTCATGCCGTGCTGGAAGATCCCGACCGCCATGCCGCCGATCAGGTTGATGAACAGAATCAGCAGGCCGGCGATGGCGTCACCGCGCACGAATTTGCTGGCACCGTCCATGGAACCGTAGAACTCGGCTTCCTGGGCGACTTCCATGCGGCGCAGCTTGGCTTGGTTCTGATCGATCAGGCCGGCGTTGAGGTCGGCGTCGATGGCCATCTGTTTGCCGGGCATCGCATCGAGGGTGAAGCGTGCGCTCACCTCGGAAATCCGCCCGGCACCCTTGGTCACCACGACGAAGTTGATGATCATCAAGATCGCGAAGACCACGATACCGACCACGTAGTTACCGCCGATCACCACCTCACCGAAGGCCTGGATCACCTTACCCGCGGCGGCATGTCCTTCCTGACCGTGGAGCATTACCACCCGCGTGGAGGCCACGTTCAGCGCCAGGCGCATCAGCGTCGCCACCAGCAGGATGGTCGGGAAAACGGCGAAATCCAGCGGCCGCAAGGCGTACACGCAGACCAGAAGCACGACGATCGACAGCGCAATGTTGAACGTGAAGAACACGTCCAGCAGGAACGGCGGCACCGGCAACATCATCATCGCCAGCATGACCAGCAGCAACAACGGCACACCCAGGTTGCCCCGACTTAAATCGGCAACGTTTGTGCGGGCAGTGTTGAGTAACTGAGAGCGATCCACCGGTTTTCCCCGTTCCTTTAAAGCAAACTTTTGACGCCCAAAGCAGGCGCAGAGCAGCTATTGCAAGAAGCCTTCCAACTTTTGCAGGCGCTTGAAATAGAGGGTTTACCCGGGGGAATTGCGGTGACTGGACTGACCTCATCGCGGGCAAGCCCGCCCCACAGGTGACCGAGTTCTTCCTGAGGAAATGCGATCAAATGTGGGAGCGGGCTTGCCCGCGATGGAGCCGGCACTACTAGCGAATCTTTCAGGAATCGCGACGCAGATCCGGCGGAATCGGCAAGTCGTCCTTGAGCGGGTCCGGGCGTTTGCCCTTGCCCGCGCGGTGCTGGCGGATCTGGTAGACGTAGGCCAGTACCTGGGCAACCGCCAGGTACAGCCCACCGGGAATTTCCTGCTCCAGCTCGGTTGAGTAATAGATCGAGCGCGCCAGGGCCGGCGATTCGAGCAACAGCACATTGTTGGCCACGGCGATCTCACGAATCTTCAATGCCAGGAAGTCGCTGCCCTTGGCCAGCAGCATCGGCGCCCCGCCCTTCTCCGGGTCGTACTTGAGGGCGACGGCGTAGTGGGTCGGGTTGGTGATGACCACGTCGGCCTCCGGGATCGCCGCCATCATCCGGCGCTGGGACATCTCGCGCTGTAGCTGACGAATTCGCTGCTTGACCTCCGGCCGCCCTTCCTGATCCTTGTGCTCATCGCGCACTTCCTGCTTGGTCATCAGCAGTTTTTTGTGGCTTTCCCACAGCTGCACCGGCACATCGACGGCGGCGATGATGATCAGCCCGCAGGCCATCCACAAGGTGCTCCAGCCCACCACTTGCAGGCTGTGAATGATCGCCATTTCCAACGGTTCGTGGGCGATGCGCTGCAAGTCATCGATGTCCGACGACAATACTGCGAGCGCCACGAACAGGACGATGATGAACTTGGCAAACGCCTTGATCAGCTCCACCAATGCCTTGGTGGAAAACATCCGCTTGAGGCCACTGAGCGGGTTCATCCGACTGAACTTCGGCGCCATGGAGCTGAACGCAAACAGCCAGCCGCCTAGGGAAATCGGGCCGATGATCGCCGCCAGCACCAGCGAGATCATGATTGGCTGAATCGCCCACAAGCCGATCTGCCCCGAGTGCAGCAAGTAATTGGCCATGGACTTCTGGTCCATGATCACTTCCCGTGGCAGCGAGAAGTTGATGCGCATCAGCTCCATCATGTCTTGCGCCAGGGCACCGCCGAAAATCAGCAGCGCACTGGCGCCGACGAGCATGATCGCCAGGGTGTTGAGTTCCTTGGATCGCGCCACCTCGCCTTTATCGCGGGAGTCTTTCTTGCGCTTGTCCGTGGGGTCTTCTGTTTTGTCTTGACCGCTTTCGCTCTCAGCCATGACTCAGCGCGCCTGTGCCAGTTCGCGCAACAACTGCAAGGCCTCGACGGCCATGGGTTGGTACTGGTTGAGAATGTCCCCCAGGCTGACCCAGAGAATGAACATCCCGAGCACCAGGGTCAGCGGAAAACCGATGGAGAAAATGTTCAGCTGCGGCGCCGCCCGGGTCATCACGCCAAACGCGATATTGACCACCAGCAACGCGGTGATAGCCGGTAGCACCAGCACCAACGCGGCACCCAGGACCCAGCCAAGCTTTCCGGCCATTTCCCAATAATGATTGACCATGAACCCGCTACCGACCGGCAGCGTGGTAAAGCTTTCAGTGAGCACCTCGAAGACCACCAGGTGACCATTCATCCCCAGGAACATCAACGTCACCAACATGGTGAAGAACTGCCCGATCACCGCCACCGACACGCCGTTGGTAGGGTCGACCATGGACGCGAAGCCCATGCCCATCTGAATCGCGACAATCTGCCCGGCCACCACAAATGCCTGGAAGAACAACTGAAGGGAGAAACCCAGCACCGCGCCTATAAGGATCTGCTCGCCAATCAGCAGCAGCCCACTGAGGTCCAGCGGATTGACCGGCGGCATCGGTGGCAGCGCCGGGGTGATCACGACCGTAATCGCCAGGGCCAGATAGGCTCGTACGCGCCGGGGGACCAGGGTCGTGCCGAAAATCGGCATCACCATCAGCATCGTGCCGACGCGAAACAGCGGCAACATGAACGTCGCCACCCAGGTGCTGATCTGGGTATCGGTCAGTTGCAGCAGCGACGACATGGATTAGCCGATGACCATGGGAATACTGCCGTACAACCGCAGGATGTAATCCATGAAGGTCTGCACCAGCCACGGGCCGGCGACGATCAGAGTCACCAGCATCACCAGCAGACGTGGCAAGAAGCTCAGGGTCTGTTCGTTGATCTGGGTCGCCGCCTGGAACATCGCCACCAACAAGCCGACCAGCAGACTCGGAATTACCAGCACCGCGACCATCATGGTCGTCAGCCACAGGGCGTCGCGAAAGATGTCTACGGCGACTTCTGGCGTCATGGCGAAACACCTCCAAAACTGCTGGCCAACGTACCGATAATCAACGCCCAACCATCCACCAGCACAAACAGCATGATCTTGAACGGCAGGGAAATGATCAGCGGCGAAAGCATCATCATACCCATCGCCATCAGCACACTGGCCACGACCAGGTCGATGATCAGGAACGGGATGAAGATCATGAAGCCAATCTGGAACGCGGTTTTAAGCTCGGACGTGACGAACGCCGGGACCAGAATGGTCAGCGGCGCCTGATCCGGCGAAGCGATGTCGGTGCGCTTGGACAGGCGCATGAACAGCTCGAGATCGCTGCTGCGCGTCTGGGCCAGCATGAAGTCCTTGATCGGCACCTGGGCCTTGGCCACGGCATCCTGGGCGGTGAGTTTTTCCGCCAGGTAGGGCTGCAAGGCGTCCTGATTCACCCGGTCGAATACTGGCGCCATGATGAACAGCGTCAGGAACAGCGCCATGCCGGTGAGGATCTGGTTCGACGGCGTCTGCTGCAAGCCCAGGGCCTGACGCAGGATCGAGAAGACGATGATGATCCGGGTGAAACTGGTCATCAGCATGACAAACGCCGGGATAAAACTCAGCGCCGTCATGATCAGCAGGATTTGCAGACTGACCGAGTATTCCTGGGCACCATTGGCATTGGTGCCCAATGTGATCGCCGGAATCGACAACGGATCGGCGGCGAACGCCAGCGGCGCGGCCAGCATCAGGGCCAGCGTCAAGACGATGCGTAACGCACCCATTACTTCTTATCCTTCTGATCCTTGCCGAGCATCCTTAACAGATGCTGGGCAAACTCCGGAGTCGCTTTCTCGGTACCGCCAGGCACTTGCACCGGCTCCTTGAGCACGTGCAGCGCGGTGATGGAGCCGGGGCTCAAGCCGAGCAGGATCTGCTCGTTGCCGACTTGCACCAGCATCAAACGGTCACGCGGGCCCAGCGCGCGCGAGCCGATCAGCTCGATCACCTGCCCTTTGCCCGCCGGCCCGGCCTGCTGGACCCGGCGCAACAACCAGGCGAGGAAGAAAATCAACCCCAGCACCAGCAGCAAACCGAACACCAGCTGCGTCAATTGACCAGCCACACCACTGTTGACCACCGGCGCAGCAGCGGCCGTCGCGGCGCTCGCCACCGGCTCGGCAGCCAGAACACTGAACGGCACCGCCAACAGCAATCCCGGCAAAGCACCCAGAACCTTTTTCACTTAGCGCAGCTTCTTGATGCGTTCGCTTGGGCTGATCACGTCCGTCAGGCGAATGCCGAACTTCTCGTTGACCACAACCACTTCGCCGTGAGCGATAAGGGTGCCGTTGACCAGTACGTCCAGCGGCTCACCGGCCAGGCGATCCAGCTCGATCACCGAACCCTGGTTGAGTTGCAGCAGGTTACGGATGTTGATGTCGGTGCTGCCCACTTCCATGGAAATCGACACCGGGATGTCGAGGATCACATCCAGGTTCGGACCGTCCAGGGTGACCGGCTCGTGGTTCTTCGGCACGCTGCCGAACTCTTCCATCGGCAGACGGTTGGAGCCCGACGAACCGCTATCGGCCGCCAGCAGCGCATCGATATCGGCCTGCCCGGCGTCTCCGGTTTCTTCCAGGGCCGCGGCCCATTCATCAGCCAGTGCCTGGTCGTCCTGGGCGTTCATATCGTTGTTCATCATGTGTCCTCGGCGGGCAACTGCTCAATCAAGAGCAGCGAATTAAAGGGGGATTGGAGCGCCGGTCAGCGGCGCTCGATCGGCTCGATCACCTGCAACGCGAGGTTGCCTTTGTGCGAGCCCATCTTGACCTTGAAGGCCGGCACGCCGTTGGCGCGCATGATCATTTCTTCCGGCATATCGACCGGGATCACGTCCCCCGGCTGCATGTGCAGAATGTCGCGCAAACGCAACTGGCGACGGGCAACCGTGGCGCCGATCGGTACGTCGACATCCAGCACGTCCTGGCGCAAGGCATTGATCCAGCGCTCGTCCTGATCGTCCAGGTCCGACTGGAAGCCGGCATCGAGCATCTCGCGCACCGGCTCGATCATCGAGTACGGCATGGTCACGTGCAGGTCGCCGCCACCGCCATCGAGCTCGATGTGGAAGGTCGACACGACGACGGCCTCGCTCGGGCCGACGATGTTGGCCATGGCCGGGTTCACTTCCGAGTTGATGTACTCGAAGTTCACTTCCATGATCGCCTGCCAGGCTTCCTTCAAATCGACGAAGGCCTGCTCCAGCACCATGCGCACGACGCGCAGTTCAGTGGGAGTGAATTCACGTCCTTCGATCTTGGCGTGACGACCGTCGCCACCAAAAAAGTTGTCCACCAGCTTGAACACCAGCTTGGCGTCGAGGATGAACAGGGCGGTGCCGCGCAACGGCTTGATCTTGACCAGGTTGAGACTGGTCGGCACGTACAGCGAGTGCACGTATTCGCCAAACTTCATCACCTGCACGCCACCGACGGCAACGTCTGCCGAGCGGCGCAGCATGTTGAACATGCTGATGCGGGTGTAGCGGGCGAAACGCTCGTTGATCATTTCCAGGGTCGGCATGCGTCCGCGGACGATGCGATCCTGGCTGGTCAGGTCGTAGCTTTTGACGCTGCCGGGTTCAGCAACGTTATCGGTCTGTACCAGACCATCGTCGACGCCATGCAACAGCGCATCGATCTCATCCTGGGACAGCAGGTCTTGCACGGCCATGTCGTGTTCCTACTGCAGTACGAAATTAGTGAAAAGCAGCTGTTCAATCACCACTTTGCCGAGTTCTTTCTGCGCCACTTCCTGGACGCTGGCCGTGGCCTTCTGACGCAACATCTCCTGGCCGACCGGGGTCGCCAGCGTGGCGAAATCCTGGCCGGAGAACAGCATGACCAGGTTGTTGCGGATCACCGGCATGTGCACTTTGAGCGCTTCAAGGTCGGCCTGATTGCGACCTTGCAGGGTGATGCTCACTTGCATGTAGCGCTGGCGACCGTTCACGTTGTAGTTGGCCACGAAGGCCGGCGCCATCGGCTCGAAGATCGCCGGCTGCTTGCCGACCACGGCCGGTTGCGCCTCAGCAGGTTTGCTCTGGGCGCTGTGCATGAAAAACCAGGTCGCCCCCACAGACACGCCAATCGCCAGCAGCAGAGCCACCACGATCACAATGATCAGCTTGATCTTGCCTTTGGTTGCGGGGTCTTTTACTGCTGCGTCGCTCTTCGCCATGCCAATAATCCGTCACTATTCGGGTTTTCACAGTCGCACGGCAAGGCAAGAGCAAGTGTTATGCCAGAAGTGTCAGGCAGGTGCTGGGCGGGGAGTTATGGACACCACAAAAAAATGTGGGAGCGAGCCTGCTCGCTCCCACAGGAGGGCTATTGCGTTTGATCAGGCGTAGTAGTCGACGGCGCTGGAGCCGATGACACTGGTGGTGGCGGTGGCGGCCACCTCGGCGACGGTCGGGGTGATTTCGTCATCCATCCCGTCGAGGCGACCACCACTGGCATTGGTACGGCCACCCTGCCCCTGCTGCGCCTGTTCCTGGCCCTGCCCCTGACCTTGCCAGCCACGCGACTGGTCGGACACGTTGACGTCAACCTGACCCATCCCCTGTTGCGCGAACATGTCACGCAGGCGGTGCATTTGCCCGTCCAGCGCCTCGCGCACGCTTGGATGGGCGCTCATGAAGGTGATCTGGGTCTGCTGATCGGGAATCATGTTCACCCGAATGTCGAGACGCCCCAGTTCAGCCGGTTGCAACTGAATGTCCGCTGCCTTCAGATTGGCGCTGGAGAGGTACATGACCCGGTTGACCACTTCTTCGGTCCAGCCGCTCTGGTGCATGGCGATTGGCTGGTTCACCGGCAAGGCATTGGCAGTCTTGGGGGTGGCCGCCTGGGTCAATGCCGCAAGACGGTTAGCGAAATCATCGACACGGGTATCGCTGCTGGCGTTCTTCAGGTCCTTGAGGCCGTCATCAATCAGACCGCTGAAGGCTTTCTCGCCACCCTGGCTGGTGCTGTCCTTGTCGGCTTGCACATTGAGCATGCTGGCCATGCCAGCGGTAAAATTCTGCGCCGAGGTCAGTTCCCCGTCGGCCTGGGTCTGTGCGGGCGTCGCCTTAGGCTGAGCCTGGCTGCTGGCGGAGACGTGACCACTCTGTTCCATGGCCATGCGTACGGCTGGCAGCGCATCGAGCGGGTCAGCTGCCGGATCGAAATCGCTATCGGCAGCAGCGGCCGCTGCTGCTGGTGCGGCAATGGCAGAGGCCACTGACGCTTCAACCTGCGGCTGAGGACTCTGGGCGACCGGCGGGGCCGATGGCGCGACCGGCGCAGTCACCAGCGGCAGCGGCACCACCCCCGGCATCAAGGCAGGGTCCACAGGCGTCGTATCGGCCACAGGTGTGGCAGTGACGTCAGTCTTGTTATCGCTGGTGGTTGTATCGTTAGCCTGCGCCGGTTTATCGGCAGGCAAGGAATTGCCGCTATCGGCAACCGCCGGTTCCGGGGCGGCAGGCTTATCGTTGCTCACATCCTTTTTGCCCGAGCCCTTAGGGCCGCTGTCAGCAACAGGTTTGGCAGGTTTGTCCGCTACCACAGAAGGCTTGTTCTGGGCTTGATGGGCGTAAACATCAGCGAAGCTGGACGCCTTGCTCCCTGGCTCAGCGGCCGGTGCCGGGGTATTGGCGCTGGCGGCTTGAGTCTTGGCCGTGGCGACAGCCTGAAGAAGCGAATGTGGGGTAACGGGCATAAAACAGTCTCCGCTGCACTGAGATCGTAGGTACAGTTGAGGGAGTTGATAGCAAAGGTCGAGCCAGGTTTGCCCGACCGATATCAAAAGTGCCGAATGGTCGCCTTAGCCAGTGAGAGAGCGTTGGCGCTCCGCCTCGTACAGCGGTCGGATAAAGGCGAATTCATCGTCGATTTCCCCGACCAGCTTTTCAATGCCAGCGAGGTTTTTTTGTTTGGCGCGCAACTCAAGCTCACTGCACAGCTCAGTGAGGCGAGTAGCCCCCATGTTGCTGCTGCTCCCCTTGAAACTATGGGCGGCGTCCATCAGCGTGACGGGATCTTCAGCCTTTCGCAGCAGCAGCAATCGCTCTTCGGAGTCTGCCAGGAAGGTATCCAATAACATCGGATACTCATCTTCCATCACTTCCCGCAACGTGCTCAGCACATCGCGATTCAGGTGTGTGTCAGCCACTTGCTCACTCCTTGATCAAGAATGGGTGAATTATGCCAGAGCCTCCCAGAAAAACTCCACGCGCGCACTACGACCATTGTCGGACCAGCTCGCGTTGCGGCTCAACTGGCGGATCAGACTGACGCCGCGCCCCGACAGACGACCGCCATCGACGGGACGCTCCATCACCCGGGCCACGTCAAAACCCGCGCCACTGTCTTCAACCCGGATAATCAGATGACCGCCCTCGCCGTGCGGCGCGATCTGCAGATGCACCCGCACGTAACCGTCTCGCAACTCATCCAGCCGCTCATTGCGCTGCTGGTAATAGCGGGCGAAACCCGCCGCATCGCGCTTGAGACTGGAATCCAGACCGAGCACGCCATGCTCCAGGGCATTCGAATAAAGCTCTGCCAGTACACTGTAAAGAGCACCACTCTGAGCCCGCAGGCCATGCACCTCAAGCAGTAATTGCAACAGGTACGGCAACGGGTTGTATCGTTTGAGGGTATCGGCACGAAACTCGAAACTCACCGACCAGTCCAGCGGGCATGACTGGCCGCTGTCGGAATACACCAGCGCTGGCGGGCTCAGTTGCGCCGCTTCCAGCAGACTGATCTCGACCATGCTCACGTCATCGCGCGCCTCGCCACGGAAATCCCGCAACGCCTGCTCGATCTCCTCGAACAGCGCATCGGGCTCTCGATTGGCCGCAAACACCCGCTGCAAGCGTTCCACGCCAAACAACTGTTCGTTGGCATCGCAGGTGTCGATGACCCCGTCGGACAACAGGAATACACGATCGCCAACGGCCATCGGAAACACTTCGGTGCTGTCATTGAAGGTTTGCGGGCTAAGCACCCCCAGCGGCAAATGTCGCGCCGACAGCGGCGTGCGCTCACCACTGGCGATGCGGTGCAGATAACCGTCCGGCATCCCGCCGTTCCAAACCTCCACCGAACGTCGCTGAAAGCTCAGGCACAGCAGCGTGGCGCAACAGAACATATCCACCGGCAGGATGCGTTTGAGCTTGGCGTTCATCTCGCGCAGGGTTTCTGCCAGGCCGTAGCCCTTGGCCGTCATGCCGTAGAAGACTTCAGCCAGAGGCATGGCGCCGACGGCAGCGGGCAGACCATGACCGGTGAAATCGCCCAGCAGCACGTGCATGTCGCCGGCCGGGGTGAACGCCGCGAGCAGCAGATCGCCGTTGAACAGCGCATAAGGCGATTGCAGGTAGCGGATGTTCGGTGCGTTCAAACAGCCCGAATGCGCCACCTTGTCGAACACGGCTTTGGCCACCCGCTGCTCATTGAGCAAGTAGTCGTTATGCCTGGAAATCAGGTCGCGCTGCTGCAGCACCGTGGCCTGCAATCGTCGCAAGCGGTCCATTGCCTTGATTTTGGCGGCGAGGATCACCTGGTTATAGGGTTTTGCCAGAAAATCGTCGCCACCGGCCTCCAGACAACGGGCCAGGGCTTCGCTTTCGGTCAGCGAGGTCAGGAAGATGATCGGCACCAGGGTTTCCCCGGCCAAATCCTTGATCTGCCGCGCCGCTTCGAATCCGTCCATGACCGGCATCATGGCGTCCATCAGCACCAGGTGCGGCCGTTGCAGACGAAAAGTCTCGACGGCCTCGGCACCGTTGGCAGCCGTGAGCACGGCATGCCCCTGGCGACGGACGATGCTCGACAGCAGCATGCGATCGGCCGCGCTGTCTTCAGCGATGAGGATTGTCAGCGGTTCAAGCGACGGCTGCAGGGCAGTCATGCAACGTCGAAGATTTGTTCGAAGTTGGAGATCGCGAGAATCTTGCGCACATCGGCGTTGGCGTGGCTCAACGTGATTTCGGCACTCTCGCCACCGGCGTGATCACGCAACAGAAGGAGCATTCCGAGCGCCGAACTGTCGAGGTACGTGGCGTCCTTCAAATTCACTTCGAAGGATTCCGGTTTTGGCTCAAGATTTTCGTAGGACTCACGAAATTCCGAATGCTTGGCGAAATCGAAGCGTCCCTTGATCAAAATCGTCAGCTTGGTCCCGTCCTGGGAGGTTTCTGTAGTAACTGACATCTAACGGCTTCCTTGTCATGGGTGAGCGTACGTGTACAAGGTTTAGCACTTGCTTGGTAAGGCGGCAAGAACAACTCTTAATAAGGATCATGCCGGGGCAACCGCTGGGACAATTCATCCAGCAGCTTCTGTTCGCGTTTGTCTTCGAGCTTGCGCGCTTCGTCCATGTAACGCTGTACAAGTTTTCGCAACCCTTCAACCCGTGCAAACGCCTGCTGCCAGGACTCGCGCGCCTTGTTGAGGTTGTTCTGGTGCCAGTTCAAGCTCTGGCGCTGCTGATCGATGGCCGTGCCCAGTTGTGCAAGAAAGCCTTGATAGCCGAGCAACCATTGACCGGAAACGCCGCTGCTGCCGCGTACGATCCATTGTTCCTGATAATCGAGGCGGAAGCTTTCGAGGTCGGCGAGCTTGCTTTCCGCCAGACGTACCTGGCCCTGGAAGTGCCCAAGGCGCATGACCGCGGTTTTTTCGGCCTTTTCAGCCATTTCCACCACGGGTGCCAGGCGTGCCGCACGGCTCTGGGCCATGACCGGTTAGCCGCCCGCTGCCGGGGCGAAGATGGTAGCGAGATGGTTCTCGCTGGCCGCCATGCCAATGTTGTCGTTCAAACCCTGTCGCAGATAGGTGGTCATGGCCGGTTGCAGTGAAATCGCAATGTCGGTTTCTCGATCACCGCCCGGCACGTAGGCACCGACGCTGATCAGGTCGCGACTTTGCTGATAACGCGACCAGTACTGTTTGAACATCTGCGCGCGCGTCATGTGCTCCGGACTGACCACCGATGGCATGACCCGGCTGATGGACGCTTCGATATCGATGGCCGGGTAGTGGCCTTCTTCAGCCAGACGCCGGGACAGCACGATGTGCCCGTCAAGCACGCCCCGAGCCGAGTCGGCAATCGGGTCCTGCTGGTCATCGCCTTCGGACAATACGGTGTAGAACGCGGTGATCGAACCACCGCCCTTCTCGGCATTGCCGGCCCGCTCCACCAGTTTCGGTAACTTGGCGAAAACCGACGGCGGATAGCCTTTGGTAGCCGGTGGCTCGCCGATGGCCAGGGCGATTTCCCGCTGGGCCTGGGCGAAACGGGTCAGGGAATCCATGAGCAACAGGACATTCTTGCCCTTGTCGCGAAAATACTCGGCGATGCGCGTGCAATACATCGCGGCGCGCAGACGCATCAGCGGTGCATCGTCCGCCGGCGACGCGACGACCACCGAACGCTTGAGTCCTTCTTCACCGAGGATGTGCTCGATGAACTCTTTAACTTCACGACCCCGCTCACCGATCAGCCCGACGACAATAATGTCGGCCTCGGTGAAGCGCGTCATCATGCCCAGCAGCACGGATTTACCTACACCGGTACCGGCGAACAGGCCGAGACGCTGACCACGGCCGACCGTCAACAATCCGTTGATGGTGCGGATACCTACGTCCAGCGGCTCGCTGATCGGTTCGCGCTTGAGCGGGTTGATGGTCGGGCCATCCATCGGCACCCAGTCTTCGGCTTTCATGCCACCCTTGCCGTCCAGCGCACGACCGGCACCATCGAGCACCCGCCCGAGCATGCTCATGCCCATCGGCAAGCGACCGGTATCGGCCAACGGCACGACGCGGGCACCCGGCGCAATACCGGCGACGCTGCCGACCGGCATCAGGAAAACCTTGCTGCCGGAGAAGCCCATGACTTCGGCTTCGACCTGCACCGGCTGATAACTGTCGTCGTTGATGACCATGCAGCGAGCGCCCATGGCGGCGCGCAAGCCCTCGGCTTCGAGGGTCAGGCCGACCATGCGCAACAAGCGTCCTTCAAGGATCGGCGCCCCGGCAAGCTCGGTGACCTCGGCGTAGCTGCCCAGGCGCTTGGCGAAGCTGGTGCGGTCAAGGCGCATCGGGATCGTCCGGCAGCCCTTCTACCGGCGCCTCTGCCGGCTTGTCGTCGATGGGCAATTCCAGGCTCAGATCCGGCTCCGCCGGGTGCAAGGCCTGGTCATGCAACTGATCGAACAGTTTGACCATGACTTGCGCCACGCGGGTTTCGACGGTGGCGTCGATGCGACTGTGTTCAGTTTCGACCCGGCAACCGCCGGGCAACAGGGACACGTCCTCGACGATGCGCCAGGTTTCTTCATGGCGCTCGCGCAGGGCTTTGACCTGTTCGAAATCTTGCGGGTTGATGTACAGGCGCACATTGCTCGCGCCCAACGGCAACAGCTTGAGGGCCTCGCGCATGACGTTTTCGATCTGCGTCGAGTCGATGGCCAGTTCGCGCTGAATCACCTGCTTGGTGATGTGCTGCACGAGGTCGATCAGGGACTTTTCGATCTGGGTGTCCTGCTCGGCGATAGGCTCGAACAGACTGACCATCATCTGTTCCAGGCCTGCCACTTTCGACGCCAGGATCACTTCGGCTTCCTGACGGACCTTGAGCGTGGCACTGTGGAAACCTTCTCTCTCACCCACCGCGAAGCCTTCGTTGTAGGCCTCCTGGCGAATGCTTTCGAGCTCTTCGAGGGTCAGTGGCTGGACTTCGTCCAGCGGCACCTCTTCCATTTCCGGCGGCTCGGGCTCGGGTTCCGGCTCGGGCTCTGGCACAAAAGGATCGAAACTGGGCAACGCCCAGACGTCAAAACCGGCGACGGCCTTGCCACGGATCAGGTCGGTCTGGGACTCATCATGTTTGGACGACATAGTGACCTTAGATCATCTCTTCGCCGCCCTTCCCGCCGAGAACGATTTCTCCGGCTTCGGCCATACGGCGGGCAATGGTGAGGATTTCTTTCTGCGCAGTTTCCACGTCGCTGACGCGCACCGGGCCCTTGGCCTCGAGGTCGTCGCGCAACAGTTCGGCCGCACGCTTGGACATGTTCTTGAAGATCTTCTCCTTGACGCCTTCGTCCGACCCCTTGAGGGCCAGCACCAGCACGTCGGAGGACACTTCGCGCAGCAATGCCTGAATCCCGCGGTCGTCGACATCGGACAGGTTGTTGAACACGAACATGAGGTCTTCGATCTGACCGGACAGGTCTTCGTCGACTTCGCGAATCGAGTCCATCAACTGGCCTTCGATCGAGCTGTCGAGGAAGTTCATGATATCGGCCGCGCGCTTGATGCCACCCAGGGTGGTGCGCGAGGCATTCGAGTTGCCGGAGAACTGCTTCTCGAGAATCTGGTTAAGTTCTTTCAGGGCCGCCGGCTGCACCGTGTTCAACGAGGACACCCGCAGAATGATGTCCAGGCGCACCTTGTGGTCAAAGTTGCCCAGCACTTCACCGGCCTGGTCCGGGTCGAGGTACGCCACGACGATCGCCTGGATCTGTGGGTGCTCGTAACGGATCACGTCGGCGACGGCGCGTGGCTCCATCCACTTAAGGCTGTCGAGGCCACTGGTGTTGCCGCCCAGCAAGATGCGGTCGATCAGGCCGTTGGCCTTGTCTTCGCCCAGTGCCTGGGTAAGCATTTTGCGCACGTAGTCATCGGAACCGACGCCCAGGCTGGTCTGGTCGCCGACGATGTCGACGAACTCGCTCATGACCTGTTCGACCTGTTCGCGGTGCACGTTGCCCATCTGGGCCATCGCCACACCCACACGCTGGACCTCCTTGGGCCCCATGTGGCGCAGCACTTGTGCAGCATCGGTGGAACCGAGGGACAGCAGCAGAATCGCGGCTTTGTCGACCTTGGTCAGTTTGGCGGCAACGGCTCGGTTATCACTCATCTGCGTTAATCCACTCTTTCACGACCTGGGCCACACGGCCCGGATCTTCTGCCACCAAACTCTTGATTGCATTCAACTGCGCGTCATAGCCTTCGCTCGGGCTCGGCAGCAGGATGCTGGTCGGGCCACCGAGGCTGACGCGGTCGTTGGCCAGTTCGCCGTCCAGGCCGCCCATGCCACCGAGTTCCACGTCGCTGCCCAGACCTGCAAGTTGCTTGCCTTTGCCGCCACCGGTGATGTTGTTGAGCACCGGGCGCAGCACGCCGAACACCAGCACCAGGATGAACAAGACACCCAGCACTTGCTTGACGATGTCCCAGAACCACGGCTGGGAGTAGAACGGAATATCGGCAATCACTTCACCGCGCTCGGCGGAGAACGGCATGTTGATCACGCTCACGCTGTCGCCACGGCTGGCGTCGAAACCGACGGCGTCCTGGACCAGGCGAGTGAAGCGCGCCAATTCGTCGGCGCTCCACGGTGCACGGGTGGTTTCGCCATTGGCTGCGTTGACCTTGACCTGATCGTCCACCACCACCGACACCGACAGGCGATTCAAACGCCCCTGCTGCTGCTTGGTGTGGCTGATGGAACGGTCGAGCTCGAAGTTCTTGGTGGACTGTTGACGCTTGTCCGCCGGGTACGGCGCCAGCATCGGCTGACCGGTAGCCGGGTCCATGATTTGCTGACCGTTGGCATCGATCAATGGCTGGCCTGGCTGAACCATGCCGGCCGCTGCGGTGCTGCCACCGGTGGTTTGCGGCGCAGAGGCTGGCGATGGCGGCTGGTTGCTCAAGGCACCCGGCACACCTTGCGGGCCATTGCTGGCGGTGCGTTGTTCGTTGACCGACTGCTCGCTGCGCAACGCCGGTTGATCCGGGTTGAACTGCTCGGAGGTCGACTCGACGGCGCTGAAGTCCACATCGGCGGAGACTTCAGCTTTGTAGCGATCGTTGCCAAGCACCGGTTGCAGGATATTGTGCACGCGCTGGGTCAGCATGCTTTCCATGCGACGGCTGTAATCGAATTGCTTGCCGGCCATGGTCAGTTCAGAATTTTCCGCCTGATCCGACAGCAGGTTGCCCTTCTGGTCGACCACGGTGATCTGCGATTTGCTCAGTTCAGGAACACTGGTTGCCACCAGATTGATGATCGCCAGTACCTGACCCGGCTCCAGCGAGCGGCCGGAATACAGCTCAACCAGGATCGAAGCGCTTGGCTTGCGCTCGTCACGCACGAACACCGAGCTTTTCGGAATCGCCAGGTGCACGCGGGCACCCTTGACGTTGTTCAGGCTGGAAATGGTGCGCGCCAGTTCGCCTTCCAGGCCGCGACGATAACGGGTCGCTTCCATGAACTGGCTGGTCCCCAGGCCCTGGTCCTTGTCGAGGATTTCAAAGCCGATGTTGCCGTCGCTGGGAGTGACACCAGCAGCCGCGAGCTTGAGCCGCGCACGGGACAGGTCATCGGCCTTGACCAGCAAGGCTCCGGAGTTCGGTTCAACGGTATAGGGAATGTCGGCTGCGGCCAGGGTTTCCATGACCTGCTTGGCATCCATGCCGGCAAGACTGCCGTACAGAGGCCGGTAATCCGGCTGCTGGGACCACAACACCACGGCAAAGCCAATCGCCACGCTCGCAGCCAGGCCGACCAACAGGCCCACCTGACGCAACATGGTCATCTCGGAGAGGTTTTCCAGGAAGGACAACCCGAACAGCGGCGGTTTGCCGTCTACCGGAGTGGCCTTGGCCGGAACGTTATCGGCGATTGCTTCTGCCATGACTCAATACGTCCTTAAACCGGCATCTGCATGATGTCTTGATAAGCCTGAACCAACTTGTTGCGCACCTGGGTCAACGCCTGGAAAGACACGCTGGCCTTCTGCGAGGAAATCATCACGTCCGTCAGGTCGACGCCGCTCTTGCCGATCTCGAAGGCGCTGGCCAACTGATTGGATGCTTGCTGCGTATCGTTCACTTTATTGACAGCCTGGCCGAGCATGTCGGAAAAGCTGCTGCCACCCAGTGCTGGAACGGCGGCAGTCGATTTCGACGCAGACATCGCATCCATTTGCATGGAACGCATGTCCAGCATCAACCGATTGAATTCAATACCTTGGCTCATGGCTTCTCTCTTTGACGAGCTGACGTCGTTGGCGACCCGCAATTTTTTGACACTCACTCGGCGGGTAGTGAGGTGTTAGCAACAAGGGTGCCAGCTCCGTGGCCGTTCTGAACAAAAGCCCTTCCCAAGCGTTGTCCCTGACGAATCAGGTGGCGAACAAGTAGGCTTCGACGTCCATTCCGGCGTCGCGCATCTGCGCCAGCTTGTAGCGCAAGGTGCGCGGGCTGATACCCAGTCGCTCGGCCGCTTCCTTGCGACGACCACGTTCGGCACGCAAGGTGTCGATGATCATCTGAAACTCACGGCGTCGCAGGTCATCGCCCAGCGCTCCAGCCGACTCCGTTTCAACCTCGACAGCGCGCACCGGTGCCGCCGCCAACACTGGCAAAGGCGCGCAGGCCACCGGCCCGGACAGGCAAAAGTCCTGCGGCTGGATCAAGCCGCCCTGCTGCAGAATCAGCGCGCGCTGGATGGCGTTATCCAGTTCACGCACGTTGCCTGGCCACCGATAAGCAATCAGGCACGCTTGCGCCTCGGGCGAGAGTGTTGCCGTCGCATGCTTCATTTTATTGACGTGCTTGGCCAGCAGGCGCTCGGCCAGCGGCAGGATGTCGGCGGTACGCTCGCGCAACGGACGCCAGGCCAGCGGAAACACCGACAGCCGATAATAAAGGTCTTCACGAAACCGCCCCGCCGCTACTTCACCGGCCAGATCGCGGTTGGTGGTGGCCACGACCCGAATATCCAGGGTGATCGGTTTGCGCGCGCCGACGCGCTCGACTTCGCGCTCCTGCAAGACGCGCAGTAACTTGGCCTGCAGTCCGAGGGGCATTTCAGAAATTTCGTCGAGCAGGATGGTGCCGCCATCGGCCTGTTCGAATTTGCCGGCCTGTGCCGCTATCGCGCCGGTGAACGAACCTTTTTCATGACCGAACAATGTGGCTTCGAGCATGTTGTCCGGGATCGCGGCGCAATTGATCGCAATGAATGGCTGAGTGGCGCGATGGGAATGCTGGTGGATATAGCGCGCCAGCACCTCTTTGCCGGTACCGGACTCGCCGGAGATCAACACGGTGGAGTCACTGCGCGCGACCCGCGCCGCCAACTCCAGCAGTTGCGCACTGGCGGGCTCGAACGCAATCGGCCCTTCGCTTTCGCTCGCGCCGAGATTACCCAGCGCGTGTCGCGCCACCAGATCGAGCAAGGCCTTGGGCTCGAACGGCTTGACCAGGTAATCCGCCGCACCCTGACGCATCGCGTCGACCGCACGCTCGACAGCGCCGTGAGCGGTCATCAGCAACACCGGCAACTGTGGCTGCCGCACTCGCAGCAGACCGAGTAATTGATGCCCGTCCATGCCCGGCATATTGACGTCGCTGATGACCAGGTTGAACGCCTCGACACCCACCGTCGCCAGCGCCTCCTCGGCCGAACCGACTGCTGTGTAATTGTGCCCCGCGAGCAGCAGCGTATCGGCCAGCGCTTCGCGAAGCGCGCGGTCGTCCTCGACCAGTAAAACCTTGATTGCCATGTCCTTCACTCGGCTCCCTGAACGCTGGTTTGTTCACCCGAAAAAAGCGGCAGGATGACCTGCGCACACGTGCCGCGACCCGGCCGCGAACGCAACTGCAATTCTCCTTGATGAGCGCGGGCCACCGCCTTGACCACGGTCAGGCCCAGGCCAGTGCCGGTGGTCTTGGTGGTGAAAAACGGCTCGCCCAGACGCGCCAGGACACTTGCCTCGATACCACTGCCGCTGTCACTGACGCACACGCGCAGGGTGTTTTCACGGGTATAGAGATGAACCTTCAGACGCACATTGCCGGCACTGGCCTGAATCGCGTTCTCGATCAGGTTGAGGATCGCCCCGATCAGGGTGTCGCGATTGCACAGCAATTCGCCGGCATGACTGTCGCACTGCCAACGGATCGGTAACTCCTGAACATGGGTCAGCGCCGCCGATTGCAGCGACTGCATCAACACCTTGGGCGTGACGCGATCCGTCAGCGGCAACTCGCCGCGAGCGAACACCAGCATGTCGCGCACCTGATGTTCGAGTTCATGCAAACGCTCTTTCAGGCGTCCGGCAAATCGCTGCTGCGTGGCCACCGGCAGTTCCTGCTCGGTCAAGTGACTGGCATAGAGCAACGCGGCCGACAATGGCGTACGAATCTGATGAGCCAAGGAGGCGACCATCCGGCCGAGAGACGACAGGCGCTCATGACGAGCCAGTTGGCCTTGCAGTTGACGGGTTTCAGTCAGGTCGTTGAGCAACACCAACTGACCTGGCTCGGCATCCAGCGAACGGGTGGCAATCGATAGACGCCGACCGTCCCTGAGAGAAATTTCGTGACCGTCGTCTTCGCGCGGCGCGAAGCAGCGCGCAATGACATGGCGCCAGAGTTCGCCTTCGAGGGGCAGACCGAGCAGCTCGCACGCCGCCGGATTGGCTTCGCGCACGATGCCTTGGGCGTCGATGACGATAACGCCGCCGGGCAACAGATCGAGGAGGTTTTGCAGGCGGTTGGCCAGGCGTTCTTTTTCCGCCAGCTCCTGCATGCGCTGGGCACTGACCACCGCCAGCTCACCCTTGAGTTCGGTGACCCGGGCTTCGAGCATGCTGTAGGAATCGGTCAACTGGCTCGACATCTGGTTGAACAGCGCGAACGCCTGCTCAAGGCCAAGCCGGCTTGCCTGCTCTACGGACGACGGTTGTCCCGAAGCGTCAGGGACAGGAGACATCTGGGCGGCTTGGGGCATCGTGCTCTCTCGCTTGGCTGACCGTCAGTTAAACGGAACGTTGCGAGGGATGTAGCAATACCCGTGCCTAAAAAAAACCGCCCATAAATGAACGACTTGAAAAACAGGCGTCAATCATCCGCCTGTTCATCTCCATCGCGACGGCTCATACCGTACTTGCGCATCTTCTCCACCAGCGTGGTGCGGCGAATGCGCAGACGCTCAGCGGCACGGGCGACGATACCATTGGCATCATCCAGCGCCTGCTGAATCAGACCCTGCTCCAGACCACCAAGGTAGTCTTTCAGGTCCAGGCCTTCAGGCGGCAGCATGGCGTTGGCGGTGAAGTCCGGGGTATGCCCGTTGATGGCCACCCGCTCTTCCAGATCGCTGCGCAGGCTGTCGACCATCTGCTCGTCTTCGTCATCGACGTAACGGAATTTCTTCGGCAACTCAACCACGCCGATCACCCCGTACGGATGCATGATCGCCATGCGCTCCACCAGGTTGGCCAGTTCGCGAACGTTGCCCGGCCAGCCGTGGCGACACAGCGACATGATCGCCGCCGAGTTGAAACGGATAGAACCGCGTTTCTCGTGCTCCATGCGCGAGATCAATTCGTTCATCAGCAGCGGAATGTCTTCGACACGCTCGCGCAGTGGCGCCATCTCGATCGGGAACACGTTCAGGCGATAGTACAAGTCTTCGCGGAAGGTGCCGATCTCGATCATGCTTTCGAGATTCTTGTGGGTCGCCGCGATGATGCGCACGTCGACGCTCTGAGTCTTGTTGCTACCCACGCGCTCGAAGGTGCGCTCCTGCAACACGCGCAGCAACTTGACCTGCATCGGCAGCGGCATGTCGCCGATTTCGTCGAGAAACAGGGTGCCGCCATTGGCCAGCTCGAAACGCCCGGCGCGGCTGGTGATTGCGCCGGTGAAGGCCCCCTTCTCGTGACCGAACAGTTCGCTTTCCAGCAACTCGGCAGGGATCGCCCCGCAGTTGACCGGCACGAACGGCGCATCACGACGCTTTGAGTGATAGTGCAGATTACGCGCGACCACTTCCTTGCCGGTCCCGGACTCGCCGAGGATCAGCACGCTGGCGTCGGTGTCGGCCACTTGCTGCATCATCTGACGGACGTGTTGAATCGCCCGGCTGGTGCCGACAAGACTACGGAAAAGATTGGGTTCGCGATGACGACCGCGCTCACGGGCCTGATCATACATCTCGCGATAGACCTGGGCACGGTGCAGCGAGTCGAGCAATTTGCTGTAGCTGGGTGGCATTTCGAGGGTCGAAAGCACTCGGCGACGCTGGTCTTCCGGCAATTCAACGGAAGAATTATCGCCCATCAGCAAAACCGGAAGGAACTCATCCCAGGTTGCGAGTGTCTTTAACAGGCCTGGAAGTGCGCCAGGAGCATTGACCGTACCGATCAGGACACAGATCACTTCACGACTTGATGACAAAGAGCCGACAGCCTGCTGCCAGTCATGGCTCCCGCAGGGTAAATTTTCTTCACCGAGAAAATTTAAAATCACCGCCAGGTCGCGGCGACGGACGCTATCGTCATCAATCAGCAGAATTTTGGTTTCACGCCACATGCAATAGCAACTTCCCTAGTCAACTCAATGCCCGAAATGAGGGGGCAAGCTAGACGCTTGCAGACACGTTATGCCTGTAGACGCCTGAAATCTGGAACCAGCCACTAGTTAAGTCAAAAAACCGTGCACAGTCAAATTTATGGCGCACTATGTTTGGATTAACTGCGGATTAACCAAACAGATGGTAAACCTTTGCCGCGTTCTGTGCTTGGTGGATCTGAGACATCTCGTCGACAATCGCCTGTCTCTCCCCCATCGCCGCCTCGAGAAGTTCCTTGTAGACCCTCAGCAACTCCTCCAGGTTGGCACGCAACGCCACCTCGTCCAACGAATCTTCACTCATGACGTCTTCCATGCAGGAACGGCAATCAAGGTCCAATTGACCGATAGCTTCCCAGTTGCGCTCGGCCAATGCACCGACCAACGCTTCACGGGTATGTTCGATTCGCTGCAATACAAGACTCATGATGATCTCCTTAAAACTGCGGACCTGGCGCGGCGATGGCGTCCCAGCCTTCTTTGACCGTGCGCAGCAAACCAGCGACTTCATCGAGAATACGCGGGTCGCTCTTGATGTTCGCCTCGGCCAGGCGCTTCATCATGTAAGCGTAGAGACGGTCGAGCTCGCCGACAGTTTCCGCAGCCTTTTCAAGATCCAGGCCTTCACGCAAGCCACCAATGATCCCAATGGCCTTGCTGATAGACACACCCTTGCCAGGAATGTCCTTGCGCTCCATCGCGCCTTTGGCCTGAGCGATGCGATCCAGACCACCTTCCATCAGCATTTGCACCAAGCGATGCGGACTGGCTTCTGACGTCTGGGCCTGCGCCCCGACCTTCTGGTATTGCCGAAGGGCTAACCTCGGATTCATGTTCTACCTCACTGCCACTCAATGACTCGTATGATCAGTGTATCGTCTTCGAGACTGAAAACTTTAGACCAGAAGACAAAAACCCGGCACACGCCGAAAAGCGTAGCCGGGTTTTTGTCGTCAGCCCATATCTACTTGCTGGACTGCTGAGCGTTCAACGTCTGGAAGAAGCCGGTGATGTTGCTGGCAGTGGCCTTCATCTGGCCGACCAACAGATCCATCGCGTTGTACTTGGCAGTCAGGGAGGCGGTGAGGTTGGTCACTCGTATATCCAGCGCCGTCTGCTGGCTGCTCAGATCCTTCTGGACCTTGCCCAGGTTGCTGCTTCGCTGATCCAGAATCCCGCCAGTCTGGGAGTACGGCGTGATCGCTGCCGACATACGCGCCAACAGGCCATTTTTTGCGTCAGTACCCGTGAACAGATTCTGCACCGAACTGCTCATCCCGGGAGTTGCCATGGCCTTGGCGTACTTGGTTGCGTCGATGCTCAGCGCACCGGTCTTCTGATCGGTCTGAATACCCAACTGCGACAGTACCGACAATTGACCGCCCGCCCCAGGCGCTACCAGCTCATTGCGCACGGCAGTGATCAAGTTACGCGGCAACGAGTCACCGGTCATTGCAGCGCCGATGGTTGGATTGCCTGCATCGTCCAGGCTTGGCTTGGTCAGAGCGGTCAGGGTGTTGATGACGTTGTTATAGGCATCGACGAACGACTGCAGCGAGGTCTTCATGCCATCGGTGTTAGTGCCGACAGTGACTTTGACCGGCGTCTTACTTTCCGCCAGCAAGGTCATGTTGATGCCACCCACCGCCTGGCTGATCGTGTTGCTTTTACTGGTGACGGTTAGGCCATCGATGGTGACCGACGCATCCGCAGCCAAACCACCGATGTTGCCAGAAGCGCCAGCGGCCGGAGTGGCCCCCAAGCTATTGGTTCCGTCGATTTCCAGCCCGGCAATACCGCTGACCGTAAGATCGGAGCCTGCGCCTGTCACCGTCGAACCAATGACCAATCGAGAACCATTGCCGTCGGTGACGATGTTGGCGCTGATGCCTTTGCCTTGAAGCGTGGTGTTGATCGCGTCACGGGTCGACTGCAACGTCGCGCCGCTCGCGATGGTCACCGGGTAATCAATACCATTTTGACTGATTTTCAACGTACCAGTCGGAATGGCACTGCTGGCACCGCCGGCAAACGCCGCGCTTGCCACTTTGGAGCCGGTCGCCAGGTTGTTCACTACAACGCTATAGCTACCATTTACCGCCGTGTTATCAGACGTGACGGTCAACGTGGTCGGCGTACCCGACGTCGCGGTAAAACCGGAAAACGCAGGCGCGTCTTTCTTACCGAGGTTGGTCATGGCCGTCTGGAACGCTGCGAGAGCCGATTTCAACGAGCCGGTAGCAGAAATCTTGGCCGTGTTGATGGACGTCTGTTTGGTGATCAGCGTCTGCTTGGCCGATTTGTCGGAGTTGACCAGCGCGGTCACGATCGCACCGATGTCGAGACCGGACCCTAGACCCGAACCCGGTAGAATTGGACTTGCCATGTGCATCTCCTTATCTATGCGCTGCCGGTCTATTGACCACTAGACGCGGTCAATGATCGTACAAACACGTTTCATGCCAGTATCAGGCTTTGGCATCGAACAATACGTTTCTGGCGTTGTGCAGGCTTTCAGCCAGCTTCATGGCTTCGGCAGATGGAATCTGTCGGATGACTTCACCGGATTCGCTGGCAATCACTTTGACGATGACCTTGCCTGTCGACTCATCGATGGAAAACTCCAGGTTACGCTTGACCGACTGAACGAACTTTTCGATCTCCTGAACGGCCATTTTCAACTTATCCGAGTTGTCCGAATCTGAGCTTTTACCCGTTGCAAGAACAGGCTGGGTACTTTCAGCGCTAGGCTTTTCTGTCGGCTTATCAGTAGTGCTGACCGCCGACTTCACGGCCGGGTAAGACAAGTTCAGCTTAACGCTCATGTCCATGACCATCACCTCTTAAACGGAAAAAGCGAGAGAGCACGCAAGCGCACTCCCCCGCTAAAACTCAATCCGATATTACTGAAGCAGTTTCAGTACAGCGGATGGCAGCTGGTTAGCCTGGGCCAGAACAGCGGTGGAAGCTTGTTGCAGAGTTTGCTGTTTGGTCAGGTTAGCGGTTTCTGCGGCGAAGTCGGTATCTTGTACGCGACCTTGTGCAGCAGTAACGTTTTCAGTGATGTTTTGCAGGTTGGAGATGGTGCTGGTCAGACGGTTTTGCGAAGCACCCAGGTTTGCACGGGTTGCACCGATGGCAGCGATTGCAGCGTCGATCGCGGTGATCGCGTTGTCGATGTTCGAAGCGGCAGCAGCGCTGGTAGCACCGGTCAGAACAACAGTACCGCTACCTACGGACAGGCTGACGGCGTCGAACTTGGAGCTCAGAACCAGGTCGATGTGGTTGGCAGAACCGGTGTTGGAACCCACTTGCAGGGTCATGGTGCCAGCCGAACCGTCCAGCAGTTGCTTGCCGTTCAGGTTGGTCGAAGCCGCGATACGAGTCAATTCGTCAGACATCTGACCGAATTCGGCGTTGGTTGCGGTCTGGTCAGCAGTACCGTTGGTGCCGTTGCGAGCTTGTACAGCCAGTTCACGCATACGTTGCAGAATGTTGGTCGATTCCTGCAGAGCGCCTTCAGCGGTCTGAGCCATCGAGATACCGTCGTTGGCGTTTTTAACCGCAACGTTCTGGCCGCGAATCTGGCTGGACATACGGTTGGAGATCTGCAGGCCAGCAGCATCGTCTTTAGCGCTGTTGATTTTCAGGCCGGAAGAAAGACGAGACATCGAAGTCGACAGAGCGTCGGCGGCACGGTTCAGGTTTTTCTGAACGTTCAACGACGTGGTGTTGGTGTTTACTGTTAAAGCCATGACGAATTCCTCGTTGGTTGGGTACTGCGGCTTCCGGCCCTGGCAACCGCCGGGTATGGCCTAGAGAACCTTCGTAATAGTTATCGTCGGGATTGCAGGTTGCTTGAGGGCTTTTTAAAAAAATATTGCCATCACACTGCCACCCCCTAGAAAACAAGGGCTTAGCCAACCCTCACCATCCGAAAAATGACGCCATAAAACCGTCCAACACCCAAACCTCCCAACCAGAGCTGTCCGTCCGGCTTTTTAAACCTGAACGCTGTCCAGCAAATCCACCAATTCGTACTCCATGAAATCAGCAAGCCCGAGCCAATCCTGACGCTTCTGACAGGCCAGCATTTGCATGAGAACCTGCGTCCACTTCAGTTGCACGTCTTGTGGCGCCGCAAGCAAAAGCCGTTGAGCCTCGTCGAACAGATCAACCATGGTCAACGCCGCTTCGACATCCCGCCCCAGGCGAAATAACCCTGCGCATTGACGGCATTCGTTTATGCATTGCGAAAGTGCGCTCACTGCACGAACTCCCGATTGAACTGTGTGCCGGCAATCATCGCGCCCGCCCGACTGCTGTTAAGGAAACGTACCTTGGGGTGCCCGGCGATGTATCGCTCCAGCTCGCACAGGTAGCTGCGGAAATTCAGCTGCGTGCGGACCCTTTCGCCATACCCGTCGCGCACCCAGTGTCGGGCCAGATTCACCCCGGGGCCCAAATCCCCGTCGCGCCAGCCGGCATGGGTCTTGTTCATCGGAAAGGCAAAGTCGGCACCAAACAACGTAATGCTCTCGGCGCCCATTTTGACGGCCAGGTCCACGGCCGGATGAATCACGCTGCCGCCCACGTACAGTTCCGCCCTGGGGTGCTGGCGACGCAAGGTCGCGTAGATCGGGCTGGCGGAATAACCGCCATAGCGCTTGCCCTTCCACGCTTTCAATACCTCAGGATCGCTCATCGGCAGGTATACCAGAGGAATGCCGTCGGAGTCCTCGAAGGGCAAGTGCCGAAAGCTGATGCGCTGGTCAATGCTCACCACCAGATCGGGCTTGATCCCGTGCTCTCGCAGCGGTCGGTAGGCGGTATCGACGCAAATGAACAGAGGCCGCTGCACCTGCTCACGTATCTCCGCCAATTGCTCGAAATGGCTTTCAAGGCTTGGCCCGGTGGCGATCACATAGACTTCCTGGCCGGCGCATGTATTGAACAACTGCGCAACATCGTCGTCGGCGAGCAGCACGTCGAGGCTGTCCTGCAAGCGCTGGAGAATAATCGGAGATTGCGGATCGAATTCGCGATTGTTGAAACTCAGGTGGACTTCGCTGACCAGGCGATCGCGAATCTTTGCATTGAAGTCATCCGCCAGCACCATCTCGGAAGGCAGTGCAAAAAATGGCGTGTAGATATCCGCTTGATCACCGGCATACAACAGCTCTACCCGAGGATCGTCGAGCCATTGCCGCTGATCAAGCAGCTGCAGCACCAAGGCAAAAAGGGCACCGTTGAGGATGTGCACATACAGTCGCTCAAGCTCGTCGCGCTCCAGCAGGACCGTCGGCAAGTCGCCCAGCCCCGTGCCGTAGACATGCAACTGTGCCTTGCCGGTCGGCAGGCTGGCCGCCTGCACTCGGGCTTCGTGGACGCGATCATGACGACTGGTGAGTTGAATGCCATCGATGCTCAGCGTCGAACCCAACCCTTCGGACAATTCAGCTGGGATCGCCGTACTGTCTTCCAGCATCAGTCTGGCGTAAAGCATCGGCCAGCGCCGTTCTAGCACCCGTGCATTGTCGTCAAAGCTGTCGCTCATGCTGCCTCACTGTTTTCGCAGGCAAAAAAATAGCGTTCAAAATGTACACCTTGAACGCTATTTTTTGTATTGGGGGGGATTGTGGATCAAGGACGATAGATGATCGCCGAGCCCCACGACAGTCCCACACCAAAACCGCTCAGCGCAACGCGCTTCCAGTCGGAATCCAGGACGTGCTTCTCAAGTAGCAAAGGAATGCTCGACGACACCGTGTTGCCAGTCTCGACCATATCCTTGATGAACTTCTCGGGATCGCCTTCAAAGCGTCGCGCCACCGCATCGACAATCGCCGCACTGCCCTGATGGATGCAGAAGGCATCGATATCGGCAGGCGTCAGTTGCGAGTCGGCCAGCAACTCATGCAAGTGCGCCGGGACTTTGAGCAACGCAAAGTTGAACACCTGGCGACCGTTCATGAAGAACACGCCATCGGTCACTTTCAGGTGCGGCGCGCCGGAACCGTCGGTGCCGAACTTGGCTTTGCCCAACTGCCATGGAGCGTTTTCACCCATCCAGGTCGCGGTGGCGGCGTCACCAAACAGCATGGTGGTGTTGCGGTCTTCCGGGTCGACGATCTTGGAGTACGGATCGGCGGTGATCAGCAGGCCATTCTTCAAGCCGGCGGCTTCCATGAAGCCCTTGATCGCGTAGATGCCGTAGACGTAGCCGGAACAGCCCAGGGAAATATCGAACGCGGCAACAGTGGTCGGTAGACCGAGTTTGTCCTGAACGATGGCAGCGGTGTGCGGGAGGCCTTCTTCGTCACCGTTCTGGGTGACGACGATCAGCACGTCGATGGCGTCGCGTTTCAGATCAGGATTGTTGGCAAACAGCGCATTGGCTGCTTCTACACACAGGTCGGAGGTTTCCTGCCCGGCGTCTTTGCGCGGCAGAAAGGCCGAACCGATTTTGCCCAGGATGAATTCTTCATCCTTTTCGAATTTTGCACCTTGTGCGTAATTGTCCACGCCGGCTACAGGAACGTAGCTCGCAATGCTTTTTATGCCAATCATTACGGCTTCCCAATAATAAACAGCCCAATACCACCGCTCGTAATTGATTCGAGGGGCGCCGACAAACAGAGAAAAATGTCGCCCTGCAGGGGCGACAGCAGGAAGAATAAAAGGCTATCACCGGTCTGAAAACAGGCCGGGCACCACCTTCCCGATTTATACAATACAGTGAAGATGCGCGTTATGACTCGCAGGTCACGCTATTTTGCCGAATCAGGCCGATAAGGCGTTATTCGACCAACGACCAGTCCAGCGGCGTTCCGCGCTTGATGGCGTGGCGGGCACGACGACCCAGAAGGGTTTCAGCGTGTTTGGGAGGCAGGCCCAGCCCCGGTCGGATGGCACGCAGGTTCGCGGCCGTGAAAGGCTCTCCGGCAGCCATGTCCTGAGTGACGTACAACGAGCGCCGGTACACCAGGGACTTGCGCTCCGCGTCGGTCGCGCCGTAATGCACCTGGCCCATGGCCTGCCAGGCCCGCTCGGTCTCGATCACCAGGCTTTGGAGTTCGTCCGGCTCCAGCGAGAAACTGGCGTCCACGCCACCGGCAGCGCGATCAAGGGTGAAATGCTTCTCTACCACCGTCGCTCCCAGCGCCACCGCCGCTACGGACACGCCCACCCCCATGGAGTGATCGGACAGCCCGACCTCGCAGCCAAATAACTCACGCAGGTGTGGAATGGTGCGCACATTGCTGTTGGCGGGCGTTGCCGGGTACGTGCTGGTGCATTTGAGCAGCACCAGGTCCTTGCACCCTGCCTCACGGGCCGCGCGTACAGTTTCATCCAGCTCGGCGATGCTGGCCATGCCGGTGGAGATGATCAACGGTTTGCCGGTGGCGGCGACCCGTCGAATCAACGGCAAGTCGGTATTTTCGAAACTGGCGATCTTGTAGGCCGGTACGTCGAGGCTTTCGAGGAAGTCCACCGCGCTGTCATCGAACGGCGTGGAGAACGCCAGCATGCCCAGCTCCCTCGCACGGGCGAAGATCGGTGCGTGCCACTCCCACGGCGTGTGGGCCTTCTCATACAACGCGTACAACGAAGAACCGGCCCAGAGGCTGTTGGGGTCCTTGATGAAGAACTCGCCCTCGGACAGGTCCAGGGTCATGGTCTCGGCGGTGTAGGTTTGCAGCTTCAAGGCGTGGGCTCCGGCCTTGGCAGCGGCCTCGACGATTTGCAACGCCACGTCCAGCGACTGGTTATGGTTGCCACTCATCTCGGCAATGATGAACGGCGGCGCATCGGCACCGATCACGCGCTCGCCAATCTTGAAGCTAGTCATTGCCTTGATCCTTTAAAACGCGGGTGAACGCGCAAGCTTGCTGAGAGAAACCCGCGTCGCGAAATACTTGCAACGACGGCTGGTTGGCTGGCAACACTTGCGCAGTGATGGCGGTCAGTTGGGGCCAATGGGCGGTCACGAACGCCTCGCCCCGGGTCAGCAGCGCCCTGCCCCAACCCAAGCCGATGCGATCTTCGAACAGGTAGATCGAGACTTCAGCTTCAAACCCGCGCCGGTCATAACGCAACACACCCACCGGCCCGTCGTCGGCCTCGGCGATCAACAGCAAGCGCTGCGGATTACTCAAACTGGCGGTCAGCCAGTTCTGATGCGCCGACCACTCAATCACGCCCGTCTCCAGCGACCAGCGCCGTACCGCCTCAGCATTGCGCCCCTCAAACAACAACTGCGCATCGTTGGCGGTGGCCGGGCGGACCTGCAACACCGCACCGGCCAACGCTGCCGCCACGCGCTGCGCGCCACGACCATCGACCAACTGCCGGGACCGTTCAGCCATGCTCTGACGCAAACCCTGGTTGCCCACGACAAAACCGACGGCCTGGCGCAGTTGCTCGACGCTGACCTGTTCACGCGCCCCAAGGAACACATGAGCGCCAGAACTCGCCATGACCTCGCCGTTGGCCTGCTGATTATTCGACACCGCGATACAAATGGTCGGCAGCCCCAAGGCTGCCCGCTCCCAACTGGTGCCGCCACCGGCGCCGACAAACAGGTCGGCCTCGGTCATCAGCCGGTAGAAGTCGCTGACAAAACTGTGCAAGCGCCAGTTCGGACGATACGCCGCCAGTGCCTGCATCTCGTCCCAGGCCGGGTTGTCGGCACCGGCGACGAAATCGACGTTCAAGTCATGGAAATCCGCCAGCGCCCGCATCGCGTGATGGGTTTGTCTTGCGGCATCAAAGCCGCCGAAATTAACCAGCACACGCTTGGCCCGGGGCTTGATGGCAATCGCCGGGCAGCAGAACTCATCACGCAGCATCGCGAAGCGTGGACCGAACAAGGTCCGGCAATCGGCGGCAAGCAGTCCGGCATAAGCCTCAGGCGTACCCGAAAGATTCTGGTTCAGCAGCAAATCGACGCTGTAGGTGCGCGTCGCCAGATCATCCACCGCCGCGATCCGTGGCGCCCATCGCCGGGCCGCGGTCTGCCAGAGATGGTCGAGGCCGTAGTGGTCGACGATGATCCAGTCGAAGCCCGGAACGTGTTCCAGCGCTTGCGCCAGTGCAGCGATGTCCGCCTGCCACGGCAGCATGCCCTCGATCGGCTGTTGCGGGTCCTCGTCGGGATAGCGATCCGGTAACGCGAAGGTTTCAAAACCCTCGGCAGCGAGGTTGGTGAGCCGATGGCCCGGCAACTGGCGACAGGCAAACGCCACGTGTGCGCCCTGCCGGCGCAGCACCCTGGCCAGCGTCAGGCAGCGGGCAATGTGACCGCTGCCGATGGTCGGCGAGGCGTCGGCGCGGATCAGAACTCTCATTGCAACTCCCCTCCTGCCTTCAGCGCCGCGTAAAGGTATTCGGCGCGCTTCCAGTCTTCGGGGGTATCGATGTCCTGAACGAGGTAACGCGGCAGGATCACCGGCAGGCTTTGCGGTGAATACAACGCCTCGCCCTGGCGCCAGGCACTGCTGCGGCCCCAGTAGAACTGCCCGGCATCCTGATAGGCCGGCGGCAAGTCCTGAGAGCGGGTTTGACTGAACTGCGGGTACAACGCGGTCAACGCGCCTTGACTATCAACGGTCAGGGCGCGCTGCACCGGAAAGCCGAAATCGCAGACCGAGAAGGCGAAGGATTTATCCGGATGCTGCTCCAGCAGATTCAAGCCCTGCTGTAAAAATCGGGTTTGCAGCAACGGTGCCGTGGCATAGACACAACAGGCGAAATCAAAATCCTGACCCTGTCGATGCAGCTCCTCCAGCGCATGCGCAATCACTGCCGCCGTACCGGTGAAATCGTCCGCCAATGCCGCAGGCCGCATAAACGGCACTTGCGCACCACTGGCTCGAGCCACCTCGGCGATTTCTTCATCGTCGGTACTGACCACCACCTGGGCGAACAACCCGGAATCAAGGGCGGTTTGAATCGAACGGGCAATCATCGGCACGCCGTCGAACGGCTTGAGGTTCTTGCGCGGTATGCGTTTGCTGCCACCGCGAGCCGGGATGATTGCTACGTTGTTCAAGGGCGTTTTTCCAACAGAAACCAAGTGATGTCGTCCACCGGAAATTGCGGGTCACGGTGGTAACCGAAGCCGTAATCCAGCAGTTGCAGATCATCGTAACGATCAAGCATTTCACCGGCAAAATCACGTTTGAACAACTTGCCGCTGTTACCGCGATAGGACACTTCGACCGGTGCCGGGTTGTAGTACTCGGCGATCAGAATGTAACGCTGGCTCAGTTCATACAACTGCGCATAAGCCGCCGGCAACAACTCCGGCGCCAGATGGATCAGCACGCCTTTGCTCAGGGTCAGGTCAAAGCTGCGCTCGCGGGGGAAATCAAACAGCGAACCGTGCCAGATCTGCGCGATATCCAGCGCCTGGGCTTGGGCGCAGGCGCTGGCATTGATCTCCACACCGAACAGTTCGCACCGAGGCAACAGGTGATGCAGCGCCTGCAAATTGTTGCCGGCGTTGGTCCCCAGCTCCACCAGGCTTTCAATCCGCCCGGCCCGGGTCAGCGCCTTGGCAAACAATGCCAGGTTGGCCGCCACCAATGGCTGCCCGACGTTGCGATCAACGTATTGGTTACCGAAGTCGCCCTGCCAGAATTTTTCCTGCTCGCTCAGTTCACGCATCGTTCTCTCTCATTTGAAGCACAGCGCCTGGGGGACCGCGCCTAACCGACTGGCTGTATTTATTCAGTCAAACGCCGCAGTTGTTCGACCACGCAGTCCTGCTGCTCGTCGCTGAGCAACGGAAACAACGGTAGGCTGATGGCTTCTGCGTAGTAACGCTCAGCTTGTGGAAAATCGCCTTCAGCAAACCCCAAGTCACGGTAGTAAGGCTGCAAATGCACCGGAATGTAATGCAGATTCACACCGACCCCGGCAGCCCGCAACCCTTCGAACACCTGGCGATGACTAAGGCTGATGCGATCAAGCTGCAAGCGCACCACATACAGATGCCACGCCGAATCGGCTTCAGGCTGAGGGCTGGGCAAGGTCAGCGGCAAGTAAGTGAGCAAACGGTCATACCGTGCTGCCAGCTCACGGCGGCGTTCGATGAAGTCATCCAGTTTGTTCAACTGTGACAGCCCGAGGGCAGCTTGCAGATCGGTGATCCGATAATTGAAGCCCAGCTCAATCTGCTGGTAATACCAGGGGCCATGGCTGGATTCGGTCATTTGCGCCGGATCGCGGGTCATGCCGTGGCTGCGCAAGCGTTGCAGACGCTCGGCCAGATCCCGGCGATTGGTCAGGACCATGCCACCTTCGCCGCTGGTGATGATTTTCACCGGATGAAAGCTGAATACCGTCATCGCCGCAAAATCGCCACAGCCCACCGGGCGCCCGGCATAGGATGCGCCGACTGCGTGGGAGGCATCCTCGATGACCGTGAAACCATAACGCTCGGCCAATTCGGCGATCATCCGCATATCGCAGCTCTGCCCGGAGAACGCCACCGCCACCAGCACTTTAGGCAGCGTGCCGGCATCCTCCGCCGCTTCCAGCTTGGCTTTCAGGGCGTAGGCGTCGAGGTTCCAGGTCAGCGGATCGATGTCGACGAAGTCCACCTCGGCACCGCAGTAACGACCGCAATTAGCCGAGGCCAGAAAGGTATTGGGCGTTGTCCATAAACGATCACCCGGCCCGAGCCCGGCCGCCAGGCAAGCAATGTGCAATGCCGCCGTGGCGTTACACACCGCCACCGCGAAATCGGCCTGGCAACGTTCAGCCAAGGCCTGTTCGAAGCGCTCGATGGTCGGTCCCTGGGTCAGCCAGTCGGACTGCAAGACGGCGACGACCGCGTCGACGTCGGCCTGATCGAGACTCTGTCGACCGTAGGGAATCATGCCGACAAGTCCGCGTGCAGATCGGCGATCTGCCCGACTGACAAGAACTGCGGATTGGTGTCGGAGCGGTACTCGAAGTCCTCACTCACTGGCTTGCCCTGCTCGCCCAGCTTGTCCACGGCAAAATCCACGTCGACGCTGGTGAAGCGGATCGACGGCTGGATCGTGTAGTGATCGGAAAATTCCAGAGTCATCCGTGCATCGTCCAGCGGCACCATCAACTCGTGGAGCTTTTCCCCGGGGCGTATCCCCACGTGCTTGTGCGGCAAGTGCTCGGCCATGCCCAGCGCCAGATCGACAATGCGGATCGACGGGATCTTGGGCACGAACACTTCACCACCGTGCATCCGCGCAAAGCTGTCGAGCACGAATTGCACGCCGTGATCGAGGGTGATCCAGAAGCGCGTCATGCGTTCGTCAGTGATCGGCAGTTCGGTGGCGCCTTCGTTGATCAGCTTGCTGAAGAACGGCACCACCGAGCCCCGCGAACCGGCGACGTTGCCGTAGCGCACCACGGCAAAGCGGGTTTGCTGTTCGCCGGCAATGTTGTTGGCGGCCACGAACAGTTTGTCCGACAGCAGCTTGGTCGCGCCGTACAGGTTGATCGGGCTGGCCGCCTTGTCGGTGGACAACGCGACGACTTGTTTGACGCCATTGTCGATGGCCGCGGCGATGATGTTTTCCGCGCCGTTGACGTTAGTCCGAATGCATTCGGTCGGGTTGTACTCGGCGGCTGGCACTTGCTTGAGGGCCGCGGCATGCACCACGTAATCGATGCCGCGCATGGCCTGGCGCAAACGCTCGGCATCGCGCACATCACCCAGGAAATAGCGCATGCATGGGGCATTGAACGTCTGCTGCATCTCGTACTGCTTGAGCTCATCACGAGAGAACACCACCACGCGCTTGGGCTGGTATTGCTCCAGCAAGCGACGGATGAAATTGCGCCCGAACGAGCCGGTGCCGCCGGAGATGAAAATCGATTTGCCGTTGAACATGCCTTGAGTCCTTGTGCCTGTCAGCCAGGTTTATGCGAGCAACTGCGCCCAGTTGATCGGAGCGCTGTCACCCAGGGCAAAACCCTTGCCGGTCAACGCCAGATTGGCGTTGTAGGCCTGGTCCTGTGCGAAGGCGGCCGCCCATTTTTCCCGCAGGGCGTCGAGCACCTGAGGAGCCTGCGCCACCTCGCCCGGATGAATCACCTGAACCCGCGGCGTCCACACGGTGAGATAACCCGCCTGCCCGGCCTTGAGGCACAGATCGACGTCGCTCAAGCCTTCAGCGAATGTCTGGCCATCCAGGCCACCCAAAGCCTCGAACAATTCTTTGCGCACCATCAGGCAAGCCTGCGACACCGCCGAATAGTTCTGATCCAGTGCCAAGCGCTGCAGGTAGCTGTTGCTGGCGTCATACCGGTCGCCGATAAACGCGGAACCGACTCCGCCACGCATCCCCAGAATCAGACCGGCTTGCGTGACCTTGCCTTCACGATCGACAAGCGTGGCGCCGACAATCCCCACTTCAGGACGCTGGGCATGGTTGAGCAGCGACTCGATCCAGTTCGGATTGACCACTTCACCGTCAGCAGCCAGCAGCACCAGGTATTCACCCTGCGCTTGCTGACTCGCGGCGTTGTACAACGCTACGTTGCTCAGCGTCTGCTCTGCATACAGGACGCGCACCTTGGCGTTCTGTAGCGTGCCCAGCCAATCGTTGACCTCGGCCGACTGGGTCGGATTCGCCGCAATCAGCACTTCGTAGCGGGTGTAGCGGGTACGCAGCAACACGCCTTGCACACACTGCTGCAGCAGGGCTAGGTCATCCCCGGCCGGAACGATGATCGAGACCAGTGGACGCTCGGTGTGACGGTAGTCGACCTGATAGGTGCCAGGGGTCGCCGAGGTGATTTTGGCCTTGTAGCCACGGTTGCCCAGATGACGCAGCAACGCGAGGCGTTCGTCGGCGTTTTCTTCCAGCACCGGTGCCTGTGCAATCAGCAATGGCTCGTCGAGGTGCGCCAGACCGCTCAGGCCGCCCGCCTCGATGATGCGCAGCAGCAAATCGAATTCCAGGGCCTTTCTGAAATCGGGCTGGTAACCACCCGCCTCGATCAACACGTCGCGGCGGATCAACCAGTGTCGAGCCATCAAGGCAGGCAGGCTTTGCAGCAGGTCCAGGTTGAAGCCCGGCCGAAACACATCCACCAGTGCGCCGTTGTCGGTACGCTGAATTTCATCGGTCGCTACCGCACGGATGTCACTGGCGGACAACAGCTCCAGGCTGGCACGCAACAGACCTCCCGGGGTGAACTCATCGCCGGCCTCGGCCAGCAGCAGCCAGTCACATGGCGACTGACGAGCGCTCTGATTCAGTTTTTCGACAAAGTTGCCTGGCGTCACACGGACAAAGTGCAGGGTGTTCTGTGCCGTGGTGGCCGCAGGCGCTTCGCCGGTGGTGAAGACCACAACTTTGAAGGCCTTGCAGTGGCCTTCCAGCAAGCTGTCGAGGGTGACCTGCAATTTCTCGACATCGTTATCCAGGTCCAGCAAAAGGATGCCGAAGTGTGGCCCCCCACCATTCATTGCCAAGTGTCGGGCAATCGCCTCGGCCTGTTCGGCATCAGGCGACCGGGCCTCCAGCCACTTGAGCAGGCGACCCGAACGCATGTTTTCAAACGTCAAGTGATGATCCACGACCGACAACGCATCAAGGCGTGCGACCCAGTCGCGCATCGATTCAGCTTCTTCGTCCTCGCCCAGCAGTTCCAGTTGCGCCACCAGGCGCTTGACCACCGTACGGTTGAACGCATTGGCGTCGTAGGCCTGCCACAAACGGTCGACCACGCTTTCCGACGTATCGTTGTTGCGCGGGCTCAGCAAGTGCTCCTGGCGAGTCCACACGCCTTCAAGCTGTTCGAGCTGAAGACGACCGGCCGGCATCGCATGAAGCATGAATTCGAACTGGGTCAACTTGTCGAAGAACGCCTGATTGTAGAACGGCATTTCGACGTACTGTTTTGGCCCGAAAAGACGATCGGGTGCCTTGAGGGTATTGTTCCAGATGGACTGGAAAACCAACTCCGCGGTCAGGGCACGTCCGGTTTGCAGGCTGTCGATCATGGCGTCGAAACTTTCCATGACGAAGGCTTTGGCCTGTACCGGGTCGAGCTCCTTGATCCCGGTTGGCAACGAGGCCAGGAATTCGGCAAAGGCGTCACGCTCGGCCACCGATTTGGCGTCGGTATACGTCAGCGAGTGATACACCTCGGTGTTGTGTTCGGAGTTGCCGTAGTTGATCTCACGCACCACATAAGGGGTTGGCAGGATCCGCGCCTTGGCGCACGCCAGCATGTAGTAGACGTGACCGATCTCCTGCCACTGGAAACTGGTGCCCGGCGGCAGCAGCGAATACCAGGATTTCATCAGCGAAGTACGGGTCACCGCGTAAAACGGCGGCAAGTATTGGTGCATGTACTCGACGACCCGATCCTGAGGTCGCTCGGAGCAATAGTCCTCGCACACTTTCTTGTCGCGCCGGTAGTAGCTCACGCTGTTGGCGAAGGTCAGGTACATCAGGCAATAGCCGTGGCACATGCCGTAGTCGCGGTTCGCTTGCAGGAAGTCCACCGACTCGGCCAGCGCGTCGTGCACGATGAAGTCATCGTCGGCCGCCAGCACCATGTACGGGGTGGTCACTTGCTCCACGCCATAGGCAATCTTGGCCTGGAAGCCGCTGTAGGCGAATTGCGGCACATGCCGGTATTCGACGTCAGGCAGTTCGCCCTTGAAAGGTTCAGTGGCGGAATCGAGCACCAGTACTTTGCAAGGCAAGTCACCGTAATACTTCACTGCCCTGCGCAAAAAAGCCGGACGGTTGTGGGAAATCAACACCACCGTCAGCAGCTCATTCAACGGCAACATGTGCTCAGAAACGGACTTGCCTTGCATAACTTCTCCCACTGCCGGCGAAACGCCTGACTAACACTTTAATGATGTGCCGAAATTAACGAACGCGACGCAGGTAGCCGTCCGGTGCAACGGTGAGCAGCAGTTTGTTTTGCATCTGCTGGTCAATCTCGAAATCCTTGTTCTCTTCAAGGTATTTCCACACCGCGGTTTTCGGGTTGTCGCCCGGGCCCCATGGACGGTCCGGGAAGAAGTCGGCCGGCATGTCTTCGACCACGGTGTCCATGACCACGCAGTAGCTGTCCACCGACACCAGTGGCGCGTAGAGGCGCAGCTCTTCCAGCACGTGGTCGTGGGTGTGGTTGGAGTCGAGCACCAGAATGACTTTCTTGCCTTCGGCCGCAGCACGAACCTGGGCAGCGATCGCCGGGTCGATGCTCGAACCCTCGATCATCTTGATGCGCTTGCTCATCGGGTGGCTTTCGATGGCTTCGCGGTTGTGCGGGCGAATGTCCAGGTCGATGCCCAGCACTTCACCGTGGCCTTGCAGCTCCAGCAAGGAGGCGTAGTAGATGATCGAACCGCCATGGGCGATGCCGCATTCGATCACCAGGTCTGGCTTGACCTGCCAGATGATCTCTTGCATCGCCATCATGTCTTGCGGCAACTGGATGATCGGACGGCCCATCCACGAGAAGTGGTAGCTGTACTTGTGCTTGGCCGATTCGTTGAAGAAATCCCGGGCCAGGCCGGTCAGTTTCTGATCATCGCCCTGACGCGCGATTTCTGCCTGGCACTCGGCTTCGAAGGCTTTATTGATGGTGTTGTCGGTCATTTTTCTAATCTCAATAGTCACTGGAACGAAGCGCTGTCGACGGCGTGATAGACGTAACGTCCACCGGTCATCCGCTTGATTTCTTCGAGGTAGTTGGAGTTCATCACAAACAGGTTGGCGCCTTCGGGCAACGCATCCATGGCCTCTTGCGGCGAGGACACCCGCACGCCGCTCAAGGGCAGATACCGCCCCTGTTTGGCCGGGTTGATGTCCACCACGCGATCCACCGCCACACCGGCCCGTTGCAGGAACAGCGAATAGATCACGCCTTTGGACGAGGCACCCCAGATCGCCGAACCTTGTTTGGGGGCGTCCTGGATAATCTGCACCGCGCGCTCAAGGCTGCTGGTGAAGCCCTGCGGCAACTCAAGGCGCGGCACCGGTTGTTCCGGGGTCAGGCGCAGGGTCGACAGGTCCGCCACGATGTACAGGTATTGGCTACCAAACAGGTGACCGGCCTCGAGCACCGTGCCGAACATCCGGCGCAGGTCATCGAGGCGGAAATAATTGACGTGCTCATAGAACAGGTCGAACCAGGCGCGGTGCTCCAGAATCCAGTCGAAGCACGGCACTTCGATGTAGATCTGTCCGCCCTGATTGGCCTCGGCCATCTCGGCGAGAAAACTCACCGGGTCCTGGATATGTTCCAGAACATGGCGCAGCACGATGGCGTCCGCCGCCAGGCCGAGGCCGCGCGTGAACGGCGCCTTGATCACGTCGGCGTTGCTGCCTTCATAGGCCGGGTCGATGCCGGTGATGGCGTAGCCCAGGCCCTTCAACAGTTCGAGAAAGTAGCCTTTGCCGCAGCCGACTTCGATCAGTTCCTGACCCTTGAAATGGCGGGCAATGATGCCTTCGACATCGCTCAAGTGCTTCTGGAACTGCCCCGAATGCGCTTGCTCATTCTGGTAGTCGGCGTCGTAGCTGAGCTTGTCGGCATCGAAGGCCTGGTTGAAGATCAACCCGCTCTGTTCGTCCTGCACCAGGACCATATCGGCGCTGGCAGAAGCCCGGGCCGAATCCGGGTCGGCGAAGGTGCGGTTTTGCAGCACCGGCAGGTCAGCGACCCGATACAACTCATGCTTCATGATTGCCTCCCAGCAGTTGTTGCAAACGGTCCGCCACGCCCCAGAACGCCATCGGTTCGTGGGTCGGGTAAGGGTAATGACCGAGGTTCAAACGGATCGATGCGCCACGTGCGCGCAATCGCTGCTCGACCAGCGCCCGCACCGACACCGGCTGGCCGCTGGAACAATTGATCAGCCCATTGAATTCCCGCTGCTGCAGGATCGCTGCCAGGTAATCGGCGGCGATGTCGATGGCCAGGTAATCGCGCAACTGCTCGCCCGCCGACATGTTGAACGTGTCGTCGCCAGCATCGATTGCCCGATCCAGTGCTGCCAGCAAACTGTTGGGGTTCTGGCCTTCGCCGTGTAGGTAGAACAGCCGCGCCCATTGCAGGGTGAACGGCTGGACCCGCTGCAAATTTTCCAGAAACAGCCGCAGGGTGTTTTTGGCCAACCCATAAGGATTGCTCGGCTGCGGCGTGGCCTGCTCGCTGAGCGGCCCGCTTTGCATGCCGTATTCGAAACAGGTTCCAGTCACCAGTACTTGCGACACGCCCGCCTCGACCGCGCCCTTGATGAACCGGTAATCGGCCATCAGGTTGTGCTCGAAATGGAACAGCGCCTGATAGTTCGGCAGCCCTGGCCACGCCAGATGCGCCAGGGCATCGATGTCCGCGATCAGCGCGGCAATGTCCAGATCGTCGGTGTGAATGTCCGCCGCAATGAACTCCACGGCATCGATCCACGGCATCGTCGCGGCGGTCTCGGCGTTGCGCGCCACTGCCCGGACTTCGCAGCCACGGGCGAGCAAGGCGGCGACCAAATGACGGCCGACGAAGCCGGTGGCCCCGGTCACAAGCACTTTCACAGGACGGTCAACTCGGGCACGGCGATCACGAAGCGAGCGCCCCACTGACGTACCTGCGCCAGTTGCTGACTGACTTCGTGCAGCAAGTTCCAGGGCAGGACCAGCACGTAGTCCGGTTTCTCGATATCGATCTGCGCAGGCGACACGATTGGAATACGACTGCCCGGCAAGTACTTGCCCTGCTTGTGCGGATTGGCGTCGGCCACCCACGCCAGCAGGTCGGGCTTGACCCCGGCATAGTTGAGCAAGGTGTTGCCCTTGGCCGCGGCGCCGTAACCGACCACCCGCTTGCCATCGGCCTTGGCCTGCAACAGGAAACGTAGCAGTTCGTGCTTGATGCGTTCGGCGGCCGGCGCGAGGGTCGCGTAATATTCGGGGGTTTTCACTCCGGCTTCGAGTTCGGCTTGCAGCTGTTGAGCAACCGCCGGCTGCACGTCGCGGCGAATACCATCAATGCGCTGGACGAACACACGCAGCGAGCCACCGTGGGTCGACAACTGACTGACGTCGAACACTTCCAGGCCGTTGCGCTCGCACAAGGTCTGCACGGCGGTCAGCGACAGGTAGGAATAGTGCTCATGATAGAGCGTGTCGAACTGCTGCCCGGCCATCAGCGTCAGCAGCTGCGGAAATTCGAACGTGGCCACGCCGGTCGGCTTGAGCAAGGTCGCAAAACCGCCGAGGAAATCATTGATGTCCGGCACGTGGGCCAACACGTTGTTGGCGGCCATCAGGTCTGCCGACCAGCCTTCGCTGACCAATTGCGCAGCGGTGTCACGGCCAAAGAACAGTTCACGAATTTGCAGGCCTTTTTCCCGGGCCGCTTGCGCGGTGCTGCGAGTCGGCTCGACACCCAGGCAAGGGATGCCACGCCCGGCGACGTACTGCAACAGGTAGCCGTCATTGGCGGCGATTTCCACCACGCGACTGTCAGCGTCCAGGCCGAAGCGCTCGACCATCTCGGCCACATACCGCTCGGCATGGGCCAGCCAGGTGCTGGAGAACGAACTGAAATACGCATACTCGGCATCGAACAGGCTGTCGGCGCTGGTGTAATCCTCGGTCTGCACCAGCCAGCACTGCTGACATACCGCAACCTTCAGCGGCACCCATTGTTCGGCTTGCTCCAGCTGATCGGCACGCACATAAGCGTTAGACGGCGGCGACGTGCCGAGGTCAATCAGCGGCAAAGCCAGAGGAGTACCGCAACCACGGCAATTCATACACGCACTCCAGCGAAGTGGTCATCGAGCAAGGGATGGCTGGAATCCCGCGCCGACAGATTATTGACAGGCAACGGCCAGGCAATCGCCAGCCGCGGATCGTTCACGCTCAAACCACCCTCGTGCACCGGCGTGTAGTCCGCGCTGTGCAGGTAAAGCAACTCGGCGTCGTCGGTCAGGGTCTGGAAACCGTGGGCGAACCCGGCCGGGATCAGCAGGCTGCGACCGTCGCCGGCACGCAGGTGTTCGGCGTGCCAGTGCAGGAAGGTTTCGGAGCCGGGGCGCAAATCAACTGCCACGTCCCAGACTTCACCGCGCAGGCAGGTGATCAACTTGGCTTCCGGCGCGCTGGCATTCTGGTAATGCAGGCCACGCACGCTGCCGCGCTCGCGGGTGCAAGAGTGGTTGATCTGGCGGATATGAAACGGCTCGCCAAACGCACTCAGGCTGCCTTCGCAGAACAGCCGCGCGAAATGCCCGCGCTCATCTTCAAAGCGTTTGTGCTGCACGCTGAACAGTCCGGCCAGGGGCAACGGCTGCAACAGAAACTCACTCACAGCGCGCCTCGGTACTGGTTCAACTGGCCCAGCGTTACGGCGCGCATGTCATTGCCGTTCTGCCACGCCAAGTGCCAGTCGAGCGTGTGGGTCAGGCACTCTTGCAACGACCAGCGCGGCTGCCACGCCAACAGTTGACGGGCGCGGCTGCTGTCCAGGCGCAGCAGGCCGGCTTCATGCAAATCACTCGGCTCGATGCGCAAACCACGGGCCTGCGGCCAGCGGCTGGCGAGCAATTCGACGACTTCGCCGACGCTGCACATGTCCGCTTCGCTCGGGCCGAAGTTCCACGCACCGGCAAACGCCGGACCTTGTTCATAGAGGCCGGCGGCCAGTTGCAGGTAACCGGCCAGCGGTTCCAGCGCGTGTTGCCACGGGCGCACGGCTTGCGGGTAACGCAGGGTCACCGGTTCGTCGGCGGACCACGCCTTGAGCACATCGGGAATCAGTCGCTCCGGTGCAAAATCACCACCGCCCAGCACGTTACCGGCGCGCGCCGTGGCCAATGCCAGACCGTGCTCGGCATGCTTCTCGGCCGGGAAGAACGAGGCGGCGTAAGACTGCGCCAACAATTCGCAGCAGGCTTTGCTGCTGCTGTAAGGATCGTGTCCACCGAGGGCTTCGTCTTCGCGGTACGGCCACAGCCATTCCTGATTGGCGTAGACCTTGTCGGTGGTCACCAGCACGCAGGCACGCACGCAGCCGACCTGACGAATCGCTTCAAGCAGATTCAGGGTGCCCATGACGTTGCTGGAATAGGTGCCCAGCGGGTCGCGATAACCTTCACGCACCAGCGGCTGGGCCGCCAGGTGCAAGACAATCTCTGGCTCGGTCTCGGCGATGATTTCAAGCAGCGTCCCCAAGTCACGCAGGTCACCGCGCTGATCGTTGATGCCTTCGTGCACCCGTGCCAATTCGAACAGGCTCGGTTCGGTGGACGGGTCAAGGGAGAACCCAACGACCTCGGCTCCCAGGCTTTGCAGCCACAGCGTCAACCAACTGCCCTTGAAACCGGTGTGCCCGGTGACCAGAACCCGCTTGCCGCGCCAGAACTCCGGACTCAGTCCCATTGCTTCCATGGGGCCTCCCCGCTCTGCCACAACGCTTCGAGGTGATTCTTGTCACGCAGGGTGTCCATCGGATGCCAGAAACCGTCGTGCTGGAACGCCTGCAGCTGGCTTTCACTGGCCAATGCCGCCAGGGGCTCTGCTTCCCAGGAAGTCTGGTCGTCGCCGATGTACGGCAACACCTTGGGCGACAGGACGAAGAAGCCGCCATTGATCCAGCCGCCGTCGCCCCGTGGTTTTTCGATGAAGCCTTTGACACTGTCACCGTCGCGTTCCAGGGCGCCGTAACGTCCCGGCGGTTGCACGGCGGTGACGGTAGCGAGCTTGCCGTGGGCCAGGTGAAAGTCCACCAATGCGCCGATATTAAGGTCCGAGACACCGTCTCCGTAGGTAAAGCAGAAGGCTTTTTCGCCCTCCAGATAACGCGCGGCGCGGCGCAGACGGCCACCGGTCATGGTGTCTTCGCCGGTGTCGATCAATGTGACGCGCCACGGTTCGCTGTAGTTCTGGTGAACGTCCATGCGGTTGTTGCACATGTCGAAGGTGACGTCGGAGGTGTGCAGGAAGTAGTTGGCGAAGAAGTCCTTGATCGCGTAGCCCTTATAGCCAAGGCAGATCACGAAATCGTGGATTCCGTGCGCGGAGTACTGCTTCATGATGTGCCAGAGAATTGGCTTGCCGCCGATCTCGATCATCGGCTTGGGCTTGAGGTGCGACTCTTCGCTGATTCGCGTGCCCAGGCCACCCGCCAAAATAACTGCCTTCATCCTCTACCCTCTCTTGTTCGTCACAGGGCTCAGCCAAGCTGTATCAAGCTTTTGCAGGCCTTCTGGATAAAACGCTCAACGCCGCTGTATGTACTGCCCGCTACGCTGCAAGTGCTCGTTTTATGGCGATATAAAGGGGACTTGCAGGAAACGCGCCAGCTCCAGGCGTCCAGCGGGCGACGCCGCTGCAAGGCAAACGCATGACAAGAAACAGCCAAGCGCTGAGGCCAGAACGAAAAAGGGGAACCCGGATCAGTCACGACCGGATTCCCCCTTGTTACGGCTCAAATACCTTCAATGGCACAAAACATTCGAAGGCGAGTGGCCGAGGATGTCATCCAAACATACTGAACGCATCCGCACTAACCGGGAGGACGTCTCCATTGGCAGCCTTGAAACTTTCGATGGTGTTGGCGCCTGCGTACCAATCCTGCAGTTTCACACCATGGTCGGGCACCACAGCCTGCTGATCAGCGCGACTGAAGAGATAAAGATCATCGCCCACCCGCATGAGATTCAGGTCAGCAGCGCTGGCAACGTTGTTCAGTATCAGCGTGTCATTGCCGAACATGCCCTGACCGTCATCACGGATCGTCACCAGGTTACTGGTGTTGACGGTATAGGTATCGTCGCCCTCTCCTCCGTTGGCGAAACCACCGGCGTTCAAGAACAACTGATCATTACCCTCTGCGCCCAGCAACACGTATTGATTGCCCGTGCCCGTCAATACATCTTCGCCTGCACCGCCATCGGCCGTTCCGCTGGCCACTGTGATGTTGTCATTGCCACCTTCGCCATAGGCGAAGCTTCCCCGATCATCGACCGCGGTGACAATAACGTCGTCGCCCTCGCCGCCGTACAGCATGTCGGCCTGGGGAGCACTGCCCGTATCAACCTCGGCAGAAGGCCCGTTCGCAGGCCCCAATCCGCCATACAGGTGATCGGCGACCCAGCCACCGTGAATGACGTCATTGCCCAGACCGCCCTCAAAGTAATTGCTGGAGATAAGGTTGCCTGTCAGCGTGTCGTTGAAGTGACTGCCACGCAGGATCTCGATATCAATGTATTGGTCACCCGAGGCGATTCCAGTCTGCTCTCGCGTCATCAGGTCGAGGTTGACGCCGACACTGCTGTCGCCGTAACTGACGACATCCACGCCTTCGCCACCGATGAAAATGTCTGCACCGTCACCGCCGAACAGCAGATCGTTACCCTGGCCACCCTGAATGGTGTTCTCAAGATCGTTGCCATAACCGGTGAAGTCGCCGGTGCCGGTGTATGTCAGTTTCTCGATGAATGAGTCCAGCGTCGTCACCGCCAGGCTTGTGCGCACCTCATCGTTGCCACCGAGGAAGTCTTGCTCAATGATTTTCACGCCCTCGGCGTTGATGTTGTAGACGTCGTCGCCTCGGCCACCTTCGAACGTAACGCCGCCGATGGAACTGGTGAAGGAATCGCCCGCGTACGAACCGATGACCTTTTCAATGTTGGTCAAAGTGTCACCTTCAGCACTGCCACCCACGCCAGGCTTGCCGACGCCGTCTCTGATATCGACCGTGACTGCACCATCGGACCAGGAGTAATCGACGGTATCAAAACCGTCCCCGCCATCGAAGCCGACCGGCGCGTCATTCGCTACAAAATGGTCGTCGTAGTTCGAGCCACGGATGAGCTCGATGCTCGTGTACGTATCGCCCAGCGCCGCACCGGTGCTTTGCTGCCCCGACACCAAATCAACCGTCACACCCACCGCACTGTCGGCATAGCTCGCCGTGTCCAGGCCCGCACCACCGATCAAATGGTCCGCGCCTTCGCCACCGATCAGCACATCGTTACCCGCACCGCCAGTGATGGTGTTGTCGCCAGCATTACCGTAACCGGTGAACGAGGCTTTCCCGGTGTAAGTCAGCGCTTCGATGTTGGCGTCCATGGTGTAGGAAGCCAGGCTGGTACGGATTTCGTCGTTGCTCGCGGAGATGTCGCGCTCGGAGATCGTGATACCGCGAGTGTTGATGACGTAGACGTCATCCCAGATCGTGCCAACGACGTGCTCGATGTTTTTCAGCGTAACGCCTTCGGCATCGCCGCCAATGCCAGGCTTGCCCATGCCATTGCGGATATCGAGGGTGATGCCCTGTTCCGACATCGAGTAATCCACCGTGTCAAAACCATCGGCACCGTCCAGAGACTTGAACCCCGCAACGTTCATAAACACGTCGTCATGGTTCGAGCCACGGATCGCTTCGATATCGGTATAGGTGTCGCCGACTGCGATACCGGAAGTGTTAGAGCCGTACTTGAGATCGAAAACCAGGCCCTCGGTGCTGTCGGTGTAGCTTGCCGTGTCCCAACCTGCGCCACCGATCAAATGATCGGCACCGCCACCGCCTAGCAGCACATCATTGCCGGCACCGCCGGTGATCACGTTATCGCTGGCATTGCCGTAACCGGTGAATTTGCCGGCCCCGGTATAGGTCAGGCGCTCGATGTTGTCGTCCATGGTGTAGTGAGACAGACTGGTGAGAATCTGGTCGTTTAACCCTCCCCCCCAACCCTGCTCGATGATTTTGGTGCCGCCAGCGTTAACGATATAGGTGTCATCACCTCTGCCGCCTTCAAGTGTCCGGCCTGCCAGCGTGCTGGTGAAGGTATCGTCATAGTCGCTTCCAATGACCTTCTCGATATTTTTCAGCGTATCGCCTTCGGCATCGCCGCCGATACCGGGCAGGCTGATGCCGCTACGCAGGTCGATGTTAATGCCGGCCGAGGACCAGGAATAATCCGCCGTATCGAACCCTGCACCGCCGTCGAGCTTGTCCGCGCCAGCGCCGCCGATCAGCACGTCGTCGCCGCGCAGTCCATTGATGACGTCATCTCCATTACTGCCTATCAGCGTATCCGTGCCGTTTGTTCCGTTAATAACTGCCATGTCTTCTTCCTTGCCTTGTTGTGAAAAAACCAAATCCCTGGACAGATATCGACAGTGCCAACCAGAAGCTTGAGCCACACCGAAAAATCATCGGCAATCAGTCAACCCGCACGCAAAAAAAAGGCGACTCAAGGTCGCCTTTTTTTTGGGGGGAGGCGGCAGATGATCAGTCCGCCAACCAGCCATTTTCCCAGTAGCGCAGATTGTCGCCGCGCAACACGTAGTCGCGCAGAACCACCTCGCGCAACTCATCGCCCATACGGTAACTCGCGTCCGGGTCGGCCAGGTGCATGCGGATCGCTTGCAGCCATTCATCGGTGGAGTTGGTTTTGATCCGGGTACATGGCAGATACCCGCGATAAGCCTCAGTGTCGGTGCAGATCACCGGGTAGCCGCAGGCCCCGTACTCCAGAAGACGCAGGTTGCTCTTGCAGTCGTTGAAGATGTGGAATTCCAACGGTGCCAGCGCCAGGTCCAGGTTCAGACTGGCGAGCTTCGCCGGGTAGACGTCCAGCCCGATCACCCCATGGAACTCATGCATGTAGGGACGCAAATCATCCGGGCACATGCCGAAGAACACCCAGTCGACTTCGTTGGCCAATTCGCGAACCACGTCGGCAATCACTGCCAGGTCGCCGTGGTGACTGGTACCGCCGCCCCAGCCGACCCGAGGTTTTTTTGAAGTGCGGCGCTGGCTGCGCATGTCGCTCCACAAGTGCTTGGCCAGCATGTTTGGCACGACACGAATGTCGTCATGCATGTCCGACAATGCGTTGCCCAGCGCGTCGGTGGAAACCACCACGCGGTCGCACATGCCGATCGCGCGCCGTACCAATTTCTCCATCTCGTCCTTGCCCGGCATGTTGCGGATATGCGCATTGCGATGGGGGACGTTGATGACATAGTCATCCAGCTCGTAAATCCGTCGAGCACTGGAATAGGTTATCAGGCCCGGAATCTCGTTGATCGGTCCTTCGGAGTAACGACCCTGCAGGATGATCACGTCAGGTGACTGACGCTCGACCTCAATGATCGACGGCAAGTTGTAGTGAATACGTCCGTGAGCCCTGCCCGCCGCTTCCAGTTCGATCAAGGGCTGCGTCACGCGGTAGTGACCAATGGCCGAGGCATTGACCGGCAGTGCAAGAATTGTCGGCAACTGAGATTTCGAGAACGGGCTCCAGCCGGCACGCAGGCCCGGCTCAAGGCTGAAGCTCGAGCCGCCCAACCCGTGCAACGACAAATTGACGTTGTAGGCCGGATCGCGAGCAACGATGGGCAGCCAGCGTTTATAAAACACTTCCTGTTCCTGGCTGCGCGAGGCCTGTTCGGCCTCTGACAACGTTACTGCTGGCTGGGCGCCCAGGGCCAGTTTGGCAAAGGGTGTCCAAACCACCAGATAACCGTCCTGACCCACACGCAGGCACAGGTCCACTTCGTTGAGGCTCTGGCCCAGGTTCTGCTCGTCAAGGCCACCGACCGCGTCAAATACGGCTTTGCGGATCATCAGGCAATCAGCGCCGACGGCACTCAAGTCATGGACCACCTGCAGGCGATACATATAACCCGCAGCGTTCAGCGATTCGCCGTAAAACGGCACGCCTGCCGGCCCTTGCAAACCAAGAATCAGGCCCGCGTGCAGGACCCGTCCATCCGGGTTGAACACCTTCGCCCCCACCACGCCGACTTCCGGTCGTTGTGCGTGATTGAGCAATTCATCCAGCCAGTCGCTCTGAGTGATCACGGTGTATGGGTTAAGCATCAGCACGTAGTCGCCAACAGCCTGCTTCACGGCGAAGTTGCGCACCGCCGCGCCATTGCCTTGCTGTGGATACGTCAACACACGAATCCGCTCGCTGCCCAACTGCGCCATACCCGTCAGCCACGCGTGGGCCTCGGCGCTTTCGCTACCGTTGTCGACAAGCAGCAACTCATATTCGCTGTAGGCGGTTTTTTCCAGCAGGCTCTCCACACAGCGCTGCATGGCGATGGTCTGATCCTTGCCAACGATGACGATCGACACTAACGGACGACCCTCATGGTGATAGTCAACCCGGTTAAGCAACGTCGAACCCGCGTCGCGAATAACATGTGCGATGCCCATGCGGTCCAGGTGCGCTTGCAGCAACAGCGGGTTGTTATTGACCACTTCAGACTGGGACAGCCACTTGGCAAGGTCGAACGGCGACTCCAGGAGGATTTCGGCAACGTGTCCGATCACTTGCGGGCCGTCATTCTCGACCAGACGCCAGAGCACATCGTGAGGGGCCAGTTCGCCAAAGACGGAATCAAAACCGCCCAACGCCAGGAACGCTTCACGGTCAAACGCCAGCGCTCGTCCCACATAGGGGTAGCTGCGCATCAAGTCCAGGTTAAAGTCTGGCTTGAACGCCGGCTCGGCCGACTCGCCCTGCCGCAGGCCACCTTCATCGCTGTACAGGCATTTCAGCGTGCGCGAAAGGGCAATCCGCTCAGCCATTACCAGCAAGGCCGGCGCCACCAAGCGATCGCCGGCACGCAGCAGGTAGAACCAGTCGGCCCCGTCCAGTTGTGGCAACAGATCATTGATTTGCTGCTGCCAGTCATCTTGCAGCGGCAAACGGAAAATCCGCTCATCCAGTTCGGCTTCCATGCACGCCGAGGACAACACCAGTGTCAGTTCAGGTGGATAGTCTTGCGCGGCCAGGGTTTGCAACGTTTGGTCCAGCGCTGAGCGGCTGCCCTGCTCATCAATAATGATCGGGACGATTTTTGGCGTGCGCGGCCAGCTCACCAATGTTTCGGGCAACAATGTGCGCTGACCGTCCGTGAGGCAGCGGCACGCCAGCCACTGGGCGTACAGCTCGGAGAAACTGACACTGGCGATGCCGACATGCCAGTCCTGGGTGGTCTGTTTGGTACCCAGGGTTCGGCTCAGCGGTAACTCTTCCCAAACCCGAGGCAACTCGTCGGCCTTGGTCAACGGCAGGTAGCGAACCCAACCCGGCGCTGGCGCGGATTCGCCGCTGCGGGCCTTGAGCATCTGCAACAGCCATTGCCGCTCGGCCTCGACCGAATCCTTCATCGATTGTTGACCGCTCAAACGCTCCGGGTACAGGCGCTCGACACTCAACACATGATTGGACACCACCAGATTGCCGCGCCGCAGCAGGCACATGTACAAGGCGAAATCCAGGGTCGCGACAAAACAATGACCGGGTTGAGTCAAGGCCGGCAACAACTCCAGCACATCGGCACGACGGAACATGGCATTGCTGAAACCGCCGAGGATATTGACCGGGAAATTCTCGAAGATCGCCAGCAGGTCTTCACCCTTGAACAGCCCGCACACCGGGGAAAGCGGTGTGTTTTCAAGCCGCGAAGGCAAAGGCAAATCATCGGCATCCCAGAACAACCGCTGGGCCAGTACCAGATTCACATCTTCACGATCGATGAGCACTTGTGCCTGACGCTCAAGGCACGTAGCGAACAATTGGTCATCATCGCAAAGAAACTTGATGAACTCGCCTTGCGCTTCTTCCAGGCAGACTTGCAGGTTTCCCACCAGTCCGAGCGTGCGGGGATTGCGCACATAGCGCACGACGACATCCGTCTGCCCGCTCAACGAATCGACCATCTCTTCGATTTCAGTGCCACGGCTATCGTCGCAAACAATGACCTCGAGATTGCCATAGCCCTGGCTCACGGCACTGTGCAACGCCCGACCAAAAAAGCGCGGATTGAAGGCAGGAATGACAAGGCTGACAAGAGGGAGTGAATTCACGGCGGACTCGCAGGCGGCGAGAGCTCGCCCGGAAAAGCGAGCCCTTGGAACCGCGGAAAAAGACAGTAGATATGGGAGGGTCAGCGGTCACCGGACGCTTGCGCGCCCGGCTGCCGTCAGATTTTGTTGAACAGCCCCAGCGAAGTGATCTTGCTGAACGCCAGTTGCGCGGCTTGCAGCATGGTCTGCTGCAGAGTCAGGCGCGTCATGACTTCGGCAGGGTCGGAATCACGAATCGACGACTGGGTCGACGTGTTCGCCAGACCCAGGCTCTGGTTAGTGGTGGACTGATCGTCCAGCGACTGACCGCGCGCACCGATCGACGTGATGGCCGAACCCAATTGGTTGCTGGCGCTCTCCAGATTCGCGAGGCCCGAATCCATAGCCGCCTGGAATTGCTGCTTGGCGTTCGTGTTGCCATCGACCGGCGCGCTCATGGCGCTGATCATCTTGCCCAACGTGTCGAGCACGTTCTGGGTCTGGTGATCGTTGGACTGGACCGCGAACTGATCGTTGGCGGCAGGTGCACCACCGCCCAGGGTGAATGTCACGCCCGCAGCAGTGGCCGTCGACGGAGGACCGGCCACCACGGCGCCCGAAGACACGGGGCGACTGTCGGCGGTCACCGGTGCAGCGTACAGATCGAAGGCCGTGGCGCTGGTGAACTTGAGGACCGCCCCACCCGTCGGGAACGCAGCGTTGTAGGCCGCAGGGTTGGTGATGGCGGAACCTGTGATGACCGTTGTGGACGCGTTGCCGGCGCTGCGCGTGGCGTTGAACGAGTCCGGCGAGGCCGACAACTGGAAGGTGTGACCGGCAATCACGGTGTCCGGCACATCGCCCGACTTGAGGTTGATGTTCAAGTTCAGGTCGACACCCCGAAAGTTGACCACCTGGTTGGCGCCGTTGCTGTTGCTGAACGCGCCGTTCTGGCTGGCCTCGGTCGTTACGTCGTTGCCCAACCCATCGGTGATCTTCAGCTGGGTGCTGCTCAGGAAGGTAACCGTGTACGGCTGGCCGCTGGCGAACTTGGCGTCGTAGGTTGCGCTGTTGCTGACCTGACCATTGGACAGGACCACCCGACCATCATCCACCGCCGGAGCGGTCATGGTGGCCTGGGTGCGGCTGGTATTGATGGTCTGCTGGAACGCATCCCAGCCAGTGGTGTTGGTCGCCACCGACAAACCATCGCCGATGCCCAGATTGATGCTGGTCTGGTCACCGTTGTAGGTGTAGGTGCCGTCGGAATTCTGTGAATAAGGCGGGGTGTCGGTTTTCGAACCGGAGAACAGGAAGTTGCCGGAGGCATCCTTGGAGTTCATCAGGCCGAGCACCTGTTGCTGGATCTGGCCCAATTCCGAGGCGTACGCTTTACGGTCGTTGTCAGTGGCGATGCCGTTGTTGGCACTGAGGGCGATTTCCTTGGCGCGCTGCAAGGCGGTGCCAATGGAATCCAGGGTGGTTTCCTGCAGGCTCAATGAACTCTTGGTCGAACTGATGTTGCCGTTGTACTGATCCAGCATTGCGCTCTGCTGACCGAGCTGCAGCAAACGACCGGCACCGACCGGATCATCAGCGGCGGTGTTGACGCGCGTCAGGCTGCTGGCTTCATTGCTGGTCGCGATCGCCTTGTTGAAGTTGCGCTGATAGTTGGCAGCGGTTGTCTCGTAATACTGGGCGGTAGAAATGCGCATGAATTACGACTCCTTAAAGGCTGTTGATCAGCGTGCTGAAAATTTCCTGCGCAGCCTTGATGATCTGCGAAGACGCGGTGTAGTACTGCTGGTATTTGACGAGGTTGCCGGTTTCCTCATCCAGGTCGACCCCGGACAGGGAATCACGGGCGCCCTTGGCCTGGGCCAGGATCGCTGTGGTGGCGGCACTGTCAGACTTGCCTTGAGCGGCTTTGGTCCCGACGTTGGTCACCAGCGTGTTGTAGGCGTCGGTCAGGCTGATGCCCTTGCTCGCCGAACCGGTGTCCACGGTCTGTTTGGTTTGCAAACCGACCAGCGCTTGAGCGTTGCGGTTGTCCGAGGATGCCGCACCGGTCAGGGAGATCGAGAAGCTTTCGCCGTTGGCTGGCGAACCACCCACCGTGGTTTGCACGGTGAAGGTTTTCTGCACCGGCGGAGCGCCGCCCATGATCGGGTTGCCGCTGGCATCGATCATGGGCACGGTCAGGTTCAAGGTGTTGTTCTGACCCGGAACAATGGTGCCGCTACCCAACGGGTTGCCTTGGGCGTCACTCAGGTTGTAAGTCTGGCTGCCACCGCTCGGGGAACCGAACGTCACCTTCACTGGCGTCGAGTACTTGAGCCCCGTCTGCATGTCGGCCTGAGCCGCCGGGCTGTAGATGTCCAGCGTGCTGGTCAGCGTCGGCTGGGTGTAAGTGCCCGAGGCTTTGGAGCTGGCCACACCGCTCAATGGCGCTGCCGCCGCGATCTTTTTCGGGTCAGTCAGGACCGTCTGGATGCTGGCTGCGGCACCGCGAGTCGGGGTCACCTTGAAGCTGTCGCCAGCGCTCAGGGCTCCGCCGTTCAGTGACAGGCTGAAACCATCGATCACCGGAGGCGGCGTGGTCAAGGTGCTGAAGGCGCCCATGGCGGTGCCGTCAGAACGCTTGACGGTGTAGTCGGTTGCGGTGGTGAACGTCACCTGATAATCGCTGGTGGTCAGCTTGCCGGTGTCCTTGATGGTGACATCGAGGTTGCCCGAGCCTGCGCTGTTACCCGCCTGACCAATGCTGCGCTGGCTGATCAGTGCGGCGCTGTTGATGTTGTTGAAAATCGCCGCGCCGAATTCACCGTTCTTGTCGATGCCCTGCGCCTGCTGACTGTTGATCTGGTCAGCCATCACCAGGGCCACACGCCCCAGCTCGTTGAGCGACGGGTCGAGCACTTCCTTGCGATAGGTGAGCAGGCCGCCGATTTCGCCACCACTGACCACCGACGTGATGTCGATGGTGCTGGAGCCGCGATCCATTTGCAGCGCCATGCGCGACGGATCGTCTTTGCTCGGCACGGTGCCCAGGGTGTTGGTGGTGTTGCCGATCACCAACGGCTGGCCGCTGCCGACGTATATGTCGTAGCTGGTGCCGCGCTCGACCACTTGGGCGCCGACCAGCTCGGACAGCTGACGTACCGCTTCGTTACGGCTGTCGAGCAAGTCGTTCGGCTGACCGCCGCTGGTGGAAACCTCACCAATTTTCTGGTTGAGCGATGCAATCGACGTGGCCAGCTTGTTCACCTTGGTCGCCATGTCGGACAGGCTGCCATTGAGGGTGGTGTTCTGGTCGTTCAATTGCTTGGCGACGGTGTTGAAGCGATTGCTCAACGCCTGGGCGCCGGTCAACACCGACTGGCGCGACGTATCGTCGGTTGCCGATGACGAAACACCCTGCAGGGAGGTGAAGAATTTTTGCAGAACGCCGGTCAACCCGGTGTTGGTATCCGACAGCGTGGCGTCCAGCGGAGTGGCCTGAGCCTGGTACGACGAGGCTTCACTGTTGAGTGAAGTGGCGGTGCGCAACTGAGCATCGAGGTAGGAGTTGTATACCCGGCGAACGTCCGCCAGGGTCGTCCCGGTGCCGATAAACACATTACCGAACTGCTGCGAAGCCTTGGTGCTCTGCACGGTTTGCTGACGCGAATAACCGGCGGTGTCGACGTTGGCAATGTTGTTGCCTGTCACAGACAAGGAGGATTGGCTAGCCGCCAGACCCGACATCCCGATATTGAGCAAACTCATGGTTCAGACCTTATGCCTTGTGCCTATAAAGGCGTGGTGGTAGCGCCCGCCGCAGCGTAGTTTTGGTAACTCGTCATCTGCTTGGCTATCTGCGAAATCTTGCTCGCGTAGGCCGGGTCGGTTGCATACCCGGCTTTCTGCAACTCGCGTACAAACTGTTCTGGGTTATCGGCAGACTTCACCACATCTTGATAGCGATTATTGGTCTGCAGCAAAGTCACCAGGTCATGGAAGCTGTCTTTGTACGAATCGTAGGAACGGAACTCGGCCGTCTCCTTGACCATCTCGCCATTGCGGAATTCGCTGGTGATCGCTCGCGCCGAATCCCCCTTCCAGCTGGTGCCGGCCTTGATGCCGAACAGGTTGTGGCTGCTGCTGCCATCCTGGGCGCGCATGACCGATTTGCCCCAGCCGGTTTCCAGTGCGGCCTGAGCCACCAGGTAACGTGGATCGACGCCAATGCGGTCGGCGGCTTCCTTGGCCAGCGGCAACATGGTGTTGACGAATTCGTCGGCGGAGCTGAAGGCTTTTTTCGCGGGAGCCAAAGGAATCTGCGCCATGGCGCGACCATAAATCTGCATCTGCCCCTTTGACGATGTGTCCGTCTGCGAGGCCAGCCAATCGCCGTTGAACAGCGGGCCGGCGCCAGTCTTGGCGTTCTGCGGCAACTGGATCCGGGTCTGCGCGGTCACGGCAGTGGCCGCAGTGTTCGTGACCGACGGCACCAGCCCGGCGAGCAAACGGTCCGCCAGTTTCGGCGGCAGCGCCAGGCGCCGCTGATTGAGCATCGCCACATCATTAGTGTGATCGGCGGTGTGCATCGGCACCCTGCCCGAGCGCGACGCCCACAACGGACGCTGACCATTGAGGCGCGACAACGGACCATTGGTGCCCGTCGTGCCTGCGTCTATCGGGGTTTGGACGGCCGCTTTCGCCGCCGCCTGTTTCGCCGCAGATGCAGCCTCAGCCTCACCTGGCGCCAGCGGTTTGTTCTTCGACATCTGCCGCATCAGCACATCCGCCAGACCAATACCCCCGCCTTCGCGGGACATGGAAACCGCTAATTGCTGGTCGTACATTTCCTGGTATTGCTTGGCGGCCGGCGTGTTGAGCGGGTTGTCCTTGCCCAGCGCTTCGGTGGCCGAACGCATGGACTTGAGCATTTCACCGAGAAACAGCGATTCGAACTCCTGCGCGACCTTACGCATATTGCCGTCGCTGTTCTTGTCGCCGACCTTGAGCTGGTTCAGGCGATTGAGGTCCGAGTAAGACCCCGAATCACTGGTGCTGAGTGTGCCGGCCTTGCGCATGTCCATGGTCGCTGTCCTCAGATCACGATCAGGTCGGCTTGCAGCGCGCCGGCCTGTTTCAGTGCTTCGAGGATGGCCATCAAATCACCCGGCGCCGCGCCGACCTGGTTCACCGCACGCACGATTTCGTCGAGGGTGGTGCCCGGGCCGAACTTGAACATCGGCTTGGCTTCCTGCTGGGCGTTGACCCGCGAGCGCGGCACGACGGCTGTCTGTCCGTTGGACAAAGGGCCAGGCTGGCTGACGATCGGGTCTTCGGTAATGGTCACGGTCAGGCTGCCGTGGGTCACGGCGGCCGGGGACACTTTCACGTTCTGGCCAATGACGATGGTGCCGGTACGGGAGTTGATGATGACTTTCGCCACCGCCTGGCCCGGATCGACTTCAAGGTTTTCAAGAATCGACAGATAGTCGACCCGCTGACTCGGGTCCAAAGGCGCCGTGACGCGAATTGAGCCGCCGTCGATGGCCTGGGCAACGCCAGGGCCGAGCATATCGTTGATCTTGTCGACCACGCGCTTGGCGGTGGTGAAGTCCGAACGGTTGAGGTTCAGGGTCAGGCTGTTGCCCTGGTTGAAACCGCTTGGAACTGAACGCTCGACCGACGCACCACCCGGGATACGACCCGCCGACGGAACGTTGACGGTGATCTTCGAACCGTCACGACCTTCCGCATCGAAACCGCCGACCACCAGGTTGCCCTGGGCGATGGCGTAGACGTTGCCATCGATACCCTTGAGCGGTGTCAGCAGCAAGGTGCCACCGCGCAGGCTTTTGGAGTTACCGATGGAAGAAACGGTGATGTCGACCTGTTGACCCGGCTTGGCAAACGCCGGCAATTCAGCACTGATCGACACCGCTGCGACGTTCTTCAGTTGTACGTTGCCCGAACCTGGCGGCACCTTGATGCCGAACTGCGAGAGCATGTTGTTGAAGGTCTGCAGGGTGAACGGGGTCTGGGTCGTCTGGTCGCCGGTGCCGTTAAGCCCGACCACCAGGCCGTAACCGATCAATTGGTTGGTCCGCACGCCGGAAATGCTGGCGATATCCTTCAGACGCTCAGCTTGAGCGTTGAAGGCTGCGGACAGCAACAGAGCGGCCACCATGAGACTTTTGAAGTTCAACGTAGCCACCTAGAAAGGGAACAGCGGGCTGAGGAAGAAACGGTCGAACCAGCCTGGCTGACTCGCATCGGCAAACGAACCGGTGCCCGAGTAGGTGATACGCGCATCGGCAATGCGCGTCGACGAAACCGTGTTATCGGTGGCGATGTCATCGGCGCGAACCAGGCCGGCAATCCGCACCAGCTCATCACCGGTATTGAGGGTCATCCACTTCTCGCCGCGCACCGCAATGATCCCGTTGGGCAACACGTCGGCGACGGTCACGGTGATCGAACCGGTGAGGCTGTTGCCCTGCCCGGCCTTGCTATCGCCCTTGGTTGCGCGGTCGCCGTTGTAGCTGGCATCCAGACTCAGATCGCCGCTGCCGAGCGGGTTATTCGTGTTGGGCGTACTGCCAAACAATGAGGACAGGCCAATGCTGGTCTTGCTGGTCTTGCCGACCTGGGAGTTGGCGTTCTTGCTGGCCTGGGTCTTCTCGTTCAGGGTGATGGTGATGATGTCACCGACCCGGAACGCCTTGCGGTCGCTGTACAGGTTTTGTTCGAAACCGGCCTGATAGATCGAGCCATTGTTGGCGGCAGCCGGCAACGGCGTGCGCGGCAACACCGGGGCGTAATAAGGGTCATTGGGCTTGGGCGTCGGCGCGACGCAGCCTGCAAGCGAGACCACCCCACTCAGTGCCAGAACAGATACAAAGCGATTCATGACCCTACCTCACGGTGCTGCAGGCGGCTTCATGCCGCCTCATAGACTTGATTACAGATTCTGCGTTACGAACGAGAGCATCTGGTCGGCGGTGGAGATCACCTTGGAGTTCATCTCGTAAGCGCGCTGAGTGGTGATCATGTTGACCATCTCTTCAACGGTGCTGACGTTGGAACCTTCCAGGGTGTTCTGCAGCGTGGTACCGAAACCGTTCAGGCCCGGGGTGCCGACTTGTGGTGCGCCGCTGGCCGCGGTTTCCAGGAACAGGTTGTTACCGACCGCTTGCAGACCGGCCGGGTTGATGAAGTCGGCGGTTTGCAGGTTGCCGATCACCTGAGAGGCCGCGTTGCCGGGAACGGTGATGGACACCGTGCCGTCCGTACCGACCGTAAAACTCTGGGCGTTGTTCGGGACCACGATCGCCGGTTCCAGAGCGAAACCGCTGGCATTCACGACCTGACCATTGGAATCGAGGTGGAACGTGCCGTCACGGGTGTAGGACGTGGTGCCATCCGGCTGCAGGATCTGGAAGAAACCGCGACCATTGACCGCCAGGTCGAGTGGCTGCTCAGTGGTCTGCAGGCTGCCGGCGGTGAAGTTTTTCTGGGTGCCGACAATGCGCACACCGGTACCCACTTGCAGACCGGTCGGCAGTGCGCTGTCCTGGGTCGACTGGGCGCCAGGCTGACGTTTGATCTGGTACAGCAAGTCCTGGAACTCGGCGCGATCACGTTTGAAACCCGTGGTCGATACGTTCGCCAGGTTGTTGGAAATGGTGGTCAGGTTGGTGTCCTGGGCGGACAGACCTGTTTTGGCAACCCATAGAGCCGGAAGCATTTCGATTCTCCTCGTGCGCCTGTTTTACGGCGCGACGTTCTGGTAATTAGCTGATCTGCAAGACCCGAGCCATGGCCTGGTCATCGTCTTTGGCGGTGTTCATCATCTTGATGTGCAGCTCGAACTGCTTCGACAAGGCCAGCACCGAAGTCATTTCTTCCACGGCATTGACGTTGCTCGACTGAAGGAACCCAGACACCAGCTTGACGCCCGCATCGGCTTGCGCCGGCTTGCCGTCCTTGGTGTGGATTGAACCATCCAGGCCTTTGGTCATGTTCTTCGGGTCGGGGTTGACCAGCTTGATACGGTCGACTTGAGCGATTACCCGCGGGCCCTCACCCATCGAACGAATACTGATCGTGCCGTCTTCGCCCACTTCGATTTTCTGCTCGGGCGGCACGGCGATCGGCCCGCCATTGCCCATCACCGGCATACCGTTGCCGGCCCGCAGCACGCCCAAGGCGTCAACGTTCAGGCTACCGGTGCGCACGTAACTTTCGCTGCCGTCAGGGCTTTGCACGGCAATCCAGCCGTCGCCGGTCACTGCGACATCCAGATCACGGCCGGTTTCTACCATCGAACCTGACGAGAAGTCGGTGGCCGGACGCTCGGTCATGGCAAAGGCACGCGCCGGAAAGCTGTCACCAAACACCGGCATCGAACGAGCCTGTTCCAGGTCTTTCTGAAAACCGTTGGTGGAGATGTTTGCCAGGTTGTTGGCATGAGCCTTCTGCGCCAGTGCATTCTGGCTGGCGCCGGTCATTGCCACATAAAGGTACTTATCCACAGTCTTTCCTCTGCATGCCGGACGTTTGCCGCCCACTGCTGTACTGCTGAGCGACAAGCAATTAGCAGACCAACTTTTTTCTGACGGTGCCGGGCCCGGCAAACAAAGGACTTGAGGGGTTTTCAGGGGATTGGGGGAAATGTATCGAAGACGAAAAACCGGCGGTGTTATGCCGCTTCGCGGCAATCTTAAATGCCGTTGTCCATATGATCGTTCCCACGCTCTGCGTGGGAATGCAGCCCGGGACGCTCCGCGTCCCATCAAGAGCCGAACGCGGAGCGTCCGTTGAGGCGTTCCCACGCAGAGCGTGGGAACGATCAGTCAAATGCCGTTGTCCTTACCGACTTCGTACTCACGCAATTTATTGGCAATGGTGGTGTGCGAAACCCCCAACCGCTTGCCCAGTTGACGACTGCTCGGATGCTCGGAATACAGGCGCTCCAGCACTGCTTTCTCAAAACGCCCGACAATCTCATCCAGCCCGCCCTCAAGCGAAAAATCGCCGAGCGGCTGACGCACACCGTAGTCCGGCAGACGAATATGTTCGGCCTTGACCGTCCCGCCCTCACACAACGAAACCGCCTGGAACAACACGTTTTCCAATTGCCGGACATTGCCCGGCCAGTGGTAATGACTAAGCCGCTCCATCGCCGCCGGCGCCAGTTTTGGCAGCGGACAACCAATCTGCCGGCTGGCCTGATCGAGGAAGTGTTCCACCAGCGGCGTCAGTCCATCGAGGCATTCACGCAGCGGCGGGATGTGCAACGAGAGCACGTTCAAACGGTGATACAAATCCTGGCGAAACTCGCCGCGCGAGCACAACTCGGACAAGTCGACCTGCGTCGCGCAGATCACCCGCACATCCAGATAAACCTCTTCATCGCTGCCCACACGACGGAAGCAACCGTCCTGCAGGAAACGCAGTAATTTCACCTGCAAGCGCGGGCTCATTTCCCCGACACCATCCAGAAACAGCGTACCGCCCGCCGTCAATTCCAGCAGCCCAAGCTTGCCTTCAGCCCTTGCGCCTTCGAAAGCGCCGGGGCCGTAGCCGAACAATTCAGTCTCGGCCATCGATTCCGGCAGACCGGCGCAATTGAGCGCCATCAAGGGTGACTGCCCTCGCGGGCTGGCCAGGTGACAGGCCCGCGCCAACAACTCTTTGCCAGTGCCGGTCTCGCCTTCGATCAAGAGCGGCGCATCCAGTGGCGCCATGCGTCGCGCCTCGCGCACCACCGCCGCCATCACCCTGGAGCTTTGGAAGATGCTGTCGAACCCGCGCAACTCCTGCTTGCGCACGTTATAAATGCGCTCGCCGACGCGGTCGGCGCGGTGCAACGTCAGCACCGCACCTGCCATCGCCTCGCTGTCGTCATGCTCCGATTGCAGTGGCGCGATATCGGCCAGAAACACGTCACCCTTGACCTTCACCCGCAAGCCGTTGATCCGCGACTTGTTGGCACGCACCAGTTCCGGCAAGTCGAAATCCTCGGCGTAACGCGACAGCGGAATCCCCGGCACTTCATCCACCCGAACCCCGAGCAACTGAGCCGCCGCACGGTTGGCCGCGACAATCGAGCCGCCCATGTCGATCGACAGCACCGGAAACTCCAAGGCACCGAGCAAGGCATTGAGCTCCATGTGCCGACGCTCGCTGGGCATCAGGCCTACGCGCTTGACGCCGAATACGCCGGCAATCGATTCAAATTTCGGACGCAGGGCCTGGAACTGGATGTTGATCAGGTTCGGGCAATGCAGGTAGATCGCGTTGCCGTGCTCACCGCCGACCTCGCCGCGAGCGACGTTGATTCCGTACTCGACCAGCAAGTTGAGAATATCGCGCAGGATGCCGATGCGGTTCTGGCAGTGGACTTTGATACGCATATAAAGGCCCGAAACAGGAGTGATCGAGGGCCCGCGTCAGGAATTTTCTGCGCAGGCGCCAACTTTGTCGTCAAGATTATGTGACACCTGTGGACTGATTCAACCCCGAAAATCTCAATACCTGCGCCATAGCGGCTAATCCGTAACGAATTCTTTACGAAAAATGACGATTTTTCCTACTCTCGACGCCTGACACCTGCTGCAACGCCTTACACCTTGGGGTATTTCTAGATCCATAGCAGGACATAACAAGAACGAAATCCCCTAGCAGGAGAGCAGCATGAAGCAGACGCAATACGTGGCTCGCGAGCCCGATGCGCAAGGTTTTATCGACTACCCCGCCGAAGAACACGCGGTGTGGAACACGCTGATCACCCGCCAACTGAAAGTGATCGAGGGCCGTGCGTGCCAGGAATACCTGGACGGTATCGAAAAACTCGGTCTGCCCCACGACCGCATTCCGCAACTTGGCGAGATCAACAAAGTCCTCGGCGAAACCACCGGGTGGCAAGTTGCCCGGGTGCCGGCGCTGATCCCCTTCCAGACCTTCTTCGAATTACTGGCCAACAAGCAGTTTCCGGTGGCGACGTTTATCCGCACCCGTGAAGAGCTGGACTACCTGCAAGAGCCGGACATTTTCCACGAGATCTTTGGCCACTGTCCGCTGCTGACCAACCCCTGGTTCGCCGAATTTACCCACACCTACGGCAAACTTGGCCTACAGGCTTCCAAAGAAGAACGCGTGTATCTGGCGCGCCTGTACTGGATGACCATCGAGTTCGGCCTGGTGGATACCGAACAAGGCCTGCGCATTTACGGCGGCGGCATTCTCTCTTCGCCCAAAGAAACCGTTTACTGCCTGTCGGACGAGCCTGAACATCAAGCCTTCGATCCGCTGGAATGCATGCGCACGCCGTATCGCATCGACATCCTGCAACCGCTGTACTTTGTCTTGCCGAACCTCGAGCGCCTGTTCGATCTGGCCCATGAAGACATCATGGGCATGGTCAAGCAAGGCATGCAGTTGGGCTTGCACACTCCCAAATTTCCGCCCAAAGCTGCTTGATCCGCAGCTTTTAGAATCAAGTGAGCCTGTCAGGACCCGACGCTTTGGTTTAGCGTGGGGGTACTGACGGTCGAATTCCAATAATCAGATTTCAGGAATCTCATCATGTCCACATTGAACCAAGCCCACTGCGAAGCCTGCCGCGCCGATGCCCCTCAGGTCAGCGACGAAGAATTGCCGGTACTAATCAAGCAGATCCCCGACTGGAACATCGAAGTTCGCGACGGTGTTATGCAGCTGGAAAAAATCTTCCTGTTCAAGAACTTCAAACATGCGCTGGCGTTCACTAACGCGGTCGGCGAAATCTCCGAGGCCGAAGGTCACCACCCGGGCCTGCTGACCGAGTGGGGCAAAGTCACCGTGACCTGGTGGAGCCACTCCATCAAGGGTCTGCACCGCAACGATTTCATCATGGCCGCGCGCACTGACGAAGTGGCCAAAGACGCCGAGGGCCGCAAATAATGCATTTTGACGCCATAGGTCGAGTGCCCGGCGACCCGATTCTCGGCCTGATGGAGGCCTATGCGCAGGACCCCAACCCGCGCAAATTCGACCTTGGCGTGGGTGTCTATAAAGACGCCCAGGGCCTGACCCCGATTCCCCAGTCCGTGAAGCTCGCCGAGCAACGCCTGGTGGATCGCCAGACCACCAAGACCTACATCGGCGGCCACGGTGAGCCTGCGTTCGGCAAGGCGATCATTGAATTGGTGCTCGGCGCCGATTCGCCGCTGATCGCCGAACAACGCGTTGGCGCCACCCAGACACCGGGTGGCACCGGCGCGCTGCGTCTGAGTGCGGACTTCATTGCCCACTGCCTGCCCGGCCGTGGCGTGTGGCTGAGCAACCCGACCTGGCCGATCCACGAAACCATTTTCGCGGCGGCCGGGGTCAAGGTCAGTCATTACCCGTACGTCGGCAGCGATAACCGCCTCGATGTCGACGCCATGCTGGCCGTACTCAACGAAGCGCCGAAGGGCGATGTGGTGCTGCTGCACGCCTGCTGCCACAACCCGACCGGTTTCGACCTGTCCCATGACGACTGGCGCCGCGTGCTGGACGTGGTGCGCAGTCGCGACCTGGTGCCGCTGATCGATTTCGCTTACCAAGGCTTCGGCGATGGCCTGGAACAGGATGCCTGGTCGACCCGTCTGTTCGCCGACGCGTTGCCGGAAGTGTTGATCACCAGCTCTTGCTCGAAGAACTTCGGCTTGTACCGCGACCGCACCGGCGCGCTGATTGTCTGTGCGAAAACCGCTGAGAAGCTGGTGGATATCCGCAGCCAGTTGGCCAACATCGCCCGCAACCTGTGGTCAACGCCGCCAGATCACGGCGCCGCCGTGGTCGCGACCATCCTTGGCGATCCGGAGCTGAAAAGCCTTTGGGCCGACGAGGTGGAAGCCATGCGCTTGCGCATCGCCCAATTGCGTAGCGGTCTGCTGGAAGCGCTCGAGCCACACGGCTTGCGTGAGCGCTTTGCGCACATGGGCGTGCAGCGTGGGATGTTTTCCTACACCGGTTTGTCGCCGGCGCAGGTCAAACAATTGCGTGATCATCACAGCGTTTACATGGTGGGCACTGGCCGGGCCAACGTCGCCGGAATCGACGCAACCCGACTGGATCTGCTGGCTGAGGCGATCGCCGAAGTCTGCAAGTAACCCTCAGGCAAAACACATCCTCCTGTGGGAGTGAGCCTGCTCGCGATAGCGATCCATCAGTCGGTACATCTGTTGACTGATCCACCGCTATCGCGAGCAGGCTCACTCCCACATTGTTTTGCGTCACCCCTCTCGACCTGTCTAGACAATCCCATCCGTCGAAACATATGGATATAAAAGTCTATTTGTCATTTCTCCTGCTGTATCCTGCCCAAGCTTTGTAAAAGCGCGGATCTACCAGATCTATCAACAGACTTTGCGAGGAGCGCGAAACATGCACGAGATCCCTAATCTCCCCTTCCCAAGCCTGCACGAAACTGAGCAGACAACCACGCAACAAGCCGGTGCCCAACAGCCCGAGCCGAAAGAAGCCACTGAACGCCGCCAGGCTGACAGCGAAGACTGAAACACCCGCAATGCCAGACCGTGTGGAAAGCGCTAACATGCGCTTTCCACACCGCCTGAACCGCGAGTTCGACACCATGAGCGATGATTTCACTGAAACCCAAGCCAGCGTCCTGATCGGCACCGCCGAAAAAATGATCGAGATCTGGAATCGCCTTTCCCCCGAAAAACAAGCCACGCTGCTCGCCCGTTTTGGCAGCGAAGAAAACGCCCTGGCCGCCCTGGTCACGACGCAACTGGTCGCCCCCACCAAAACCTGACTTACGCCACCCGGCAAATAGTTTTACTTTTTCCACGCCTCTCGGCCGCCCGCGCCGGTATCATAAGCAGCCTATCTATCCTGCTTTCCCGTGGACCTTTACCCATGTCTGAAAACCAGCGCCCCCTGGCGGTCACGCTGCAAGTCGTTTCCATCGTTCTCTTTACCTTCATCGGCTACCTGAACATCGGCATTCCCCTCGCCGTATTGCCCGGCTACGTCCACAGCGATCTCGGCTTTGGCGCCGTGATCGCCGGGTTGGTGATCAGCGTGCAATACCTGGCCACCCTGCTCAGCCGGCCGTACGCCGGGAAAATCATCGACAACAAGGGCAGCAAACTCGCGGTGATGTACGGCCTCGCCGGTTGCGGGCTAAGCGGCGTATTCATGCTAATTTCGGCTTGGACCCAGAGCCTGCCGATGCTGAGCCTGATCAGTCTGTTGATCGGCCGCCTGGTGCTCGGCAGCGCAGAAAGCCTGGTGGGTTCGGGCTCGATTGGCTGGGGCATCGGCCGGGTCGGTGCGGCGAACACCGCCAAAGTCATATCCTGGAACGGCATCGCCAGTTACGGCGCACTGGCGGTCGGCGCGCCGCTGGGCGTGTTGCTGGTCAGTCAATTGGGCTTGTGGAGCATGGGCGTGAGCATCGTGTTGCTGGCCATCCTTGGCCTTGCGTTGGCCTGGCCGAAAACTGCCGCGCCGATTGTGGTCGGTGAACGGCTGCCGTTCATGCATGTGCTGGGACGGGTACTGCCCCATGGTTGCGGCCTGGCACTCGGCTCGATTGGTTTCGGCACCATCGCCACCTTCATCACCTTGTATTACGCCACGCAACACTGGAACAACGCGGTGCTGTGCCTGAGCCTGTTCGGCGCCAGTTTCATCGGCGCGCGACTTCTGTTCGGCAACCTGATCAACCGCCTCGGCGGCTTTCGCGTGGCAATTGCCTGCCTGTCGGTGGAAACCCTGGGCTTGTTGCTGTTGTGGCTCGCACCGGATGCGCATTGGGCGCTGGCCGGCGCGGCATTGAGCGGTTTCGGCTTCTCGCTGGTATTTCCGGCGCTGGGAGTTGAAGCGGTCAACCTGGTGCCCGCCTCCAGCCGTGGCGCGGCGGTCGGGGCCTATTCGTTGTTCATCGATTTGTCGCTGGGAATCACCGGACCGCTGGCCGGTGCGATTGCCGCAGGCTTTGGTTTTGCCTCAATCTTCCTGTTCGCCGCGTTCGCTGCGTTGAGCGGATTGGCACTCAGCGTGTACTTGTACCGGCAGGCGCCAAAGTATCGGGAAGAACGCGACGCCCGCTAGAAATCCACCTTGCCGCGCCCGGCCTTGATGCTGCCGCGCTTGGTCTTGGATTCGAGCCGACGCTTCTTCGAACCGAGGGTCGGCTTGGTCGGGCGGCGTTTCTTTTCGACCTTGGTGGCGCTGAGAATCAACTCGACCAGCCGTTCCAGCGCATCCGCGCGATTGGCTTCCTGCGTGCGGTATTGCTGGGCCTTGATGATCAACACCCCATCACTGGTGATGCGACTGTCACGCAGCGCCAGCAGCCGTTCCTTGTAGAACTCGGGCAAGGACGACGCCGCAATGTCGAAGCGCAGGTGCATGGCGCTGGAGACCTTATTGACGTTCTGCCCACCGGCGCCCTGGGCGCGAATGGCCGTCAACTCGATCTCGGCATCCGGCAGATGCACATTGTTGGAAATCACCAGCATGGAAAAGCGTCCGTATTCAGAACGTGCAGGATACCGCGAATGGACTGAACGAATGCGGCCCTTGTGGGAGCGGGCTTGCCCGCGATTCAAACACTTCGGTCTATCAGGTGTGCCGCGTTATCGTTCATCGCGGGCAAGCCCGCTCCCACAGGGTTTTGCGTGAAGCCTGAAAACAAAACCCGGCACATTGGCCGGGTTTGTTGTTTCTGCGTGCTGCGCTTACTTGGCGTTTGCCGCGTGCAACGCATGTTGCGCACTGCGCTTGTTCTTGATGCCGTAGCAAACCCACATGAACGCCACCCACACCGGGATCGCGTACACCGAGATCTGAATCCCCGGGATCAGCAGCATCACGCCGAGAATGAACACCACGAACGCCAGGCAGATGTAGTTCCCGTACGGGTACCACAGGGCCTTGAACAGCGGCGTCTGTTTGGTCTTGTTCATGTGCTGGCGGAACTTGAAGTGCGAGAAGCTGATCATCGCCCAGTTGATCACCAGGGTCGCAACCACCAGCGACATCAACAGTTCCAGCGCGTTTTGCGGAATCAAATAGTTGAGCAGCACGGCGATCAGCGTCACCGCCGCCGAAGCGAGGATCGAACGCACCGGCACGCCGCGCTTGTCGATTTTCGACAAAGCTTTGGGCGCATCGCCCTGCTCGGCCATGCCCAGCAGCATGCGGCTGTTGCAGTAGGTGCCGCTGTTGTATACCGACAACGCCGCGGTCAGCACCACGAAGTTCAGGATGTGCGCGGCGGTGTTGCTGCCGAGCATCGAGAACACCTGAACGAACGGGCTGCCGCTGTAGGAATCGCCAGACGCGTTCAGAGTTGCCAGCAGACTGTCCCAAGGGGTCAGCGACAGCAGAATGACCAGCGCACCGATGTAGAAAATCAGGATCCGGTAGATCACCTGGTTGATGGCTTTGGGGATCACGGTTTTCGGTTTGTCGGCTTCGGCGGCGGTGAAGCCGAGCATTTCCAGACCACCGAAGGAGAACATGATGATCGCCATCGCCATTACCAGACCGCTGACGCCGTTCGGGAAGAAGCCACCGTGGGACCACAGGTTGCTCACCGAGGCTTGCGGGCCGCCGTGGCCGCTGACCAGCAAGTAGCTGCCCAACGCAATCATGCCGACGATCGCCACGACCTTGATGATCGCGAACCAGAACTCGGCCTCGCCAAAGACTTTGACGTTGGCCAGGTTGATCAGGTTAATCAAGACGAAGAAGCCGGCCGCGGAGACCCAGGTCGGAATGTCCGGCGCCCAGTAGTGGATGTATTTGCCGACCGCAGTCAGCTCCGACATGCCCACCAGAATGTACAGGATCCAGCAGTTCCAGCCCGACAGGAAGCCGGCAAAACCGCCCCAGTATTTGTGCGCGAAGTGGCTGAAGGATCCGGCCACGGGCTCTTCGACGATCATTTCGCCGAGCTGGCGCATGATCATGAACGCGATGAAGCCGCAGATGGCATAGCCGAGGATCATCGATGGGCCGGCGGATTTGAGTACGCCGGCCGAACCGAGGAACAACCCCGTACCGATCGCGCCACCGAGGGCGATCAGTTGAATATGGCGATTTTTCAGGCCGCGTTTCAGCTCGCCTGAATGCGAGTTTTGTCCACTCATGAAAAGGGTCTCACGCAAGGTTTGATGATGTTCAGTAGACGTTGCTGCTCAGTTGCACTTTCAAGCAGCGCCGATCAAACCCCAGCGCAAGCACCAGGAGTTCAGCGTATTTACTACGGTCATGCGTCACCTGTTTGTTTTTATCTGTGACGAAATCGAACCCGACACGCTCGTGACGCGACGGAGTGAACAAGGCGGATAGCCTCGAAATTTGCGCATTTGCGCAGGAGGTCACAGGTAAAACGCGGCGCATTGTACACCTGTAACCCCCTGCTGCCAGACACCACTGGATCAGCGTGTCATTTGCCGGGATTGCCTGTGTCCGCCCCGAGGATCTCGGGCGGCTGCATAAATAGGGTCAGACCTTTGCGGGTCATCGACGGGAGCAACGACAAAATCGCCCCACAGGGAGAGATGGAGATGAGTCACGGCGTTCATTGCGCCTCCTTCTTGTTATGCACCTGCACGACAGGCATGGGGCGCATCTCACCCTTCCAGCGCGCCTGAAACAAGCCGGCCAGAGCCCTGCCACCGGGGTAAACAATGTCATGACGGCAGGTTTTCCTTACAGGCTTTCCGTGCGCGTCAATCCAAGGGTTTTGAAGGGCATTTTCGTCAGCATTTCTTTACAACCCGTAACGTATATTTTCCAGATCAGATCGCTTCGCAGGACGACTGCAAATTGACGGTAGGACGCTTCTTACGGAGAAGGTCGAGTTAGTTTTTTGTTTTTTATTAATAAATCCGCCCCCTCAAAACAGAATAAAAAGTTCAAATAAATCTTATTTAATTATTTTTTTGCAATTTAAAAAACCCTGAACTAGGTTTTCAGCGACTTGCCGAGACGCATCGACCGGCAAGTTGGCGCGTTATTCAATGACTGAAAAATGCGCCGCTGCACTTACCGAAAAGTCATCTAGGAGATTCACAATGCAAGCACTTGAAAAAGACTTGGACACTGAACTGCAACTGGACGATTGGTTTGAAGCACCGACCCATGAAGCCGCCGTTGAAATGATGCAAGCCGATGCGGTTGTTCCGTTCGGCACGGCGATGTGGCCTTTGTAAGCCATCCTGGCGGGCATAGTCCGGCTGGTTGTGCCCGCCACTTTTCTCGCTTTGTCAGGGAGGACTACATGGATAAGCAACGCGCCATTTCGCATTTCCTTTACTACCTCGAACATCACCCTGCCCTTGCCGGGATTCACCCGGCGAAGGTCTTGCTGGGCCATACGGCTGATTACGAGGCGCTGACCGGCGCCATCGTTGAACAGGCCACTGGCAGCCAGTCATTTTGTTTCAGCACCCTGCGCCTGGACCTCGAACCGACAGAAAGGCTGGCTCAGGCGATTGTCGACAGCGACCTGTACATTTTCTTCTATGACTCTTCCACCCTGGCCAATCCACGGCCCGAAGGCCCGGAGTTTGTCCGCGCGCTGCAAGGCGTAATGGCCGAGAACTGGAAGAAGTCGCTGCTGTTCAAGGATTACGGCGATTACTTCTACGACACCTTCAGTGTCACGCCGCAACGTATTGCCGGCTTGAACAGCCACTTGATCCAGCGCATGTCTCACGCGACCACCTTAAGTTTCAAAGATGATCACGGCTCGTGGTTTGAAACACCGCTGAGCAGCATCAAGAAGTGGACCGACATCAACGGCGTCGGCAACTTTGATCTGGCCCCCGGCGAAATCGCAACGCACAGCGAAGCCATTAATGGCCGGGTGAAGTTCATGGGGACGTTCCTCAGCACTATCCCGTTTGCCCGCAAATACGGCGTGCTGGATTCACCGCTGGAATTGTGGATCGAGAACTCGACCATCAGCAAAATCGCCACGGACGTGCCGGGGCTGGAACACGACTTCAACAAATACCTGGAAGCCAACCCATCGAATCGGCGGATCGAGGAGCTGGGGATTGGCACCAACGAAGGCGTGAAGGCGCTGTACGCGCGCAATGCCGGGTTTGAGGAACGCCATTGCGGATTGCATCTGGGGTTGGGTGGCGGGGCCAAGGGCAGCCATCATCTGGATCTGATTTTTTCCAGTGGCGTGTTGGCGCTGGATGATGAGCCAGTGTTTGATGGGCGGTTTGTGTTTTAGCCAGAGCTAGCAACACAGGGCCACAGGCCCCATCGCGGGCAAGCCCGCTCCCACAGTGGATCGCATTCCTATGTCATACCTCGATCACCTGTGGGAGCGGGCTTGCCCGCGATAAGGCCCGCCCAGGCACCCTGGAACCAAAGCCAGGCCCAAAAAAACGCCAACCCGAAGGTTGGCGTTTTTTATGGGGCGCTTACCGATTACTCAGGCTTGCGACGACCAAAGCCCGGGCGCTGGCCCGAACCGGCTGGTGCACCGCGACGCTTGCCCGATGGCGCGTCCTTGTCGACCAGAACGATGCCTGGGCGTTTCTTCGGCGCTGGCTTGGCCGGGCGCTTGGTGTCCGAAGGACGGTCTGCCACAGGCGTACCGCGACCTGCTGGAGCACCGCGATCACTGCGACCACCGCTTGGCGCACCGCGGCCTTCGCCACGTTCAGTGCGACCATTGGCCGGACGCGGCGTGCGTGGACCGCGCTCGCCATCGGCACGCGGTGCCACTGGCTTGCGGGCCGGACGCTCGCCTTCGATCTTCGGCTCACGTGGAGCACGTGGACCGGCAGCCGGGGCGCCAGCAGCTGGGCGCAACGTACGCACGCGTTCGGTCTTGCCGACCGGACGGGACGATTTGCGCTGCATACGCTCAAGCTTGTCTTTGCTCTTGGCGTTCATCTGCGGCATGGCCACCGGGGTCAGGCCCACTTCAGCACTCAGGATGTCGACTTCGTACTGGCTCATTTCGCGCCAGCGACCCATCGGCAGGTCGGAGTTCAGGAACACCGGACCGAAACGCACGCGTTTCAGACGGCTGACCACCAGGCCCTGGGATTCCCACAGGCGACGGACTTCGCGGTTGCGACCTTCCATTACCACGCAGTGATACCAGTGGTTGAAACCTTCGCCGCCCGGAGCCTGCTTGATGTCGGTGAACTTGGCCGGGCCGTCTTCGAGAACGACGCCTGCTTTCAGACGCTCGATCATCTCGTCATCGACTTCGCCACGTACACGTACCGCGTATTCACGGTCCATTTCGTAGGACGGGTGCATCAGGCGGTTAGCCAGCTCACCGTCGGTGGTGAACATCAGCAGACCGGTGGTGTTGATGTCCAGTCGACCGATGTTGATCCAGCGGCCTTCTTTCGGTTTCGGCATTTTGTCGAACACGGTCGGACGGCCTTCCGGGTCGTCACGGGTGCAGATTTCACCGTCGGGCTTGTTGTACATGATCACGCGGCGTACCGACTCGGCGGCTTCTTCGCGCTTGATCACCTTGCCATCGATGGTGATGGCGTCATGCAGGTCGACGCGCAGGCCAAGCGTGGCGTCTTTGCCGTTGACCTTGATGCGGCCATGACTGATCCAGGCTTCTACGTCACGGCGCGAGCCGACGCCGATACGGGCGAGGACTTTCTGCAGCTTTTCGCCTGCAGGGCCGATTTCCTGGTCGTCTTTCTGGTCGTTGATACTCATCTGGGCACCTCCCGGTGTGGTCTGTTCAGGCCTTGCCTGAAGCGATGTAAAACTGAGTCCTGGGCGAAGGGATCGCTCGGGGGTCGCGAATCATACGCTCATGGAAGCATTCGCGCATCAGAGACTAGCTGAGGAATGGAGAGTTACTTGTTTTTCCGCCGACCGGTGGCGCCGAGTTTGATCAGTCGCAAGGAGGCTTCGGCGAGGATTGTATGTTTGTCGGTCTTGTCGAGTTTCTTCCAGACCCTGATCTCGCGCTTGCTGCGGCCACAACCGAGGCAGATGTCGTCGGTGAATTTGCAGATGCTGATGCAGGGGTCTTTTGTAGAACTCATCAAATACTCCAGGCAACACATTCCCCTGTGGGAGCGGGCTTGCCCGCGATGGGGGAGTGTCAGCCGACATCATGGTTGCCTGACCCACCGCAATCGCGGGCAAGCCCGCTCCCACAGGGGGCCATCGTTCTTGGGGTATGCGTCAGTCGTCGAACTCGCGGCGTTCAGCTTCGATCGCTTCAGCGAGGGCGCGGGCTTCGGCGTCTTCGTCGCTTAGCTCGGGTTCGGGCTCGGGTTTGCGCTGCTCAAGTGCAGCGACGGCGGCCAGGAGTTTCTCTCGCGCTTCGGCAACACCGAGGACGTCGTCTTCGCGCTCTTCTTCCGGATCGTCTTCAATTGTGGCTTCCGGCTCAGGTTGAAGTTCAACCTCGATTTCTGGCTCAGGCGCAGGCTGATCCTGCACCTCTTCAGTCTCGGTCACCGCGCCATCGCGCAGAATGTCGTCGAAGTCGGTCTTGAGCCCCTCCTCCATGGTGTCCAGTTCCAGCAACAGCGTATGGAAACTGGTTTCTTCCTTGGGCTCCTCGGGTTCGGCGCTGGCATCGGCCAGTTCCTGCAAGCTGGCCGGGACTGGCGCGTCGTCGAAGTCGAGCACTGGATCAGGCTCCAGCTCACGCAAGTCAGCCAGTGGCGGCAAATCGTCGAGGTTTTTCAGGTTGAAGTGATCGAGAAAAGCCTTGGTGGTGGCGAACATCGCCGGTTTGCCGGGCACGTCACGGTAACCAACGATGCGAATCCACTCGCGTTCCAGCAGGGTCTTGACGATGTGACTGTTGACCGCCACGCCCCGCACGTCTTCGATCTCGCCCCGGGTGATCGGCTGGCGATAGGCGATCAGGGCGATGGTTTCGAGCATGGCGCGCGAATACCGCTGCGGGCGTTCTTCCCACAAGCGTCCGACCCACGGCGAGAACTTTTCGCGAATCTGCAAGCGATACCCAGAGGCCACTTCCTTCAGTTCGAAGGCGCGACCGTCGCAGGACTTGGCCAGAATCGTCAGGGCTTTCTTGAAGACCGGCGGCTCCGGTCGCTCGCCCTCTTCAAAGAGTTCGAAGAGGCGTTCCAGCGATTGCGGTTTTCCCGAGGCCAACAGAAAGGCTTCAAGCAGTGGCGCCAGCTCGCGGGGTTCAGTCAGGTTCATGATTCAACTCGTTATTCGGCTCGGGCTCGCACGTGGATCGCCGCGAACGGCTCATTCTGCACCAGCTCGACCAAAGATTCCTTGACCAGTTCAAGGATCGCCATAAAGGTCACCACGACCCCCAGGCGTCCTTCTTCAGCGGTGAACAGCTCGACAAAGGGCACGAAACCGCCGCCCTTGAGCCGGTCCAGCACGTCGCTCATACGCTCGCGGGTAGACAGCGCCTCGCGGCTGACCTGGTGACTTTCGAACATGTCGCCACGGCGCAAGACTTCGGCCATGGACAGCAGCAGCTCTGACAGGCGCACGTCCGGCAACAGCTTGCGCGCCCGGGCTTCGGGCGCATCGAGCTTGGGCACTACCACGTCGCGCCCGACCCGGCTCAGGCCATCGATGCCTTCGGCGGCCGCCTTGAAGCGTTCGTACTCCTGCAAGCGCCGGATCAGCTCGGCGCGCGGGTCGTCTTCTTCGTCTTCGATGGTTTCGGCACGCGGCAGCAACATCCGCGACTTGATCTCGGCCAGCATCGCGGCCATCACCAGGTACTCGGCGGCCAGTTCCAGGCGCACCGACTGCATCAACTCGACATACCCCATGTACTGACGGGTGATTTCCGCCACCGGGATGTCGAGGATGTTGATGTTCTGTTTGCGGATCAGGTACAGCAGCAGGTCGAGAGGACCTTCGAAGGCTTCGAGAAAAACCTCGAGCGCGTCCGGCGGGATGTACAGGTCCAGCGGCATCTCCATGACCGCCTGGCCATAAACCATGGCGAAGGGCAGCTCCTGCTGGGCGCCGGCCTGACTGTCAACGGGTTCTACTGCGGACATCTACGCCTCGGCCATGAACGGCGCAGGGTCGCCGCAACCAACGCGGATCACTTCCGGCTCGCCGTCGGCGAGGTTGATCACGGTAGACGCCTTGATCCCGCCGAAACCGCCATCAATGATCAGGTCGACCTGATGCTCGAGTGCCTGGCGCATTTCGTAAGGATCGGTCATCGGATCGGTTTCGCCGGGCAGGATCAGGGTCACGCTCATCAGCGGCTCACCGAGTTCTTCAAGCAGCGCCAAGGCTATCGGATGGCTTGGCACCCGCAGGCCGATGGTGCGTTTTTTCGGATGCAGCAACAGCCGCGGGACTTCGCGGGTGGCGTTCAGAATGAAGGTGTACGGTCCCGGCAGGTGGGCCTTGAGCAACCGGAAAAGTCCGGTATCAATCTTGGCGAACACCCCCAGTTGCGACAGGTCGCTGCAAATCAGCGCGAAGTTGTGCTTGTCGTCCAGCCCGCGCAACCGGCGCACGCGCTCCACGGCGTTCTTGTCGCCGATCTGGCAACCAATCGCGTAGGACGAGTCTGTGGGATAAATCACCACCCCGCCTTTGCGGATGATCTCGACAGCCTGTTTGATCAGGCGCGCTTGCGGGTTTTCCGGATGAATCTGGAAAAATTGACTCACATTCTCTACCTGTTCAGACGGCGGCAATAATTGGGTCATGTTTGAATCGACACCACAGTGGTGGCAGATCCTCCGGGAGCGGGCGATATTCACCGATCTCGGACCAGCCTCCAGGGCCATGAAAATCACTGCCGGCGCTGACCAGCAGACCGAATTCACGGGCGAGAATCGCCAGGCTGCCCACTTGTTCGGCGGGCTGATGGCCATTGACCACTTCGATAGCGTGGCCCCCAGCTTGAATATAGTCAGAAATCAGGCGGCGGCGCTTGCTGCGAGTGAAATCGTAGTGCCACGGATGCGCCAGGCTGACCCAAGCTTGCGCGGCCCTGAGGGTTTCGACCGTGTCTTCGAGCGTCGGCCAGTGTTGCTTGACGTCGCCCAGCTTGCCGGCGCCCAGCCATTTACGGAACGCTTCGGCGCGATCCTTGACGAAACCTTCACGCACCATCCAGTCGGCGAAATGCGGACGGGCCGGCGCGTTGCCGCTGTCACCCAGCTCTTGCTGCATGGCCCGGGCACCGTCCAGCGCTCCCGGCATGCCTTTCAACGCCAGCTTGCGGCTTATTTCTTCGGACCGTAGCCAGCGGCCATCGTGCAATTTGGCGATGGCCTCGACCAACGGTGCGGCATTGACATCAAACCCGTAGCCCAGCACATGAATGGTCGCCCCACCCCAGGTGCAGGACAATTCAACGCCATTGACCAGCTGCATTCCCAGTTCGGACGCGGCGGTGCGGGCCTCATCGAGGCCTTCCAGGGTGTCGTGATCGGTCAAGGCCAGGACTCGCACGCCTTTCTCGTACGCACGCGCAACCAGAACTGCCGGCGCGAGTGCGCCATCGGAAGCGGTGCTATGGCAGTGCAAATCGACATTCACGGGGATGTGTTACCTCAAATCAGCTGGCGCTATCGCGCGCCCATATGTTTGTTATTATGCCGCCACATCCTGCTTCTGGCTGCCACTGTGAAACAATTCATCGATTTCATCCCGCTTCTGCTGTTTTTCATCGTCTTCAAGATCGATCCACGGGTCGTCGACGTCGCCGGCCATGAAGTGACTGTAGGCGGTATCTACAGCGCCACCGCGATGCTGATCATCAGCTCCCTGGTGGTTTACGGCGCGCTGTTCATCAAGCAGCGCAAGCTGGAGAAGAGCCAGTGGCTGACCCTCATTGCCTGTCTGGTGTTCGGTAGCCTGACATTGGCGTTCCACAGCGAGACCTTCCTTAAATGGAAAGCGCCGGTGGTCAACTGGCTGTTCGCCCTGGCCTTCATTGGCAGCCACTTCATCGGCGACCAACTGCTGATCAAGCGCATCATGGGCCACGCACTGACGCTGCCGGACCCGATCTGGACGCGCCTGAACATCGCCTGGATCGGATTTTTCCTGTTTTGCGGTGCCGCCAACCTGTTCGTCGCGTTCACGTTCCAGAGCTACTGGGTCGACTTCAAGGTCTTCGGCAGCCTGGGCATGACGTTGCTGTTCCTGGTCGGCCAGGGCATTTACCTGTCCCGCCACCTGCATGACGCCGATACCACAACGCCAAAAACCGAGGACTGACATGCTTTACGCAATCATTGCCACAGACGTTGCCGACTCCCTCCAAGCCCGCCTGGCCGCACGGCCTGCACACCTTGAGCGCCTGCAAGTGCTCAAGGGCGAAGGGCGTATCGTGTTGGCCGGTCCGCACCCGGCGGTCGACAGCAATGATCCGGGCGCTGCGGGTTTCACCGGCAGCCTGATCGTCGCCGAGTTCGATTCCCTGAGCGCGGCACAAGCTTGGGCAGATGCGGATCCTTACATCGCCGCAGGCGTCTACGCCAACGTTTCGGTCAAGCCGTTCAAGCAAGTCCTGCCATAAAGTCCTGTCTCGCGGTGAACCTTGTCGGTTCATCGCGCTCTCAACGCTCATTATTCTCGTTTGACTGCCGACAACCTGCCCAATACTCGTATTGGAATCAGGAGTGGCGATGCGCAAAGGTCCGTTGTGTCTGATGTTGGTGACGTTGTCGATTGTGGCCCCTGCCCACGGTGAGGAACGCGCCGAGGGCGCCGGTTCGACGCCGTTGTCATTGAGCGCCGGCAGCCAGATCACCGAGTTGCAACAACGCTTGAAGGTGAGCGAACAGCAACGAGAAGAACTGAGCAAACAACTGCAAAATACCGATAACGAACGTGAAAGCGCTCAACTGACCCGGTTGCGCCAAGAGAATCAGCGCCTCAAGCTGCAACTCAAGGAAACCCAGGCCAGCAACCCGCTGCCACGCCTGCTGACCGATCAACAGCAATGGTTCGTCATTGGCGCCGCAGTTGCGCTTTTGGCACTGCTCTGCGGTATCTTCGCCAGCGGTGCCACGAGAAAACGTAGGCAATGGCTAAATTGAGTGAGTCATGAGCGAGCTGTTATTAATTGATGATGACCAGGAGCTGTGTGAGCTCCTGAGCAGTTGGCTGAGCCAGGAAGGCTTTCAGGTCCGTGCCTGTCACGACGGCCAGAGTGCCCGCCGTGCGCTGGCCGAAACGTCTCCGGCGGCCGTGGTGCTGGACGTGATGCTGCCCGACGGCAGCGGCCTGGAGCTGCTCAAGCAATTGCGCAGCGATCATCCCGATTTGCCGGTGCTGATGCTCTCGGCCCGTGGCGAGCCACTGGATCGCATCCTCGGCCTGGAACTGGGCGCCGACGATTACCTGGCCAAGCCGTGCGACCCGCGGGAACTGACAGCCCGTCTGCGCGCCGTATTGCGCCGCAGTCATCCGGCGGCCGTGTCGAGCCAGCTCGAACTGGGCGACCTGTGTTTCAGCCCGGTGCGCGGTGTGGTCAGCATCGACGAACAGGAATTCACCCTCACCGTCTCCGAAAGCCGCCTGCTCGAAGCCCTGCTCAAGCAACCTGGCGAGCCGCTGGACAAGCAGGAACTGGCGCAAATCGCCCTCGGTCGCAAACTGACCCTGTACGACCGCAGCCTGGACATGCACGTCAGCAACCTGCGCAAAAAGATCGGCCCGCACCCCGACGGCCGTCCGCGCATCATTGCCCTGCGTAGCCGCGGTTATTACTACAGCCTGTAAGATTTGTCAGGTCGGCGAGAAATCGTCTTTACCCAAGCTTTACGCTGCGCTGACCGCCGCTTACCTTGATCCTCGTAATCTGTACTCATCCGGAACGTACCGGGAACGAGACAAGGAGATACACCATGCGCAAGACTCTTATCGCTCTGATGTTCGCTGCCGCTCTGCCGACCATTGCCATGGCTTCGCCTGAAGGTGCCGGCCCGATGGGTGGCCCGATGGACGGTTCGCACCACGGCGGTCAGATGCACGGCATGCACGGCAAAGGCCCGTACAGCCAGCTCGACCTGAGCCGCGAACAGCGCGACCAGATCCGCAAGATCATGGGCGAGCAGATGCACGAGCGTAAGCAACTGGTCGAAAAATACCTGGAAAAACTATCGCCAGCCGACCAGAAAGCCATGAAAGACGAAATGGCCGCCAACCACAAGAAAGCCGAAGCCGATGTGCGCGCCCTGCTGAAACCGGATCAACAGAAGAAATTCGACGAGATCCAGAAAAAACAGGCTGAGCGTCGCGCCGAATGGGCTGAGTTCAAGGCCTGGAAAGCGCAGCAACAGCAGCAACAGCCAAAAGCGCAATAATGCGCTAACCCCGGACCCGACGGCTAAACCCGTCGGGTCCTTTTGCCATCTGTTCCAATGCGGGAGCGGCGATGCCGCTTCCACACTGATCTGTGATTGTTCGAGGATTTCCTGTGCGCTCATTGTTCTGGCGTATTCTGGCCAGCTTCTGGCTGGCCATCGCTCTGGTTGCGGGATTGTCCATTCTGCTCGGGCACATGCTTAACCAGGACGCGTGGATACTCAGTCGCCACCCGGGCCTCAACAACCTGGCCGAACAGTGGACGCAAACCTACGAATCTCAGGGCGAGGAAGCGGCCCAGGACATTCTGGAACAGCGCAAACGCCAATATCACATCGACGTTCAAGTGCTTAACGAGAGCGGCGATCCCGTGGTGCGCGGCACATTCCCCCGTCGTGCGGCAGCCTTCGAAGCACGACAGAACAATGACGACCGGCGCCTGCCGTGGCGGCGCCTGACCGCCGAATACACCAGTGACAAAACCGGCGACACCTACCTGCTGATCTACCGCATTCCACACCCGGAACTGGACGCCTGGCACCGCGAAAGCCTGCTCTGGCCGTTGAGCGCATTGGGTATTGCATTGGTGGTGCTGACCCTTTTCAGCCTGTTCGTCACCTTGTCCATCACCCGACCGCTGAGTCGCTTGCGCGGCGCGGTGCATGATTTGGGGCAAACCACCTATCAGCAGAACAGCCTGGTGAAACTGGCCAACCGCCGCGATGAATTTGGCGTGCTGGCCAACGACTTCAACCGCATGGGTGCGCGCCTGCAAAGTTTGATCGGTAGCCAGCGGCAATTACTGCGCGACGTTTCCCACGAATTGCGCTCCCCTCTCGCCCGACTGCGCATAGCGCTGGCACTGGCCGAACGGGCCACGCCCGAGGAACGGGAAAAACTGGCACCGCGCCTGACGCGCGAGTGTGATCGGCTGGAAGCGTTGATCAGTGAAATTCTGGTGTTGGCGCGAGTCGATGCCGACAACGCCAGCGCCGAAGACGTTGATCTCAATGCCCTGCTCAACACCCTGCAAAAGGATGCGCAATTGGGTTCGCCGGAGCAAAACGTACACCTCGAGGCCGAACCGCAGCTGAACCTCAAGGGTTGGCCGACGATGATCGAACGCGCCGTGGATAACCTGCTGCGCAACGCTCAGCGATTCAACCCGGTGGGTCAGGCGATTGAAATGCAGGCGGTGCGTCAGGGCGAGCGGATCGTGGTCAGCGTGCGTGACCATGGGCCGGGTGTCGATGCCGGGCACTTGAGTCAGTTGGGCGAGCCGTTCTACCGCGCTCCCGGGCAAACAGCACCCGGACATGGCCTTGGATTGGCGATTGCGCGCCGGGCGGCAGAGCGCCACGGCGGGAGCCTGGTGCTGGCCAATCACCCGGATGGCGGGTTCATCGCCAGCCTGGAATTACCGTTGGTGCCGGGGGCGGTGGTTCAACCCTAGTGCAGTGGTGATGCTAAAAGATCGCAGCCTCGTTGCACTCGACAGCTCCTACAGAGGGACGCATAGCCCTTGTAGGAGCTGTCGAGTGCAACGAGGCTGCGATCTCTTGATCTTCAGCCCTTACCTGGCCATGCGCTGACGAACGCCACGCGCGGTTCTTTCTGCGGCGTGCCGATATAGGACAAGGGCTGCACGCCCTCTGTAGGAGCTGTCGAGTGCAACGAGGCTGCGATCTCTTGATCTTCAGCCCTTGCCTGGCCATGCGCTGACGAATTCGGCCAGATTGACCTTCTCCGCTACGCGCGGTTCTTTCTGCGGCGTGCCGAGATAGAGAAACGCGATGACCTGCTCACCGTCCGCCAGCCCCAACCTTTTGGCAACATGCGCCGAATAGGCCAGATCACCTGTGCGCCACACCGCGCCAATGCCTTGCGCATACGCAGCCAGCAAAATCCCGTGAGCCGCACACCCCGCTGCCAGCAACTGCTCGGACTTCGGATACTTGATGTGATCCTGCAACCGCGCGATCACCACCACCACCAACGGCGCGCGCAATGGACCGTTACGCGCCTTGTCCAGCGCCGCTTCCGACACGTCGCTGTCCTGCAGCTTCGCCGCTTCAGCCAGCAACTCGCCCATTTGCTCACGCGCCGCGCCTTCGACTGTCAGGAAGCGCCAAGGCTGCAAGTGGCCGTGGTCGGGTGCGCGCATCGCGGCGGCGAACAGCACTTCGCGTTGTTCCGCGGTGGGTGCCGGGTCGATCAGTCGTGGAACGGAAACACGGTTGAGCAAAGCGTCGAGAGCCTGCATCGGCCACCTCCTGTAAAAAATGTTTGGCTATTCTAGCGGTAACCACCTCGGGAGTGCCGGTTTACATAGCAGGCCCCACGGGTAGAATGGCGCCCTTCCCATTATCAGCCCGAGCGGACTTCATGGCGTTGCCGACCTTACGGACTATTGGTTTCATCATCGGCATCTTCCTGATCACGCTGGCCATCGCCATGGTCGTGCCCATGGCCACGCTGGTGATTTTCGACCGCACCAGCGACCTGCCATCGTTCCTCTGGGCGAGCATGATTACCTTTGTCGCCGGCCTTGCACTGGTCATCCCCGGTCGCCCGGAACATGTACACCTGCGTCCACGAGACATGTATTTGCTGACCGTCAGCAGCTGGGTGGTGGTGTGCATCTTCGCTGCGCTGCCCTTTCTGCTGACTCAGCGCATCAGCTACACCGACTCGTTCTTCGAAAGCATGTCCGGCATTACCGCCACCGGGTCGACGGTGCTCACGGGCCTGGACACCATGTCCCCCGGCATCCTGATGTGGCGTTCGCTACTGCACTGGATCGGCGGCATCGGCTTCATCGGCATGGCGGTCGCGATTCTGCCGTTGCTGCGCATCGGTGGCATGCGGCTGTTTCAGACGGAGTCGTCGGACCGTTCCGAAAAAATCATGCCCCGTTCGCACATGGTGGCGCGCCTGATCGTGGCGGCCTATGTCGGCATTACCGTTCTGGGCAGCCTCGCGCTCTGGTGGGCCGGGATGAGTCCGTTCGATGCGATCAACCACGCCATGTCAGCGATTTCCACCGGTGGATTCTCCACGTCCGACCAGTCACTGGCGAAGTGGACACAACCGGCGGTGCACTGGGTGGCGATCGTCATCATGATCCTCGGCAGCCTGCCGTTCACCCTGTATGTGGCGACCTTGCGCGGTAACCGTCGGGCACTGATCAAGGACCAGCAAGTTCAAGGTTTGCTCGGCATGTTGCTGGTGACCTGGCTGGTGCTGGGGACCTGGTATTGGTGGACCACCAAACTGCACTGGCTCGAGGCCCTGCGCCATGTGGCCCTGAACGTGACGTCGGTGGTGACCACCACCGGTTTTGCACTGGGGGACTACAGCCTCTGGGGCAATTTCTCGCTGATGCTGTTTTTCTATCTGGGCTTTGTCGGAGGTTGCTCGGGCTCGACGGCCGGCGGGATCAAAATTTTCCGCTTCCAGGTTGCCTATATTCTGCTCAAGGCCAACCTTAATCAGCTGATTCACCCACGCGCGGTGATCAAGCAGAAGTACAACGGCCACCGTCTCGACGAAGAAATCGTGCGTTCGATCCTGACGTTTTCGTTCTTCTTCGCCATCACCATTTGCGTGATCGCATTGCTGCTGTCGCTGCTCGGCGTGGACTGGATGACCGCCCTGACCGGCGCAGCCAGTACCGTCTCCGGCGTGGGTCCGGGCCTGGGCGAAACCATCGGCCCGGCGGGCAACTTCGCCACCCTGCCGGACGCCGCCAAGTGGATTCTCTCGTTCGGCATGCTGCTGGGACGACTGGAGATCATTACGGTGTTTGTTCTGTGCATTCCTGCGTTCTGGCGCCACTGACAGGCGCGGGCGTTTCCATCAGCCGCGCCCGGTACTCGCCGGGCGTGGCGTCGAACCAGCGGCGAAAGGCGCGGAAGAAATTGCTCGGGTCGGCAAACCCCAACAGGTAGGCAATTTCCAGCAGCGTCATGGTTGGCTGCGCCAGGTATTGCTCGGCCAGTTCGCGTCGCGTGTCGTCCAGCAACGTCTGAAAACTCGTGCCTTCTTCCTGCAAGCGTCGCTGCAGGGTCCGTTGCGACAAGTGCAGCGTCTGCGCCACGGTGTCGCGCTTGGGCTCGCCCTGGGGCAGCAAACGGCACAGCACCTGCCGCGCCTTGTGGGTCACCCGACTCTCTGAAAACCGCGCCAGATACTCACCGGCAAACCGGTCATGCAGCAACGCCATCGCCTCGTTGGCGGTCGGTAGCGGCGCCTCCATGTCGGCGCGTTCGAAGATCAACGCGTCATAAGGCGCGTTGAACACCAACGGCGCATGGAACGCTAGTTTGTAGGGTTCTAGATTGCTCGGCTGATCGCCCTGCACCAGCACTTTTCGCGGCTGCAGCGTGCGCCCGGTCAACCAGCCACACAGCGCCAACGCACAGGCCAGCGATGCTTCGGCACTTTGTCGGGTCGGCGGCAGATGGTCGCCATGGACCGTCAGAATCAGCGCATACCCTTCATCCAGCAACCGGAAGCTCAGGTCAGCACTTTCGGCAATGATCCGTTGATAGCGCACCAGTCGTTGAAAGCCTTCGGCCAGGGTCCGGCTGGACATCAGCGCGTAACCGGCGACATGAAAGGACGCCGGGCGCACCACTTTGCCCATGTTCAGGCCGATTGCGGGGTTGCCGGACAGCTCGACCGCGCGCTGCCACAGTCGTGTCATGGAGTCTTGCGGGAAGCGCGCATCGGGGTCATCCAGTGCCGCGTAGTCGAGCCCCAGCTGCTTGAACAGAACCCGACAATCCAGGCCGTCCATCTCCAGTGCTTTGACAATCCCCATCGCCCAGCTTGCAGAAGTCGTTCGTTCGCTCATGGCGTTTACTTACTACGTGGTGAGCCGTCTAACGCGGCAAGTTTTCGAAGGATACTAAAGTGGCGCCTATTGTCACTGGCTGACGCCATTGATCACTCTAGACTCAAATAAGCTACCCGCAGAACAACTTGCAATCAGAACAACAACCACAGAGATCGCAGTCGTGGAAAACATCAGACGTTTCAACAGTTTCGCTGAGTTTTACCCGTACTACCTCAGCGAACACAGCAACAGCACTTGTCGACGATTGCATTTTGTCGGTACCAGCCTGGTCATCTTCATTCTGGCATTGGCTATTGGCAAAGGCGCATGGCTGATGTTGCTCGCCTTGCCGCTGGCGGGTTACAGCTTTGCCTGGCTCGGCCATTTCTTCTTCGAGAAGAACCGCCCGGCGACCTTTCAGCACCCTCTTTACAGCCTGCTCGGCGACTTCGTCATGTACCGCGACATGGTGCTGGGTCGGGTGCCGTTCTAGGTTCCCCCGAGTCAGCGTCCTGCGTGGCCAGTGCAAAATTGGATCCAAGCTCTACACTCAAAATGTCCCTTTCGCTCAGAACAAGAGGATAGCTGATGAATGCCAGCGCTCGTTTCACCCACATGCAGGATGGCACGCAGGAAGACTGGGCGATCATCGCCGCGGACTTCAGTGCCTACGCGAAGCAACTACCGACACGGATCGTGACGCACCTGAAATTGCTGGAGGGTGATTTTGGCGGCTTCCCGGTTGATCGCCTGACCCATTCCCTGCAAACCGCCAGCCGTGCCTGGCGCGATGGCCGTGATGAAGAATATGTGGTCTGCGCGCTGCTGCACGACATCGGCGACACGCTGGGCTCCTACAACCATCCAGACATTGCCGCGGCGATCCTCAAGCCATTCGTCAGCGCCGAGAACCTGTGGATGGTGGAGAAGCATGGGATCTTCCAGGGCTATTATTTCTTCCATCACCTGGGGATGGACCGGCATCTGCGCGAGCAATTCAGCGGGCATCCGCAATATCAGGCGACCATTGAGTTCTGTGCCAAGTACGATGCGGCGGCGTTTGATCCAGCGTATGAGACGTTACCGCTGAGTTTCTTCGAACCGATGATGGAGCGCTTGTTTGCTCAGCCTAAACACTCGATCTACAAGGCGGCGATGGAAGAGCACGCGCCAGCTTAAGATCAAAAGATCGCAGCCTCGTTGCACTCGACAGCTCCTACAAGGGTTATGCGCAAACCTGTAGGAGCTGTCGAGTGCAACGAGGCTGCGATCTTTTGATGTTGCTGTTCACGCCGGCTCTGCGACTTTGATAGCTTTCAATTCAGCCTCCCGCGCCTGCGCATCCGCCAACCGATACAACTCGATCGACCCGTCCCAATGCTCGATCAACGCCGTACACGACTCCACCCAATCCCCGCAATTGAGGTAGTCCACCTCGCCGACCTTGCGGATCTCGGCATGGTGAATGTGCCCGCACACCACACCGTGCAATTCGCGCTTCACGCATTCGTGGGCAATGGCCTCTTCAAAATCGCTGATGAAGCTGACCGCCGTTTTCACCTTGTGCTTGAGGTAGGCCGACAACGACCAGTAGCCATAGCCATAACGGGCGCGCCAGTGATTCAGCCAGCGGTTGAGGGTCAGGGTGAATTCGTAGGCCGAGTCGCCAAGAAAGGCCAGCCAGCGGTGATAACGGGTGATGACGTCAAACTGATCGCCGTGGATCACCAGCAGATGGCGGCCATCGGCGGTCACATGCACCGCCTCGTCCACCAGTTGGATGTTACCCAGCATCAGCTTCGAATAACGGCGCAGGAATTCGTCGTGGTTACCGGTGACGTAGATCACCTCGGTGCCCCGCTTGCTCATGGTCAGCAGCCGGCGGATCACATTGGTGTGCGCCTGTGGCCAGTACATGCCGCTGCGCAGTTTCCAGCCGTCGATAATGTCGCCGACCAGGTAAATCTTGTCCGCGTGATAGCCCTTGAGAAACTGCGACAGGTGTTCGGCCTGGCAATCCCGGGTGCCCAGGTGCACATCGGAAATCCACAAGGTCCGCACACGTTGCTTACGGCTGGGTTTGGCGAGCTCGGCGCTGGTCATGGGTAACCCTCAGGACAGATTTTGGCAAGCTTGCGCCGGTCGGGTTAATGGCCCATGACAGTGGCGAGTCAGTCCTGTGACAGCACCCGGGCGGTGTAGACTGGCCGCATCTTGCCCGGGAGACCTGCGATGAGACCGATCCTCACGCTCCGCCAGTACACCGAAGACCTGATCGTCCACAGCCACGACCACGCACAACTGGTCTTCGGGCTCTCGGGCGCGCTGGACTTCGAAGTCGGCGGGCGTGGCAGTCAGGTGGTGCAACAGAGTTTCGTGGTGGTGCCGTCCGGCTTCCATCACGCCTGCGGCAGCAGCAATGGCAGTCGCTGCCTGGTGCTGGATGTGCCGAGCGACCAATGGATTTCGCAGTCTCTGGGCGATCACGCCGAGGCCAGTCGACGCCTGCTCGACAATGCCGGTCGCCTGCCGTTGGACGCCGGGCAAAGCCAGTTGGTGAGTTGGCTTGCGGCCAGTCAGGTCAGTGATCCGTTGATTGCCCAGCAAGGCGCGGTGCTGTTGCTGGCCAGCCTCAACAACGCCAAGCCTGACGTCGTGGGCGGTCGACGCTTGCCGTATGCCGCGCTGAATGCGCACATCGATCAGTACGCGGCTTATCCGCTGCAGGTCGCCGATCTGGCGCGCATCGCCGGTTTGTCGAGCGCTCGGTTGCACGCACGGTTTGTCACGGAATGCGGGCAGACGCCGATGGATTACATTCGCAGTCGACGACTGCATATAGCGGTGGGATTGCTGCGTGACTCGCCGTTGCCTGTCGGCGAAATTGCCAGTCGGGTCGGTTACAGTTCCCAGAGCGCATTCGCTGCGGCGGTGTTGCGCGAGTTCGGTGCGACGCCGGGTAAACTGCGCCGCGAGGCTGGCGACAAAAGTCGATAGTTTGCCGACAGACATAACCCGCTTCACACGGTTCAATGTAGGACTGTTGGCCCGGTTCAATTTCAAGGATTGCAATGACTCCCCGTACCGCCCTCGGCGCCCTGCATATCGGCGCACTGATGTTTGGCCTGACTGGTGTGTTCGGCAAACTCGCTGCCGCCTCCCCCGCGGTCATCGTTTTTGGTCGGGCCGCTTTTGCCGTACTGGCCTTGGCATTCTTCGCACGGTTCGCCAGCAACACGCGTTGGCAGAAACTCGAAGCGCTGGACTGGCGACGCCTGCTGCTCAGCGGCTTGCTGCTGGCAGGGCATTGGGTGAGTTTTTTCATTGCGGTGAAAGTGGCGGGCGTGGCGATTGCGACCCTGGGTTTCGCCAGCTTCCCGGCGTTTACCGTGATCCTCGAAGGGCTGATTTTCCGTGAGCGGATTCGCGCCAATGAAATCCTCTTGGTCGTGCTGGTGAGTGTCGGGCTGGTGCTGGTCACGCCTGACTTCGATCTGGCAAGTGGTGCCACCGTAGGCCTGCTCTGGGCAGTCGGTTCAGGCTTGCTGTTCGCCCTGCTGTCGCTGACCAACCGCGCCAGCTCCGGGCGAATCCCGGCGGTGCAGGCCGCGCTGTGTCAGAACGTGGTGGTCGCGCTGTGCCTGCTGCCAGTGGCAGCGCCGCAATTGAGCGAGGTGCGTGCTATCGACTGGCTGTGGATCGGTCTGCTCGGCGTGTTCTGCACCGGGGTTGCCCACAGTTTGTTCGTCGCCAGCCTGGCAGTCATCAAGGCGCGCACCGCCGCCGTGGTGTTCGCCCTGGAGCCGGTCTACGGGATCACCGTGGCATGGCTGTTGTTCGATGAAAACCCGACGCTGCGCATGCTGATCGGCGGTGCGTTAATCATCGTCGCAATTGTGGTTTCCAGCAGGTTGTCGGGCGGTTCCAGCAAAAAAACCGTGGCGGCCGAGGCCGCCTCTCACTGAGTCCGGTCGTTGTGGCCCAGGTCGCGGTCAGGATCGATCTGATCGCGGACCCGCTGCTTGAGCACCTTGGCTTCCGGGAAACCACCATCAGCCTTGCGCTCCCAGAGCTGCACCTCGTCACAGAAAATGTGGAAGACACCGCCAGTGCCAGGCACCAGCGAGACCTTGCCCAGGTCGTCACCGAAGGTGCTGAGCAGTTCTTGCGCCAACCAGGCTGCGCGCAACAGCCATTGGCATTGCGTGCAGTAGGTGATGACGATTTCCGGTTTTTGCGTGGTCATGATGGGCCGAATTCCTGAACCTGAGTGCGCCGCCAGTGTAGTGGCTCAGCGGATTCCGGCCAACAGACTCCGGGCGGTCTGCTTGAGCGGCTCATCCCCTTCTTTCAACAACTCGTTGAGCAGTTCGATGGCGCTGTCCAGATCACCGTCGTCGATGCAGTTCTGGGCTTGTTCCAGCTTGCCAGCGCTGGTCGGCCTGGCCGGTTCAAGGTCGAGGGGTTCAAGCGCAAGCGATTGCCCGCTGTCGCTGAACGCGTCGAGAAAGTCGTCACCCAGAGACTGTGAGTCTGGTTCGGGCCCCCATTCGAGTTCGGATTCGGGTTCGTCCAGGGTGATCTCGTCGGGCATCTCGAACACATCGGGCAATACGTGCAGGTTTGAAGCGAACGCAGGCTCAGCTGCCTTGGGCGGTGCATTGGCAGGTTTGGTCGTTTCGAAGGGGCTGACCAGATCCCAATTCGCATCCATCGACAGGTCATCCAGGTTCAACTGGAATTCGTCGGCGGGCGCGCTTTCGGGTTTCACCGCAACGATGTTTGTCGCCGCCGCAGCTACCGGCACGGGCACCGGCATCGCGCTCAGTTTCGGATACCGGGCGCGAATGTCCTGAAGTGTTTGCAGGTCGAACCCGGCGTCGCGCAAGCTGTTTTCCTGCGCCTCATAGGCGCGAACATCACCTTGTTTGCCGAGAACTTCCAGCAGTTGCACTGCCAGCTCCGTGCGCTGTGGTTGCTTGGCCAAGGCGTCTCGCAACAAACCGGCTGCTTCGGAATAACGGCCATAAGCCAGGTAGATGCCAACGCCTTCCAGCACATCACCCGTCGTCGTTTCCTCATGGTGTTCGGGGGGCACTGCGGGCGTTGGAGCCTTTTCCACCGCAGCTGCGGCCCGATCGAGCAACGGCTCGTGGCGTGACGGCAAAACGGCTGGATCCGGCGCCAGTACCTGAGCGCGCTGTTGTCGGCGGCGAACAAACAGCCCCAGCAACACCAACGCTATCAACCCCAGCAAGCCGATGATCAGCGGCCACTGGCTGTCGGCCTCTTGAACAACGACCGGGGCAGCAGGCGCTGCCGCGACTGGCGTTACAGGCGGTGCCTGCTTGATCTCCGCCAGTTGGGTTTGCAGTTCGGATACCTGTTTTTTCTGGCCAGCGGCCTGTTCGTCCTGAACCTTGAGCTTCGCGCTCAACTCATCGACGGTCTTTTGCAGTTGCTGGTTTTGCAAAATGCTGGCGGCCAGTTGTTCGGCAACGGGATCGCTCACAGGGGGCGAGACAAGTGGATCGACCTTGGGCGCCGTCGCGGACTTCTTCGCCGCTGGTGCTGACGCAGTGGCCGGTTTGACACTCGGGAAGGGAGAGTTTGGCTGGCTGGCGAGCGGTTCGTCATCGGCCGGCACAATCCCGGGTGAACCCGGCGGATCGATCAGTACCGTGTACTCGCGCAGCAAACGTCCGTTGGGCTGATTGAGCTGCACCAGGAAATTCAGGAAGGGTTCATTGACCGGTTTGTTGGAGGTCACCCGGATGAAGCTGCGGTTGCCCCGCAGCACCGGTGTGAACTTCAGGTCGTTGAGGAAGAACACCCGATCGACGCCGGCGCGGCTGAACTCATCCGCCGTCGCCAGGCTGACGGAGAGCTCGCCCTCCTCCAGACTGCCGATATCCACCAAGGCAATGTCGGCACGCAACGGCTGATTCAACGCGGAATGAAGGGTGATCTCGCCCAGTCCCAGCGCAGGGGCCAATGCCGAGTAAGTGACAGCACCACCGACCAGAAGCAGCCTGGCGCAACACCGCAAAACAACGTGCCAACTCTCGAGCATGTGCATCCCTTAGATAACCAGAACCAACCTGTACGTGTTCGCACATCCGGTACGAACACGATATTGCCTAGTAGTTCTTTATAGTCCGCTCAACGGGGTATCTCAAAAAGCTGACACGCGGTTATGCCTCAAGATTTTTCCAGGTTCGCCAGAATGTGCCCGTGAACGCGCATGCAGATCTTCAAGTCCGCTTCATCCACGCCTTCGAACAGTTCGTGGCGCAACTGATTGGCAATGGTTTCAATTTGTTCGATCAGGGGTCGGGCCGGGGAGCACAGGACGATTTTCTTCGCCCGACGGTCTTCCAGCACCGATTGGCGCTGGACCAGTCCCTGACTTTCCAGGCTATCAAGCAACCGGGCCAGGGTCGGCCCTTCGACGCCGACGCTTTGCGCCAGTTCACGTTGGGTCGGCGCTTCCTCGAAACGCGCCAGGTGCAGCAGCACCAGCCAGCGAGCCTGGGACAATCCGAGGCCTGCCAGACGGCGGTCCAGTTCGGCACGCCAGCCACGCGACATCTGGGCCAGTTGCATGCCAAAACGGTGTTGATCGGTTAACGGCATAAAACACTCATGATCAGACTGAAATAGAGAAAAACTAATTATTAGTCAGCTAAGCATGACCATTGGCTTGAGGCAAGGACTGGCCTGTAGTGAATCGTTAAACCACCCCGGCAGGTCACTTAAACCTCAAATTCAGATTGCAGCGCCGCCCGTACGCAGTACAAAACCCCTTCCGGCACTCTCCCCGCAAACAACGCGGCGATCTCCGAAACCGGCGGCAACTCGCCTTCGCCGTCGAGGAATGCGTCCTGGACTTCGCCCATCAATTCTTCCGGCAGATCCAGCGCCTGTTCCAGCGATAACTGCTGTTTGCCGATGGCCTCGGCGAGCATGGTGTAGACATTCTTTTCCGAACATTGCAGCTGACCGGCAATTTGTAGCGGTGTCATGCCGGCCCGGGCCAGGGTGATCAGCTCGTGGCGTACGTCGGCCACCACTTTCGGCGCCTCGACCTGCCCACCCAACACTTCGAGGAAGGCATCGCCGTAACGCTCCAGCTTGCGCGCGCCGACGCCGCTGACCGTGGCCATTTCCGCCAGCGAGGTCGGCTGGCTGCGGAGCATTTCCAGCAAGGTCGAGTCGGGGAAGATGACGTAGGGCGGTACACCATGTTCTTCGGCAAGCTTGCGACGCAGGGCGCGCAAGGCTTCCCACTGTTCGCGCTCTTCGCCGCGCACCAGTTGGCTCGCCTGGCTCTTGCTGCTTTTGGCGGTGGTTTGCGGTTTCAGGTCGCGGCGCAATTCCAGGGTCACTTCGCCCTTGAGCAGCGGTCGGCAGGTATCGCTCAGGCGCAGGCCGCCGTAGCCTTCAAGGTCGATATCGGCCAGACCACGGGCCACCAGCTGACGGAACAGGGAGCGCCATTCGCTCTCGCCCATCGCTTTGCCGACACCATAAACCGACAGATGTTGATGACCGAAGCTGCGGACCTTTTCGTTGTCCTTGCCCAGCAACACATCCACCAGATGGCCGACGCCATAACGCTGGCCGGTGCGGTAGATCGCCGAAAGCGCCTGACGGGCCGGCTCGGTGGCGTCCCAGGTCTGCACGCCGTCGACGCAGTTATCGCAATGACCGCAAGGCTCTGGCATGTCTTCGTCGAAGTAGGCCAGCAGGGTCTGGCGACGGCAGCGGGTTTCTTCGCACAGCGAGAGCATGGCGTCGAGCTTGTGCTGCTCCAGACGCTTGTGACGCTCATCGCCTTCGGAGTTTTGCAGCATCTGCTTGAGCATCACCACGTCTTGCAGGCCGTAGGCCATCCAGGCATCCGCCGGCAGGCCATCACGGCCGCCGCGACCGGTTTCCTGGTAGTACGCCTCAAGGGATTTCGGCAAGTCGAGGTGAGCGACAAAACGCACGTTAGGCTTGTCGATGCCCATGCCGAACGCCACGGTGGCGACCATGATCAGGCCCTCCTCGTTGAGGAAGCGCTTCTGGTGATGGGCGCGGGTGTCGTTGGGCAACCCGGCGTGGTACGGCAGCGCCGGGAAGCCTTGCTCACTGAGAAACACCGCCACTTCGTCGACTTTCTTGCGCGACAGGCAATAGACGATGCCGGCATCGCTGCGGCGCTCGGCGAGGAACGCCAGCAACTGCTTGCGCGGCTGCTCCTTGGGCACGATGCGGTAGAAAATGTTGGGACGGTCAAAGCTCGACAAAAAGCGCTCGGCATTGTGCAGATGCAGTCGGTCGACGATTTCTTCACGGGTGCGTTTGTCCGCAGTGGCCGTCAGGGCTATGCGCGGGACGTTGGGGAACAACTCCGCCAACTGGCCCAGTTGCAGGTATTCGCGACGGAAATCGTGGCCCCATTGGGACACACAGTGCGCTTCGTCGATGGCGAACAGGGCAATTTCAAGACTTTGCAGGAAGGCCAGCATCCGAGGCTGGACCAGTCGTTCGGGCGCCAGATACAGCATCTTCACTTCGCCGCGTTTGATCCGCGCAGCGAGGTCGCGCTGCTGCTCGGCACTGAGCGTTGAGTTCAGTGCAGCGGCGGCGACACCCAGTTCTTCGAGGGTGGCGACCTGATCGTCCATCAGCGCAATCAGCGGCGACACCACCACGGCCAGACCTTCGCGCAGCAGTGCGGGCACCTGGAAACACAGGGATTTGCCGCCACCGGTAGGCATCAGCACCAAGGCGTCGCCGCCACTGGCCACGCGCTCAATGATTGCACCCTGACGGCCACGGAAACTGTCGTAGCCGAAGATGTCCTTGAGGACGCGTTGAGCCTGCTCGAGCATAAAAACTCCAAAAATCACCGAAACATCCCTGCAAGGCTGGTTCAGAACCACGAAAGCTGCACCGACAAATCGTAAGTGCGCGTTGCATGACGCTTCACATTTCAGCCGCGACGCCAGCAGGGCATCACAAAACGCGCGAGTATACCCGAGGCCTCCTCCTCAAAGGGTGCCGCTGAGAAGACACACCTACGTCAATACACCGCAAAACCTGTGGGAGCGGGCTTGCCCGCGATGGCGGCGTGTCTGGCGATAGATGTATTGGATGTACCGGCCCATCGCGGGCAAGCCCGCTCCCACAGGGATTGTGGTGTTCCGGGGTGCAAATATGCCGCGCGGCTGGCCTGTGTGCTCAAGAAGGCCTAGAATTCCCGCATCTGTTAATTCCCAAGGTAGCCCTTTAATGTCCTTCGCTGAGCAACTAACCCGTTTGCAAGTCTTCCTCGACGCCGACGAACTGCATGACGAGGCGCTGGACTATGTGGCCGCCCACGGCTACCTCACCGCGCTGTCGATCTGCTCCGAAGTGGTGCCGGATCGTGAATGGATCGACGCCCTTTTCGCCGAAGAGCCGCATTACGCCGACGACACCGAGCGTGAAGCCATCGAATCCACCCTGCTCGCGCTCAAGGCGCACATCGCTCGCCAACTGGCCTCCGATGAAGAATTCGAGCTGCCGTGTGAGCTGGACCTGGGCGAGGAGCCGGACGATTCCGACCTGCGCGGCTGGTGCATCGGCTTCATGGAAGGCGTGTTCCTGCGCGAAGCGGCCTGGTTCGAAACCGCCGAAGACGAAGTCAGCGAAATGCTGCTGCCGATCATGGTCGGTTCGGGTCTGTTCGACGAACAGCCTGAGTTCGAAGACATCGCCAAAGACGCCAACCTGATGGACGACATGATCGTGCAGATCCCGGAAGCGCTGACCGCCCTGTACCTGCTGTGCCAGGCGCCAGACGAAAAACCGGCGATCCTCAAGCCACGTCACCACTAAGGTTTTGCCTATGGACAAACCCATAGGCAACCGCTCCCTGATGTTGCGTTACGTGCTGCTGGCCATCGGCTGGCTGAGCGTAGCGCTGGGGGTGATCGGGATTTTCCTGCCGGTGTTGCCCACCACCCCGTTCCTGCTGCTGGCGGCCGCCTGCTTCGCTCGAAGTTCGCCACGCTTTTACCAGTGGCTGGTCGAGCATCCGCAGCTTGGCCCGTGGATTCGCGACTACCTCGACGGCAACGGCATCCCGCTCAAGGGCAAGGTCTACGCCATCGGGCTGATGTGGGTGAGCATCCTGTTTTCCTGCTATCTGGTACCACTGCCGTGGGCCCGTGGATTCATGCTGACCAGCGCGGTGCTGGTGACGATCTACATCCTCAAACAGAAAACCCTGCGCAAATCCTGAGCCCTGATCCGCGGACTGACCCGACGATCACCCCACCCTTTTAAAGAACTGCGCCTAGACTTCAGTCATCTGCACCCGAGCAGCAGCCAGACATGTCCAGTCGCCGGCGTAGTCCAGGATGGCCAGCGCTCCGATTTCGGCTCGGCGGATGGCTGCTGCTGGCGGGTTTTCTACTGACTGGACTGGGCAGTGTCTGGGCCAACTGGGAGATTTCACAGATTCTGCAGACAGCCGAAAAGCGCTACGGCCCGCTCGGCGCTGCCCAAGGAAGAATCGAGGCCTGGAGTCAAATGCTTAAAAGCGAAGCCAACCAGCCTGAGCGCGAGCAACTGGACGCGGTGAATCGCTTTTTCAATCAACAGCTGAGTTTCCAGGACGACACCCGCATCTGGCGTCAGACCGATTACTGGGCCACGCCAGAAGAATCACTGATCAAGGGCGCTGGAGATTGCGAAGACTACGCTTTGGCGAAATATTTCAGCTTGCGCCAACTCGGGATTCCCAGCGAAAAGCTGCGCATCACCTACGTCAAGGCCCTGACCCAGAACCAGGCGCACATGGTGCTGACCTTCTACAGCAACCCTGCGGCCGAACCGCTTGTGCTGGATAACCTGATCGGCGACATCCGCCCCGCTTCCCAACGCAAAGACCTGTTGCCGGTGTATGCCTTCAATGCAGAAGGCCTGTATTTACCGGGGGCCAATGGCGGCAAGCGCAGCAGCGACTCGAAAAAGCTGTCGCGCTGGCAAGACGTATTGAAAAAGATGCAGGCTGAAGGGTTCGCCGTGGGCGAAGGCTAGCGGCCATCGCAAGGAGCGTTGTATGTCACTGCGCAAACAGTTGTTCATCGCCATTTGCCTGTTCTTGCTGGTGGCGTTCAGCGGCAGTTTTTTTGTCAGTCTGGAAAGCTCGCGCGAACAAATGCTCGGCCAGTTGCGCTCCCACGCCCAGGACGCGGCCACCGCATTGGGCTTGTCGCTGACGGAGCAGATCGACGATCCGGCAATGACCGAATTAATGGTCAGCTCGATCTTCGACAGTGGCTATTTCCGCAGCATACGTATCGTCAACATCGTCGATGGAGAGGTGCTGGTAGAGCGCAACGCAGCGACGCACATCGAGGGCGTGCCCGGCTGGTTCGTGAGCCTGGTCAACTTGCGCCCGGAAGGTGGCGATGCACTGATCATGCGTGGCTGGGAACAGGTGGCGCGAGTCGAAGTGCTGAGCAATCCGCAGTTTGCCCTGGCCAAACTCTGGGACAGCACACTCGGTAGCCTGATCTGGTTGCTGATCTGCGGACTGCTCAGCGCCGTGTTCGGTGGCTGGCTGCTACGTCGGCAGTTACGCCCGCTCGACAAAATGGTCAAACAAGCCCAAGCCATCAGCAAGCGCGAGTTCCTGAGCCTGCCAAAACTGCCACGCACACCCGAATTGAAGCGTGTGGTGCTGGCGATGAACCAGATGGTCGAAAAGCTCAAGGCGCTGTTCGCCGAAGAGGCCGCGCGCAGTGAAAAACTGCGCGTCGAGGCCTATCAGGACGGCCTCACGGGACTGGCCAACCGGCGCTTGCTGGATGAGCAACTGGCCGATCATTTACTGGTCGGCGAACAGAGCAGCGACGGCCATCTGCTGATGCTGCGGATCAACGATCTGATCGGGCTCAACCAACGCCTGGGCGGTCAGCGCACCGATGCGCTGATCAAGACCGTCGGCGAACTGCTCAAGCGTCTGACTCAGGTCCCAGCACGGCGCACCTGGCTGGCAGCGCGCAATCGGGGCGGCGAATTCTGCGTGCTGGCACCGGGTCTGGACAGCACGGGCGCGGCGCGCCTGGCCTCGGAAATCAGCGCCACCCTGGAAAACCTGCGCCTGACGGGCGCCAGCGACTGCATGCCCGTGGCGCACCTGGGCGTGGTCGCCTATCACCCCGGCGAACCGGCCAGCAACGTGTTGCTGCGCCTCGACCAGGCGTTGACTCAGGCCCAGCAACATCCCGAACGCCCGTGGATACACCTGGCCCACACCGATACCGTGCCGAACCACTCTCAACACGACTGGCGCACCTGGATCGACGATGCGCTGACCGAAGGCAAGATGCAGCTGTATTTCCAACCGGTGGTGCAATGCGCCGACACCAGCCAGGTGCTGCACCACAAAGTCCTTGCGCGTCTGCTCGACCCACAGGGCGAGGCGATACCCGCCGGGCATTTTCTGCCGTGGATCGAGCGTCTTGGCTGGTCAGCGCGCTTCGATCTGGCGATGCTCGAAGCCACCCTCGAATACCTCGTGGTCAATCGATGGCCGCTGGCGCTAAGCCTGTCGGGCAACACCCTGCGTGATCAAACACAGCTTAAACAAATCATCGACATGCTCGAATCACTGCCCGAACTGGCGCCCCTGCTGATCCTGGAAATCGACGAACGCCAACTGCCGCCCCCGGAAGAATTGCAGCGCTTGAGCCATAGTTTGCTCAACACCGGGTATCGCATCGGATTGCAGCATTTCGGTGGCAGCTTCAGCCAGATCGGCAATCTGACGCAATTGGGCCTGGCGTACTTGAAAATCGATGGGGCGTACATCCGTCACATTGACGAGCAGCCTGACAAGCGGCTTTTCATCGACGCAATTTACAGGGCAACCAACAGCATCGATTTGCCATTGATAGCGGAGATGGTCGAGACCAAAGGGGAACTGGAGGTGATTCGGGAGCTGGGATTGTTTGGGGTGATGGGGAGGTTGATCGGGCCGCCGGAGCCGATGTGAAGGGGATTACCGTTCGTCTTAAAGTAGTGAGTACCTGTCAGATCTGACAGTAGGCAAACATCCGTGGCGACGCTCTAATCCTTCCATATCGGTGCCGCCCAATCGGGAAGCCGGGCGCCTCTCTGGAAGGTACGCATTCATGAACAGCCCCATGACAAACGCTGACCCCGCCGCCAATGGACAAGTTGTCGTCTTCCCGCCCAAAAGCGAATACGGCGCGCTGGCGGTCGCTCCACCCTACCCGCCTGGCTACAAACCGCAGAGCGACGGTGCGTTGGGAATCAACATCAACATGGTGCACAGTGATCGTGACGGATTGCTGGTCTATATCCTGGCCTACGGGAGCATGGCCATCGGCGACTACATCAAGGTGTACATCGAAACAAAAAACGTTCCCGTCGCAGAGTTCTCGGTTACCGAAGCGCATTTCGATGCAAACGGCAACGCGAAAAACATTCCCTTCTACATTGCCTCTAATGTCATGGAAACCAGGTTTCTGCCCCTCCAGGCCAACAACCTGCCCCTCTGGTTCGATGTTACGCGCGTGAGCGGAAACGGCACCGAGGGATCGCCACCCGTTCCGCTGTTTTACAAGTACCCGGCGCCGGGTGAAGCGGACACGGACGGGGGCAAGCCGTTCAACCAGGGCCTGAAATTGCCCGTCGCCTCGGAAAGCATCATCGATCAGACCGTGATCGACGAAGGCATGTTCGTGACCGTGCTGGCGTACTTCAACCAGTCCATTCATGACGTGGTGGTGCTTGCCTTTGGAACTTTGCTCCTGGAACACATCGTCACCGTGTTGGGTGACATTGTCTTTGAACTGACACCGCAAATGCTCGCTAGCCTTGCGCCCACCAACAGCCTGGTGGTGCGCTACGTATTGTTCGACTCGGTGGAAAACACCAGCGGCTGGTCGGATGCGCTCATCCTCACGGCCAAACCCGGCACGGTGTTGCTGATCGCGCCGATTTTTGACCAGGCTGATTTGGACAATGTGGTGAATCACGATGGGCTTATGGACGATCCCCTGAATGTCCTGGTCACTGGGGTATTTGCAGCGAAAGATCTGATCGAGCTAGAGCTGATAGGGCTCACCAAAGGCGGCGACCCGATTATCCAGACCTTCAGTCGCACGCTAACTGCCGCTAGCAGGACCGTGAACTTTGCGGTTGAGAATGAATGGGTCCGCAACCTGATCGGAGGTTCGGCGCGAGCGTCATACCAACTGATCAGAGCCGGCAAGACCCAGTTCTCGAAACCCGCCGATGCCACTTTCAGCGGCTCATCCCTGCCCTTGGGCGTGCCGATTGTCGATCCGCTGGTGGAGAACAAGCTACCGGTCGACACCACCATGGCCACGGTGCAGGTCGCCAAATACTGGCCATTAAAAATAGGCGCGATTGTCAAACTCAACTGGCAAACCACTGATCAGGCCGGGATTAAAGCCCTGTTCATTTTTCAATTGATCGTCACCGACCCGACACAGCCCGTCATCTTCCAGGTGCCCGCCAAATACATCGTCCCCTATGCCAACACCCCGTTGACCGTGCAATGCACGGTGACAAACCCGGGAGAGGTGGAGGTGTTTTCGAACTTGCTGCAATTGATGTTTGGCGAGGAAGCAATCGGTGATTTGCTGCCACCCTTTGCGGTGCCTCCAGCGACCAACAATATCGATGTGTTGGACTCTCTCAACGGAATCACCGTTAGGGTGGAACACCTGCCTGCGAAGACCAATGATAAGGCGCTGTTTATAGACGCAAATCCAATGCCGGGCGATAAGCCATTTCCCGTGCAGTTGATCAATCAAAACAAGCGGGCCAATCTCAAGTTGAGTTTTGCGTACCTGTTGGCCCGAATGGGTAGCGAAACCAACTTGTATTGGCAATTGATTCGCGACGGGAAGTCCGCGGGGGAATCGCTGCCGTTGACGTTGAATATTCGCCGGATCGTCGACGGTGATGTTCGATTAGGAACCTCCATTATCGATCAGGCTGACAGTGCCGGGGTAGTGGATATCAATGAATTTGAAGGTGACGGCACCGTCTCTTGCAAGACCTGGCCATTGCGGGGCGGGCGTTATCTTTTTGATATAAGTGTTATTGGAACAGGGGCCAATGGAAGTGCGCATGTTATTGAGCTGGTCACCGCAGGTTCCCTGACACCGGACGAGGAAAGTAACGGGTTCAGCAGAACACTGCCACGGGCACAACTGTTGTTGCTTCAGGACAACTCATCTCTTCATGTCGAAATAAAAGCCCATTTCAAAGAAAAGGCCCCCATAACGATCACATTCCCGACCTCCAGAAAATACAGCATCAGGAACAAACGCCCTATCTTGTCGGAAAACTTCGATCATCTCGCTACGCAACTCATCACACCCGGTGGGCGTATCGAGCTGGACAGCATGATCATCTCTTTCCCTGCAGGGAGTGGTTATCTGGGGATCACTTCATTAGCCAACGTCATCACGGGTCCTTATCCTCAAATACCGGGCCAGAGTTACGGGCAGGTTCTGGAGATGCATTGGCAGGCAAGTGGCACTGCGCAACACATGCACATCCAATTCCACTGGAATTATTCCTTTGTTAGTTTCTGGTGCCGATTCGCGCAATTCAACGACCTCTGGGTTTTCTACCGGGACGAACGAGGTAATCTCCTCCACAGCATGCCTCTCCCCAACAACTTTAATCCACAGCCGATTACATACTCGACCCTTCAGAACCGCATCCGAAGCATCGAAATCGTCACCCCTAGGATGGACCTCATCACGCTCGACGACTTCAAAATGAGCCGCGTATAAGTTGGTCGGAAGCGCGGAAAGGGACGTCCCTGTTTTCGCCTGGGCAGGAAATAAACAGCGATGTTTTTGATCGTTCCCACGTCGAGGCGTCGAACCGTCCGCGTGGGAACGATCGACGTTAATGCCCATACAACAAAAACCCGCCATTCCTTGAACAGGAATGGCGGGTTTTGTCATTTCAGGTCACACGGTATTCACCGTCAGAACTGAGCTAAGCGGACGTATTTATTTATCACTGGAGTGAGAATTAAACGGAGATGTTTAAAAGACATTTCCAGACACTCTCTCAGGCTACACATCCTTGCGCCGTTGCCTACGACTGCGCCAGAATCCGCCGGCTTGTGCGCCTTGTGCCGGGTCTCTATTGTTTCCCGGTCGCTGACAAATCAGCGATCGGGTTTAGCAGCTCGGAAAATATCAAGGCACGTCAGTGCCGCCCCTGATCAACCGACGATGTTTTCGTCAGTTGGTCTGCATTATGGCGGCTTGCGTGGGGCACTTCGGTGCGCCGGGTTCCTTGATGCCTGGTCTGCTAACCCGCGTACAGCCGCCACCCACTTCGTTTAGCAGCGATGGATGACGGCTCCAATCATCAAGGAGTTTCACCATGCCCAAGATCACCCCCAACCCGCCCGAAACCGACGACGTTTCCCCCTACGAATCCACCGATCCCAAAAAGCTCAACGAAGCCGCCGACCGCGCCCTCGATTACTACCTCAAACCGGTCATTTCCCAAGACATTCCTCGCAAACCCAGCACGATCTACTTGATCGCCCCCGACACCGATGACGAAACCCTGCTGGTCAACGCGTGTGAGTCCTTGGCATCCGCGAGTGTGATGCTGAGCGATTTCGCAGGGTTGATGGAGGGCACGCATCGCAACACCTTGCTGGGGATTCAGCAGGTGGTGATGCTGGGTGAACTGGCGGTGAATCGGGTGCTGGTCAGGATTGATCCACAGCACTAACGGTAGATCAAAAGATCGCAGCCTCGTTTCACTCGACAGCTCCTACAGGTGCGTGCAAATCCGTGTAGGAGCTGTCGAGCGAAACGAGGCTGCGATCTTTTGACGTTAAAACAACAAAAAACCCGCCATTCCTTGAACAGGAATGGCGGGTTTTGTCGTTTCAGGTCACACGGTATCCACCTTCAGCGAATGGTCGTTCAGCATGCCGTTGATGATGGTCGCGGTGTCATGTCCGCCTGCAACCACGCCGCCCGCCCCCGGCGTGACGCCGTAGTGGCTGGCCAGGTTCACGCCGGCCAGGTCGATGGTCTGGTTCGGGGCTGCGCCGGCCATGGCGCTGACATCGATGCTGGTGAGGACCGAGGCGCCGCTGCCGACGACTTTGAAGTGCAGGTAGTCATCCAGTGACGCCGCGGTGCCGTTTTCACCTTGTAACAGTTGTGACAAGTCGAGTTTGTCGGTGCCTGGGGTGAAGTCGGTGACAACGTCGTGGCCGCTGTTGCCTTTGAGCCACTGGAAGGTGTCGGCCCCTGCCCCGCCGGTGAGGGTGTTGTTGCCGAGGCCGCCAATCAGGAGGTCGTCGCCGCCACCACCATTGAGGATGTCGTCACCCAAACCACCGTTGATGACGTTGTTATGGCTATCGCCCGTGAGGGAGTCGTTGAAGTTTGAGCCGACGAGGTTTTCGATTCCGGTCAGGGTATCGGTGCCAGCGCCTCCGGTGTTTTGCGCGGTCGCCAGATTCAGGTCGACGATGACGCCCGCCGTAGCGTGTGCGTAGCTCACGGTATCGATACCGGGGCCGCCGTCGAGCAGGTCGTTACCAGGGCCGCTGAACAGCAAGTCGTTGCCGGCGCCGCCGTGCAGCTCGTTATTGCCGGAACCGGCGGTCAGCACATCGTTGCCGTCGCCGGCATTGATCACGTTGTTGCCGGCGCCTGCCACCAACACGTCATCGCCTGCGGTGCCGGTGAGGGTATGGCCGTCCTGGTAGCTGATGGTCACGCCTGCACTGTCACTGCCGCCGTGATTGTCGTTGGCGGTGTAGGTGCCGTGGGCGTCCGGGGTGATGTCGTGGGCGCCGGCGTAGTTGACGGTCATGGTCAGCTGGTAGTTTTCCGACCCCGACCCGCTGTTGCCCGGACCATTGGGGATGTTGGTGATGTGGATCTGGTAGGTGCCGTCCGCCGCAGCCGTGAGGGTCTGGCCGTCGGCGAGGGGGATCCATGCGCCGCCGTTGAGCGAGTACTCCATCGTGACGTGTCCGGCCGCCAGGTTGTGGTCCAGGTTGAGCGTTTCGCCCTGTTTGAGATCGACGGTGATGCGATCCTCATCGTTGGTGCTGTTGTTGCTGACCGAGCCGAGCGCTCCGCTGACCACCAACACGGCCGTCATGGCTGCGGTGTTGGCGACGAAGGCGCTGCGGGCGATGGTCACCGCCTGGGCGTTGCTGCCGGTGAAGTTGAAGTTCTGATTGGTGCCGATGAAGTCCCCGCCCTTGGCCACCCAACCGGTGTTGAAGGTGGTCGGCGATGCGGTCATCGGATCCTTGTCCGCATCGGAGTCGTTGGCCAGCAGCAATTCGCCTGGCACCACGATGTTGCCCGACAGCACGTTGGTGATGATGTGGTCATCGACCGCCACCGGCGCCGTATTCGGAATGACTTTGACCGTCAGCGTCGAACTGGCCAGGTCGCCATCGTTGTCGCTGAGCGTGAAGCCGATGTTTTCGGTGATCACCACCGATGTGGTTTTTTGCGAGGTGTAGTTGTACTCGCCGGTGTCGAGGTTCACCACCAGGGTGCCGCCATTGTTGGTGGCGATGCTGAGGGTGTTGTTCACCGTGTTGAACGTGCCGTGGTTGACGCCGCCGCTGAAGTTCAGCGCGCCCTGGTTGCTGTTGCCTTTCGGGTCGTAGGTGTACGTCGTGCCGTCGACCACGAGGGTTTTGATGAAGCCGCCATCGGCACCGAATGTTCCACCCTCCAGCAAGGTGCCCGTGACTGGCGCGCCCATCACCGTGCCTGAGAGCACCGAGTTGAGTTGGTTCAGATCGGTCACCACCACCGCATTGGTGTTGGTGTGGTTGCTGCCGTCATAGGCCAGCGGATCGAGGTAGGCGTTGCTCACGCCACTGCCCAGGCCAATCGCATAGTTCTTGATGCCATTGGCGTCGAGGAAGGCTTTGAGCGCGGCCTCATCCGCACTACCGATGTCGCCTTCGTTGGGTTTGCCGTCGGAGAAGAAGTAGCCGACGTTCTGCGCCCCGGTCAGTTTGCCCGAGGTGTCGAACGCGGTTTGCATCGTCGCGACCGCCGCGTCGTAGTTGGTGCCACCGCCGGCAGTCAGGCCGGAGATAATCGATTTGGCCGTCGCCACATCGACCCAGATCGACGTCTTGTCGGTGGCATTGCTGCTGAACGTGACGATCTGCACCTTCACATCGCCCAGGTCGTCGTATTTGTCGAGCAAGGCACTGATCGCCTGCTTGGCCAGTTCGAGGCGCGACAGCCCCGGCACACCGGAGGGGTCGACCATGCTGCCGGAGACGTCGATTACCAACAGCACGTTGGAATCGATCTCCACAGCCGCGACCGAACGCTCCGCGCCAACCGCTTTCGGCACGTCATCGACGATATTGACCACGATGGTGCTGGTGGTGCTGTTGCCCAGCGCATCGGTGGCCTTGTAGGTGAAGCTTTCGCTCAGGGTGTTCGCGCCGTCGTTGGCGTTCGGCGAGGTTTTCGGTGCGGAGGTCAGGGTGTAGGTGTAGGTGCCGTTGGGGTTGAGCAGGATTTGTCCGTAGGTCCCGGTGGCGCTGCCGACCAGGGTGTACGTGACTGCGCCAGTCGCACCGGTGACGGAGCCGACCAACGTGCCCGAGGCGGTTTCACCGGTATGGCCCGGATCGCTGCCGGTGACGGTGCCGGCCGCCAGGTCCTGGCCATCCTTGCTCAGGTCCAGGGCTTTCTCGTAGACCGTCACGTCGTTGTCGCTGACCGCTTTGATGCAGCTGTTGTAGACGTCAATAGTGATGGTCGTGGTGCTTTCATCACCATCAGCATCGCGCACGGTGTAGGTGAAGGTGTCAGTGGCACCCGCCCCGCTCACGGCGTCCGGATTGCTGTGATAGACCGCGTTGCCGTGGGCGTCCAGGGTCAGGTAACCGTAGGTGCCATTGATGTTCGAACCGAGGCCGCCAATGGCCGAGGTCGAGGTGTCGCCGCCTGCGCGCACGCCAACCACCGCACCACTGACTGCCGGACCGTCGGCGCCGCCGATGTCGTTGTCCAGCACATTGCCGCTGACTGTGCCGCCCTCGACCACGCTTGCCGTATCCGCTTTGGCGGTCGGCAAATCATCGATGATGTTGACGTTGATCTGCCCCGACGCAGTGCTGCCATCGGCGTCCGTGGCAACCACGTTGATGTTCTCGGTGAGGCTGTTGGCACCGTTGCCGGTTGGATGGGCTTCGTTTTCCACCAGGGTGTAGCTGTAGCTGAGCACGCCGCTGGCCGGATTGAAGCCGGTGATGGTCAGCGTGCTGCCCAACGCAGTGACGATCGATTGCGGGAAGCCTGCCGCGACGCCACCGACCACCACATGAATGCCGCCGACATCGAGAGTTTGCAGACCGTCGAGCGCCGTCACGGTGAAGGTGCCGCTCTGGGTCAGGGCCGGCGCATTGGGGCTGGTGCCGTCGCTGAGGTTTTTCTCGTAGACGGTCAGTTCACCGCCGCTGACGTTCAGGCCGTTGAGGGTGACCGGGTCGTCGTTGTTGTGGACATTCAGCACCAGGTTGGCGGTGCTGGTATCGCCGTCGGCATCGGTGAGGGTGTAGGTAAAGGTTTCGGTGCCGTTGCCGCCGCCGTGCAGGTTTTTGAAGTCCGCATCATTGGTGTTCAGCGTGTAGGTGTAGGTGCCGTTGGCATTGAGCACCAGGGTGCCGTAGGTGCCGGTGAATGTGCCAGGGGTGATAGGCCCGGCGTTCGGCCCTGTGGCGACGTGGTCCGCACCTTGAACATCGTTGGTCAGCACGTTGCCGTTGAGGGTCAGAACGTTTTCCGCTGCGGTGCCGACGTTGCTGTCGTTGAAGGCTTTGGGCACATCATCGACGATGTTGACCACGATGGTGCTGGTGGTGGTGTTGCCCAGCGAATCGGTGGCTTGGTAGGTGAAGCTTTCGGTCAGCGTATTGGCGCCGTCGTTGACATGCGGTGTGGTGGTCGCCGGCGATGTCAGGGTGTAGGTGTACGTGCCGTTGGGGTTGAGCAGGATTTGTCCGTACGTCCCGGTAGCGCTGCCGACCAGGGTGTAAGTGATCGCGCCAGTCGCGCCGGTGACGGAGCCGACCAAAGTGCCCGTGGCAGTTTCGCCGGTGCTGGTCGGGTCGCTGCCGGTGACCGTACCGGCGGCGAGGTCCTGGCCATCCTTGCTCAGGTCGAGGGCTTTTTCGTAAACGGTTACGTCGCTGTCGCTGACCGCTTTGATGCAGCTGTTCGACACGTCGATGGTGATGGTGGTGGTGCTTTCGTCGCCGTCGGCATCGCGCACGGTATAGGTGAACACATCGGTCGCGCCCGGGCCGTTCACCGCGTTGGGATTGCTGTGGTACGTCGCGTTGCCGTGGGCATCCAGGGTCAGATAACCGTAGGTGCCGTTGATGTTCGAACCCAGACCGCCGATGGCGGATGTCGAGGTGTCCGAGCCTGCTCGTACGCCGACCACCGCACCACTGAGGGCCGGACCGTCGGCGCCGCCGATGTCGTTGTCCAGCACGTTGCCCGAGACCGTTGCGCCCTCGGCCACCGAGGTGTGGTCCGGGTTGGCGGTGGGCAGGTCATCGACGATGTTGACGTTGATCTGACCCGACGCGGTGCTGCCATCGGTGTCCGTCGCCACCACGTTGAAGTTTTCGGTGATGCTGTTGGCGCCGTTGGCAGTTGGATGCGCTTCGTTATCGACCAGGGTGTAGGTGTAGCTGACGACGCCCGTGGCCGCGTTGTAGCCGGTGACGGTCAGCGTGCTGCCAAGCGGCGTGACAATCGATTGCGGGAAGCCTGCGGCGACGCCACCGACCACCACATGAATACCGCCGACATCGAGGGTTTGCAGGCCATCGAGGGCAGCCACCGTGAAGGTGCCGTTCTGGGTCAGGGCTGGCGCGTTGGGGCTGGTGCCGTCACTGAGGTTTTTCTCGTAGACGGTCAGTTCGCCGCCTTCGACATTGAGGCCGCCGAGGGTCACCGGGTCGTCGTTGTTGTGGATTTGCAGCACCAGATTGGCGGTACTGGTATCGCCGTCGGCATCGGTGAGGGTGTAGGTGAAAGTTTCCGTGCCGTTGCCACCGCCGTGCAGCGCTTTGAAATCCGCATCGCTGGTGTTGAGGGTGTAGGTGTACGTGCCGTTGGCGTTCAACACCAGCGTGCCGTAAACCCCGGTGAACGTGCCGGGGGTGATTGGCCCGGCATTTTCGCCGACGGTCACGCGGTCAGCGCCTTGCACGTCGTTGGTCAGCACGTTGCCGTTGAGGGTCAGCAGGGTTTCCGAGGCGGTGCTGGCGTGGCTGTCATCGACCGCCTTGGGCAGATCGTCGACGATGTTGACGTTGATCTGGCCCGATGCGGTGCTGCCGTCGGTGTCCGTCGCCACCACGTTGAAGTTTTCGGTGATGCTGTTGGCGCCGTTGGCGGTTGGATGCGCTTCGTTATCCACCAGGGTGTAGGTGTAGCTGACGACGCCCGTGGCCGCGTTGTAGCCAGTGACGGTCAGCGTACTGCCGAGCGGCGTGACAATCGATTGCGGGAAGCCAGCCGCGACGCCACCCACCACCACATGAATACCGCCGACATCGAGGGTTTGCAGACCATCGAGGGCAGCCACCGTGAAGGTGCCGCTCTGGGTCAGGGCCGGCGCGTTGGGGCTGGTGCCGTCACTGAGGTTTTTCTCGTAGACGGTGAGTTCGCCACCTTCGGCGTTAAGGCCGCCGAGGGTCACCGGATCGTCGTTGTTGTGGATTTGCAGCACCAGGTTGGCAGTACTGGTATCGCCGTCGGCATCGGTGAGGGTGTAGGTGAAAGTTTCGGTGCCGTTGCCGCCACCGTGCAGGGCTTTGAAATCGGCATCGTTGGTGTTCAGCGTGTAGGTGTAAGTGCCGTTGGGGTTGAGCACCAACGTGCCGTAGGTCCCGGTGAACGTGCCGCCAATGATCGGCCCGCTGTTGGGTCCGACGGGAATGCGGTCAGCCCCTTGCGAGTCATTGGGGAGCACGCTGCCGGTCAGGGTCAACAGGGTTTCCGAGGCGGTACTGGCGTTGCTGTCATCGACTGCCTTGGGCACGTCATCGGTGATGTTGACGTCCAGCGTGCCGGTGGCGGTATCGCCGTTGGAATCACCGGCCACCACGGTGAACTGTTCGCTGAGGTTATTGGCCCCGTCGCCGGCCGAATGGGTTTCGTTGCCGACCAGGGTGTAGCTGTAACTCAACACGCCCGTGGCCGGGTTATAGCCGGTGACGGTCAGGGTGTTGCCCAGTTGCGTGGTGATCGACTGCGGAAAGCCGATAGCCACTCCGCCCGTGATCACGTTGATCCCGCCGATGCTGAGGCTGGTCAGGCCGTCAGGCGCGGATACGGTGAAGGTACCGTTCTGGATCAGCGCGCCCGGGTTGCTGGCGGAACCGTCGGCGAGGTTGGCTTCGTTGAGGGTCAGCTCACCGCCCGCCACAGACAGGCCACTGAGGGTGACCGGGTTGTTCGGGACATCAGGAACGGTGGGCACAACGCCTGTGCCCCCGGCACCGCCTGCACCGTTGTCGCCGTTGTTCGGATCACCGGCCAGACGCTCAAGGGGAAACTCGGGAATGCCGTTGAAGCCTGCGGTTGGAAAACCAATGGTTGGATCGACCCGGCCGCCCACTTCTTCGAGCATGACAAAACTGTGGCCGCCACCCGCGGCACCACCGGGTGCGCCAGTCGGTGCCGGACCGGCGGCCGTGGCTTCAGCGTTCTGGGTCGGGTCATCACCGGCCGCGATGGCTTTTTGCAGTTGTTCGACATCGGTCAGTTGCGCTTGCGTCGGCGTCACTGCTTCGGCGGTGTCCACATGGGGCGCCTGATGCGCCAGCAACTGCGGCGTCATCTCCAGGCTGCTGCCACGCCCAAGGGTCAGTTCCTGGCCACTTTGCAAATGCACCGCCACCGCGCCTTCGGCCCCTGTGACCAGTTGATCGCCAGCGAACAATCGATCGCCCTCGACCAGTGCGCGTCGAGTGCCGTCGCCCGCCACCGCGAACACATCACCAATGACCTTACTGACGATACCGATGAGCGTAGCCATGTGCATTTCCTCCGCTGCCAACAGCTGTCGGCATCCTGTTGTTTGCGAAGAATGTGCTCATGGTTCAAGCAGGTGACCTGGCGGATCGCCTGCCGGGTGCGTTTACCTGAGTAAGCCGCTGCCCGGGCGATCGTCTCGCCAAGCGTCTCGTTCACGGGCGAAGTGACCGGATTTTTTTTAAACCTCAATGCAATCAATGACATTGAAGTTCTGTTCCGGGTCAACCTGCTCCGTGAACGATGCGTAACGATTTTGAAGCAACAGAGTGACAAAAAACCGTCACCCCAAAACCGTTCGCTTCCCTCCCCTTCAGCACTTCTCCGCCCTATGTCGATAAGTGGATGGAACTTTTTCCAAGTCCCGAGAAGCTCCCTAAGGCTCCTAAATCAAGGGCTTTCGGAGTGAACAATGTGCTGGATTTGGCAGAGCGCATAAGTTTTTTTTGGCATAAGGCTTATGAAAAAAATTTCTTAGCTATTCTCTAGAATGTTCTTAGCTCTGTTGTTACAAGAGTGAAACGGTTTCACCTATAAAGTCGTCAAATAATTGGCGATCGATAAAGCACCATCAGGACTCAGGGAGATGTACCCATGCGCGTTTTAAACCCCCTATGCAGCGCAATTCTGCTGGCCATGGCCTGTACATCCCAGGCTCAAGCCATGTCATTGACCGAGGCGATTCAAAGCACCATTGCGACCCACCCAGAGCTGGCGTCGCGCGTTGACAGCCGCCTCTCGGCCGATGAGCAAGTGAAAGTTGCCAAGGGAGGCTTTTATCCATCAGTTGATCTGAACGCCGCCTACGGGCGCGGGTACAGCGATAACACCAACACCCGGGCGTTAGGCAATCACAACACCGAAACCCTCACCTACACCCAGTCAGAGCTGCGTCTGCGGCAAATGCTCTTCGACGGTTTCAACACCGCCAACGAGGTTGAACGCACCAAAGGCGTGGTCAATTCCCGGGCCTATTACGCCCAAGGCACCGCCCAGGATCTGGCATTGCGCACCATCGAGGTCTACCTCGAAGTGCTCAAGCGTCGTGAACTGGTGACCCTGGCCACGAACAACCTGCAGGCGCACTTGCGGGTCAACGACCAGATCGGCCTGCGCACCCAGCGTGGCGTCGGCAGCAACGCCGACTCCGACCAATCGGTAGCCCGTAAGGCGCTGGCGCAAAACAACCTCGACACCGCCGAAGTCGATCTGGCGGACGCCGAGTCGAATTTCTACGCCGTCACCGGGCGCATGCCCGATGAGCTCGAAACACCGCCCTCGATCCGTGGCGAGCTGCCCGCCACCCTGCCGGAAGCCCAGCAGAGCATGGTGGAAAACAACCCGTACCTGAAATCCGCGCAGGCCGATGTGCAATCGGCCGAGAGCCAGTACGAAGTCGCCAAGTCGCCGTTCTACCCACGTTTCGACGCCGAAGCGGCGGTGGGCGCCAACAACAACGTGCAAGGCGATATCGGTCACGACAATGAGTGGCGCGCGGGTGTGGTGATGAACTACAACCTGTTTCGCGGTGGCAGCGACAAGGCGCGCCTGGCCTCCGACGCGCACCAGATCAACCAGGCCATGGACATTCGTAACAATGCCCTGCGCCAACTCAACGAAAACATCCACCTGGCCTGGAACGCCATGGTCAACGCCAAGAAACAAACCCCGACCGCCCGCGAATACGCTGACACCAGCCGACGCGTTCGCGTGGCGTATCAGGATCAGTTCGGCCTCGGCCAACGCACCCTCCTCGACTTGCTCGACAGTGAAAATGAGCTCTACAACGCCAATCGCCGCTACACCGAAGTGCGGTACATCGAGGAATTCTCGATGTACCGCGTGCTGGCGAACATGGGCCAGTTGCTGAGCAAACAACGCGTGGTGCTGCCCGCTGATGCGATCGCCTCTTCCGAAGTGAAAAACGAAGCGCGCTTGCCTGAACTGAAATAGCTCAACCGGAGCGATCAATGTGACCAGCATGGAACCCGGCAACATCGGAGTTGATCCGCGCCTGAGCTTCGATGACCCGCTTCTGGACGGTCTGTTGATCCTCTGCAAACTCCACGGCGCGACGGTCAGTCGCGCCAGCCTGAGCGCCGGACTGCCCTTGAACAAACAGCGTCTGAGCCTGGACCTGTTGCCGCGCGCAGCGGCTCGGGCCAGCTTGCAGGCGCGTTTGCTGCGCCGTGAACTGGCGGATATTTCCGCGCTCAACCTGCCGGTGATGCTGATTTTCAATAACGGGCGCACCGCCATCCTGCGACGTTTTGGCGACGACGGCCGGCTGTTGATCCTGCCCAGCGAAGCCGACGGCGGTGAACAATGGGTCAGTCGTGAGGAACTGGCTGAAAATTACAGTGGCCAGGCCTTGTTCGCCCGGCCACGTCACGAACTCGAAGACTTGCGCTCGCCACTGGTGCCGCGCGTGGAGGCGTGGTTTCGCGACACGTTGAAGCTGTCGAAATGGCTGTACAGCGATGCGATTCTGGCGAGTTTCCTGATCAACCTGCTGGGGTTGATGGTGCCGTTGTTCGTGATGCAGACCTATGATCGGGTGGTGCCGAACCAGGCCACGTCGACCTTGTGGGTGCTATCGATCGGTCTGTTGATCGGCACCGGTTTCGAACTGGTGTTGCGGGTAGTTCGCGCGCACTTGCTGGACACTGCCGGGAAGAAAACCGATGTGATTCTTTCCGCGACCTTGTTCGAACGCATCACCGGCATGGCGATGAAAGCACGGCCGGCGACCATCGGTGGTTTCGCCCAGAGCATTCATGACTTTCAGGGCCTGCGTGAGTTTCTCACGGCGGTCACGCTGACCAGCCTGATCGACCTGCCCTTCGCCGTGCTGATGCTGGTGGTGATCGGCTTGCTCGGCGGCTGGCTGGTGGTGATTCCGCTGCTGGCATTTCCGATCACGATCATTTTCGCCATGGTGATTCAGGTGCGCCTGCGCGACACCGTGCAGAAAAGCCTGAGCCTGGGCGCGGAACGCCAAGCGTTGCTGGTCGAAACCCTCGGCGGCCTCGAAACCCTCAAGGCCTGCAGCGCCGAAAGCGAACGCCAGCACAAATGGGAAAGCACCCACGGCGCCCTCACCCGCCTCGACAGCCATGCGCGCAACCTCTCGGCGCTGGCCACCAACGGCACGCTGTTCATCCAGCAATTCTCCGGCATGGCGACCATCGTCGCCGGGGTCTACAGCATCATCGCCGGTAACCTCAGTGTCGGTGCGCTGGTGGCGACCTACATGCTCGGCAGCCGCGTACTCGCGCCACTGGGGCAGATCGCCGGTCTGATCACCCGCTACCAGCAAGCGCAACTGACCATGAAAAGCACCGACGCGCTGATGTCGTTGCCGCAAGAGCGTGACGCCAAACAAAGACCGCTGGAGCGCACGCAACTGCAAGGTGCACTGGACGTCAGCGGCGTGACCTTCCACTACAACGGCCAGAATGCGCCGGCACTGGCCAACGTCAGCTTCAGCGTCAAACCGGGCGAACGGATCGGCATCATCGGTCGCAGCGGCTCGGGCAAAAGCACTTTGGCGCGGCTGGTGATGGGGTTCTATGCCCCGGAGGAAGGCCAACTGCTGCTCGATGGCCTGGACCTGCGCCAACTCGATGTCGCCGACCTGCGCCAGCAAATCGGCTACGTCGCCCATGACCTGCCGCTGCTGGCCGGCAGCCTGCGCGACAACCTGACCCTCGGAGCGCGTTACATCAGCGACTCGCGGATGCTTGAGGTGGCTGAATTGACCGGCGTCACCGAGCTGGCTCGCCAGCATCCACAAGGCTTCGACCGGCCGGTGGGCGAACGCGGCCAATTGCTCTCGGGCGGCCAGCGTCAAGCCGTGTTGCTGGCCCGGGCGTTGTTGCTCGATCCGCCGATCATGCTGCTAGACGAACCGACCAGCGCGATGGACAACAGCAGCGAAGACGTCTTGCGGCAGAAGCTTCACGGCTGGGTCCAGGGCAAAACCTTGTTGTTGGTGACCCACCGCACCTCGATGTTCAGCCTGGTGGATCGGCTGGTGGTGCTGGACAACGGGCGGATCGTGGCCGACGGTCCGAAAGAAGCGGTCATCGATGCACTGCGCAAGGGCCGTGTCGGCTCTGCGGCTGTCTAGGAGCTCACCATGGCCCGTTCATCTTCCGACGCGTCGCTCCCTGAATCGAAGTCGCGCGGCTATTTCGGCAGCTTCGGCAAAACCGCCGAGAGCGAGTTCATGCCGGAAACCGCTGGCGCTTCATTGCAGGACTCTCCACGTGGTTCGCGGATCACCGTCTGGCTGGCTGCCGGGCTGATTATTGCGGCCCTGGTCTGGGCCAAGTTTGCGGTGCTGGAAGAAGTCACCATGGGCGAAGGCAAGGCGATTCCATCCAGCAAGGTGCAGGTGATCCAGAACCTGGAGGGCGGCATCGTCACCGAGATCTTTGTCCGAGAAGGACAAATGGTGAATAAGGGCGACACTTTGCTGCGCCTGGATGACACGCGGTTTCTGTCGAACAAGGGCGAGAGTGAAGCGGATCGTTACGCGCTGACGGCGCAAGTCGAACGTCTTTCGGCGGAAGCGGAAGGCCGGCCGTTCAAGCTCTCGCCCGAAGTGATCGCCAAGGCGCCGCAAGTGGCCGAAGACGAGCGCTCGCTTTATGAACAACGCCAGCGCCGACTGGCCAGTGAACAGCGCACGCTCAGTGAACAACTGCGGCAGAAAACCCAGGAACTGGCGGAGTTTCGCTCAAAACAAGGGCAATTCAGTTCAAGCCTGGCGCTGCTGCAACAAGAGATGAACATGTCTGCGCCGCTGGTGGGCACCGGGGCGGTGTCACCGGTGGAAATCCTGCGCCTCAAACGCAGCGCGGTGGAAATTCGCGGCTCGTTGAATGCGACGACGCTGGCGATTCCCCGGGCCGAATCGGCGATCAACGAGATCAAGAGCAAGATTGACGAATCGGAACAATCCTTCCGCTCGGACGCGGCGAAAGAGCTGAATGAAAAACGCACCGATTTGTCGAAAATCACCGCGTCGAGCATCGCCATCGACGACCGCGTGAGCCGCACCACGGTGGTGTCGCCGGTGCACGGAATTATCAAGGTGCTGAAGGTCAACACCATCGGCGGCGTGGTCCAGCCCGGCAGTGACATGGTGGAAATCGTGCCCCTGGAAGACAACCTGCTGATCGAAGCCAAGGTGCGGCCGCAGGACGTGGCGTTTCTGCACCCGGGGCAGAAAGCGATGGTCAAGTTCAGTGCGTACGACTACACGATTTATGGCGGGCTGAGCGCCAAGCTCGAGTTGATCGGGGCGGACACGATTACCGATGACAAGGGCAACAGCTTTTATTTGATTCAGGTGCGCACGGACAAGAATCACTTGGGCGGGGATGTGAAGCCGTTGCTGATCATTCCGGGGATGGTGGCAACGGTCGATATCATTACCGGTGAGAAAAGCGTGCTGGATTACCTGCTTAAACCCGTGTTGAAAGCCCGGACTGAGGCGATGCGGGAAAGGTAGTCTCTGCTGGGATTTTCTTTGATTTTGCTACCGCTATCGCGGGCAAGCCCGCTCCCACAGGTGACCGAGTTCTTCCTGAAGAAATGCGATCAAATGTGGGAGCGGGCTTGCCCGCGATGAGGCCATCAGCGTCACCACCTATTTCGGCCCATGGTTACGCTGGAAGGTCTCCTCCCCCATCGCCGCAATCTGCCCCTCGATCAACGCCTCGAACGGTTTTAACAACGGCTCGAACGTCGTCGGCGCCTCCAGCGTCTGCAACGCCTGGACTATCGCCTCCACCGTCGACAACGCCCCCGGCCCCGGCGCCTTGCGCAGCCGATATCGCGACACGCCGCCGTCCGCCAGCGTCACCCTCGGCAACGCCACCAGCAACGGGTTGAGGTGCAATATCTTGCGCGCCTTGCGCCAGGTGCCGTCCGGGACCACCAGCAACAGCGGCTCCTCGCTCGCGGTGTACGCCTGCAACGGTTGCGCATCGTCAGCCGGAAACAACAAACGCGCCTGATAACCCGACTGATTCAACAACGCCGGCAGATCCTCGAATACCTCGCCCACCACCAACTCGGCATTCTTCAAGCCCAGCGCCGCCAATCGCGCGGTGTTCAGCGCATGGTTCACCTCGCTCGGATGCTGCAACAACAGCACCCGCGTGCGGCTGTCGAGGCTGGGGATCAGTGGGCACAGGCAATGGGATTGTGGGCGCAGGCAGCGCGGACATTGGGCTCTGGACATGTTCTCAAGCCTGATTCAGTTGTGCTTTAAGCAGATCGCGGAAAGTCTGGATCAACGGTTCGCGGCTGCGGCCACGGCGCACGATCATCGAGAACGGCGCCTGATAACCAAAGGTCGCCGGCAGCAACACGCGCAAATCGCCCTTGTCGGCCCACGCCTGGGCGTAATGCTCCGGCAGGTAACCGATGTAGGCGCCGGACAGCACCAGGATCAGTTGCGCCTCCATACTCTCCACGGTCGCGGCGCTGTGCTTGAAACCGTGGCGTGCCAGTTCAGCCTGGCTCCAATAGCCCCGGCCGACCATGCGCTGCTGGGTGATGACTTGTTCTGGGATGCGCCGCTCGGTGAACAGCGGATGCCGGCTGCTGCAATACAACCAGTGCTGCTCGCGGTAAAGCGGCATATAGACCAGGCCACTCATGCGCGTGGAAAACGCCCCGATGGCCAGGTCGAGGCGGTTGTCCTGCACGCCGAGCTGCAATTCGTAGGGGCTCATGACCGACAGGTGCAAGTGCACCGCCGGGTGCTCCTGGCTGTAGGCGCCGATGGCTTCGGCGAAAGGCAAGGCCTTGTCGCTGACGGTGGAGTCGATCACGCCGAGGTTCAAGGTGCCGCGCAGTTCGCCCTTGAGCGCCGCCGCGTATTGCTCGAACCCTTCGAGCTCGCCGAGCAGGCGCAGGGTTTCCTGATGGAACAACTCGCCCTTGCTGGTCAGGCTGAACCCGCCGCGACCGCGATGGCAGAGCACCAGGCCAAGCGCGGCTTCGAGCTGGCTCATGTAGGTGCTGATGGCCGAAGTCGAGAGGTTGAGCTCTTGCTGGGCGTTGGCAAACCCCTGATGGCGAACCACGCTGACGAAGATGCGTAATAGTTTCAGATCGGGTAAAGCGTTGGCCATGGGGTTCTCCAAAAACCAGCGAAATCGTTGCGTTGCGTAAGAGCTCTGTAGGAGCTGTCGAGTGAAACGAGGCTGCGATCTTTTGATCTTGTTTTTAAAAAATCAACGTCAAAAGATCGCAGCCTCGTTTCACTCGACAGCTCCTACAGGATCGTCTTAAGCGCAGGAGTCTATCGCCGTCGTCGCCATTAGTTTAGAAAAATCTGAACTAAGTATTTGCCCGTAGCGATTCTTCCCGTGCACTACATTTCGCAGAATCGCCCCACAACGGTGCCTGTGTCTGTCCAGACCTGCGCAACCGACATAAATAAAACAACGACGATGAGGCCTTTCCTGTGGACAAGATTCTTCACCAACCACTGGGCGGCAATGAAATGCCGCGCTTCGGCGGCATCGCCACCATGATGCGCCTTCCCCATTTGCCAACCGCTGCCGGTCTGGATGCTGCTTTCGTTGGTGTCCCGCTGGACATCGGCACCTCCCTGCGTCCGGGCACCCGTTTCGGACCTCGCGAAATCCGCGCTGAATCGGTCATGATCCGTCCGTACAACATGGCGACCGGTGCTGCCCCCTTCGACTCGCTGTCGGTGGCCGACATCGGCGACGTGGCAATCAACACGTTCAACCTGCTGGACGCCGTACGGATCATTGAAGAGTCCTACGACGCCATCCTCGAACACAATGTGATCCCCCTGACCCTGGGTGGCGACCACACCATCACCCTGCCGATCCTGCGTGCCATTCACAAGAAGCACGGCAAAGTCGGCCTGGTGCACATCGACGCTCACGCTGATGTGAACGATCACATGTTCGGCGAGAAAATCGCCCACGGCACCACGTTCCGTCGCGCGGCCGAAGAAGGCCTGATCGACTGCGATCGCGTGGTGCAAATCGGTCTGCGCGCTCAGGGCTACACCTCTGAAGACTTCAACTGGAGCCGTAAACAAGGCTTCCGCGTGGTTCAGGCCGAAGAATGCTGGCACAAATCCCTGGCCCCGCTGATGGCTGAAGTTCGCGAGAAGGTCGGCGGCGGTCCGGTGTACCTGAGTTTCGACATCGACGGCATCGATCCAGCGTGGGCGCCCGGCACCGGCACCCCGGAAATCGGTGGCCTGACGACCATTCAGGCGATTGAAATCGTTCGTGGCTGCCAAGGCCTCGACCTGATCGGCTGCGATCTGGTAGAAGTCTCGCCCGCTTACGACACCACCGGCAACACCTCGCTGTTGGCCGCCAACTTGCTGTACGAAATGCTCTGCGTACTGCCTGGCGTGACCCACCGCTGAGGGATGGTTGATGAACGAACGTGATCAGGTTCTGAAAGCCGCCGCCGACCTGGTGTCGGCGTTTGCCCGCAACGATCGCGAAGCCTACTTCGGCGCCTTCAGCGCCGATGCCAGCTTCGTCTTTTACACCCTCGAACAGCCTTTGCTGTCGCGCGATGCCTATCAGGCGTTGTGGGACACCTGGCGCTCGGAGGATGGCTTCGAGGTGCTCTCGTGCACCTCGAGCAACGCCTTCGTCAGCTTGCAGGGTGATGTAGCGATTTTTATCCATGACGTCGCCACCGAGCTGCGCATGCAGGGGGAACAACACTTCAGCCAGGAGCGCGAGACGATTGTTTTCAAGAAACAAGCGTCTGGCCAAGAACAACAAGGCCTATGGCTGGCCTGCCACGAACATTTGTCCGCGATGCCGGAAGGGCTGCCAACCCCTTAGCCAAACAGGTGACGCTCACACACGATGAGCGCGCCTTTATGATCGGAGCTGATCATGAATAACAACAACAAAGACCAAAGCCTTACGCAAATTGAAACCTACGGGGTGGAACAGATCCCGGACAACGAACGTACCGCAGGCCCGACGGACCTGTTCCGGATGATCTTCGGTGGTTCGAATACCTTTGCCACCGCCGTGCTCGGCAGTTTCCCGGTGCTGTTCGGCCTGTCTTTTCAGGCCGGCGTCTGGGCGATTGTGCTGGGTGTGTTGCTGGGTTCGCTGATCCTCGCGCCGATGGGCCTGTTCGGCCCGATCAATGGCACCAACAACGCCGTGTCTTCCGGTGCGCACTTCGGCGTGCACGGGCGAATCGTCGGTTCGTTTCTGTCGCTGTTGACCGCCATCGCCTTCTTCTCGCTCTCGGTGTGGAGTTCGGGTGATGCGCTGATCGGTGGTGCAAAACGCTTGATCGGCCTGCCGGAAACCGACCTGACCCTGGGCCTGGCCTATGGTCTGTTCGCGATCCTGGTGCTGACCGTCTGCATCTATGGCTTCCGCTTCCTGCTGTGGGTCAACAAGATCGCCGTGTGGAGCGCCAGCTTGCTGTTCCTGCTGGGCATCTTCGCCTTCGCCGGGCCTTTCGATGTGAACTACGCCGGCACCGTGAGCATGGGCCAACCGGGCTTCTGGGCGGCCTTTATCGGCGCTGCGCTGGTGGCGATGAGCAACCCGATTTCCTTCGGTGCGTTCCTCGGCGACTGGTCGCGCTACATCCCTCGTGAGACGCCCAAAGGCCGGATCATGGCGGCGGTGGTGATCTCGCAGGTTGCGACCTTCATCCCGTTCCTGTTCGGCCTGGCCACCGCCACCATCGTGGCGATCAAGGCGCCGGACTACATCGCGGCCAACAACTACGTCGGCGGTCTGCTGGCTGTTTCGCCGAGCTGGTTCTTCCTGCCGGTGTGCCTGATTGCGGTGATCGGCGGCATGTCCACCGGCACCACGTCGCTGTATGGCACCGGGCTGGACATGTCCAGCGTGTTCCCTCGGGTACTGTCGCGGGTCAAGGCGACGTTGCTGATCGGTGTGATGTCGATCGCGTTCATCTTCATCGGTCGCTTCGCGGCGAACCTGGTGCAGAGCGTGTCGACCTTCGCCGTGCTGATCATCACCTGCACCACTCCATGGATGGTGATCATGATCATCGGCCTGGTCGTGCGTCGTGGCTTCTATTGCCCGGATGACCTGCAAGTGTTCACGCGCGGCGAGAAAGGTGGTCGTTACTGGTTCACGCACGGCTGGAACTGGCGTGGCCTGGGTGCCTGGATCCCGAGCGCACTGGTGGGTCTGTGCTTCGTGAACCTGCCGGGGCAGTTCGTGGGCGTGCTGGGCGATCTGGCGGGCGGCATCGACATCAGCCTGCCGGTCACCCTCGGCCTGGCGTCGTTGGTGTACCTGACGTTGCTCAGCCTGTTCCCGGAATCACGGGAAGTGTTCGGCCCGCAGGATGCACGCAGCAAGGGTTCCAATTCGCTCGGTAAATCGGCGGCTCGACAAGTCGCCTGATCAAACGCAATACCTGTGGCCAACGCATGACCTGTGGGAGCGAGGCTTGCCTGCGAAGAACGATGACGCGGTCTGTCTGACGGACCGCGATACGCCCTTCGCGGGCAAGCCACGCTCCCACAGGAATTGATTGTCCCCACAGGGTTTTATTTTTCGCTTCACCATAAAAAAGACAATCGGAGACACGCCAACATGGCACTGGATTTATTCGTCGTACTCATCTACGCAGCCGCAATGCTGATACTCGGCTACTACGGGATGCGTAAGGCCAAGACCAACGAAGACTTTTTGGTCGCCGGGCGTAACCTCGGCCCGAGCCTGTACATGGGTACCATGGCCGCCACCGTACTGGGCGGCGCTTCCACCGTCGGCACCGTACGCCTGGGCTACGTCCACGGCATTTCCGGTTTCTGGCTTTGCGCCGCACTGGGTTGCGGGATCGTGGCGCTGAACCTGTTCCTCGCCAAACCGCTGTTGAAACTGAAGATCTACACCGTTACCCAGGTGCTGGAAAAACGCTACAACCCGATGGCCCGCTCCGCGAGCGCGGCGATCATGCTGGCGTATGCGCTGATGATCGGCGTGACTTCGATCCTGGCGATCGGCACGGTTCTGCAAGTGCTGTTCGGCCTGCCGTTCTGGGTCTCGGTATTGCTCGGTGGCGGCGTCGTGGTGATCTACTCGGCGATCGGTGGCATGTGGTCCCTGACCCTGACCGACATCGTCCAGTTCGTGATCAAGACCGTAGGCCTGATGTTCATCCTGTTGCCGATCTGCCTGTATCGCGTCGGCGGCTGGGATGAGTTGGTGCTGAAACTGCCGGCAACCGCCTTCAGCTTCACCACCATCGGTTGGGACACCATCATCACCTACTTCATGATCTACTTCTTCGGCATCCTGATCGGTCAGGACATCTGGCAACGGGTGTTCACCGTCAGGTCTGCCAAAGTCGCCCAGTACGCCGGTACCTTCGCCGGGTTCTACTGCATCCTTTACGGACTGGCCTGCGCCCTGATCGGCATGGCCGCTCACGTGCTGATCCCGGACCTGGACAACGTCAACAACGCCTTCGCCGCCATCGTCAAACTGTCCTTGCCGGACGGTATCCGTGGCCTGGTGATCGCGGCTGCACTGGCGGCCATGATGTCCACCGCCAGCGCCGGCCTGCTCGCCGCTGCCACCACCTTGACCGAAGACCTGCTGCCGAAACTGCGTGGCGGTAAACAGTCGAGCCTGGGCATCAACCGCCTGTTCACCCTGCTGACCGGTATCGTTGTGCTCGGCATCGCGCTGGTGGTCAACGACGTGATCAGCGCCCTGACCCTGGCTTACAACCTGTTGGTCGGTGGCATGTTGATCCCGCTGATGGGTGCGATCTTCTGGAAGCGCGCAACCACCGCCGGCGCTATCGCCAGCATGGGCATGGGCTTCGCTACCGCGCTGGTGTTCATGTTCAAAGACGGTCTGGACGCCAACACCCCGATCTACTACAGCCTCGGCGTCGGCCTGGTGAGCTTCGTGCTGGTCAGCTTGCTGTCCCCGCGCCCGGCAGCCGTGGCCAGCCCCGCCTAAGCTGAATATAACGACTTGATGCTTTCTTCGACGGGTGTGGCGTCGGTTGCCACACCCGTTTTTTTTCGCCTGAAGGAAACTGCTTATGAAGATCGTCAGCCGCGACCAGTGGTTCGAAGTCAAACAGCTCAGTGACGGCATTCGGCTGATTCACGAGCCTTACATCCGGCCCTTCTACCGCTGCAATCTCTGGCACATTCAGGGCCGCGACAAAGACCTGTTGCTGGACAGCGGGTCCGGGTTGGTGAGCCTGCGCGAGCAACTGCCGTGGATCACCGAGCGGCCGTTGGTGGCGGTGGCCAGCCACTGCCATTTCGACCACATTGCCGGGCATCACGAATTCCCCGAACGACTGGTGCATCCGGCCGAAGCCCAGATTCTTGCCGCACCCGATGGCGAGAACACCCTGAGCACGGCGTTTGTCGGTGACGACATGTTCGAGGCGCACCCGGACTGTCCGTTGTGCTACGCCGAATACCGGGTCAAAGCAGCACCGGCCACCGGCATGATTGAAGAAGGAGACGTGCTGGATCTCGGTAATCGCGTGCTGCAAGTGCTGCACACACCGGGGCATTCACCCGGCGGCATCAGCCTGTATGAAGCGGCGACCGAAACGTTGTTCAGCGGCGACATCATCTACGACGGCCCGCTGATCGAAGACGCCTACCACTCCGATCTCGACGACTACGCCCGCAGCCTGCAGCGCTTGCGCGAGTTGCCGATCCGCACGGTTCACGGCGGGCATTTCGGCAGTTTTTCCGGGGAGCATCTGCGCACGATGATTGACGAGTGGCAGCGCTCACATGCCTGAAGCCTGCTGTACTCAACGTCAGGGAAAACAACAATAACGCCCTCGAAGAACAGCCATGAAAAGAGCCGCCGTTCGCGCCGCCGTGCATCGCTTTATCAGCCGCCTGCTGGAAAGTCAGGATGACTTCGACGACAACGCCAGCCTGGCGCAGTTGGGATTGGATAAAGAGGAAATCGAAGAGTTGATCTTCCATTTGGAAGATGAGCTGGGGTTGACGGCGTTTACGGCGGAAGAAGACCAGATGCTCAAGACCGCCCGGACGGCGAATGACCTGAGTCGGTTTTTGATCGAGATCGGGCGGCATTGAAGTCCGCCCACACTATTGGATTTGCGTCTGCGCCGCCGAACGCGGCCTAGCGGGCTCGGCAGCGGCGACAAACACTACTTGCGCCGCGTTACCGGCGGCGCTGCTGGCGTCGGCGTTGTTCGTCGTCAGTACGAATAGGCACAGGTTGCAAAGGCGGTTCGATCAAACCGAGTGCAACACCCAGATCGTGCAGCCAGTTTTGGATTTTCTCTTTCATGGTGCCCCCTTCAGGGTAGTGCCGAGCGACCGGAATTCTGTAGCCGCTTCGCACTGATAATAGTCCGAAGTCCTACGTATTGCTCGTCCAAATCCGCAATGATCTGTTACTGAATTGAACAAAATACTTGACCATTAGTTCAAGCAATCGCCTGATCCTCAAACGCTGTCGATGGATAGACCGCTTGCTGCTGTTCGATCCAGGCATTCAGATTGGCCCCGACCATGCCCTTGCGCCACATCAGCCAGGTGGTTGCACTGGCAAATGGTTCGGCCAACGGGTGTACCGCCACGCTTTCGCGGCCCGGCAGGCTGGCAAGCATCGACTCCGACATCAGTGCCACCCCTGAACCCGCAATCACACAGGCGAGCATCCCCGGATAGGACTCGATCTCCATCGCCCGGCCCATGGCGGCGTGGTCATGCGCAAACCAGGCCTCCAGACGCATCCGGTACGAACAACCCTGACGAAAGGTGAACACCGACCGGCCTTCCACATCCCGCGCGCTACGCACCGGCGGATGGTCGGCCTCGCTGATCAGCACCAACCGTTCGTCGCACAATGGCACGCCGTCCAGGCCCGCCAACTCCAGCGGGCCATCCACCAACGCGGCATCGAGACGACCGGTAAGCAAGCCTTCGAGCAATTCGCCGCTGGGCCCGGACTGCACCTGCAGGTTCACCGCCGGGTACGTGCGGTGATAACGCGCCAACAACCCAGGCAGATGAATCGCCGCCGTGCTGTACATGGTGCCCAGCACAAAATCCCCGGCCGGTTGCCCGCCCTGCACCGCCGCACTGGCTTCATCACGCAGGGCGAACAGCTTGGCGGTGTAGTCCAGAAGGACTTTTCCGGCAGGCGATAACTGCAAACGCTGACGCTCGCGGACGAAAAGTTCTACGCCCAGTTGCTCTTCAAGTTGTTTGAGCCGGGTCGACAGGTTTGACGGCACCCGATGCAAACGCTCGGCGGCGCGGGTGATCGAGCCCTCCTGCGCGACAGCCTGAAAGATCCGTAATTGGCTGAATTCCACGATCTTCTCCAATTCAGAACAAGTTCCTCACTATTATTCATTTTTAAAGAAAGTCAATCAGTCCTAGCCTGACGGTCATTGATCCTCTGCTGGAACTCAGACCATGTCCCCTCTGATCCGCTTGTCCGCCAGTTTTATCGCCCTGATGATGGCCATGGGCATCGGGCGTTTCGCCCTCACCCCGCAAATGCCGCACTTGCTCAGCGAAGGTCAGATCGACCTGACCGCCGCCGGTCTGATTGCTGCGGCCAACTATCTTGGCTACTTCGTCGGCGCCGTGGATGCGATGTTCTCCCGTCGTCCCGAGCAGGTCCGGCGACGTCTGCTGGGAGGTTTGTGGCTGTGCGTACTCCTGACCTTGGCGTCGTTCTGGGCCAACGGTTTCTGGTCGCACCTGGTGTTGCGCTTCGGCACCGGCGTCGCCAGCGCGTGGGTGTTGGTGATGATTACGGCGTTGAGCCAGCCACTGGCCGCAGCGGCCGGACGTCCACGCCTGGGTGCTCTGGTATTTGCCGGACCGGGTCTGGGGATTTTTCTGACAGGGTTGTTGGCTTTGGGCTCGAACCTGCTGGGGCAGACCTCTGCCACCCTGTGGCTGGTGTATGCCGGTGTGGGGCTGGCGATGCTGCTTGGGATTCTGCCTTTTCTGCCGCAACCTGGCGCGAGTGCGCCCACCGTGCAACACGCCGCCACTTCGGGCAATCGAGGCATCGGCCGTTTGGGCTTGATCTACGGTTTGTACGGTTTGGGCTACATCATCCCGGCCACGTTCCTCTCGCAAATGGCCAGCGCACAGTTTCATGGCCAATGGCAGGCCGACCTGTTCTGGCCGTGCTTCGGCCTGGCGTCGGCCATCGGCGTGGTGCTGGTCAGCCTGCGTCGGCAAACCGCGAATGGCACGCGTCACTGGTTGATAACGACATTGTGGCTTCAGGCGGCCGGGGTTTTCGCCTGCCTGTTGGGCAGCGGTCCGGGCCTGGCATTGGGGGTGATCCTGTGCGGCACGCCGTTCCTGGCCTGCATGCAACTGGTGATGCAACGCTCCCGGGAGCTGGCGCCCCACGCCACCCAGCGCAATGCCGGGCTGCTGACCGCGTGCTTTGCCGTGGGCCAGCTCTGCGGGCCGTTGCTGGCGGCGCTGAGCAGCCACTTCAGTGGCGGATTGGCGCCAGCGCTGGTATTCGCCGGCAGCGGCCTGCTCATCGCCGGCGGGCTGTTACTGCGCCCGGTCAGTGCTGCCCAAGGGCTTTGCGCAAACGACGGCGCACCCACTGCTCAGCGCTGACAAAGGTGATGCCGAGCAACACCAGCACGGCGCCGATGATGAAGTTGAGGCTCAATTCCTCACCCAGCAGCACCACGCCGAACGTGACGCCGAACAGCGGCGTCATGAACGAAAAAACTGCCAGGTTCGCCGCCAGGTAACGGCGCAGCAGCCAGAACCATGTCAGGTAGCTGAAGAACGACACCACCAATCCCTGAAACAGCACGCTCGCCACCGCCAAGGTGGTCAGGCTGACATGGGTGACCTGGCCACTGAGCACCGCGATCAGCAGCAGGCCGACGAATCCGACGATCAGTTGATAAAACAGGGTCAGGGTGACGGGCGCCTCCGACAGTCGCGAGGCACGCACCACCACTGTGGTCGCTCCCCAGGAGGCACCCGCCAGCACGCCCAACGCATCGCCCATCAACATGCGGTGATCGAGGTTGTCCCAGGACACGCCGCCGGCAAAGGCAACGGCGATCCCGACGAACGCGAGGAAAATCCCCAGCCACTGCACCGGCCTCAAACGCTCACTGGGCAGCAGCCAGTGCACGCCCAACGCGGTGAAGATGGGCGCGGTGTAAAGGAACACCGACATGTGCGCGGCCGTGGTCAGTTGCAAACCTTCGGAGATGAAGAAGAACTCCAGTCCGAACAATGCTCCCGCCAGCAACCCGCCACGCCAAGTGCTACCGACCTGATCCCAGCCGCCCTTCCAGCAGATCAACAGTCCTACAAGCAACGCGGAAATACCTGACCGCCCCGCCGCTTGCATCACCGGTGCAATATCGGGCGCCGCCCACTTGATCATGACCTGTTGCACGCCCCAGATCAGGCACAACCCGATCATCACTTGCAGGGCAAATCCATCGGCGCTACGCCGGGTGGCGCTCACCGGAACACCTCGACAACACAATCCATGGCAGTGACTCGACAGTAAAAAGCAAAGCCCCGGCGTGCTTGTTCAAAAGCATCGCCGGGGCGAAAAATTATGCTGTCGATTATTAACCAGATGCCCAGAAATTGCCGCCTGAACGGGACCTTTAAATTCCCGATTGCGTCATCCGGCGGCGGCCACGGCCGTGGTTTGCTGGGTTTGTTCGCGCCAGGCCAGCAAGAGATACAGGGCGCCCCCGAGGAAGCAGCCAGTGAACCAGGCGAAGTTCGCCATCGGTTGCAGCACAGGGGTAAAGGTAATGGCCACGCCCGTGAGGGTTGCAGGAATCAGCGCTTTGACCGCCGTCCAATTGACCCCGCCGCTGTAGTAATACTTACCGCTGGGGCCATCATCGAACAGCGCATCGACGTCAATCTGCTGCTTTTTGATCAGGTAGTAATCCACCAACAGAATCCCGAACAGCGGACCGATGAACGCCGCCAGCACGTCGAGGGTGTAGTGAATCACTTCGGGGTTGTTGAACAGGTTCCACGGGGTGATGAAGATCGAGGCCACCGCCGCAATCATCCCGCCAGCGCGCCAGCTGATTTTGCTCGGGGCAACGTTGGCGAAATCGAACGCCGGGGACACGAAGTTGGCGACGATGTTGATGCCGATGGTCGCGGTGACAAAGGCGAAGGCGCCGAGCAGCACGGCAACGCTGTTGTCGATGCGCGCCACAGTGGCGATCGGGTCGTGCAGCATTTCACCGAACACCGGCAACGTGCCGGAAACGATGACCACCGTGACCAGGGAGAAAGCGAGAAAATTCACCGGCAAGCCCCAGAAATTTCCACGCCGCACGTCCTTCATGCTCCGGCAGTAGCGACTGAAGTCTCCGAAATTCAGGGTCGGGCCGGAAAAGTACGAGACCACCAGCGCCGTGGCGACAATCACTTGTCCGAATGCTTCCCAGCCGGACAGGGATTTTTCCGCGAGGGTGAAACTGATGTTGCTCCAGCCGGCCTGCCAGACGATCCAGCCAGCGAGCATAAACATCACGCCATACACCACCGGCCCTGCCCAATCGATGAAACGCCGGATCGACTCCATGCCCGCCCAGAACACCAACGCCTGGACACACCACAAGCTAAGGAAACCGAACCAGCCGAGGTAGGACAAACCGGCAAAATGCGGTTCGGCGTAGGCCGCCATTGAAGGAAAGAATCGCAACACAACGATGATCAAGGCGCTGGACGCCAGGTACGTCTGAATTCCGTACCAGGCCACGGCGATCAGTCCGCGGATGACCGCAGGAATATTCGCCCCGAACACGCCGAAGGCCAGTCGACAGATCACCGGGTATGGCACCGCCGCTTGTTGGCTCGGCTTGGCCACCAGGTTGGCGATTAGTTGCACGATGCAGATCCCGCCAAGCAACGCGATCAATACCTGCCAACTGGCCAGGCCCAGGGCGAACAGGCTGGCGGCGAACACATAACCGCCGACGCTGTGCACATCGCTCATCCAGAAAGCGAAGATGTTGTACCAATTCCATTTCTGCGGCAGCGGCCCCAGATCCTCGTTATACAGGCGGGGGCTGTAGCCGTTGGGCACTTGCTCGGTCATCGCGGGGCTCCTCGAAACAGCCCCCGGAATTGATGCAGCAACCACACTGCACACGGGAGCTGGCATGGTTTGTATACGAGTTGCTACGCAGAATGCGTGCCATAGGCATTGAATATGTGACGAAGCATGGCTTTCACGCTAACAAGAGAGAGGTCTTGGGTAGAGGCTAGTATCGAGAATGCCCATGAACAGGGCATGAATGCCTGCATACAGTGCAAATTTATGTGTATACAACTGCGGAGGGAATGACTGCTGCGCAGTCAAATCGCCGGCAAGCCCGCTCCCACAGGAATATTCGCCGTTAATCACATCTTCGGCGAACCACAAATCCACTGTGGGAGCGGGCTTGCCCGCGAAGGCGTCTTTGCAGGCAACCCGGATTACAGCACCTTGCGCGTAACCCAATACCCAACAGTGCATGCAATGCAGGTAGCAAAAGCACCCCAGGCCATATCCATCAACGCCAACTGTGCCGACCACCCATGCAGCGTCGCCCAATTACTCAAGTCATACGTGCCGTAAGCCACTAGCCCCAACAACGCGCCCAACGCCGAGGCATGTCGCCAAGACTTCGCCGGCAACACCACGAACACCACGCAACCAAATACATAGAGCAGGTAGAACAACGCTGCCGGGGCCAGCAGCGGTGAATCGAGCATCAGCGAACCGAGCAGCGCCCGATAAGTAGGCGCCATCAACACGCCAAGCCAGAGGCCGTCGAGCACGAGAAACGCCAGCAAGGTGCCAGCGTATGCCCACAATGATTTCTTCATAACCGCTCAACCCCATGCCATCGACCTGCATGGGGCCGATGCGAGGTCAGCTTAGTTCAATGCGATCGGCATGAATGACGATCTGGCCATTCTTGTACAGCGCGCCGATGGCCTTCTTGAAGTTGCCTTTGCTGACGCCGAACAGATTGGTGATCACGGTCGGGTCGCTCTTGTCGCTGACCGGCAGGGTGCCGTTGTTTTCACGCAACTTGGCAAGGATCTTCGAATTGAGGCTGGTGGCCGCTTCTTCGCCGACCGGTTGCAGGCTCAGGCTGATCTTGCCGTCGGCACGGACTTCTTTGATAAAGCCCTTCTCTTCTTTACCGGCGCGCATGAACTTGAAGATTTCGTTCTTGTGAATCAGGCCCCAGTGCTTGTTGTTGATGATCGCCTTGAAGCCCATGTCGGTCGCTTCGGCCACCAGCAAATCAACTTCCTGACCGGGGGTGTAATTGGCCGGGGTCTTGTCCAGGTAGCGATCCAGACGCGCCGTCGCGGTGATGCGGCGGGTGTGTTTGTCGAGGTAAACGTGCACCACGACATACTCGCCGGCCGTCATCTGGCGCTTTTCTTCGGAGTACGGCAGCAGCAGATCCTTCGGCAGACCCCAATCCAGGAAAACACCGATGCTGTTGACTTCAACGACTTTCAAACTGGCGAATTCACCGACCTGAACTTTCGGCTTTTCGGTAGTTGCGATGAGTTTGTCATCGCTGTCCAGATAAATAAAAACGTTGAGCCAATCTTCATCTTCGCTGGGAATATCTTTGGGGATATAACGATTAGGCAGAAGGATCTCGCCTTCCGCGCCACCGTCCAGATATAAACCGAAGTTAGTGTGTTTAACCACTTGCAAACTGTTGTAACGCCCGACTAAAGCCATTTCCAATACCCTCATTGCGTGGGCGACATTCTACCCGGTTTTGCGCGCGGCGTTTCCGTGGCCAGCCCGGTGACAGCGGAATTTCTTCTGAACGCCTTGATTTCCTTGGGTTCTGCCGGCTGCGGCCGGCCGCTCGTCTGACCGTACAGACGATTTCTACCCTCCTCGCCCGATCAAACGGCTGAATTCCCTCACCCTCGTTCTTATTTAAAACAGCGGCTTAGGGGCTTATTTCGAATAATAATCGGCGAATAAATACGCCCTACGATGTGTATTTTGAGGGGATATTTGCCAAGCAATTGTCAAGTATTTCCTGTACGATGCCTGGCCAAGTTAATTTTCTACAGGTTAATGGCCGCCATGCGTGTAAAAGCATCCAACAGCAAAGCAAAGCCAGCTCCAGCCGTTGAAACCAGCGAATCGATCAACAACCAGATTGCTGCGTTCCTCAAGTCCGGCGGCGAGATCCAGCAAATTGCCAAAGGCGTCAGCGGCCAGACGTTCGGCCCGTCCAAGCAGATTACGCTGGGCAAGAAGTAAACACCCTGCGTTAACTGGTCCATAAGCGCTTTGAGCTTCGAAGCGCTTGGACTGGAACCCTCCCCGTAACACCCCGTAAAACCCATCTAATTTTCAAAAATCGACGAACGGCCCTCAATGCCGAGCATTCGCCGGTATGCTTGCACACGTCTAGATCAAGCGTTTCAGTAGGTTTTAGTTCCTGCTCCCTCGCGGTCATGGAGTGACGCATGCTCAAACCCTCCTGTTTATTACTCGGCACCCTGTTGTCGTGTTCGTTCGCCAACGCGCAAGTGTTCCAGCGCGAATTGGGCGATTTCGATCTCAAACTTGGCACCACCGCCAGCCGCAGCATGGCGCAGGGACTGGTCAAGCCCTCCACCACCGGCTCGTTCCACGGTGGACTCGACCTGAGCCACAACAGCGGCTTGTATGTGGGCCAATGGGCACCCAGCATGGGCTTGACGCCTGGGGCCAACCTTGAAGTCGATTCCTACATGGGCTTCAAACAGTCTTTCGATCATACCCTCGGGTATGAAGTCGGCATGATCCATTACAGCTATCCGAAAGTGGACACCCTCGACAGCCAGGAGCTGTTCGGTGGCCTGACCTTTCTGGGCAGCCGTTTCGGCGCAGCGTTCAGCAACGACCCCGACAAACAGAACAGCACCGTCTTCGCCGACCTGGGCGGCAATCAGCCGTTCGGCATCGGGATCAGCATGAAATACACCACCCACCAGCTCAACAGCCCGGTGTCCGTCGACGGCGGGTATGTCGGCAGTTTCACCGATTGGTCGGTGCAACTTTCCCGGCCCTTCATGGGCGTCGACCTGGACTTGATCTACAGTGGATCCAGCCTCAGCGGCGGCGATTGCTCGGCCTATTCCGGGCACAACAGCCAATGCGACGGACTGGTCACCCTCAAGGCCGAACGCGCATTCTATTAATGGTCTGAACTGCCGGGCTCGTGCGGCGCTCTTATAAGAATCCACTCAAGAAGCCAGAACTTCGCAAGGATTCACCCATGCCGCGCTGGTTAAAGTGTCTCGCCGTCATCATCACCCTCAGCCTCGCACTCGGTGCGTGCAGCCGCGTGGGCCTGGCCTATCGCAATCTCGATGTGATCATTCCATGGACGCTCAGCGATTACCTGGACATGAACGGCGAGCAGAAAGGCTGGTTCAACGAGCGCCTTAAAGAGCACTTGAGCTGGCACTGCAGCACGCAGCTGCCGGGTTACCTCGACTGGCTCGACCGCTTGCAAACCATGGTCGAGACCAATCAGGTCACCGACGCCGCGCTGCAAACCCGCACCGAAGAAGCCAAAGCCGCCATCGCCCAGACCGCGCGGGAAATCACCCCGTCGGCCATCGAATTGTTACAGGGGCTGGACGACAAACAAGTCGCAGAGATGAATGACGCCTTCGCCAAGGACCAGCGCAAGCGCCAGGAGGAATACGTCAAACCGACCCTCGATCAGCAGGTCAGGGATCGAGCCGAGCGCATGCAAAAGCGTCTGAATGACTGGCTCGGTCCACTCAGCCCGACCCAGCAACAACGGGTGGTCACCTGGTCGAATGCCTTGGGCGACCAAAACACCCAATGGATCGCCAACCGCGCCCACTGGCAGAAACAGTTCAGTGCAGCGGTCGAGCAACGGCATAGTCCAGAATTCCCACAGCGAATCGAGACACTTCTGGTCAATCGCGAGAGCTTATGGACACCGGCTTACCGTCAGGCCTACGCCAACACTGAGGCTCAGGCACGAGGATTGATTGTGGACCTGATGGCCGAGAGTACGCCGGCTCAGCGCCAGCGGTTGCTGAAAAAGATCGAAGGGGTGAGGAAGGACTTCAACGATCTGAAGTGCCTGAAAGCCGCTAAACAAGGCTAAGCGCAACACGAAACAAATGTGGGAGCAGGCTCGCTCCCACATTGATATGAGGGGCATTCAGGCAATCTGCGCCTTCGACGCCACCTCATCAAACGTCACCTTATCCAGCGCATCTTCCTGCTCATCCAATACCTGGCGCGGATGGTCATTACCCGGAATGCTGCTGTCGATCAGGCTCAACAAACTCAAGCCTCGCGGCGTCAAAAGGTAATTGGAGCCCGTACCACCCTGCTCTTCAGGCCGAGACTCAATGTAGCCGCGATCCAGCAGTAATTTTTCGTACTCGCCCGCCACCGCTTTCAGGTGATCCAGGTTTTCCGTCTGCTCACCTTCCGTACCTTTCTCGGCTGCGTAATCTTCGGCATAAGCCCGTGGGGTATAGCTGGGGGCACCGTTCTGCACTTCGTGCAGCAAGCGTTCAATCAAATCCCAGTTGTAAGTTGTCATCCTGATTCAACCTCCGAAGCCTGTGAGTGAAATGGCCTTCTTAAGTTGTGACCCACTGGGTGTGCAGCCGTTCAGCCGAGGTTTCGAACAGCACCGACCGACGGCATGTCGAATGTGACGTAGGTCAAACGACTAGGCTATGTCAGTCAGCTCCCAGCACATCGCAGGAGAAAGCCAATGAACATTCAGAATCATCCCGTCGTGTCCCGCGAAGAATGGCTCGTCGCCCGTAAACAACACCTGGCCCACGAAAAAGCCTTCACCAAGGAACGAGACAAACTCAGCGCCGAACGCCGCGCCCTGCCCTGGGTGAAAATCGACAAGGACTACCGCTTTCAGGGCCCGAACGGCGAACTGAAACTGGCAGACCTGTTCGGCGGCCGTAGCCAGTTGATCATCTACCACTTCATGTTTGGCAAAGGCTGGGACGAAGGCTGCCCCGGCTGCTCGTTCCTATCTGATCACATTGACGGCGCCAACCAGCACCTGGCCCACCATGACGTCGCCGTGGTCGCCGTTTCCCACGCGCCCTTCGCCGAATTCCAGGCATTCAAACGGCGTATGGGCTGGAAATTTGACTGGGTGTCGTCAGCTGGCAGTGATTTCAACTACGACTTCGGCGTATCAGCCCGAGCCGAAGATGTTGTCGCCGGTAGAGCTACGTACAACTACGAAAAGTCCGACGGCGCCGAGGAAGAACTTCCCGGTCTCAGTGTGTTTTATCGCAATGAGGCGGGAGAGATATTTCACACCTATTCCACTTATGCGCGGGGGCTCGACCTGTTGGTTGGCGCCTATAACTACCTGGATTTGATGCCCAAGGGCCGTAATGAAGAGGAAATCATGGAGTGGGTGAGGCATCACGATAAATACGAAGAAAAGGGATCGCAGAGTTGCTGCCATGGGGGATAGCCGGTAGACAGCGAGTCGCGGCCATTGCAGGTAAGCCTGCGGCGTTGATATACACCTTGTCGACAGCCTTTGTTGAGGTATTTCCGAAGAGCGATGCGTCCTACAGCCAGATGAACTTTCAGCTACCGGCAACCTCAACCGTTTAACCGCCCAATACGGAATTCGAGGCCTGCCATGAAAACCCTGATAACGCTCACCCTCGCCGCCACGTTTGCCTGCGCCCTCCCCGCTTGGGCCTGCACGCCAGAGGAAGCCACCGCCAAGCGCGAACAGCTGGCCAAGGAAGTGACCAAGCTCACCGAGCAGAATCCGACCAAGGCCAAAGAGATGAACGCCGAGCTGCAGAAGATGGATCTGGGTACCGCCAGCAAGGATTTGCCGGACAAGTGCCAGTTGATTGATCAGCGCTTGAAGGAGCTGGGAGTCGCGGAGAAGAAAACCGAAGGTTGATCAAACCGTAGGAATTGCAGGCGTAAAAAAACCGGACATCAGTCCGGTTTTTTTATGGGTCGCTACAACAGCTTATTCAGCTGCTGGCGCTTCCGGCTTGCGGCGCTTGAGCGGCGCCATGCCGTCCTTGCTGACCAGCGACAGTGCGTCGGTCTTCGGGCGGTTAGCGATCTTGCGTTTGGTCGGTGCCTTGGCGCCGGTTTTCTTCTTGTCGCCCTTGGCGTCGACCTTTTTCTTCTTCACGCCAACGGCTTTACCCGAGGCCTTGACCTTTTTCGGTCCGCCGTAGGTGCCTTTGACTTCCTTGATGGTGCGGCGCTCGAAGCTCTGCTTGAGGTAGCGCTCGACGCTCGACATCAGGTTCCAGTCGCCGTGGCAGATCAGCGAGATGGCCAGGCCATCGTTGCCGGCGCGGCCGGTACGACCGATGCGGTGAACGTATTCGTCGCCGCTGCGCGGCATGTCGAAGTTGATCACCAGGTCCAGGCCTTCCACGTCGAGGCCGCGAGCGGCGACGTCGGTGGCGACGAGGATCTTCACGCCGCCTTGCTTCAGGCGGTCGATGGCCAGCTTGCGGTCTTTCTGATCCTTGTCACCGTGCAGGACGAACGCTTTGTAGTCCTGCGCCACCAGGCGGCCGTAGATACGGTCGGCCATGGCCCGGGTGTTGGTGAACACGATGGCCTTCTGATAGGTCTCGTTGGCCAGCAGCCAGTTCACGATCTGTTCTTTGTGCTGGTTGTGGTCAGCGGTGATGATCTGCTGACGGGTGGTCGCGTTCAGATCGCTGACGTTGTTCAGCTGCAAGTGTTCCGGATTGTTCAGGACCTTGGCGACCATCTCGCGCAGGCCCGAACCACCGGTGGTGGCGGAGAACAGCATGGTCTGCTGGCGGTTGGTGCACTCTTCCACCAGGCGCTGGACGTCTTCGGCAAAGCCCATGTCGAGCATGCGGTCGGCTTCGTCGAGCACCAGCACTTCAACTTCCTTGAGGTCGAGGTTGCCGGCGTTCAGTTGCTCGATCATCCGGCCCGGCGTACCGATCAGGATGTCCGGCACCTTGCGCAGCATGGCGGCCTGGACCTTGAAGTCTTCACCGCCGGTGATCAGGCCGGATTTGATGAAGGTAAACTGCGCAAAGCGCTCGACTTCCTTGATGGTCTGCTGCGCCAGTTCGCGGGTCGGCAGCAGGATCAGGGTCTTGATGCTGACGCGGACTTTCGCCGGGCCGATCAGACGGTTGAGGATTGGCAAAACGAAAGCAGCGGTTTTGCCGCTACCGGTTTGCGCAGTCACCCGCAGGTCACGCCCTTGGAGCGCCAGCGGAATAGCCGCTGCTTGCACTGGCGTTGGCTCGACAAATTTAAGCTCGGCCACGGCTTTGAGCAGGCGTTCGTGCAGGGCGAATTGGGAAAACACGGGTGCTACCTCGAAGAAATACAAAAAAACAGCTGCATAGGGTAACGGTTTCGAGCGCTAAGGCCGAGTGTCTTTATACAAACGACAGTAAACAGTGGCTTTTTTGTTGCCTGATTTGTCTCCAAACGTCATGCATTGCGTCTTAAATGCTCTAATCGCCCCGTCGCGTCCTATAGAAGAACCGTTTTCGCCCATGGATATCAAACAGCTCTGGCTCAACGCCCAAGACCTCTGGGGTGCCCTCGATCAGCACCCGCTCCTGCATTCCAGCCTGGCGCTGATCCTGCTGCTGATGATTGCGCTGGTCCTCGGACGAGTGGCGCGCTACCTCATTCTGCATGCGACCAAAATCCTCGGTCGCCAGCCAGCGCTGCACTGGATCAACGACTTTCGCCACAACAAAGTGTTTCATCGGCTGGCGCAGATGACGCCCTCGCTGGTGATCCAGTTCGGCCTGCATCTGGTGCCGGAATTGAGCAAGACCAGCCTGATCTTCCTCGGCAATGTCGCGCTGGCGTTCACCATTCTGTTCCTGTTACTGGCGGTCAGTGCCCTGCTCAGCGCCCTGCTGGACATCTACGCGCGCACCGAACACGCCCGCACCCGCTCGATCAAAGGCTACGTGCAGCTGACGAAAATGGTGCTGTATGTGTTTGGCGCGATCATCATCGTCGCCACGTTGATCGACCGTTCGCCGCTGTTGCTGCTGTCTGGTCTGGGCGCCATGTCGGCGGTGATTCTGTTGGTCTACAAGGACACCCTGCTGTCGTTCGTTGCCAGCGTGCAGCTGACCAGCAACGACATGCTGCGGGTCGGCGACTGGATCGAGATGCCGCAAGTCGGTGCCGACGGTGACGTGGTGGACATCACGCTGCACACGGTGAAAGTGCAGAACTTTGACAAGACCATCGTCTCCATTCCGACCTGGCGCCTGATGTCCGAGTCGTTCAAGAACTGGCGCGGCATGCAACAGTCCGGCGGACGACGGATCAAGCGCAGCCTGTTCATCGACGCCAGTGGCGTGCGCTTCATTCGCGATGACGAAGAATTGAAGTTGTCCCAGGTTCATCTGCTGACCGACTACATCAGCCGCAAACAGGCTGAACTCAAGGCCTGGAACGAGGCTCAGGGCAATGTCGCGGCGATGTCCGCCAACCGTCGGCGGATGACCAACATCGGCACCTTCCGCGCCTATGCGCTGGCGTATTTGAAGAGTCACCCGGAGGTCCAGCCGAACATGACGTGCATGGTCCGCCAGATGCAGACCACCGCCCAAGGCATCCCGCTGGAAATCTACTGCTTCACCCGCACCACGGAGTGGGCCGATTACGAGCGGATTCAGGGGGATATTTTCGATTACCTGCTGGCGGTGCTGCCGGAGTTCGGCTTGAGCCTGTATCAGCAGCCGAGTGGTGGGGATTTGCGAGCGGGGTTGCTGCCGGCCATGCTCGGTGCAAGCCACATTCCCGAGCCTGAAAAACACATCATGTAAACACCGCAAAACCCAATGTGGGAGCGGGCTTGCTCGCGAAGGCGGTGTGTCAGTCAAAGCAGATGTCGACTGACACTTCGCCTTCGCGAGCAAGCCCGCTCCCACAGGGGATTACATCGTTTCCTGGATTGACCGATTACTTGACCTGACGCTGAGGCGCCTTGTGCACCATGGTGTAAGCGTAATCCACGCCCATGCCATACGCGCCGCTGTGTTCCAGCACCAATGCCATCACCGCTTCATAAGTGTCCTTGTGTGCCCAATCACGCTGATACTCAAGCAGGACCTGTTGCCAGGTTACCGGTACGGCACCGGCCTGAATCATCCGCTGCACCGACATGTCGTGGGCTTCCTTGGTGGTGCCGCCGGATGCGTCAGTGACGATGTACACCTCGTAACCTTCAGCCAATGCTTCGAGTGCCGGGAAGGTCAGGCAAACCTCGGTCCACAGCGCAGCAATGATCAGCTTCTTGCGGCCGGTGGCTTTCACTGCGTCGACCAGTGCCTTGTCTTCCCACGAGTTCATCGAGGTGCGCTCGATCGGCTTTTGCTCCGGGTGAACTGCCAGCAACTCGGGCCAGATGTAACCGCTGAAGCTTTCAGTTTCCACCGAGGTGTAGATGGTCGGCACGTTGAAAATCTTGGCGGCCTTGGCCAGGCCTACCGTGTTGTTCTTCAGCGTTTGACGGTCGATTGACTGCACGCCAAAAGCCATTTGTGGCTGGTGGTCGATCAGGATCAGGGCGGAGTTGGTTGGGTTGAGCAGTTCACGAATAGACATGGCGCGTTCCTTTTGATGTCGATTTTCAAAGTCAGTAATGGGTGAGTCGACGTTGCCGTCAGCGGCTTTGTCGTCGGCTTGGATGTCACTTTAGGAGCTGGCACAAAAAGGGACAATCCCATAAAATCGAGAATCATTGATTCTAAAATAGGGACAATCATGGATCGCATCGAATGCATGCGCGCCTTTGTCGTCACGGTCGGCGAGAATGGTTTTGCCGCGGCTGCACGGGCAATGGATGTGCCGCGATCAAAAGTCAGTAAACAGATTCAGGCGCTGGAGGAAGCCATCGGTGTGCAATTGCTGCAGCGCACCACCCGCAGCCTGCACTTGACCGAGGCTGGCGCCGAATACTTCGAGGCTGCACGCGAAGTGCTGGCCGCACTGGACGAGGCCGAACAGCGCGCACGTAATGGCATCGGTGAATTGCGCGGAGTGTTGCGGGTCAATGCGCCGATGTCCTTTGGCTTGCGCCGCCTGGGGCCGCTGATCCCGTTGTTCCATGAGCAGCACCCGAACATCGAGCTGCAACTGGTGCTCAGCGACCAGCAGGTTGACCCGGTACGTGGTGGTTTCGATGTGACCATCCGCATCGCCAGCCTGCCGGACTCGACGATGATCGCCCGGCAGCTGGCGCCGGCCCCGCGCATCATGGTGGCGTCCCCGGCGTATCTGGCACGCGCCGGCATACCGCAGACCCCACAAGACTTGCGCGCCCATCAGTGCCTCAACTACGGGTACCTGCAAAGTGGCGTCAGCTTGCAGCTGTGTAATGGCACGGAAACTCAACGGGTCAACGTGACCGGCCCGTTGCACGCCAACAATGGCGACTTGCTTGCTCAGGCCGCCGAAGCCGGCATGGGCATCGCCCTGTTGCCAAACTTCATTGTCGAGGATGCGCTGGCGGCTGGCCGCCTGGTGCCGGTGCTGTGTAAATGGCAGGCGCCCGCGATCACGATCAACGCGGTGTACCCTTCGGCACGTAAGGTCCCGCAGAAAACCCGGACGTTCATTGAGTTTTTGGTGGCGCAACTGGCAGAAAAATAACGCTATTTCCCAAAGAGTCGGCGTACCCGATCCGCGTCGACGCTGCCGTTCTGTTCAAGCGCGAGGAAATACTTCAACTGCCATTGCTGCGTCTTGATCGCCTGTTTTGCGACAGGTCTGACCCAGGGCGGATAGACGCGAATTGCGCGCTTGCCACCCTCACCGTCAATCGACATGACCCCTTTGGCGGCCAGAATCTTCTGATCGAACACGAACTGCCCGCGGTGGATGTCATCAGCAACGCTCACCACCACAAAGGCGATGCCATCTGCGATGTCGAACGGTGCAATCTCGCTGACCAACGTTGGCCGCTTCCATAGCGTAACGAACTGGCCAATCTTGGTCGGCGTGGTTTTCGCCACACGGAAGACCACTTCCTGGTCATCGAGGCCAAGGCGGCAGGCTTCGTACTCGGCGCTCTGCGGCTCGCGCCGAATCTCCTGCGTCAATGTCATGCCTGCCGGTTTGTACACCTGCTCAACGGCAGAGACCAGTTCGCGTGGAACGTCCGTCATTGTCGTTCCTGCACCGGCTGAGCCTCTCGTCTGATGCCCAACCGACTGATCCAAACCGCCGCAAGAATCACCGCCCCACCAAAGAACAACCGCCCCAGTGCTTCATGCTGATTCCAGATCAGCAGATTGATCAGCAGCCCCACCGGGACATGCAGGTTATTCATCACCGCCAAGGTCCCGCCGTTCACCAGGCACGCGCCCTTGTTCCACCAATACATCCCCAGCGCGGTCGAGACCAGGCCGAGGAACACCAGCACGCCCCATTGCAGCGGTGCTTCAGGCAGGAAATTCTGTTTGCCGAACAACAGGAACGCCGGCAATGCCACCGCCAACGCGCCCAGATAGAAGTAGCCGAAACGTCGATAATGCGGCAGATCGCTCGGATGTCGCGCCACCAGATGCTTATAAAGCACCTGCCCGGCGGCGTAGGTGAAGTTGGCCAGTTGCAACAGCAGGAAGCCCATGAAGAAGTCCGGGTTGATCCGGTCGTAGCGAATCACTGCCGCGCCCATTACGGCCACCAATGCCGCGACCAGAGCCCAGGGATTGAAACGTCGGTTCAGCGCGTCTTCGATGAGGGTGACGTGCAGCGGCGTGAGGATGGTGAACAGCAACACTTCCGGCACGGTCAGCACCCGGAAGCTCAGGTACAGGCAAACGTACGTCACGCCAAACTGCAACGCGCCGATCAGCAGCATGCCGCGCATGAACGCCGGTTCTACCGAACGCCAGCGCGTCAGCGGAATGAACACCAGCCCCGCCAGCAACACCCGCACCAGCACCGCGAAGTAACTGTCGACGTGACCGGCCAGGTATTCGCCGATCAGACTGAAGGAAAACGCCTGGATCAGCGTGACAAAAAGTAGATAGCCCATGCTCGCCTCGTTTCGAATGGCGGCGACGATAGCGGTTTTTTTTCGTTATCGCGAACAGTCAGCCAACACACACATCCCCTGTGGGAGCGGGCTTGCCCGCGAATGCGGTGTGTCATTCGACTTCAATGCAGCCTGATACACAGCTATCGCGGGCAAGCCCGCTCCCACAGGGTTATGGGTATGCCCGTCAAATCGCAGGCAAAAAAAAGCCCGATCTCGCTAAAGCGTTCAATCGGGCTACAGCACTCAGGAGCAACAAGTGCAAAGGGAGGTTCGATGCGCGTAAAGCCTTGAAGGGGTTGCGCCAGGTCACTTGAACATCAAGGGATTATCTGGCGATTAAAGCCTCAAGCCACTTGGGAAAGTTTGGCGTTGGCCTGGTTCAGGCCTTTCTCCTGGAAGTCACCGCCCAGGTTCATGCCTTCGGCGTGAATAAAGGTCACGTCGTGGATGCCGATGAACGCCATCACCTGACGCAGGTACGGTTCCTGATGATCGGCGGTGCTGCCGGCATAGATCCCGCCGCGAGCGGTCAGCACGTAGGCGCGCTTGCCGCTGAGCAGGCCTTGCGGGCCGGTCTCGGTGTACTTGAAGGTCACACCGGCACGCAGCACATGGTCGAGCCAGGCTTTCAGGGTGCTTGGGATGGCGAAGTTGTACATCGGTGCGGCCATGACCAGCACGTCGGCGGCCAACAGTTCGTCGGTCAACTCATTGGAGCGGTCCAAGGCAACCTGTTCGATGTCGTTGCGTTGGTCGACAGGTTTCATCCAGCCGCCGAGCAGGTTGATGTCCAGATGCGGCACCGGTTTGACCGCAAGATCACGCACGGTGATCTGGTCGGCCGGGTGGGCGGCTTTCCACTGGCTGATGAAGGTCTGGGTCAGCTGACGGGAAACCGAGTCTTGCTGACGGGCGCTGCTTTCGATGATCAGAACGCGTGACATGGGATGTAGGCTCCATCTGAGAATGCTGTAAGGCGATGGAGTGAAGGTTAAACAGAGTCATATCGATGAAAAAGCGCAAATAACTGCTATAACCCATCAATAATTTCGTTTATAAGCGGAGCATGCCGTGTGGGTGTGCTCCGCCGAGTGTCATTTAGGCGAGCACGTCAGGTCGATGCGCATCTTGATGATGGTGCGGGTGAACTTGGCGGTGGCGTTTTTGTGTTTGCCGGCGGGCACGTCGATCTTGCGGGTGCGCGGCGCTTCCGGGCCATTGTTGAACACCGCCGTACAGTTCGCATCGGTGGTGCCGTAGTTGCTCACCTTGATGGAGGCGATGTCGCTATCCGTGTCATACGCCTCGTAGTCGATGCTCATGCCGTTCAGCTTTTTTTGAACATCGACCGGATAAGCAAACGCCGTCAGCGGCAGCATCGCCAGCAGCATGCAACCCGATACCACACAACAAAGCTTTTTCATTCAGCAGTCTCCATAAAGGGCTGCCAGCTTAGGACAAGAGGAGCTATTCATGAAAGCGCCCCGCGTGACCCTTGATCAATGGCGAACGTTACAGGCCGTGGTCGACCACGGCGGTTTCGCCCAGGCCGCCGAAGCGCTGCATCGCTCGCAATCGTCGGTGAGCTATACCGTGGCGCGCATGCAGGACCAGCTTGGCGTACCGCTGTTGCGCATCGACGGCCGCAAGGCGGTGCTGACCGAGGCCGGCGGCGTGTTGTTGCGTCGCTCGCGACAACTGGTGAAACAGGCCAGTCAGCTGGAAGACCTGGCCCACCACATGGAGCAAGGCTGGGAAGCGGAAGTGCGGCTGGTGGTCGACGCCGCGTACCCGAGCGCGCGCCTTGTGCGCGCCCTGACTGCGTTCATGCCGCAAAGCCGCGGTTGCCGGGTGCGCCTGCGTGAAGAAGTGTTGTCGGGGGTCGAGGAAGTGTTGCTCGAGGGCGTAGCTGATCTGGCCATCAGTAGTTTCAGCATTCCGGGTTACCTGGGGGCGGAGTTGAGCGACGTCGAATTCGTCGCGGTGGCCCACCCCGAACATGCCCTGCATCGCCTCAACCGCGAATTGAATTTCCAGGACCTTGAAAGCCAGCTGCAAGTGGTGATCCGCGACTCCGGTCGCCAGCAACCCCGGGACGTCGGCTGGCTCGGCGCAGAACAGCGCTGGACCGTCGGCAGCTTGGCCACCGCGGCGACCTTTGTCAGCAGCGGCCTGGGTTTCGCCTGGCTGCCCCGGCACATGATCGAACGCGAAATCAAGGAAGGCACGCTCAAGCTGCTACCGTTGGACCAGGGTGGCAGCCGCAATCCGAGCTTCTACTTGTATTCGAACAAGGAAAAACCTTTGGGCCCGGCCACGCAGATTCTCATCGAACTGCTGCGCACATTTGATACAGCGCCGCTGGATGCGCCGTTCGCCGCCCCTGAACAAGCCTGACACGGAGTGAACTCATGGCCTATTTCGAACACGAAGGTTGCAACCTGCACTATGAGGAATACGGCCACGGCACGCCGCTGCTGCTGGTCCACGGCCTGGGTTCCAGTACCCTGGACTGGGAAGAACAGATCCCGGCGCTGTCGGCCCGTTACCGGGTCATTGTCCCGGATGTGCGCGGCCACGGCCGCTCGGACAAACCCCGCGAGCGCTACAGCATCGCCGGGTTCAGCGCCGACCTGATCGCCCTGATCGAGCATCTCAATCTGGGGCCGACACACTATGTCGGACTTTCGATGGGCGGCATGATCGGCTTTCAACTGGCCGTGGATCAGCCGCAATTGCTCAAAAGTTTGACCATCGTCAACAGCGCGCCCGAGGTCAAATTGCGCAGCCGTGACGACTATTGGCAATGGTTCAAGCGCTGGAGCCTGATGCGCGCCCTCAGTCTGGGCACCATCGGCAAAGCCTTGGGCGCTAAACTGTTCCCTAAACCGGAACAGGCCCAATTGCGTCAAAAGATGGCCGAGCGCTGGGCAAAAAACGACAAACATGCTTATCTCGCCAGCTTCGATGCGATCGTTGGCTGGGGGGTTCAGGAACGACTTTCAAGGGTGTCCTGTCCAACCCTCATCATCAGTGCCGACCGTGACTACACACCGGTCTCGCTGAAAGAGACGTACGTAAAACTGCTGCCCGATGCGCGGCTGGTGGTGATCGCCGATTCGCGCCACGCCACCCCGCTGGATCAACCCGAACGCTTCAACCAAACCCTGCTCGAGTTTCTCACCGCAGTCGACACCACCCCACTCAGGATCACTGACCCATGCTGAAAAAAATCGCCCTCGTCGCTGGCTCCGTTCTGTTTGCCGCCAACCTGATGGCCGCCACACCTGCCAAGGCGCCGCACGTTGAATTGATCACCACCAACGGCACAATTGAGATCGAACTGGACCCGGTCAAGGCGCCGATCAGTACCAAGAACTTCCTTGATTACGTGAACAGCGGCTTCTACAACAACACGATTTTCCACCGAGTGATCCCGGGCTTCATGGTCCAGGGCGGTGGTTTCACCCAACAAATGCAGCAAAAAGACACCAAGGCAGCGATCAAGAACGAATCCAAGAACGGTCTGCATAACGTACGTGGCACATTGTCCATGGCTCGCACTTCCGATCCGGATTCGGCCACCAGCCAGTTCTTCATCAACGTCAAGGACAACGATTTCCTCGACAGCGGTGACGGTTATGCCGTGTTCGGCAAAGTGGTCAAAGGCATGGACGTGGTGGACATCATCGTCAACACCCCGACCACCACCAAGAGCGGTATGAAAGATGTTCCGGCCGACCCTGTGTTCATCAAATCGGCCAAAGTCATCAACTAAACTGCACAGGAGTGCTTGAGCGGCTGCCGGTATACGGCGCCGCTCATATTGTTTAAAGGAGAGCCCGTGCGCGGGCGGAGAACTGATGCTTTATCGCCGTTTTGAAAAACTGATCGACATTTTCCGTGATGCACCGACGGCGGCTCCGCCGGATCGGGTTCTCCCCTTCTATACCTATTACCTGAAGCAGGTCTGGCCGAGTTTTGCCGCCCTGCTGATCGTCGGCCTGTTTGGTGCACTGATCGAAGTGGCGCTGTTCAGCTACCTGAGCCGCATCATTGACCTCGCCCAAGGCACGCCCGACGTCAACTTCTTCAAGGAACACGGCATCGAACTGGCGTGGATGGCCGTCGTGGCGCTGATCCTGCGCCCGGTGTTCGTGGGTCTGCATGACCTGCTGGTGCATCAGACGTTGAGCCCCAGCATGACCAGCATGATCCGCTGGCAAAACCACAGCTACGTACTCAAACAGAGCCTCAATTTCTTCCAGAACGACTTCGCCGGGCGTATCGCCCAACGCATCATGCAGACCGGCAACTCGTTGCGTGATTCCGCCGTACAAGCGGTGGACGCGCTATGGCACGTGCTGATCTATGCGATCAGTTCGCTGGTGCTGTTTGCCGAAGCCGACTGGCGCCTGATGATTCCGCTGCTGAGCTGGATCGCCGCCTACGTCGGTGCGCTGTACTACTTCGTGCCACGAGTAAAGGAGCGCTCGGTGGTGTCCTCGGATGCGCGCTCAAAACTGATGGGGCGCATCGTCGATGGCTACACCAACATCACCACGTTGAAGCTGTTTGCCCACACCAATTTCGAGCAGCAATACGCCAAGGAAGCCATCGAGGAACAGACGGTCAAAGCCCAACTGGCCGGCCGCGTGGTCACCAGTATGGACGTGGTCATTACCACCATGAACGGCTTGCTGATTGTCACGACCACAGGCCTGGCCCTGTGGCTGTGGACACAGTCGCTGATCACGGTCGGCGCCATTGCACTGGCCACCGGTCTGGTGATCCGCATCGTCAACATGTCCGGCTGGATCATGTGGGTGGTCACCGGCATTTTCGAAAACATCGGCATGGTCCAGGACGGGTTGCAGAGCATCTCGCAGCCGGTCAGCGTCACCGATCGCGATCAAGCCAAACCGCTGGCTGTCGCCCGTGGCGAGGTGCGCTTCGAGCATGTGAATTTCCACTACGGCAAGAAGAGCGGGATCATTGGCGACCTCAATCTGGACATCAAGCCGGGTGAAAAAATTGGTCTGATCGGTCCGTCCGGCGCCGGCAAATCGACGTTGGTCAACTTGCTGCTGCGCCTGTATGACGTCGAGGGCGGACAGATTCTGATCGACGGGCAGAACATCGCCGACGTCGGCCAGGAAAGTCTGCGCGAACGGATCGGCATGATCACTCAAGACACTTCGCTGCTGCACCGCTCGATCCGCGACAACTTGCTATACGGCAAACCCGACGCCACCGACGCGCAACTCTGGGAGGCCGTGCACAAGGCCCGCGCCGATGAGTTCATTCCCTTGCTGACGGACTCCGAAGGCCGAACCGGTTTCGATGCGCATGTGGGTGAACGCGGGGTGAAACTCTCCGGTGGCCAGCGTCAGCGGATTGCGATTGCTCGCGTGCTGCTCAAGGACGCGCCGATCCTGATCATGGACGAAGCCACCTCGGCACTGGACTCGGAAGTCGAAGCGGCGATCCAGGAAAGCCTGGAAACCTTGATGAAGGGTAAAACCGTGATTGCCATCGCCCACCGGCTCTCGACCATCGCCCGGATGGACCGGCTGGTGGTGCTGGAAAACGGCAAGATCGCCGAAACCGGCACCCACGCCGAACTGCTGGCCCATGGCGGATTGTACGCGCGGCTGTGGCAGCACCAGACGGGCGGTTTTGTCGGGATCGACTGATTCACCACCTAACCCCTGTGGGAGCGAGCCTGCTCGCGATGGCGGTGTAACAGCCGACATGTGTGCCGACTGGCACGCCGCCATCGCGAGCAGGCTCGCTCCCACAGGGGTCTACGACAACTTGAAAACCGCCACAGCCCTTTAACCACGGGCTCTGGCGGTTTTTTTATCGCCACTGGAAATCCGCAAAAATCCTGCTGTACTCAGCCAAGGTTCTGGAAACGAGCCTGTAGTAACTGCAGGAAGCATCACTCAATGATAGGTCCGCCTATCAAGGACGCTCTCATGTCTCTGTTCAAACGTTCAGTCACTGAGTTGTTGGGTACGTTCTGGCTGGTGTTGGGAGGTTGCGGCAGTGCAGTCCTCGCCGCATCTTCTCCGCTTGGGATTGGAGTGCTGGGCGTGGCCATCGCGTTTGGCCTTACCGTGTTGACCATGGCGTTCGCCATTGGCCATATCTCCGGTTGTCACCTTAACCCTGCCGTCTCGGTCGGATTGTGCGTCGGGGGTCGCTTCCCGGCCATAGAGCTGCCCGCCTACATCATCGCCCAGGTCATTGGCGCGATTATCGCCGCCGCATTGATCTACTACATCGCCAGCGGCAAGGAAGGCTTCGATCTTTCGGCCGGACTCGCCTCCAACGGCTACGGCGAACATTCTCCCGGCAAATACTCGATGGCCACAGGCTTTGTCTGTGAACTGGTGATGACCGCAATGTTCGTGCTGATCATCCTCGGCGCCACCGACAACCGCGCGCCCGCCGGGCTGGCACCGATCGCCATCGGCCTGGCCCTGACGCTGATCCACTTGATCTCGATTCCCGTCACCAACACCTCAGTCAACCCGGCACGCAGCACAGGCCCGGCGCTGATCGTCGGCGGCTGGGCCATCGCGCAATTGTGGATGTTCTGGGTGGCGCCACTGCTAGGTGCGGTGATTGGCGGCGTGACCTATCGCTGGCTGGGCAAGGCAGGCACTTGATGCCTCACGGCGAGGATCAGTCTTGTCGATAGGGCAAGGCGGTCCTCGCTTCTTCGGCATAGGCCAACACCCCGAGACGTTCCTGCTGCAGGAAGTCTTTGACCGCCGCTTTCAGGCCCGGGTGACGCAAGTAATGCCAGGAATGGGTGATGACCGGTTCAAAGCCGCGAATCAGCTTGTGCTCGCCCTGTGCGCCAGCATCAAAACGCTGCAAGCCATTGGCGATCGCGTAGTCCATGCCCTGATAAAAACAGGTCTCGAAGTGCAGGCGGTCGAATTCCGCCAGGCACCCCCAATAACGCCCATAAAAGCTGTCGCCGCCCACCAGGCTGAAAGCCATCGCTACCGGCCGTGAGCCTTGCTTGGCCAGGACCACGCGAATCGATTCGGGCATGCGTTCGGCCAACAGACTGAAAAACTCTCGCGTCAGGTATGGCGCTTGTCGACGCACCGCGTAGGTATTGGCGTAACAGGCGTAGACGAAATCCCACTGCGCCTGATCCAGCTGCCCACCTTCAAGCCATTCAAACTCGATGCCCTGCCCCGCCACCTGCTCGCGTTCCTTGCGCATCTGCTTGCGCTTGCGGGAACTGAGAGCATCGAGGAAGTCCTGAAAATCCCGATAACCGCGATTCTGCCAATGGTACTGACAGCCAATTCGCTGCAACCAGCCGGGTTGTTCGGCCAATGCGGCGTCAGTGAACGGGTCGGTGAAATTGATGTGAGCGCTGGAAAGTTCTTCGATCTCAAGGTAGCCCGGCAGGCTCTTCAGCAACTCGAAACCGTCCTCGACACTGGCCGCCAGCAAGCGCGGCCCGCTGACCGGGCTGAACGGCACGGCGGTCAACAGCTTGGGGTAATAGTCGATACCGGCACGCTCGCAGGCATCGGCCCAGGCGTGATCGAACACGTACTCGCCATAGGAATGCCATTTGCGGTAACTGGGCAACGCCGCGATCAGGCGCCCGCCTTCGGTGTGCAGTAAATGCTCGGGCTGCCAGCCGGAATGCGGGCCAAGGCTGGCGCTGTCCTCCAGCGCACTGAGGAAAGCGTGGCGCAGGAACGGCTGAGCCTGCGGCACCAAGGCATCCCAGGCGCGCGGTGAGACATCGGACAGACTTTCCAGACGTTGCAACGGCATCAACTTCCTCTCCACTTCTTGGCGCGACAGCCCCCGCGAGTATCGCTTATCGGGGCGCAATCCACACTCGCGATTCGCTGACAAAGCCCGGAATAGAAAGTTCACCCGTGCTTTGTATCGTCATCGAGCCGCCATCACTTTGCCACTGCTTTGTCATAAACCATCGCGATACTGGCGCCAGTTTTTAGAGCGATGGGTTCTAACCCTTCCCCTGTTTCCGTCCATCAATGGTCGGTTGTGTCCTGGATGGCTTTGTCATCCCCTTACATCTTCGGAGATTGATATGCGTCTTGCTTCCACGAAAACTGCGGCAGCCCTGTGTGGCGGTCTGCTGCTGGCCATGAGCGTTCCGGCCAGCGCCGCAGTCGACGCCAAACTGCTCGACATGCTCAAGGCGAATGGCTCGATTTCGCCTGCGCAGTACACCGAACTGCAAGCAGAGCTGGCCAGGGATCAGAAAGACCAGCAAATCGCCCGTCAGGCCCAACAAGAGACCAACGAGCAAATCGCAGCCACCGCGAAGAAGACCACCGAACTGAGCACCTTCGACCAGAAACTGGCCTGGGCCGCCAAGACCCAATTCAAGGGTGACGTACGATTCCGTCAGGAAACCGTTAAAAACGATGGCGTTCCAAACAACAAAGACCAGGATCGCCAGCGCATTCGTGCCCGCCTGGGTGCCTACAGCGAAATCAACCCGCAAGTCGACACCGGCATTCGCATTGCCACCGGCAGCAACGATGACGCCCGCTCCACCAACCAGGACCTGAACAACTACTTCGACAAGAAGTCGATCTGGCTGGACCAGGGTTACGTCGATTACCACCCGGACGCGATCAAGAACCTGCACCTCGTCGGCGGCAAGATGCCGCAACAATGGGTGAGCATGGGCGACATCATTTGGGATAGCGACATCAACCCGGAAGGCCTGGCAGCGACTTACAAATACCCGTTGGGCGGCAGCACCGAGCTGTTCGGTAGCGCCGGTCACTACACCCTCAAGGACAACGTCGATGGCGAGGGTGTGCAGTTCAAACACGACCTGCGTCTGTACGCTGGCCAGTTGGGTGCGCGCTTCGCCATCACCGACAGCATGAAAATGACCTTGGGCGGCAGTATCTATTCGTACGACAACGACAAGAACAGCGCCTGCCCTACCACCGGCACCGTCACTGCTCCATGCGCACTGGCCGTCAACGGCAACAGCCCGAACGAAGCCTTCAAACTGTACGAAGGCTTTGGTCAGCTCGACTTCAGCAACCTGCCAGTACCGCTCTCGTTGTACGGTCAGTACGTCAACAACAAAGACGCGAGCAACGATCAGGACACTGGCTGGTTGGCCGGTGTCAAGTCCAAGATCTACGGCTTCGCAGTGGACTACAACTACCGCGATGTACAGCGTAACTCGGTGGTCGGCGCCTTCACCGACTCCGACTTCGCCAACGGCTTCACCGGTTCGCGCGGCAGCAAGTTGAAAGTGAGCTACGAGTTGGACAAGAACTTCAACCTGGGCGCGACGTACTTCCTGGCGACGTCTGACCAAACCAACGCCAACATCAACAAGAAAGACTCCGACATCAACACCCTGCAACTGGACGCCGAAGCCAAGTTCTAAGCACCGCCGCCATACGCCTCAGGTCATGGACGCTTGAGGCGCTTTTACAGTCTGGCCTGGATGGATCGATCCCCATCATCCGTTCGGTGCATCCACGCCGGCCTGCTTCTCTTCCCCCGCGCCAACGTCACCCAATCTACGGAATGTCCTTGCGACGCTCCGCAGCGAGGCGTTCGGCGAGCGCATCGATATCCGGCACAGCCTTTTGCGGCAAAATACGCAACGTTGCCTGCATCAAGCGCATTTGCCGAATGAACCGCCGACAATTGGGGCAGAACATCAGATGATGGCGCACCATCAGTCGCTCACGAAAACTTAGTTGGCCATCGAGATAGTCGCTGGAGCGGGCTACTTGTTCCTTGCAGGTCAGCATTCGCCGGTTTCCTCAAAATGTTCTACGGTCGCAAAGACCTTCAACCGTGCCCGATGCAGCAGCACGCGAACATTGGAGAGTGAGATTTCCAGAAGATTACAGATCTCTTCCAGCTCCAGCCCCTGACGCTCGCGAAGTAACAGAACACTGCTTTGCAGTTCCGACAAGCTTAGCAACGTGTGCTCCAGGCACTCGCGCAACTCGTTTTCGGTCAACAGCGCCTCAGGGGTGTCTTGATGCCAGGCGAACGGGGCGATCAGCCAGTGGCCATCTCCGGGAGAAAAGCGATCGTCATCGAGGGTGCCATGAGGCGATGGAAGGTCATCGAGCAAGACTTCCCGACGATTTTGTCTGTAGCGACCTTTGGCCGAGTTTGCAGTGATGGTCAGCAACCAGGTCTTGAGGCTGGAACGCCCCTCGAACCCTTTCAGGCTGCGCACCACCGACAGCCAGGCATCCTGCACCACTTCGTCGGCATGCCGGTTGCCGACAATGGCGTATGCCACTGCGCGCATGGCGCTCTGGTAAGTGCTGACCAACTCTTTGAAAGCCAGTTGCTCACCTGCCAGTAACCGCTCCAGCAGTTGCCCGTCGTCAGCCGCCATGTGCAAATCCCCTTGTCCTGACCTCGAATATGCGCCAGCAGGATCTTGCCGTAGGCAAAATCCTGCTGTCATGTCCGAAAATTACAACGTCCTGACGGCTTCGAATGTAGGAAAAGTCTTCGAGAGCCAAAGGAAAGTGCGACAACCGCTCACTTAACGTTTGCGCAGAATCACGCTGCCGATCGAGTAACCGGCACCGAACGAGCTGAGCACGGCCAGGGAGCCCGCGGCCAGATCGTCCTGATTCTTGTGAAACGAAATCACCGAACCGGCCGAGCTGGTATTGGCGTAGGTGTCCAGAATCACCGGTGCTTCTTCTTCGGTGGCTTCGCGGCCCAGCAGTTTCTTGACGATCAGGTGGTTCATGCTCAGGTTGGCCTGGTGCAACCAGAAGCGTTTCACGTCACCGATGTTGAGCTTGTTTTCTTCCAGGTGTGTAGCGATCAGCTCGGCCACCATCGGGCAGACGTCGCGGAACACCTTGCGGCCTTCCTGGACGAACAGCTTGTCCTTGGTGCCGATGCCCTCTTCCGCTGCGCGGTTGAGGAAACCGAAGTTATTGCGAATGTTGTTGGAGAACTTGGTCAGCAGTTTGGTGCTGACCACATCGAACTGATACTTGGACGTCGCCAGATCAGCACGCTCGATGATCACCGCCGTGGCGGCGTCGCCGAAGATGAAGTGGCTGTCGCGGTCGCGGAAGTTCAGGTGACCGGTGCAGACTTCCGGGTTGACCATCAGGATCGCCCGGGCCTGGCCCAGTTGCACGCTGTTGGCGGCCGCCTGGATGCCGAAAGTCGCCGAGGAGCACGCCACGTTCATGTCGAAACCGAAACCCTGGATGCCCAGCGCTTCCTGAACTTCGATGGCAATGGCCGGGTAAGCCCGTTGCAGGTTGGAACACGCGACGATCACGCCGTCGATGTCCGCGGCGGTCTTGCCGGCGCGCTGCAAGGCTTGTTCGGCGGCGCCGATGGCCATCTGGCAGAGCACCGACCATTCGTCGTTGGAACGCTCAGGCAGCCGTGGCGCCATGCGTTTCGGGTCGAGGATGCCGTCCTTGTCCATGACAAAGCGGCTTTTGATGCCGGACGCTTTTTCGATGAACGCAGCGCTGGACTCGGTCAACGCTTCCACTTCACCACGGGCGATGGCCTCGGCGTTGTCGGCGTTGAACTGCGCGACGTAAGCGTTGAAAGACTGCACCAGCTCTTCGTTGGAAATGCTGTTGGCCGGGGTGTACAGGCCGGTGCCGCTGATGACGACGTTATGCATGGTCGTTTCTCTAATCTGTTCAGGCAGAAAGTATTGGCACCGACGTACCAACACACAAAGGGTCTGCTCCCGTCACGGGAAGCACACCTGGCATCGCTTTATTCCGTACCGCCCGAACCTGAAATGGCTCAAAACCGCGGGACCGGCGTTTATAGGCGCGAAGTTTGCCATAAACATTGGGGTTTGGCGCCTTTTGCTGGATCAAACACACGCTACCTGCAGGCCTGTAGGCCTGTAGGCCTGTAGGAGCTGTCGAGTGAAACGAGGCTGCGATCTTTTGATCTTAAAAAATCAAGATCAAAAGATCGCAGCCTCGTTTCACTCGACAGCTCCTACACGCTTACAGTGGATCGCGGTGATTGCAGGGTTTCGGTTTAGGGTTCGACCTGGGTCCACTGCTTGTTCAGGCGCTTATCGGAGATCGGCACCTTGGTCCCCAATTGCTGGGCGAACAGCGAAACCCGGTATTCCTCCAGCCACCAGCGGTAAAGCTCCAGCTGCGGGTCGCGCTTGCCTTCCTGGGCGTGTTTGTTGGCACGGGTCTGGTATTGCGTCCAGAGACCGGACAATTCGCCGCTCCAGACCCGGTCCCTTTGCACCTGAGCACCGATTTTCTCGAAGCGTTGCTCGACCGCTTTCAGATAGCGCGGCAGTTCCTTGAGCCACTGCATCGGGGTTTCCCGGACGAAGCCCGGATACACCAGATGACTGAGCTGCTGCTTGATGTCGTTCAGGGCCACGGCTTGCGCCAGGTCGATCTTGCCCTTGAAGCGTTTTTGCAGACCGTGCCAGAGCTTCAAAATCTCCAGCGTCAGCTTCGCCAGGCGTTCGGCGTGCTCGGTCCAGCCGCCGCGCTTGCGCTCAGCCAGGGACGCCAACCCGGCGCCATCGCGAGGCAACGGGTCTTCGCCATCCAGAATGCAGTTGTCGAGGCTTGCCAGCAGGATGTCTTCCACCAGCGCATCGATGCGCCCCAGTTCGCGGTACATCAGGCCCAACTCGGTCAGCCCGGGCAACTTGCCACGCAGGAACTTCGCCGGTTCGGCCAGTTGTTGCATGAGCAAACGCTGCAACGCGCGACGATGCTGGAACTCGGCTTCGGCCGGGGTCGAAAAACGCCCTTCCTTGACCGTGCCGCTCTCCTCCACCAGCGCCGGATACACCGTCATCGACAGCCCGGCGATCTTCTGCTGGGTTTTCTCGGCAACGGCGGCAAAGACTTTCGGCTCGACCGGCTGTTGATTCTTCGCAGTTTGCGGCACGGCCAATGCGGCCTGACTGGCTTCGGCAAAGCGTGCAGTCAGTTCCGCCAGGTCTCGTCCTTCGCCGAGGAACTTGCCTTGACCATCGACGATTTCCAGGTTCATGCGCAAATGGCTGTCGACCTGTTGCGCGGCTTCCGCCCAGGCTTCGTCGCTGACCCGTGCACCGGTCATGCGCAGCAGTTCACGGCCCAAAGCCTGAGGCAACGAGCCTTCGGCGAAGGTCATGCGCTGCAAGGCGGCTTTGACGAAGTCGGGCACCGGCACGAAATTCTTGCGCAGGGCTTTAGGCAGGTTACGGACCAAGGCAATGCACTTGGCCTCGATAACGCCCGGCACCAGCCATTCCAGGCGTTCCGGCGGTAGCATCGGCAGCAACGGCGCCGGCACGCGCAGGGTCACGCCGTCCCGTGGATGGTTAGGCTCAAAGTGGTAACTGAGCGCCAGCTCCAGATCGCCGATGTGCAACGTGTCCGGGTAATGCATTGCGGTGACTTCACTGGCCTCGCGGGCCAGCACGTCTTCTTCGCGCATGATCAGCAGTTGCGGGTCTTTTTGGCTGTTGACCTTGTACCAACTGTCGAAGGTCGCGGTCTGGTGAATCTCCGCCGGCAGTCGCGCATCGTAGAAGGCAAACAGAGTTTCTTCGTCGGCCAGAATGTCGCGACGGCGGGCCTTGGCTTCCAGTTCGTCGAGCTGTTCGAGCAACTGCGCATTGGCAGCCAGGCACTTGGCCTTGGATTGAATCTCGCCGCGCACCAGGCCTTCGCGAATGAAAAACTCACGGGAAACGACCGGATCGATCGGCCCGTAATGCACCGGGCGGCGACCGACTATGATCAGTCCGAACAAAGTGATCTGTTCAAACGCCACCACCTGGCCGCGCTTCTTTTCCCAATGCGGTTCGAAATGGTTTTTCTTGATCAGGTGCCCGGCCAGCGGCTCGATCCAGTCGGCGTCGATCTTGGCAACCATCCGCGCGTAAAGCTTGGTGGTTTCCACCAGTTCGGCGGTCATCAACCATTGCGGGCGTTTTTTGCCCAGCCCCGAGGACGGGTGAATCCAGAACCGCCGCTGACGGGCGCCAAGGTAATCGCCTTCATCGGCTTTCTGGCCGATCTGGCTGAGCAGGCCCGACAGCACGGCTTTGTGCAGTTTCGGGTAATCCGCCGGCTCTTTGTTGATGCTCAACTGCATGTCACGGCAGATCAGGCTCAGCTGACGGTGAGAGTCGCGCCATTCGCGCAGACGCAGGTAATTCAGGAAGTTCTTGCGACACCAGTTACGCAACGGGCTGGCCGTCAGTTCCAGGCGCTGTTCTTCAAAACCGCGCCACAGATTGACCAGCCCGGCGAAGTCCGAGTCCACGTCTTTCCACTGCGCGTGGGCCTGATCCGCCGCTTGCTGGCGTTCCGGCGGACGTTCGCGCGGGTCTTGAATCGACATGGCGCTGGCGACGATCAGCACTTCCTGCAAGCTGCCCAGTTTCGCCGCTTCCAGCAGCATGCGGCCCATGCGCGGGTCCACCGGCAGCCGCGCCAATTGGCGACCAAGCGGTGTCAGCTGACTGTTGCGGTCGACTGCGGAGAGTTCTTGCAGCAAGTTGAAACCGTCGCTGATGGCTTTGCCATCCGGCGGCTCGATAAACGGGAAGTCGGTGATCTCGCCGAGGCGCAGATGCAGCATCTGCAAAATCACCGCCGCGAGGTTGGTACGGAGGATTTCCGGGTCGGTAAATTCCGGGCGGCCAATGAAATCTTCTTCGGCGTACAGGCGGATGCAAATACCTGGCTCGACCCGGCCGCAACGGCCTTTGCGCTGGTTGGCGCTGGCCTGGGAAATCGCTTCGATGGGCAGGCGCTGGACTTTGGCGCGGTAGCTGTAACGACTGATGCGCGCGGTGCCGCTGTCGATCACGTAGCGGATGCCCGGCACGGTCAGCGAGGTTTCCGCGACGTTGGTTGCCAACACCACGCGACGGCCCGGGTGCGACTGGAATATCCGCTGCTGCTCGGCCGGCGACAATCGCGCGTACAACGGCAGAATCTCGGTGTGCTTGAGCTGGGCCTTGCGCAGCATGTCCGCCGCGTCACGAATCTCGCGCTCGCCGGGCAGGAACACCAGCACATCGCCGGGGCTCTTGCGCTCGCTGCGTTCGAACGCGGCGATTTCGTCGAGGGTGGCGAGGATCGCCTGATCGACGGTCAAGTCATCCTCGACCCGATTGCCCTCTTCGTCCTGCTCCAGCGTCAGCGGGCGATACCAGGTTTCCACCGGGAAGGTGCGGCCAGAGACTTCGACGATGGGTGCATCATCGAAATGCTTGGAGAAGCGCTCAAGATCGATGGTCGCCGAGGTGATGATGACTTTCAGGTCCGGACGACGGGGCAGCAGGGTTTTCAGGTAACCGAGCAGGAAGTCGATGTTCAGGCTGCGTTCGTGGGCTTCGTCGACGATGATCGTGTCGTAGCGTTCGAGGTAGCGGTCGTTCTGGGTTTCCGCCAGCAGGATGCCGTCGGTCATCAGTTTGATCAGGGTGTTGGAATCGCTCTGGTCCTCGAACCGCACCTGATAACCGACCAGCGCGCCCAACGGCGTCGCCAATTCCTCGGCAACGCGGCTGGCCACGCTGCGCGCCGCGATTCGGCGCGGCTGGGTATGGCCGATCAGGCCGTGCTGGCCGCGACCGATTTCCAGGCAGATCTTCGGCAACTGGGTGGTTTTGCCCGAGCCGGTTTCGCCGGCGATAATCAGCACCTGGTGCTTGAGCAACGCTTCCTTGATTTCATCGCGCTTGGCGGCGATCGGCAAACTGTCGTCGTAACGAATCACCGGCAGGCTGGCACGCCGCGCCAACACCTGATCACAGGACGCCTGCATGCGCGTCACCCACAGGGCCAGCTTGGCCTCGTCGGGTTTCTTGCGCAGCTCAAGCAACTGCCGCCGCAGCCGGTGGCGGTCGGCAAGCATGGCGTGATCGAGGTTTTTCAGCAGTTTGTCGATGGAGGGCGATTCGTCGGTCATCAGGTACGCAATTCAGTCGTCTAGTGGCGCAGGGGGTCGATTGTCGCAGATTTGCGCCGCCATGTGATCGTTCCCACGCTCTGCGTGGGAATGCAGCAAGGGACGCTCTGCGTCCCAAAAGCGGACGCGGAGCGTCCGGGGAGGCATTCCCACGCAGAGCGTGGGAACGATCAGTACGTTATTCGTTATCCAGACCCTTGCGCCGATACGGGAACACGTCGATGACCTTACCGGCGCGGATGGCTTCCTGAAGGCTCTTCCAGTAATCGGCGTTGTACAACTCGCCATGCAACTGATCGAACAACTTGCGCTGCCCGGCATCGGCAAACAAAAACGGCGGAAACTCTTCGGGGAATACGTCCAGCGGCCCGATCGAGTACCACGGCTCGGACGCCATCTCGTCTTCTGGCGTGCGCGGTTCCGGGATGTGGCGGAAGTTGGCCTCGGTCAGGAAGCAGATCTCATCGTAGTCATAAAACACCACGCGCCCGTGACGGGTCACACCAAAGTTCTTCAGCAGCATGTCACCCGGAAAAATGTTCGCCGCCGCCAGTTGCTTGATCGCCAGGCCGTAATCTTCCAGGGCTTCGCGAACCTGTGCGTCGTTGGCGTTTTCCAGATACAGGTTCAACGGTGTCATCCGCCGTTCGGTCCAGCAGTGACGGATCAGCACCGTATCGCCTTCCACCGACACGGTGGACGCCGCCACTTCGAGCAGTTCTTCCAGGCACGCCGGATCGAATTTGCTCAACGGGAAACGGAAGTCGGCGAACTCCTGGGTGTCGGCCATGCGCCCGACCCGGTCGACGCTCTTCACAAGGCGGTATTTTTCGATCACCGTCGCGCGGTCAACGTTTTTCGACGGTGAGAAACGGTCTTTGATGATTTTGAAAACGGTGTTGAAACCCGGCAGGGTAAACACGCTCATCACCATCCCGCGCACACCCGGCGCCATGATGAACTGGTCGTCGGTGTTGGCCAGGTGATTGATCAGCGCGCGGTAGAACTCGGACTTGCCGTGTTTGTAGAAACCGATCGAGGTGTACAGCTCGGCGATGTGCTTGCCCGGCAGGATGCGCTTGAGAAAACCGATGAACTCCGCGGGCACCGGCACATCCACCATGAAATACGAGCGGGTGAACGAGAAGATGATCGACACGTCCGCTTCATCGGTGATCAGCGCATCGATCTGAATCCCGCGCCCTTCGCGGTGCAGCAGCGGAATCACCAGCGGCCACTGTTCATCCTGGGTATAGATGCGCCCCACCAGGTACGCGCCTTTATTGCGGTACAACACCGAGGAAAACAACTCGACACTCAGTTCCGGGTCCTTGCAGACCCAGTCCGGCAGGTTTTCGCGCAGCTGTGCTTCGAGACGACGCAGGTCGCCGGCCAGGTCGGCGTAGTCTTCGCTGAACCGGTAGTCGGCAAAAATGCTCCCGAGCATGCCGGACAACTGCCCCTGAGGCTTGTAGGTACGGGTTTGCGCGGCGCGGGCTCGGCGCAGGCTCGGCCGGGTGGTGTGGATGAACATGCAGCCGTCGCTGATCAGGTCATGGCTGAACAGCCCGCAGAAAATCGAGTTGTACCAGGTTTCGGACAGTTCATCGTCGAAACGCAGGTCGATCAGGGTGATGTAGGCGCTTTTGACCAACGGCCAACAGCTGACGTCCAGCGTGTCGGCGTCAAAAGCGATGTGCAGGCGCTCGACCGTTTCGCCGACCTTCTCTTCGTACAGATTAATCCGCGCGGCCGAGGCAACTTGCGCCTCCTGCCACTTGGCCTGCTCGAAGCGGGCTCGCGCGCCGTCGGTGATCTGCCGGAAATGCTCGCGGTAATCGTCAAAGCCATCGAGGATCATTCGGGCGATGTCGGCGGCTGGCCATTGCTGCGGCATGGTGAGACCTCTGCGGGAATTCGGAAGCCCTGAGCTTAGCCAGTGAACCGGGTGCAGGAGAAGCGTAATTTTCGAGCACAATTATTTGCTCGTTTTCCGGTTGCCATCGATCAGGCGCTCGGCAACACTCTCGTCCCCATCCAGCAAGGAGCACACCGTGAACCCCGTCGATATTTTCCGTTTACTATCACTGGCGGCGATTTGGGGTGCGAGCTTCCTGTTCATGCGCATCATCGCCCCGGTGATTGGCTCGATCCCCACGGCTTTTTTCCGTGTGTCGATTGCCGCCGTCGGCTTGCTGGTGATTCTGGGGTTGATGCGCATCAGCTGGGATTTCAAAGGCAAACTCAAGACAGTGATGCTCTTGGGGGTGATCAACTCCGGCATTCCGGCGACGCTCTATTCGGTGGCCGCCCAGGTATTGCCAGCCGGGTACTCGGCCATTTTCAACGCCACCACGCCGCTGATGGGCGTGCTGATCGGCGGTCTGTTCTTCCATGAAAAACTCACCGCCGCCAAGCTGGGCGGAGTGCTGCTCGGCCTGATGGGTGTCGGCGTCCTGACCCGTGCCGGTCCGGTGGCGTTCGACATGCAATTGCTGATGGGCGCTCTCGCCTGCCTGCTCGCGACCACGTGTTACGGCTTCGCCGGCTTCCTGGCCCGCCGCTGGCTCGATCACGCGGGCGGTTTGGACAGTCGCCTTTCGGCGGTGGGCAGCATGATGGGGGCCACGTTGTTTTTGCTGCCACTGTTCGGTTACAGCGTGATTACCCAGCCACCTGCGAGCTGGGGTGGCTGGAATGTCTGGCTGTCATTGCTGGGGTTGGGCCTGGTGTGCACGGCGTTGGCGTACATTGTTTACTTCCGCCTGCTCAGCTCGGTCGGGCCGGTGAAGTCGATGACCACGACCTTCCTGATCCCGCCGTTCGGAGTGCTGTGGGGGGCGTTGTTGCTGGATGAACCGCTGTCGATGGCGCATCTGTACGGCGGGGTGTTGATTGCAGCGGCGTTGTGGCTGGTGTTGAAGCCTGCGGTGGTGAAGTCGAAAGAGGCAGTTGCTCGCTAATTCTGCGGCGCTACTGAGATTGCGCTGGCCAAATGAAAAAGGCCCGGAGCGCATGCCCCGGGCCTTGTTTTGCTTCAAGCGGTTTTACGGAACACGAACACCAAACCAATGATGATCAGCAGCATGCCGAGCATGCTCAATGCCGCTAGCCGATTACCGAAAATCAGATAGTCCATGACCGCCGTCACCGCCGGCACCAGGTAAAACAGACTGGTGACATTCACCAGATTGCCCCGGGCGATCAAGCGGTACAGCAACAACGTCGCCAGCACCGACACCACCAATCCCATCCACAGCACGGGCACAAAGAACCCGGTGCTGTGTTCAAAATGAAACGGCTGGAACGGCACGAAGATCCCGCAGAGCAACAGTCCTGCCAGGTACTGCACCGGCAGCGTGCCGAGGGGATTGTCAGTGATGCGTTTCTGCATGATCGAGCCGAACGTCATGCTCGCCAGCGCCAACAGACCGAAGAGCATTCCGGCCAACGACATGCCGGCCAGACCAATGCCCTGGTAAACCACCATGATCAACCCGGCCAACCCCAGCATCAGACCGAACATTCTGCTGGCTGAGCGCTGCCGCTCCATGATCGCCACCGTGAGAATCGGTTGCACGCCCATGATCGTGGCCATCATCCCGGGCGTCACTTTCAGGTCCAGGGCCAACAGATAGAAAATCTGATAAGCCCCCAGCAGCACCACGCCCGTGGCCATTGCATACAACATCGGTTTGCCGCCCTTGGGCAGTTTCAGCTTGAGCAACGGCACCAGCAGCATCAAGCCACACAAGGCGATCACGAAGCGAATCAGCAGAAACGCAAAGGGTGACGCGTGGGCCAGGCCCCATTTGGAGAAGATCGCCCCGCTGCTCCAAAGCAGAACGAACAGGCTCGTGGACGCCGCCGCGAGCGCGGATTGTTTCGAAAGGACAAACATGAATACCACCTGTAGTCAGGCAAAAAGCCAATCCAGCCGAAGCTGAAGTTCAGTAGTTTTTTCAGGCGGGCATGGGGAACAGCAGAGAAGCAGCTGATCAGCCCGAGAAGCCAACGCCTGGCGGTGAAACCACCGCGCACACTGGTGTGCGACTGACAGGAGGGGGGTAGTGACTGATCTGCGCAGGCTGCACATTCCCGCACGGCACGACGCCAGCGTTGACCGCTGAATCGACTACCGCGTTGATGAGGGAAGCAGGCATGGGCTGATCTTTTTTTGATGGGTAGAACGGTGGCTCAGGAAACCACCGAGCGCCGACTATAACCAGCGCGGGACAACAATTGCAATGGCTTGACGGAAGAGCCCAGGAAACAGGAGCCCGTTACAAGTCCGAGCAAGCGCGCATAAAAAAACCGCTCCCAAGGAGCGTTTTTTTCATTCCATGGTTGGCCTCAACCGAACAACCAGTACCCCAACAACGTCAACACCACTACCGCCAACACTGGCCGCAATACGCGGTAGGCCTTGGGATTACGGCGTTTCCAGCGTTTGACTACGCCACTGAATTTGTCGCTGGAGTTCTTGCTCCAGGCGTAAGCCTGGTTAATCCCGCCAACACGTTCATCATCAAGGTTCTGAGGGGCCGTGGCGCGACCGAGCAGGCCGCTGATCCAGCGGTTGATGCGCGTCATGACGCGATTGCTCAGCGGTCGTTCGATGTCGCAGAACAGAATGACGCGGGTTTTCTCGGTTTCGTTCTTGACCCAGTGCACGTAGGTTTCATCGAACATCACGTCTTCGCCATCGCGCCAGGCGTAAACCTGGCCGTCGACGAAGATGCGGCAATCATCGGAATTCGGCGTCGACAGCCCCAGGTGATAACGCAGGGAACCGGCAAACGGATCTCGGTGCGGGTTGAGATGACTGCCACCTGGCAGCAACGCGAACATGGCGCCTTTGACATTGGGAATGCTGCTGACCAACGCCACGGTTTTCGGGCACAAGGCTTCAGCCGAAGGCAGCGGTTTGTCGTACCACTTGAGGTAGAACCGCTTCCAGCCCTTCTTGAAGAACGAACCGAAACCGGCGTCGTTGTTCTTTTCGGCGGCGCGAATATACCCCTCGTCGAACAGGTGCATGGCTTCGTCGCGGATGACTTCCCAGTTGTCCTTGAGCACGTCGAGCTCCGGGAACTTGCTGCGGTCCAGATAGGGCTTGGACGGCACACCGGAGAACAGGTACATCAAGGCGTTATAAGGCGCAAACAACGCGGAGTGGTTGACGAACTGACGCAAGACGGGCAAGCGCGCCTTGCCGCGCAAATGCACATAGAGAGTGCTGCCGAGGAACAGCAACAACACTGACGCTTTCGCGGCTAAGGAAAAGGTCATCAATGACTCCTTGAGAATAGGCTCTATGCACAACGCCTTTTACCCGACGTGGCAGCCGGCCATGATAAACATTACCGGCCTCGAGAAAAACCCGCCAAACCAAACATTCAGTATTAAGGATTGTGCAATAAAGCACTTATTAGCATAGGGCTCCTGAACCGGGGCTGACCTGAATCAGCCCTTTGGCCATACGATCAAAAGAACACCTGGCGCGATCGCTATTACTGTTCATTCTCCTGATCGGTAAACAGATCGCTGAACAACATGCTAGTCAGGTAGCGCTCGCCGGAGTCCGGCAGGATCACGACGATGGTCTTGCCCTGCATTTCCGGTGTTTCGGCCAGGCGAACCGCGACCGCCATGGCGGCACCGCAGGAGATACCGCACAAAATCCCCTCTTCCTGCATCAGGCGCAGTGCCATGGCCTTGGACTCCTCGTCGGTCACCAGCTCAACGCGGTCGACCATCGACAAGTCCAGGTTTTTCGGGACAAATCCGGCGCCAATGCCCTGAATTTTATGAGGGCTGGGCTTGATCTCATCACCGGCCATCGCCTGGCTGATCACCGGCGACACCGCCGGCTCTACCGCCACCGAGATAATCGGTTTGCCCTGCGTATTCTTGATATACCGCGATACCCCGGTAATGGTTCCACCCGTTCCGACCCCGGCCACCAGCACATCTACCGCGCCGTCGGTATCGTTCCAGATTTCCGGGCCGGTGGTTTTCTCGTGAATCGCCGGGTTGGCCGGGTTCTCAAATTGCGCCGGCATGAAGTATTTGGCCGGGTCGCTGGCAAGGATCTCACTCGCCTTCTCGATGGCGCCTTTCATGCCCTTGGCCGGTTCGGTCAGCACCAGTTCGGCGCCCAGTGCCTTCAGCACCTTGCGACGCTCGATACTCATGGAGGCCGGCATGGTCAGCATCAGTTTGTAACCACGAGCCGCCGCAACGAACGCCAGGCCAATGCCGGTGTTGCCCGACGTCGGTTCGATGATGGTCATGCCAGGCTTGAGTTTGCCGGAGCTTTCGCCGTCCCAGATCATGTTCGCACCGATCCGGCACTTGACCGAATAGCCAGGGTTGCGCCCTTCGATCTTGGCCAGGATGGTCACGCCGCGCGGGGCAATGCGGTTGATCTGCACCAGCGGCGTATTGCCGATGGAATGGGCGTTGTCAGCGTAAATACGGCTCATGGCTGGGTCCTTGTACAGCGTTGAATAAGCTCCCAAAGGTATGCCTGTTGCCGCTGGTCGTCCAGTCAGGTCGAACGTCCGCTGTCCGGCGCAGTCAATGGCTTTACAACGCCAGAGAAATGCCATCATGAAACGTCGATACAGTTGGCCCCTGTGGACCCTCGCCGGCCTCGCTGTGGTACTGATTGCCCTGCATATCGCTCTGCCGTACCTGGTGCGTGACTACCTGAACGACAAACTGGCGAACATGGGCGATTACCGAGGCCAGGTGACCGACGTGGATCTGGCCTGGTGGCGCGGCGCCTACAAAATCAACGGACTGAAAATCGTCAAGGTTGAAGGCAAGGTGCCGGTACCGTTCGTCAACGCGCCGTTGGTCGACCTCGCTGTCAGCTGGCATTCGCTGATCTATGACCATGCCGTGGTGGCCGAAGTGAAGTTCTTCAACCCCGAGGTGAACTTCGTCGACGGCGGCGCCAACAAACAGAACTCCCAAACCGGTAAAGGCACCGACTGGCGGGCGCAGTTGAGCAAACTGGCGCCGTTCACCTTGAACGAAGTGCGCATCTACGACGGTAAAATCAGTTTCCACAATTTCAACTCCACTCCCCCCGTCAACATGACCGCCACTCAAGTCAACGCCAGCATTTTCAATCTGACCAACGTGGTCGATACCGAAGGTAAACGCGAGGCCCGCTTCGAGGCCAAGGCGCTGTTGCTGGGGCACGCGCCACTGGAGACCAGTGCCACCTTCGACCCGATGAGCAATTTCGAAGACTTCGATTTCCGCCTGCGGGTCAAGGACATCGAACTCAAGCGCATGAACGACTTTGCCTCGGCCTACGGCAAGTTCGATTTCAACGCCGGTCACGGCGATGTAGTGATTGAAGCGCAAGCCAAAAAGGCCAAATTGACCGGCTACATCAAACCGCTGTTGAAGGACGTCGACGTTTTCAATTGGCACCAGGACGTGGAAAACAAGGACAAAGGGCTATTTCGTTCAATCTGGGAGGCCATCGTCGGTGGCTCCGAAACCGTGCTGAAAAATCAAGGCAAGAACCAGTTCGCAACGCGGGTTGAACTGAGCGGCAATGTGCATCGACAAGATATCAGCGCGTTCGGTGCGTTTTTGCAGATTTTACGCAATGGTTTCATCCAGGCATTCAACGCCCGGTATGAACGACCGAAGCCGGAAGCAGGTTAAGGTTTGCGCGTCACGGTGTAGCGACCGGTGTCTTCGGCAGCCCGCGCCGGGTTCGATTGCAGCTGGAGGAAATCCCAACCCAAACAAGCGAGTGCCAACGAACGGGGCACCGCTTCACGGCCACTGCTGTAGCGCGTGATGCTGCGGGCGCTGACGCCCAGCGCCTCGGCCGCCTGACTCAGGGGTAAACCGGTGCGAGCGCGCCAGTCGATGAAGATCCGGGTGTTTTCGTCCGATGCGTTTTGTGCCAAAGCATCCAGATAAAGGGTGTCTGCGCCGATCTGGATATCCAGTTCAGGCCACTCGGCGCTCCAGCCATCGTCGCCCAGGGTTACACCGGCGAAGGCGCTTCCCTCCAGCAGCGGCTGCAGTCCCGAAAAGGCGCGAAGGTCGCGGCTCAAATCGAGGGTTAGCTGCTGGCCGTCGATAAAGGTCAAGTCGAGACGATAATCCGGCAACGCTTGCACAGACGCCAGCCGTGGTCGTTTCATGGGTAACATCGTTTCCAGTCCTCCAGCAGTTGCACTTGGTGGGCTCTGACCCACTCCAGTGCTTCCTTGATAATCAGCGGCGGTGCCTTGCCGGCCATCACTTCGACGGTGTGCAGGCTCAGCACCACATCGACCTCGCCACCGGTAAGGTGGACATGAGGCGGTGGATGATCCTTCTCACGCAACTGAATGCGGTATGTATCGCGAAATCGGTATTGAGTAGACATGCCTCGCAAGCTATCGCCAATATGGCGATATCTCAATGCTGGCCAGCAGCCGAGACTGAGTCAAGATGTGACGCTCCATTCAGAGACTGAATAAGTCGTCTGCGTTCACAGTCGACCGGCCTGCGCGTTATAGTCGGGAACTACAATTATTGCGCCCCGCCCTGCCCCGTTCAGGTCGGCGTTACCGTTCGAGGATTAGCAGATGAAGTTCGAAGGCACCCAGGCCTACGTCGCCACCGATGACCTGAAGCTGGCGGTCAATGCCGCCATTACCCTGGAGCGCCCACTGCTGGTCAAGGGCGAGCCGGGCACGGGCAAGACCATGCTCGCCGAGCAACTGGCCGAATCCTTCAATGCCAAGCTGATCACCTGGCACATCAAGTCCACGACCAAGGCGCATCAGGGCCTGTACGAGTACGACGCGGTCAGTCGCCTGCGTGACTCGCAGCTGGGCACCGAGAAAGTCCACGACGTCCGCAACTACCTGAAAAAGGGCAAGCTCTGGGAGGCTTTCGAGTCCGAAGAGCGGGTGATCCTGCTGATTGACGAAATCGACAAGGCCGACATTGAGTTCCCCAACGACCTGCTGCAAGAACTCGACAAGATGGAGTTCTACGTTTACGAGATCGACGAGACCATCAAGGCCAAGAAGCGCCCGATCATCATCATTACTTCCAACAACGAGAAAGAGCTGCCGGACGCCTTCCTGCGTCGCTGCTTCTTCCACTACATCGCGTTCCCCGATCGCGTGACGTTGCAGAAGATCGTCGACGTGCACTACCCGAACATCAAGAAAGACCTGGTCAGCGAAGCGCTGGACGTATTCTTCGATGTGCGCAAGGTCCCCGGCCTTAAGAAAAAACCCTCGACCTCCGAACTGGTGGACTGGCTCAAACTGCTGATGGCCGACAACATCGGCGAAGCCGTACTGCGCGAACGCGATCCGACCAAGGCCATCCCGCCACTGGCCGGCGCGCTGGTGAAGAACGAACAGGATGTGCAATTGCTCGAGCGCCTGGCGTTCATGAGCCGTCGTGGCACTCGCTAAGCTCCATTAGATAGAGGCCAACGCCATGCTGCTCAACCTGTTCAATGAAATGCGCGCCGCCAAAGTGCCGGTCTCGGTGCGTGAGCTGCTGGACCTGATCAACGCGCTGAAACAGCGCGTGACCTTCGCCGACATGGACGAGTTCTATTACCTGTCCCGGGCGATTCTGGTGAAGGACGAAAAGCATTTCGACAAGTTCGACCGGGCGTTCGGGGCTTACTTCAACGGCCTGGAAAAACTCGACGATCACCTTCAGGCGTTGATTCCCGAAGATTGGTTGCGCAAGGAATTCGAGCGGTCACTGACCGACGAAGAGCGAGCGGCGATCCAGTCACTGGGGGGCCTGGACAAGCTGATCGAAGAGTTCAAGAAGCGCCTCGAAGAACAGAAAGAACGCCACGCCGGCGGCAACAAGTGGATCGGCACCGGCGGCACCAGCCCGTTCGGTTCCGGCGGCTTCAACCCGGAAGGTATCCGGGTCGGCGATGCCGGCAAACGCCAGGGCAAAGCGGTCAAGGTGTGGGATCAGCGCGAGTACAAGAACCTCGACGACTCGGTGGAACTGGGCACGCGCAACATCAAGGTTGCCCTGCGCCGGTTGCGCAAGTTTGCGCGTCAGGGCGCGGCGGAAGAACTGGACATCGACGGCACCATCGATCACACCGCCAAAGATGCCGGATTGTTGAATATCCAGATGCGCCCGGAGCGGCGCAACACCGTCAAGCTGTTGCTGCTGTTCGACATCGGCGGCTCGATGGACGCGCACGTGAAGATTTGCGAGGAATTGTTCTCGGCCTGCAAGACCGAGTTCAAGCACCTGGAGTACTTCTACTTCCACAACTTCATTTATGAGTCGGTGTGGAAGAACAACATGCGCCGCACCTCCGAGCGCACCGCAACCCAGGACCTGCTGCACAAGTATGGCGCCGACTACAAAGTGATCTTCATCGGTGACGCCGCGATGGCGCCCTATGAAATCACCCAGGCCGGCGGCAGCGTCGAGCACTGGAACGAAGAAGCCGGTTACGTGTGGATGCAGCGGTTCAAGGAGAAGTACAAGAAGCTCATCTGGATCAACCCGTATCCGAAAGATACGTGGAGCTATACGTCGTCGACCAATATCGTTCGGGACCTGATTGACGACCAGATGTACCCGCTGACGTTGCGGGGGTTGGAGGAAGGGATGCGGTTTCTCTCCAAGTAATTTTCTGTGCCTGTTCCGGCGCAATCGCGGGCAAGCCCGCTCCCACAGTTGGCCGTATTCTCTGTGGGAGCGGGCTTGCCCGCGATGCATTTAGCGGTTCAAAAACCGGCGTAGATAGTGGACCTGCTCCCGATGCGCCACGTCCTGCAACACCGGCCGCAGCCGCACTTTCGTCCCCGGCAGGCACTGCGCCAGACGCGCCAACGCCAAGGGCGTCAACGCGCCCAAGCGCGGATAACCGCCAATGGTCTGCCGATCGTTGAGCAACACAATCGGTTGCCCATCCGGCGGCACCTGGACCGCGCCCAGCGGGATACCTTCGGAAATCATCGGTTTGCCCTGATAGTGCAATGCCGTTCCCAGCAAGCGGATGCCCATGCGGTCGGCGCGGCTGTCGAGCGTCCAAAAGCTGTTGAAGGCATCGAACAGGCTTTGTCCGCTGAACTCACCGATCTGGGCACCGAGCACCACATCCAGCGGTGAATCGACGTTGAAATCCGGTCGATGTTCTTCCGGCAACTCCCGCAGCAACAGTAGCGAACTGCCGCGATAACTCAGCTGCGCACCTTTGGCCAGTGCCCGGCCCATGCCATCCAGGCCACCGAGTTCTTCGCGGACCACCGTCGCGCTGCTGCCCAACACCTTCGGCGCATCAAACCCACCCGGTGCCGCCAGATAGGCGCGCGCCCCGAGCAGCGGTCGAGTGAATTGCAGTCGCTGACCTTTGTTCAGTCGGAAACTGCGCCACGGCGCCACGGCCTCGCCGTCCACTTGCGCGCCCAGGTCCGCGCCGGCCAGCGCCAGCACGCAATCATCCTCGGCCACCACGGTGAACCCACCCAGGGTGATTTCAACCACCGTGGCATCCAACTCATTGCTCAGCAACCAGTTGGCCCACGACATGGAACGCCAATCCAGCGCCCCGCCCTGAGTCACGCCCAAGTGCCGTACGCCGAAACGGCCCGCGTCCTGTAACAGACACAGCGGCGTACTCGCTTCAATCGATAGATGGCTCATGCCTGTGCCTCCAACGGAGTGTCGTCGCCGCCCAGGTTGATGAACTCGGCATGGCTGACCACTTCAAAGCGCACCGTATCGCCCGGTTGCATCAGGCTGTAACCGTCGCGTTCGCGGTCGAACAGTTTGGCCGGCGTGCGGCCTATCAGATTCCAGCCGCCTGGAGAAACCACCGGATAAGCAGCGGTTTGCCGTTCGGCGATGCCCACGCTGCCAGCGGCAACCTTTTTACGCGGCGTGTTCAGACGCGGTGCGGCGAGCACTTCTTCCACCAGCCCCATGAAGGCGAAGCCCGGCGCGAAGCCCAGGGCGAACACTTGATATTCGCGTTCGCTGTGCCGGCGGATCACCTCTTCCATCGTCAACCCGCTGCGCCGGGACAACAGGCTCAACTCCGGGCCGACGCTCAGGTCATACCAGACCGGCAGCGCATGGCATTTGCCGCCAGTGCGGGCATTCGGTGACAGGTCGATCAAGGCTTCAGCGATCAACTCCCGAGCCTGGGACGGACTCAATGCGCTCAAGTCGTAATGCACCATCAGCGTCGTGTACGACGGCACCAGATCGATCAAATGCCCGGCGAATGCCGCACGCAGGCTTTCGCTGGCAGCCAGCATCCACGGCATGTTTGCTTCGGCGATCTGGTCAAACAGACGCACCATCAGGCAATCCAGCGCCACCACCTCTACCCGCGGTTTCATGGTGCGCTCTGCTGATCGAGGGCGGCGCGGATCCGGCGCACGGCGGCCACCGAACTGGTGTTATCGCCGTGCACGCAGAGGGTATTGGCTTGCAGAAACAAGGCGCTGCCGTCGCTGGCCGTCAGGTTGTCGCCACGGGCAATGGTCAGTGCCTGCTCGATGATTGTCTCGGGATCGTGATGCACCGCGCCCGGCAGTTGCCGTGAGACCAGCATGCCCGCGCTGTCGTAGGCCCGATCGGCGAAGGCTTCGAACCACAGCGTCACGCCATATTCATCGCCTAACTGCTGCGCGGCGCTGTTGTCGCGGGTCGCCATCAGCATCAGCGGCAAGCTCCGGTCATACGCCGCCACGGCCTGAAGCACCGCACGCAGTTGCGCCGGATTGGCCATCATGTCGTTGTACATCGCGCCGTGCGGTTTGACGTAACTCACCTGCCCGCCCTGAGCCCGGCAGATGCCGTCGAGGGCACCGATCTGGTAATGCAAAATGTCTTGAAGTTCCTGGGCGGTGTACGCCATGGAACGACGGCCAAAACCGACCAGGTCCTGATAGGCCGGATGCGCGCCAATCTTTACGCCGTTGCTCAGGGCCAGGCTGACGGTCTTGCGCATGATGCTCGGGTCGCCGGCGTGGAAGCCGCAGGCGATGTTGGCGCAATCGATAAAGGGCATGACCTCGGCGTCCAGACCCATGGTCCAGTTGCCAAAGCTCTCGCCAATGTCGCAATTCAATAGCAGGCGGCTCACGGTGAACACTCCTGTAGGCATTTTCTTTTTTTGCTGCGGGGCAGATACCCCGCAGATTATCAGTTGCTGCCGTTTTTGTTATTCGGCATCCAGTTGTTTGCCACGGGTCTCCGGCAAGCTCAGCGCCGCGAGAATCACCACGCCGTAGGACACCGCCGCAAACGCCCCGATGCCGACGCTCAACGGCACCTTTTGACTGAGCAAGCCGATCAGCAGAGGGAACAGCGCCGCCAGTGCCCGACCGATGTTGTAGCAAAAACCCTGGCCCGAGCCGCGAATCCGCGTCGGAAACAACTCAGTCAGAAAGGCGCCCATGCCACTGAAAATCCCTGAGGCAAAAAAGCCCAACGGAAAGCCCAGCCACAGCATCACAGCGTTACTGACCGGCAATTGGGTGTAGAGCAACACGATGGTGAACGAGCCAACCGCGAACAGAATGAAATTCTTCTTACGGCCAAGGATGTCAGTCAAATACGCGCTGATGACATAACCGATGTAGGAACCGACGATCACCATCGCCAGGTAACCACTGGTGTTGAGTACGCTCAATCCCCGCTCGTTTTTGAGGAACGTCGGCAACCAGGAGGTGATCGCGTAGTAACCGCCCAGTGCGCCCGTGGTCAGCACCGACGCGCGAATCGTGGTGAACAGGATGCCGGGGGCAAAAATCTCGTAGAACTTCGCCGGATTGCTTGGCTCCTGTTTGGCCTTGGCTTCGCGGTAGATTTCCGGGTCCTTGACCAGCCGACGGACGAATATCACGAAAATCGCCGGCACGATGCCCAGGATAAACAGCGCACGCCAGGCGTCTTCCGGCGGCAACACCGAAAACAGCAGCGCGTACAGAATTGCCGTCAGTCCCCAGCCCAGCGCCCAACCCGATTGCACCATGCCCACAGCCTTGCCACGGTCCTTGGCGCGAATCACCTCGCCCATCAGCACGGCGCCAGCTGTCCACTCGCCGCCGAAGCCGAACCCCATCAAGGTGCGGCTGATCAGCAATTGTTCGTAGTTTTGCGCGAAGCCGCAGAGGAAGGTGAAGCCGGCGAACCACAGCACCGTCAGTTGCAAGGTGCGTACGCGACCGATGCGGTCGGACAGAATCCCCGCCACCCAACCACCGATGGCCGAAGCGATCAGCGTGCTGGTGTGAATCAGCCCGGCCTCGCCGGTGGTGATGCCCCACATTGCAATCAGAGTCGGGACCACGAAGCTGAGCATCTGGGTGTCCATGCCGTCCAGGCCATAGCCGATCTTGCAGCTCCAGAAGGTCCGGCGTTCCTGCTGATTGATGTTGCGGTACCAGTCGAAAGGTCCCGGGCGAGCCGTGGCCTTGGGGATGTCTAGCGTGTCGGGCGCACTCATGGCAACTCTCCGTACAAATTTTATTGGTATTGTTCTGAGCCCCGACGACGCCTATCGTGGGAACCGGATGGCCTGATTTTTGGGCTGCCGGCCCTGCTGCGTCCAACTAATAAAAACCCGCCCTAGACATAAGAAAAACTTTATCCCATGAACCTGAAGTTTCTTGAGACCTTTGTCTGGGTCGCCCGCCTCAAGAGTTTTCGCCTGACGGCTGACAAGCTGTTCACCACCCAGGCGTCGATTTCCAGCCGCATCGCGGTGCTCGAAGGCGAGCTCGGCGTGAAGCTGTTCCTGCGCGATTCACGCGGTGTGAGCCTGACGCCCGAAGGCTTGAAGGTGCTTGAATACGCCGAGCAGATGATGGACACCATGCAGGCGCTGAAGCAGTCGATCGAGACGCGTTCGAGCAAAGTCGGGCGTGTGCGGATTGGCGTGATGGACACGGTGATTCACACCTGGCTGAGTCCGTTGGTGGCGCAGATGATGGATCACTACCCACTGGTGGAAATCGAACTGGTAGCCGATACCGCGCTGAACCTCTGCGATCAGCTGCAAAAAGGCTTCCTCGATCTAATCTTGCAGACCGACCTGATGCGCCAGGAAAGCGTGCGCAGCCTGGAGCTGGCCAGCCACCCGATGGGCTGGATCGTGGCGAGCAGTTCGATCTACAACCGCGAGTATTCAGGCATTGCCGACCTGGCTCGCGAACGCATCATTACTTACTCAAAAAACTCCCATCCGCATCAGGACATCCAGAGCCTGATGCAGGCGAACGGGATTCTTACGCCCCGGCTCAATTGCGTGAATTCGGTGTCGGCGATTACCCGGTTGCTGCGCGACGGATTTGGCATTGGCGCGTTGCCGCCGGTATTGGTGGCCGAGGAGCTGGCGCGGGGGGAATTGACCCTGCTGGCCATCGATCAACGGCCGCCGAATTTGCAGGTGGTGGTGTCGTGGCGGGTGGGCGTGGAATGGGTCGAGGAGATTGTGATGCTGTGTCAGCAAGTGCTGGAGGGGTATGCGCAGAAGGTGGGTGAGGACTACATCACTTTGAGTGGTTGAAGATCAAAAGATCGCAGCCTCGTTTCACTCGACAGCTCCGACAGGGAAATGCAAAACCCTTGTAGGAGCTGTCGAGTGAAACGAGGCTGCGATCTTTTGATTTTTCTCTTACAACCCCCGCACATCCCTGTCTACGATCGGTCGGCTCTGCCGCAGGCGTTTGCCGCCCAGCACCACCCAGTCGATCAGACGGAACAGGCATTCAATCCCGAACGACAGCAGCAACGCGCCGCTCATGCCCCAGATCATCGCTTCCGGCGTCAGCAGGATCTGGTAGCTGTAGCCGTACCAGGTTTCCTTGCGAATATCCGGGTCAGCGGCCAGCGCCACTTGCAGGAAGCGGATGTACCACGGCCCCTGCATGGCCTGGAACTGCTTGTCGAGCGCCAGCTGGCGGGTAAGCATGGTGCTCAGGCTATCGGCATCGCTGCGAAAGATCGGGTCTTCGCTGGCACGATAATGAGCGACCAGCGCCTGCATATCGCCCTTGAAGAACTCATTGGCCGTGCCCTGAAAACCACTCAGGCCGGTCTGGGCCTCGATCAGATGCGCTTCGACCCGTTTCGCGTAATCGCTGATAAACCCAGGCACCTGAACACCAATCAACAGGCCCGCCGCAAACAACACCAGCCGTAGATAACTGAGCAACATGAGGGGTGAGTCCTTATTCGGTCTTGCCTTGGCTGACGCATTCGCCGCGTCGCCAGAGGCTCCATTGGCCCGGTTCGTAGCGGGTCCAGGTTTCGTTTTCGGTGAGAGGTTCGGTGGCGATAACCGTGACCACGTCGTTGGGCGTGGTTTCGGCCTGGAAATCGACGATCACATCGACATCTTTCAGACGCGCCGGGCCGAAGGGCGCGCGACGGGTAATCTGCGCCAATTTGGTCGAGCAATAGCAGAACAACCAGTCACCGTCGCTGAGCAGGCAGTTGAACACGCCTTTGCTGCGGTACTCGGCACAGGCGGCCACCAGGTCCGGCAACAAGTCTTCGACTTCAACCGGCTCCGGGAACGCTGCGCGAACACGGTTGAGCAGATCGCAGAATGCCGCTTCGCTGTCGGTATCGCCGACCGGACGATAGAAGCTGGCGGTCGGATTGAAATCGGCTAACTGACCGTTGTGGGCGAAACACCAGTTGCGCCCCCACAGTTCACGCACGAATGGATGGGTGTTGGACAGGCAAACCTTACCGACGTTGGCCTGGCGGATGTGCCCGATCACTACTTCACTCTTGATCGGATAGCGCTGCACCAGGTTGGCGACTTCCGACTCGCAGCTCGCGGCCGGGTCCTGGAAAAGCCGCAGGCCACGTCCCTCGTAGAAGGCGATGCCCCAACCATCACGGTGCGGGCCGGTGCGGCCGCCGCGCTGCATCAGCCCGGTGAAGCTGAACACGATATCGGTCGGCACATTGGCGCTCATGCCCAATAACTCACACATGCTCGGATTCTCGCTTCAAGGCCGGATTACAAACGCGGTTCGACCCGCAAACGCTGAGGGTTGCTCGGCACGGGCGGACGACCGTACCGATCATCGCCAGCCCCGCCGAAGGGCTGATCGTCTTCAGGTTCGTCGGCCCGGGCCGCGGCCTTGGCGGCAGCCGCCTGTTCCTTGCGAGCCCTGGACGCGCGCTCGATCGGAAACCGGATCGCCACGACCACCAGATAGAGGCCGAAAGCGATCATGGCGTACATCATCAGGTCGGAAATCGCTCGCCAGGCGTTGTTGCCGACCTTGAAAGCCAGGTCCAGCGTGGTTATGGCGATGGCCGGGGCCACTTTTTCCTTCACCGGGTCGATGATTGTCGGGCTGAACAGCAGCACGGCGACCAGCAGTTGCAGCGGCTCACGCAACCAGCGCCACATCCAGCGGGTCATGCGCATCCACACCAGCAGGCAGCCTAAAGCGGCAAAGGCGTAGAGGCCCCAAGCGATCAGATAGTCGTTCTCGGTCATGGTGTCCATGGCAAGGCAGGCAAGTCGGGTGGAGACAGACCATTACTGGCCTGCCTCCCCCTAAGAACCGTACGTGCGCCTTTCAGCGCATACGGCTCAAGTCTTTAGTAAGCTCCTCGCGGAGCCGGCTTGTTCACTGTCAATCCACGGCTATGAAGCTGTTGGTGACAAACTGGATGCAATAGTACTCGGTTATCCAAGGTGTCTCCACCGCCTTGGGAGCGATGAACGATGTGATGGTCATGCCATCCCGTCTCCTTGTTAATCGGTTCCTTGCACAGCAGACACACTCCTTTTTGGCTCTGGAATAGGCTCAAAATCTGCTTGCGGTACTTCAGCTTGTTCAGCATCCGCGCCATACGCAGCTTCTCACCCATTTCTTCCATTGAAGGATCGAAGGGGTTGTACTCCCCACTCACCTTCTTGTGCCTCTCAATCGGCGTATCCGCTAGCGAATACAACGCGATCGTCCGTTTTGTCCCGCTCTCTTCCAGCACAACGGTGGAGAACACCCAGTTTTTACTTTCGTGACCTTGGAAATACTTCTTCCTGATCCACTCCAGCGATTTGTTAGGGTGCCGCCGTTTCGCCCAACGCCATAAAGCATGGAATATTTGGTTATCCATGCGGCTATACGCCTGCTTGGCGACTACTGGCTGGTGATACAACGCCCAGCCTTTCAAGATCGGATTAAGCAGACCTATCAGATAGTCCTGCGTCACCGTCTTGTTGGTGCTGATGACCTCCTTCACTTTGCAGTAAAACGCCTTGACGTTCTTCTTGCTCGGTTTGATCAGAAGCTTCCCATCGAACTTACGGAAATTCCAACCAAGGAAGTCGAAGCCTTCTTCTATATGGATGACATGGGTTTTCTCGGGTGACAACTGCAATCCACGCGTCGCGAGGAATTGCTCTACCCAAGGTCTAACTTCAGTTTCCAGCACCTCTCGCGAGGTTCCAGTTATCACAAAGTCATCCGCATAACGCACCACATTGATTTTCAGCTTCTTGGCCTTTGTCACCCCCCAGTACAGCTTGAGTTGTGACTCCAGCCCATCCAGCACCAAATTTGCCAAGGTGGGCGAGATAATCCCGCCCTGTGGCGTACCGGCATCCGTTGCCTGTAGCTGGCCTTTATGAATCACACCAGCTTTCAACCATTTCCGGAGAACCACTTTGTCCGTTGGGACGTTGGCGATTAGCCAGTCATGATTGATATGGTCAAAACAGCCTTTGATGTCCGCTTCCAAAACCCATTGGGCCGAAACCTTCTTGGATAGGCAAACGAACAGCTGCCCCATCGCATCCGCCGTAGAGCGTTCGATCCTGAAGCCGTAGCTATTTGGATCACCCGTGGTTTCTGCAATAGGCGCCAGAGCCAGCAGATACAGCGCCTGCATAGCCCTGTCCGTCATGGTTGGAATGCCCAGAGGACGCTCCTTTCCATTTGACTTCGGAATAAACACACGTCGTAAAGGCCGCGGCTTATATCCATGGCGCTTCAACCCATTTGCCGCCTTCCATTTGGCATCGGGTGTATCCCAGAGCACGCGGTCGACTCCCGCCGTGCGCTTACCCTGGTTTTCAGTGACTCGCCGTACGGCCAAGTATCTGGCCGAGCGAGAGCGGGTCAGCATCCGCTGCAGGGTTTTCATCCTGCGCCAGTTGCCTTCCCGACAAGCCTTCGCAATCCGTATCTGCATCGCCCGGACATTCCGCTGGACACGCCACCAATCGATGTCATGCCAGTGCTGCGGAGCGCCGGAAGGCGCAGACACGGCCATTTGGCTATGTTCTAACATGCTGCCTTCCTCTCAAGTTTCCCCAAGCGAAAGACGTACGCATCCCCTGACGGGAATGGACGCTCCCGTTAGGGCTAGATTAATAAATGGTCCGTTACAGCTGGACCTCTACGTTCATTGAGACAGGTTTACTCAGAGTTCATGCGACGAAAGACCACGCAGAAGTCTGCCCGGTTTCCCGTGGGGTAATGTCCCAACCCCTATCCGAGCCATTACAGCCCGGCTTTCGCTTTCTCTGCGATCCCATACCCGCACAGCCAACAGCTCACCTTACGGTTCACCTGCCCGAAGGGCAGCCATACGGGCTTACCACGTTCCCTGCCTGTCACACGATTGGTTTAGGGTCTGCCTTTTCACCGATGGTCCTATGACGACGTACCTCAAGCCTCTACAGAGGTATCCGACCACGTGCCTTTTGGCTCAAGCCTGACAGCAGTTTTGGCTTGTTTATAATCACGGCGTTTATCAGCAGTTCACTTACGTTACCCATGCCAACCAGCCTAGCGTCTCAACCCGGCACTGCTCCGAGCATCTATGCTTTGCCTCGCGGCAAAAGCACACCCTGACGGGGACTACATTGTGAGAAGAGCTTCACACCTCACCGTTGCCAGTGACGCATGTCTTCCTAGGCTATCGTTGGTCGCACAACGAGTCCGCTGCCACTCCAAACAGGCAATGGCTGGACAATGACAGACAGAGCTTTCGCTCATGTCTCCGGTTTGATGTGAGCAGGGACTGCCGAAGCAGCATGCCCAAAGAATTGTTACCTCCTGTTTCAAAAGCAGGAGGGAACCCCAGCGGGGATTCTCTCCCGCATGGGTTTAGCCCTGAAAAGGGCTGATGTGTAGTAGGCACTCCAATACCGGAAAATCCAGTACTGCGGTCGAGCCACCGAGCGCTAATCGACCTTGAGTTTGCCACCGCCGCTGCGGCAAGTCCTTGAAGGCATTGGACTTCTGGGAGGGTTTTGTTTCTTGGGATTGGGTACCCAAGCTCTTGGCTTCCTTTCGGAAGCCCTTCAAGATGACTCTACACCTCGAAGTCTTGGAGACACGCTACGCGTGTCGCACAGAGGCGCTTATAGTAACGACTTTTCGCACATCAGGCTTGTCCCAATGCCAGTCGGTCAAGACAAAGGGCCGGCAGAGACATCAAGATTTGCATTGCGCCTGAACAACCCTATTTCGTACAACGCCCGAGAGTCCTTCATGCCCCTATCCGTCAACGTTTCCGACGCGCCCATTGCCCGCAAGGCCGACGGCGATGACCCGTATGCCTGGCTGCAGGAGCGCGACACCGACGCGGTGCTCGACTACCTCAAGGCTGAAAACAGCTATCAAGAAGCGCAAACCGCCGATCAGGCCACGTTGCGCGAAACCCTTTTCGAAGAGATCAAGGGCCGGATTCTCGAAACGGACCTGTCGCTGCCCTCCCCTTGGGGCCCTTACCTGTATTACACGCGCACCACGGCCGGTGATGAATACGCCCGTCATTACCGCTGCCCTCGCCCGGCCGATGACAGCCTGCAGCTCGACGAAGCCCGGGAGCAACTGCTGCTGGACCCGAACGAACTGGCCAAGGGCGGCTTCTTTTCCCTCGGCGCCTTCAGCATCAGCCCGGACCACCAACGTTTGGCCTACAGCATCGATTCCACGGGCGATGAGATTTACACACTGTTCGTGAAGGAATTATCCAACGGTCGTGTCAGCGAACTGGAGTTCCAGGACTGCGACGGCAGCATGACCTGGGCCAACGACAGCCTGACGCTGTTTTTCGGTGAGTTGGACGACACCCATCGCCCACACAAACTGTTGCGCTATCGACTGGACGGCACGGCGGCCGAAGAAGTCTTCAATGAGCCCGACGGACGGTTCTTCCTGCATTGCTACCGTTCCAGTTCCGAGCAACAGTTGCTGTTGTCACTGGGCAGCAAGACCACCAGCGAAGTCTGGGTCCTCGACGCCTCGCAGCCGCATCAGGCATTCACCTGCATTGCGCCACGGGTTGAAGACCATGAATACGACGTCGACCACGGCACGCTGGACGGTGAGTGGGCCTGGTTCATTCGCACCAACCGCGACGGAATCAATTTTGCCCTCTACACCGCTGTCGATACCGGCGTGGCGCCGACCGAGGCCGACTGGCAGAACCTGATCCCCCACAGCGACACCACGATGATCGAGGGCATGAGCCTGAACGTCGGCGTGATGACCCTGAGCCTGCGTGAAGGTGGCTTGCCGATCATCGAGGTTCATCCACAGGAGTTGTCGCCTTACCGCGTGCAGCTGCCGGATGCGGCTTACAGCCTGCATGTGCAGAACAGCCTGGAGTTTGTCAGCGACAAGATCCGCCTGCGCTACGAAGCATTGAACCGGCCGGCGCAAATCCGCCAGCTGGACCTGGCCAGCGGCGAACAGACCGTACTGAAGCAAACCCCGGTGCTGGGCCCGTTCGATGCCGATGCCTATGTAAGCCAACGCTTGTGGGCCACCGCGCCCGACGGCACACAAGTGCCGATCAGCCTGGTGGTCAAACGCGAAGCACTCGGAAAACCTGTGCCGCTTTATCTCTACGGCTACGGCGCTTATGGCGAAAGCCTTGACCCGTGGTTCTCCCACGCCCGTTTGAGCCTGCTGGATCGCGGCGTCGCGTTTGCCATCGCTCACGTGCGGGGCGGCGGCGAGCTGGGCGAAGCCTGGTATCGCGCCGGCAAACAGGAACACAAACACAACACCTTCAGCGATTTCATCGCCTGCGCCGAGTACTTGATCGCCAACGGTTTCACCACGCCCCCTCAATTGGCAATCAGCGGCGGCAGCGCCGGTGGCTTGCTGATCGGCGCGGTGCTCAATCAGCGTCCCGACCTGTTCGGCGCGGCGATTGCCGAGGTGCCGTTCGTCGATGTCCTCAACACCATGCTCGACCCGGACCTGCCGTTGACCGTTACCGAATACGACGAGTGGGGCAATCCCGAAGAGCCGGAGGTCTATGATCGGATCAAGGCCTACGCCCCGTACGAAAACGTCACCGCACAAGCCTATCCGGCGATGCTGGTGATTGCCGGCTACAACGACAGTCGCGTGCAGTACTGGGAAGCGGCGAAATGGGTGGCGAAATTGCGCGCGACCAAGACCGACAATAATCCGCTGCTGCTCAAGACCGAATTGGGTGCTGGCCACGGCGGGATGAGCGGCCGATATCAGGGATTGCGTGACGTAGCACTCGAATACGCATTTGTTTTCAAGGTTTGGGCAATTGCCTGAGGAACTTGGCCCGGCGTTTCGGTCTTAAGACCAGACGCCGGGAGCCTAGGCCATACAACTCCCACAATGGGTTTGTGGTGATTCCAGATCCTGAACAGAACCAGACAGACACAAGAAAAAAAGACCGTGCCGACATGTCAGAACCGACCTTACTGAATAACGAAATCCGCGACTGGCTGATGGATTGCGGCCTGTTCGATCAATTGCTGCCGGCAGACTTCGCGGCCGCCTCGGGCTACTTCAGCATCAGCACCATCGCCCAGGGTGAAGAGATTTTCCACGAAGGCGATGCCGGCAGTTTCATGTGCATCATCCACACCGGCCAGGTGTCGGTGCAGAAGACTAACGGCGACGGGCAACTGGTGACCATGGCGACCTTGCGCAGCGGTCGCTCGTTCGGCGAAATGGCCGTGCTCGATGGTGAACGGCGCTCGGCCAGTTGCGTGGCCGCCAGTCACTGCCAGCTGCTGAACCTGGGCAAGGATTCTCTGGAAAAGATGATCAACGACGCGCCGAAAATCGCCGCCAAGATCATCCGTGCCCTCGCCGTCGCCCTCTCCAAACGCTTGCGCATGGCCGACGGGCAACTGATCTCGCAACAGATCTAACCGCCGGGCGACTTGTTCTTGGTGCTGCTTGGCTCAATGCCCGGCACTGGTTGATCCTTGGTCGGAGGACTGGGCATTTCGATCGGCACCAGCGGCGGGCCACCACTGCCCGCCCCGGCCCTGGGTACGGTCGTCGGAGTAATTTGCGGGTACGGCGTCGGGGTCGCGGTGCCGGGCGAACCTGGCAGCGGCGCGGGGCTGGTTGGAAGGGTTTGCAACTGCTCGGCCTGCACTGCAGTTATCGAGAGCGCGGCCAAGGCAATGACCGTTAGAATGGTGCGCTTCATCAATGGCTCCGTTGGCCTTGTTGTCATGGGCAGGCTACTCCCAACTGCCTCTGTTTGCCTTCCCCCAATTTGAGATTTCCATGAAACGTTTTGTTCTGCTCGACACCGCCCCTATCCCCGAGAACGGCGGCGCCCTGTGCCTGTTCGAGTATGGCGAGGATTTCGTCATCAAGATCCAGGGCGGCGATGGCGGGCAGTTGATGAACACTCGCATGCACGGTTCCGAGGATGCCTTGGCCGAGATTCCGTGCCGCAAGGTGGCGGGCCGGCCCGACTCGCGCGTGCTGATCGGTGGCCTGGGCATGGGCTTCACCCTCGCCTCGGCCCTCAAGCATTTGGGCAAGACCGCACAAGTGGTGGTCGCCGAACTGGTGCCCGGGGTTGTGGAATGGAACCGTGGGCCGCTGGGCGAGAAAGCCGGGAATCCGCTGCTTGACCCGAGGACGGTGATCCGCATGGAGGATGTGGCCAAGGTCCTGCAAGCCGAGCCACAGGGTTTCGACGCGATCATGCTCGACGTCGACAACGGTCCCGAAGGCCTGACCCAGAAGGCCAACAGCTGGCTCTACTCTGCCGGTGGCCTGAGCGCTTGCGCCAAGGCGCTGCGGCCCAAAGGCGTGCTGGCCGTGTGGTCGGCAAGTGCGGACCGCCAGTTTTCCGACAAGCTGAAAAAGGCCGGTTTCAAAGCCGAAGAAGTCCAGGTCTTCGCCCACGGCAACAAAGGCACACGCCACACCATCTGGATTGCCGAGAAGCTCAAGGGCTGAGCTAAACTGCACCTATACCGTCATTAGTCTTTTACAAAGGTGAACCCATGAGTTCGTCAACGCCTCCGTCCAACACGTCGAAGCTGGACCGCATCCTTGCCGACAACCAGCGCGACAAGGAAATGGGTTACCGCGACAAGGCCCTGAAAATGTACCCGCACGTGTGTGGCCGTTGCGCCCGCGAGTTCTCCGGCAAACGCCTGAGCGAACTGACCGTGCACCACCGCGACCACAATCACGACAACAACCCGCAAGACGGCTCGAACTGGGAATTGTTGTGCCTGTATTGCCATGACAACGAACACTCGCGGTACACCGACCAGCAGTATTTCGACGAAGGCTCGCTCAGCAGCCCGAAAATCGCCAAGGCGACGCACAACCCGTTTGCGGCGTTGGCGGGGTTGATGAAGAAAGACGACTGAAGATCTTCAGTGGCTTGGCTGGCCTCTTCGCGGGCAAGCCCGCTCCCACAGGGTTGTGCGGCGTAAACAACATTTGTGCTCTGCGCCAATCACTGTGGGAGCGGGCTTGCCCGCGATAGCAACCTCCCTGCCACCATCAATCTCAAACTGAACACCCCTCCCCCAATCCCCGTATAATCGCCGTTTTTTCCCCGAAGGCACCCCGCTCGTGGCAGACAAACGGTACAGCTGCATTGGTTTGTATAACCCCAAATCACCGGAAAACGTCGGCTCGGTCATGCGCGCCGCCGGCTGCTATGGCGTGGCGTCCGTGTTCTACACCGGCAAGCGCTATGAGCGCGCCGCTGATTTCGTCACCGACACCAAGCGCGTCCACTACGACATTCCGCTGATCGGCATCGACGACCTGAAGAAAATCCTGCCTTTGGGCTGCGTGCCCGTCGCGGTGGAGCTGGTCGAAGGTGCTCGCTCGCTGCCGGAATACACGCATCCGGATCGCGCGCTGTACATTTTCGGCCCGGAAGACGGCTCGCTGGATAAAGAGATTCGCGACTGGTGCGAAGACGTGGTCTATATCCCGACCACCGGTTGCATGAACCTCGCCGCCACCGTCAACGTTGTGCTGTACGACCGCATGTCCAAGGGACTCAACACCCGCTCCGGATCGAAATTCCGCTGAATCACCCGACATCCGATGGAACAAGCCGACCGCCCTGGCAGTCAGCTTAACTATCTATTCTTGAAGCAGCGATTCCGCCAGGAGACAGATCATGAACGAACTCAAACGCGTAGAGCGCATCGAATCCACCCCGTTCCAGACTCATTCCGATCAGAACGTACAGGGTTGGGAGCGCATCGGCTCCCTGGCCGGTGGCGTGGTGATGATGGGTAAAGGGCTGCGTCGCGGCGGTGTATTCGGCTTGATTCAAGTGGCGATCGGCGGCGTGGCACTGGCCCGTGGCATTACCGGACACAGCTCGGTCAAGAGCCTGCTGGAAAAAAGCCGCCAGGACATGAACAACGTGCGGGCAAAGATTCAGCGGGCCGGGGAAGAGTTGAACCAGTTGAAGGCCAATGCCGAGGCGGCGACCAAAACCGCAACCGTGACCGGGAACGATTCGTTGAAGTCGCCTAAAACCGGGGTTTGATCCTGGATTTGCGGTGAGACTGATGGCCTCATCGTCGGAATGCCGCCCAGGCCAAGCACGCTCCCACATTGGAATGAGGTCCCTGTGGGAGCGGGCTTGCCCGCGATGGCGGCGCTACTGAAGTAACTCGGTATCGAGGACTTTGGAAGACTCGCCGATCACACTGTCCGCGAGCTGAACGAATGCCTTGGTATCCACGCTTTCCAGGTGCATCGCCCCGCGCAACACATCATCCAGCGAGCGCTTGTTGCGAGTTTTCAAGCGAATCTCGCGATCCAGTTCCTGCAGCAACAGCACCGCTTTCGACACCTGCGCCGGGTTGATCTGCTCGCCCCGTAATGTCGTGACTTTCTGGCTGTCCCTGGCCAGTTTCTTCTGCAAACCCTCATACCGCTCATCGCTCATGCCGCCAGCGCGACGCACCAGTTCGATGGCGTAATACTCGGCAAATCCTTCGCTGATCCAGTCGCTGCGCTGCTGATCGTTGATCCGCCCGAACACCTGCGCCAACTCCCGCACCACCGCACTGGTGCCGCTTTCGCTCACCAACGGCAGGCGTGTGTTCAGGTAGATCGATTCGTGTGCTCCCAGACTGCCGCGCCACATCGGGTCGTTGGCGCCGACGATCAGCAGCTTGGTCGGATGGCGGGGATACACCGCCTGCACTTGCGGCCAGACAAACGTCAGCAAGGTCAGCACGTCCATGCGACGCATGCCCTGGCCCCGAGGCGAGGCCACGGTGACTTCGGTTTCGCCAAGCCGGGTGCGACGGCTGCCCAGGTGGCCGGCGAGCATCCAGCCCGTGGGTCGGTCGAACAGTCGAGAGACGTTATCCACGCGGAATTTGTTCTTGCCGACTCGCGGCCACGCGGTCTCGACGCTTTTCCAGCCGTTGGGCAATTCGAATTCAAGGCGTGAAACCAGCTCGATGCCGTCCTGCTGATCAAGTTTGGCGGGCGGCACCAGGTCGTCGCCGCGCATCAGCGCCCAGGTCGGCGTCATGCGGGTGTCGAAACTGCCGTTCTTGCGCCCGTGGCTGATGCGCACGCGGTAGGTCAGGCTGGCCTTGTCCGCGGCCGGACGCCAGACACCGCGCGTCTGTTTGCCCGGGGTGAGTTGCCATTGACCGTCAGCCTTGAAGTCGCTGTAAAGGCTGCCATCGCCCAGATCAAAATCCAGGCTGCGCACCGCAGAGCCCTGAGCCAGGGTGAGTCGCACCTCTGCCTGATCGCTTTGCGGCAACAGGCGCACGTGGTAGTCCAGATCGACCTTCTTCGCCGCCCACACGGACGAACTCAGGAGCAACAGCCCAACGGCCAACGCCCGGCGCAATCCACCAGCCATACACACTCCTTCGTGAAACGTTAAAACCGACAGCGCTTAACCCGCCCGGAAGATCAGGTGATCTTCCCAGTCATCTTCGGCCACGCTGCCTTCGGCAAGCATGCGCCCGGACTGGGAAATACGTTCGTGGTGCACCGCATCGCGATCACCGCACACCAGATGATGCCAAAGCGGCAGGTCCTTGCCTTCGCTGACCAGGCGATAGCCGCAGGTTGGCGGCAGCCATTTGAACTCGTCAGCCTTGCCCGGCGTGAGCTGGATGCAATCGGGCACAAAGTCGCGCCGGTTCGGGTAATCGGTGCACTGACAGGTTTTCAGGTCCAGCAGTTTGCAGGCGATACGTGTGTAATAGACGGAATTATCGTCTTCATCTTCGAGCTTTTGCAGGCAGCACAGGCCACAGCCATCGCACAGCGATTCCCATTCCTCTTGATCGAGTTGATCGAGGGTTTTGCGTATCCAGAACGGTTCGACTTTGGCGGCCATGGCTCAAGCATCAATATCAGGTGGTGAAAAGGCCGCCAGTCTAGTGCCAAGGCCCTTGCGGGCCAAGCATTGGCGACTGCCGGTAGAACGGGCTTGTCAGTTTTTGCGCCGCCACGTAGCTTTGCCAGTCGCAAGGAGTCATGCCCGAATGCCATTAAAGCTCGACCGCGTTGCATTCAGGTGAATTGCCCGGCTCTCGACAAACCTTAACGCCCAGCTCAACTGCGCCCGCAGGTTTCAGACGACCCTCACTTTCAAACGTAGCAAGGAATCTCTTGATGAGTGCAAATCCACGCGTTGCCGATTATGCGATCCACCCTCAGTTCACCGATCGCTGGTCGCCCCGCGCCTTCACCGGCGAAACCATTCCGGAAGAAACCCTGCTGAGCTTTTTCGAAGCGGCACGCTGGGCGCCTTCGGCATACAACTCGCAACCTTGGCGATTCCTGTACGCGCGACGCGACACGCCAAACTGGGAGCGTTATCTGGGTCTGTTGAACGAATTCAACCGTTCCTGGGCACAACACGCCTCGGCGCTGGTGATCGTGATCTCGAAAACCACCTTCGCCGTTCCGGGTGCCACCGAAGAAACCCCGGCCCTGTGGCACACCTTCGACACCGGTTCGGCTTGGGGCCATCTGGCGCTGCAAGCAAGCATCAGCGGCTGGCACACCCACGGCATGGCAGGTTTCGATCAGGAACTGACCCGCAAGGAACTGAACATCCCTGAAGGTTATGCGCTGCACGCAGCGGTAGCGGTGGGCAAACTGGGTGACAAGGCGACGCTCGCCGATTACCTGCAAGCCCGTGAAGAACCAAGCCCGCGCCGCCCGCTGAGCGAGCTGGCCGCAGAAGGCGATTTCACCCTCTAAACACTGACGCAGAACCAATGTGGGAGCGGGCTTGCCCGCGATAGCAACCTCACAGTCAACGATGATGTTGGATGTGATGGCCTCATCGCGGGCAAGCCCGCTCCCACAGTTTGATTGCGGTGATTTCAGTAGCCGCGATTGAAATCCACTTCCCCGCGCAGCGCCTCACCTGCCTGATACGCCCGCAGGTTTTCGACGAACAGGTTCACCATCATCGGCGGCGACGTCGGCGCGGAACTGTGACCCGTGAGCAACAAGCCCCAGGCGGTCCAGAATGGATGGCGCTGTGGCAGCGGCTCCTGACGGCAGACGTCGATTACCGCACCCGCCAGATGCCCTTCTTTCAAGGCCTCCACCAAGTCCGCATCGACCACCGCCACGCCGCGCCCAACGTTGATGAACACCCCGGTCGGCTTGAACTGCTTGAACAGCGCCGCATCGTACAAGTCATGGGTATTGGGGGTGTTCGGCAGCAGGTTGATCACGTAATCCGCTTCACCGACCAGACGCGGCAAGTCCGCCAGCACGCCGACTTCGACAAACGGCGCCTGCTCGCGGGCTTCGCTGGCGATGCCGTACAACTCGACGCCAAACGGCAGCAAGAACTGCGCGACGGTGCAGCCGATGTCGCCGGTGCCGACGATCAACACTTTGCGTCCCGCCAGGCTTTGACCCTGACGGCTGTCCCACTTGCGCTCGACCTGGCTGACCAGACGCGGCAGCACTTCGCGCTCGTGGCCGAGCATGTAGGTCAGCACGTATTCGGCCATGACCTGGCCAAAAATCCCCACGGCACGCGTCAGGCGATAGTGGCGCGGCAAGCCATCGGCCAGTAACGGCGTAATGCCCGCCCAGGTCGATTGCAGCCATTGCGGCTGATGGCCCTGACGCAGCAGGGTGGCCAGCAGGTCTGGCTGGCCGAGCCAGATCGGGCAGTCGGCGGCCTGGCGAGCCAGTTCGGCGGAGTCACCGCTGGTCAGCACTTCCAGCTCAGGCGCGGCCTGACGCAGCAATTGGGCATAAACAGGGTGATCGTGTTCAGCAATCAGAACGCGCATGGTTCAAACCTTTCAAAAGCAGTGCACACGGCCACCGACGGAGAATTCCCCCATCGTCCTGGCCATTGCCAAAAATCATTCCAGTTTTTCACACAGACGCTGAACAGCGCCTGTCCGCGGCTCACATCGGGTCGTTGCGTCGCAGCAACTCTTCCGGCAAGTGTTCGATGTACTCGTCTTCCGCCGGCGGCATTTGCAGGTGGTAACCCTGCTTTTCAAGGTTTTCCAGAACCACGGTGATGTCCTCGCGCGACAGTTTGCGCTCGGGGGTCAAGACCAGGTCGAAAGCGTGATGGGGTTTGCCGAAAGCGGCCAGCAGACTTTCCGGGACGCGCTCCAGTGCATCGCTTTTGAGCACATAGAGGTACATCTCGTTTTTCTTCAGGCTTCGGTAGATGGAGCAAATACGTTTCAAGGCTGTTCTCCGGCGGTGGCCAGGCTGTCGAGCAGCGCTTGGCCCATCAATTCGCGGCGCCAGCCACGCAGCGAATCAGGCAATTGGTATGGACCGTTGGGATAGCCGCTCTTGAGCAGCGCTTCCAGGGTTTTCTTGCGCAACATCAGTTCCGGCGCAATGTTCAGGCGCTCTGCTTCAGCCTGGCCGATCGCTCGCAGCTGTTTGACCAGCGCGGCAGCGTCCACCGGCAAAGGCTCCGGCACCGCAGGCGGCCATTGATCAGGCGACACACTGCCAGAGCGCTTGATCAGATCAAGCAGAAATTCGCCGTCCTGACGCACGGTACGCGGGTGCATGTCTTCGATTTTCGCCAACGCGCCGAGGTTGTCTGGCTGAGTCCGCGCCAACGGCCACAGCGAATGCTCGCGCACGATACGATTGCGCGGCAAATCACGGGCGCGAGCCTCACGCTCACGCCAGGCGCAGAGTTCACGTAATACGGCCAACTGAGCGCGGGACAGCTTCCACGCCAGTTTGGCTTCGCGATAGACCTCGTACGGATCGACCTCGCGACGCAGGTTGGCGACCAGCTCAGCGCCGTCCTCCAGGACCCAGGCGTATTTGTCGTCAGAAAGCTTCGGACGAAGCTGTACGAAAACTTCCGCCAGGTGCAAGGCATCTTCTGCGGCGTAGCTGATTTGGGTCTCGGAAAGCGGACGTTGCAGCCAATCGGAACGGGTCTCGCCCTTGGGCAGGTCGATGCCGAGCACCTCTTGTACCAACCGCGAATACCCCATGGAGAAACCAAGGTTCAAGTAAGCGGCGGCCAATTGGGTATCGAACAGCGGCGTCGGCAGACTGCCGGTCAGGCGCAACAAGACTTCGAGGTCTTCGCTGCACGCATGGACGACTTTGACCACCGCCGGGTTTTCCAGCAACGCGGCCAGAGGCTGCCAGTTGTCGATGGTCAGCGGGTCGATCAGGTAAGCGCGTACGCCATCGCCGATCTGCAGCAGGCCTGCGATCGGGTAAAAGGTGTAGACCCGCATGAATTCGGTGTCGAGGGCAACGAACGGCAGTTGCTGCCACTCGGCGCAAAACTGACCGAGGCTATCGTTGTCGCGAATCCAGTGAATATCGATGGCCACACGGCTCTCCCTTGAAGAATGGCGCGCAGTATATATCGCCCCCGGCGATTTCCGCGCATCCACTGAACAAGAGCTTTAGCGAAAAGGCCTGCCAGACGGCAAGAAATGTCTGACAAGTGGAGGCTAACCTGCCTTACGCAAAACATAGACGCGCATCCGTGCGCAGCCCGGCAGGAAATCCTGATGGCTGAGCAAGCAGAATCCCGCACGCTTGAATTCGGCTTCGACTTCGGCCTTGCTGGCCAGATACGGGGGCTGAGCACCCACCGCGCCTGAACGCTGGAGCTTGAAATGCGCATCGACCCGTACCGCCACAATCACCGTGTCGCGGCTGACCCGATGGAATTCCTTGAGCATGGCCAACCGATGTTCGGAGCTGTCGATGTCTTGAAACAGATGCATGCAAAAAATGCAGTCGACTGCATTCTCCGGCAAGCCAATGTCGAAGGCTGAGCTCTGAAAGGTCTTGATCCGCTTGAGCAGACTCTGCGGATGGTGGGTCTGGGCGTGATTGAGCATGTCCTGCGACGGATCGGAGGCGAGGATCACGCGGTTCGCGTGCTCGGCCAGCACCGGCCAGAAACGCCCGGCACCGCAAGCCACATCCAGAATCAAGCCTGGCTCGCCGGCGGCCTTGAGCGCGCTGCGCACCAACTGCTCATCGCGCCAGAACGCCCAGCGGCCCGCCAAGCCACTAGGTCGCGGCTGAAGACAGACGCGAGTGTGCTCCTGGTCGTAGCGCCGGGCGAACTCAAGCTCGATGGCTGATGGAGGTTGCGCAGACATGTGCGATGACTCTTGTTGGAGGAACTACAGGCCGCTGGTTAGCGGCCGGTGCGTGAAAAAAGGTCCATACACTCACTTTTTGGCCAACACTCCGTCGGCCACCCCACGGCAACCAGCGAACATATCCAGTCCCTTGTCGTAGACCTTGCTGTTGACTTCCAACAGGCCCAGCATCGAATGGAACAGGTTGTCCTGGCTCAAGGGTTTGTCACGACCCTGTTGCAGGCACTGGGTGTCGACCGAGAACGACTTTTGATAGTTGTCGGAGAACCACGCCAGCATGGCCACGTGTTTCTGTTGTTCCGGCGCCAGCATGTACGGCGTGCCATGCAGGTACAGGTTGTATTCGCCCAGCGACTCGCCATGATCCGACAGGTAAAGCATTGCGGTGTCCACTTTGCCTTGGTTTTTGCGCAGTAGATCAATCAGGGTCGACAGTACGTGGTCGGTGTAGACCAGCGTGTTGTCATAGCCGTTGACGATACTGTCGCGACTGCAATTGTTCAGCGCATTACTTTCACAGACCGGAGTAAAGCGTTCGAACGCCTTCGGATAGCGCTTGAAGTATTCCGGACCGTGGCTGCCCATCTGGTGCAAGACCAGGACCGTGTCTTTATTCAGGTTATCGATGAAGTGCTGCAGACCTTGCAGGAGTATTTCGTCGCGGCATTCGCTGTCGGCGCACAACACCGGGTCCTTCAGATTGCTGACGTCATCAAGGGTGACCCTGTCGCACGTGCCTTTGCAGCCTGACTGATTGTCACGCCAGATCACGTCCAGACCGGCACGTTTGAGCACGTCCAGCAGGCCCTCTTCATTTTTCGCTTTGCTGGCGTCGTAGTCCTTGCGGTTCATGTCCGAGAACATGCACGGCACCGAGACGGCTGTTTCCGTGCCGCAGGAGTGCACGTCGGTATAGGCAATCAGGCCGGCTTCTTTATTCAGTTTGGGTGTGGTGTCGCGGGAATAACCGAGGATGCCGAAGTTCTCGGCCCGGGCACTTTCGCCAACAACCAATACCGTCAGGGATTTACGGCCATCATGGGCCTGCCATGAAGCATTGAGTTGGGCATCTTCACCGATTTTCATGAAGGGCTGCCGCGCGGAGACGACTTGCTCACGCAAATAGCCGAACGAGGCGCCGATGTAGTTGCTGGGCACCACCATCAGCCGCAGTTCGTGGTGATTGCGAAACAGCGAGGACAAGCCTTGATAGTTGACCAGCGCGACACCGCCGATCACAGCAACCGAGGCGACAGTCACCAGCGCTTTACTCAACAGGTCACGGTGCCAGCGCCGATAATTGACCGGGATTTTCCACAATAACCACGAAGGTAAAACACCGAGCAACACAATATAGGCCAGCAACTTCAACGACAGTAAGTCACGCACTTCGGTCGCGTTGGTTTGTGCAAAGTTACGTAGCATGCCGGTATCAATCAGCACGCCATATTGGCTCATGAAATACGCAACCCCGGCGCTGATCATGAACATCAAGATCAACACTGGCTTCATCACGCGCCGGAACGCCAGGAACGTCAGCACAATATTGAAGGCCGCCAGAACCATCGCGCCGAACGCGACGCGCATGACAAGGCCCTTGCCATCGGATGCGGTGATTTCAAACAGGTGCTGCCAGAGCACTAAATTGAAGCCGGCTAGCAGGAAGGCACTGGCAATCAGTGTCACCCACTCGGGGCGCACGGGTTTGATTTTCAACATAATGATCGGCGGGTCCTGAAGAGAAGCGCCTTCGGTCAATGTGAAAAATTCAGTGACCGAGGCGTCACCAACTGTAATCAGTCAACCATCAATTTTTTGTGAAAATTAAGCCAACGAATAGTTGGCTCAAAAATTCAACTCATTATTTCTTTTTATTTGAGAAGGGTTCAGCCCTCGTTCAGGCCTGGTGCAGATACCAGCGCCAGTCCTGCTCCCCCACCTCGCCCATGAACTGCCGGTACTCGGCGCGTTTCACCGCCAGGTACACGCCGAGGAATTCGTCGCCGAACGCCTCTCGCGCCCAGGTCGACCCTTCCAGCGCGCGCAATGTGGTCAGCCAATCGGTCGGCAACAAGTGTGTAGCCTGGGCGTATCCATTGCCTTGCACCGGTGCGCCAGGGTCGAGTTGCTCGCGAATACCGCGATGAATGCCGGCCAGGATCGCCGCGGCCGCCAGATACGGGTTGGCGTCGGCGCCACAGATGCGGTGTTCAATGTGCCGAGAGAATGCCGGCCCGCCAGGCACGCGCAGACTCACGGTGCGGTTGTCCACGCCCCACGTGGCCGCCAGCGGTGCGTAGCTGTTGGTCTGGAATCGACGGTAGGAGTTGGCGTTCGGGCAGAACAGCAACAATGAATCGAGCAATGTGCCAAGCATGCCGCCCACCGCGTGTCTGAGCAGCGGGGTGCCGTCCGGGGAATCGCTGGCGAACAGGTTGTTGCCCTCCTTGTCCGCAAGACTGACGTGCATGTGCATGCCGGTGCCCGCCAGGTCATCGAACGGTTTGGCCATAAAGCAGGCTGTCATGCCGTGTTTGTGCGCCACGCCCTTGACCAGGCGTTTGTAGCGCACCGCTTCGTCCATCGCCTGCAGGGCGTCGGTGCGGTGTTCGAGGGTTATTTCCACCTGCCCTGGCGCGTATTCGGAAATCGCCGTGCGCGCCGGAATGCCTTGCAGTTTGCAGGCACTGTAGAGGTCCGCCAGGAACGGCTCGATCTGCTCCAGTTCACGCAAACCGTAGACTTGCGTGCCACGCGGCCGCCCTCCGTCGACATCCCGTGCCGGCTGCGGCCGACCGTTGCTGTCGCGCTGCTGATCCAGCAAATAAAACTCCAGCTCCGCCGCCATGACCGGGTAATAGCCATCAGCCTGCAAGCCTTCGATCACTTTCGCCAGCAAGTGTCGGGGGTCGGCAATCGTTGCCGGCAGGCCTTCCTTCGGATGCATGCTGACCTGCACCGCCGCCGTGGGCATCAGCCGCCAGGGCATGCGTGTCAGGCTGCCGCTGATCGGGTACGCCCGGCAATCAATATCGCCGACGTCCCAGACCAGGCCGGAGTTTTCCACGTCATCGCCATTGATGGTCAGGCCCAGGATGGTGCTCGGCAACGGCCGTCCGCTCTCGTAGACCGCCAGCAGCTCATCTCGGTGCAACAATTTGCCCCGTGGCACACCATTGTTGTCGAGGATGAATAACTCGAACATCTCGATATCCGGGTTCTGTTCGAGAAAGGTCAGGGCTTCTTGCTGGGGAGCGAAGGAGTTCGTGGCACGACTCATGGGGATTCTCTTTTTCCGCGTCAAGCGAACGCGCAGGCGTCGCCGGTTCGATCCCGGCGCACAGCGCGGGGACCCGTAGGAACAATCAACGGGAAAGGCAGGAATCCGGTGGACGCGCGTGACGACAGTGCCACAGCGCCCAGAAGGCTAATTCGGAGGGAAGTGCGACGGGACAACCGTCCATAGAAAAAACCGAAGAAAACAGATGAATCGCAGCGTCACACGGCAGGTCAGGTCGTTAAATCGGGATTTGAAGAACTTTGGGTGCGAACAGACTAAACAATCTTCTACAAATCACTTAAAACCCTGTGGGAGCGGGCTTGCCCGCGATGACGGACTAACATTCAGCAGATTTTCTGACTGAACAACCGCTATCGCGGGCAAGCCCGCTCCCACAGGGGGAATTCGTGGTGCGGCGCAGGTATTTAATTTTTAAATACCTCTGCGGATTATCTGATTTGCCGCCTTCAGTCCTCGCGCGCTTAATCGGCACCCTGATTATCCAAGGTCCGATTGATGGAAAACGTTCGCGCCACCGCCCGCCCTGCCCTCTGGCTGATGGTCAGCATCATTCTCGTCGCCCTGAACCTGCGCCCCTCGATGGCCGCTGTCGGGCCGTTGCTGTCGGCCATTCGCGCAGACATCCCGTTGAGTTTCAGCCTCGCCTCGCTGCTGACGATGCTGCCGGTCATGGCGATGGGGCTGGCGATGTTCTTCGGCCTGAGCGTCAGTCAACGGTTCGGGGAACAGCGCACCGTGGTGATCTCGCTGGTGATCATTGGCCTGGCCACGGTGTCGCGATTGTTCGTCGACTCAGCCGTCGACCTGATCCTCAGCGCCATGCTCGCCGGTATTGGCATTGCGCTGATCCAGGCGCTGATGCCCGCGCTGATCAAATCCCGTTTCAGCGATAACGTCGCCATGTGCATGGGGCTCTACGTGACGTCGATCATGGGCGGCGCGGCGATGGCGGCATCGTTTGCCCCGCTGGCGATGACCCGCACCGACAGTTGGCGCGTGGGGCTGGCAATCTGGGCGGCTTTGGCGGTGGTCGCATTGCTGTTCTGGACGGCCGGACGCTCGGGAACGCCAACACTCAATGCGCCAACACCCCGCAAGGAATCCTTCTTCACCAATTCCCGCGCCTGGCTGCTCGCGATTTTCTTCGGCCTGGGCACCGCGTCCTACACCTGCGTGTTGGCCTGGCTGGCGCCGTACTACGTGGAAAAGGGCTGGAGCGAACAAGACGCAGGTTTGTTGCTGGGCTTTTTGACGGCCATGGAAGTGTTGTCCGGGCTGATCACACCGGCCATCGCCAACCGCAGCCGTGACCGGCGTTGGGTGCTGATGGTGTTGCTGGCGCTGATCATGGCCGGTTTCTGTGGGTTGGTTCTCGGCCCGCAGCACTTAAGCTTGCTGTGGCCGTGCCTGTTGGGACTGGGCATTGGCGGCCTGTTCCCGATGAGCCTGATCGTGTCGCTGGACCATCTGGACAACCCGCAACGCGCCGGCGCACTCACGGCCTTCGTGCAAGGCATCGGCTACCTGATCGCCGGCCTCTCGCCGCTGATGGCCGGTATGGTCCGCGATCGACTGGGCAGCTTCGAATGGGCCTGGTGGTGCCTGACCGGCGTTATGGCGCTGATGATCTTGATGGTGTTGCGCTTCAACCCGCGGCATTACACCCGACACATCCACTGACCCGGAACCCACCATGAAAAACTCAGGCTTCGCCGCCGCTCACCTCGGCATGCTGCTTTGGGCGCTGTTGATCGCCGCTTCATTTTCCGCAGCGGCGCAGATCAGCCAGGCCATTGATCCAGTCCTGCTGACCGGGTTGCGCTTGCTGGTGTGCGCCCTGATGTTTCTGCCGCTGCTGCTGGTCAAGGGCGACACCGCCATGACCGCACGCGGACTGCTCGGCCATGCCTCGCTCGGCTTGTTGTTGGCGCTGTATTTCGGTTCGCTGTTTGAAGCGCTGCGCTACACATCGGCCGTCAACACCGGGACCCTGTTCACGCTGGTGCCGTTGCTGACGCTGCTGTTCGAAGCGCTGCTGATTCCCGATAGCAGCCTGAAACAACGCGTGCTACCGATGCTGATCGCCGCGGCAGGCGCGGTGTTGCTGATCCTGAAAGGGGCAGGCCCTGGCGAGCGGCCCTCACTCTATGCGGTGTCGGTGTACGGGGTCGGTTGCCTGGCGATGGCGCTCTATTCGCCCCTGAGTCAACGGTTCAAGACCAACAGTTTCAAGGGCCGTGGCCCGGTGGGTATGACCTTCTGGAACATGCTGTTTGGCGCCGTTTTTTTACTGGTGTTGTGTGGGTTCACTGGCGGCTGGCGTTCAGCGTCGTTGCTGACGCTGAGCGACGTTTGCTGGCTGATTTACCTGGCGCTGTTCGCCACGCTGGCGACCTTCTGGCTGTTGCATCGAGCCATTGGCGTGATCGCTCCGTCCTCGGTGATTTCCTACATCTACCTGAGCACGCTGTTCATCACGCTGTTTCATTGGTTCTGGCTGCGCCGAACGCCGCTGCCACAGGAAATCATCGGCGCACTGTTGGTCGGCATAGGCATGTTGGCGCTGCTGTTGTCGAGCCGCCGGGCAGCGCCCGCCACCGTTCAGGGGTAAAGGCCTCTGGCCATGTTTCACCGGATAAAATGCATAAGTCGTGTTCGGAACATTTTCTGTCCCACAACTGACTGCGAAACTTCCTACGGGGCATTCTCCTGGCACCATCGTTCCGTTAGGATCTTTCGCACAAGTTTGCGCACTGTCAGCGCAAGGAGCACAGCGAGACACGGATGCTGAACAGTAACTTGCTACGAAAGCTCGACATGCAGGACCTCATGGTGTTTGTCGCTGTGTATGAGCAAAGCAGCGTCACCGGTGTGTCAGAGGCGCTTTGCGTCAGTCAGTCCACCGTCAGTTACTGCCTGAAAAAACTGCGGACCAGTTTTGAAGACGAGTTGTTCATCAACACCCGCACGGGCATGCGCCCCACCTACAAAGCCGGCACCATGTACACGCATGTGCTGAAGATCCTCGAAAGCATCAACTTGTGCCATGCCGGCGCCCAAGCGTTTGACCCGACCTTGCAACCGGTGACGTTCAACATCTGCGCGCCGGAATACTTCGAGCAGTTGATCCTGCCGCGACTGTTGAAAAGCTTTGATTTCGCCGACCTGCCGGTGATGGTCAACGTGCACAAGTTCGAAACCGACATTCCAGCCGAAGACTTGCGCGATGGCAGCCTTGACCTGGTGATTTGTTTCGGCCCGCACTTTCATCGCAGCCACAGCGACTTCAAATCCCGGCAGCTACTGGAGGATGACCTGGTCTGCGTCTTCGACAAACGCGCCACGCCATTGCAGCCGCGTTTGAGCTTGCAAGCTTTCGTCGAGCGCCGGCATGTGTTCCCCACCCCGTGGACATCCACCACCAACATGGTCGACGGCTGGCTCGCGCAACAGGCGCACAAACGGCAGATTGTCGCGCGCGCCAACAGCTACAGCGCGGCATTGAAATTGATCACCGGCACCGACTTCATCCTGACCCTGCCCCGCCGCATCCAGCAATTGCTGGCCAACGAGGCAATTTTCAATCACTGCGAAGCGCCCAACGGCTTGCCAGGATTCACCCTGGACATGCAGTGGAGCCAAAGTGCCGATCAGGACAGCGCCAACACCTGGCTGCGCGAGCAAGTGATCAAGGCCTGTGCCGAGCAGGAGATGGCCTGAAACTCAGTGGCCGATGGCCGTCTTGGTGTAGGACTCTCGATCGATGTCGAGGATCTCCACACACACCTGAACTTCAACACCGGCCGGCCATTCACACAGGTCCTGCACGACGGCCAGCAGACTCTCGGACAACTGCTTTTTGATCTGCGGCGAGCGACCGCTCAACAACGCCAGCTTCACATGCACGAACGCCCGCTCGGCCAATGCGGTGCCGACCTTGAACGTCTCGACCTTTACGGCGCGACTCTTGATGTCGAACTCCGCAGCAAACTGACCGGACCCCACCAACGTATTGTTGAGCCGGATCAACGCCAGGTCGGCATTCAGTCCGGGCAGGTTGGCGGTGTATTCCATGTGCAGGTGGGGCATGGCAGAGCTCCTGAAATGTGTTGGAAAGGTCCTACATATAACACAGCGTTGTCTTAGTCACGGGGACTGCGGCAACACGTTACGCTCACTCATGAACGCCTCAAGCCTCGACCGCAACCAGCGTTCGGCCGGGTCGGTATCGACGTGGCTGAGCCAGACCATCGACAGGTCCAGCGTCGGGGTTTTGAACGGAAAGGGTTCTTTGAACAACTGACCGGATGCGGCCATTGCCTCGGCGGCGTAATCCGGCAGGCTGGCGATCAAGTCGGTGCCGGCAAGCAAGGCCGGCAACGAGCTGTATTGCGGCACCGAAAGCACGACCTGACGCGTGCGGCCGATCTCCGCCAGCCATTCATCCGCGTAGCCACTGACATTGGCCGTGTGTGACACCAATACGTGTGGCCGTGCGCAATATTCATCAAGGGTCAGCGGCGTGTCGGATGCATCGGCGCGCAAAATGCTCGGCTGGATGTGCCGTAACAGCTTGCGCTTGGCATTGGCCGGCAAGCCGCGGGTCTGGCTGATACCGACGGTGATATCGCCGGACGCCAACAAGTCGGGAATACGCCAGTAATCGACATGTTGAACCACGAACACCACCTTGGGCGCTTCCTGGCGTAAGGCCCGTAGCAGCGGTGGCAGCAGGCCGAACTCGACATCGTCCGATAAGCCGATGCGAAAGGTCATGGTGCTGCTGGCCGGGTCGAAGTCGTGGGTCAGGCTCAACGCCACCGACAATGAATCCAGCGCCGGCGACAAGTGCAGGATGATTTCCTCGGCCCGCGCCGTCGGCTCCATACGATGACCGACCCGAATGAACAGCGGATCGTTGAACATCGTGCGCAAGCGGTTGAGTGCCGCACTGATGGTCGGCTGCCCAAGAAACAGCTTCTCTGCCACCCGCGTCACATTGCGCTCGAGCATCAACGTTTCGAACACCACCATCAGGTTGATGTCAGCCTTGCGCAGTTCATTGCGATTCATTCGTTGTCCCCGGTCCCCGATACTTGCGGCAGTGTAGAAAGGCCCGAGGAAGGCGTCTACGTGCAGCCCTCCTCAATTGACCGTCAACGTCTTCAATCCGAGCGCGAGTTGTCGGGCGTCTTGGCCGATTCCGAACTGTTTCGGGCTGACGGCGTCGGCGAACTGCAATTGCAAACTCAGCACACCCTGGCGCGATACCCGCTCTTGCATCTCGGCAGTGAGGGGAACCTCGATGATGTTGCCATCGGCCTGCTCGAGTTGGGCATTCAATGCCGGCAGGCCGTTGATACTGATGACAACACCCTGTCGCACATGCCCTGGAGGTAAAAACGCTGTGGTCTCCAGACGTAAGGAGTGCACGGGCGCCGGAGCCCGGAACATGACTTGCGCGCTGGACCCTTCGGACCAGGTCCCCCAGAGTTCGGAATCGGACCACCCCTTGGCCAGCAGCGCCCTGCCCTTGCTACCGTAGCTGAATGGCGTTTTTTGTCCGGGCTCAACGGATGGAATCAACTCCAATGGGCTGATTTGGAGGGCCGCCTGCAGGCACTCGCTGCATTGTTTCCAGCCCGGAGCCAACACAGTGAAGCCGTTAATTCGGGTAAACAGATCTTTTGAAGTATCGACGTTCATCACGGCCTGGAGCAGCGCACGCTCATCAAGCAGGTACAAAGTGTCGGCATCATACTTTCCAGAAGCCATTACACCAGCAGTCTCCCGGTCGGCGCGTTTCCAATTGGCAGTGTCCATTCGCCCAAGGTAAACCGCATTCGTTGCCATGCCATGGGCGCCGGCAAAATCAGCCACCGACATCCAGTGCGGGGAGAGATTCTGCGGAACAATCCAGCGAATGTTCCGGTAATGGGCCGCGGCACTTTCCCAAAATGGATCGACCATGGGCGATGCCCACTTCGAAGCAGGTTCAACCATCAATTGCTTGCGAACCGCCACCCAGCCGGCGTGAGTGTCCAACACCTGAATAAGTAGCGCCAATAACAGCAAACTCACTGCGGTGCGTGGTGTATTGGCGCGAATAACCAGAAAAATGATGGCGAATATAATCGCGTAGTACACCGGCCAAAACATTCGACCCGAGGCGCGGAAGATGTTGGCGATGGAAATCACCACCGGCGGCAGCGGATAGGTGAAATCCAGCGAGCCGATAGCCACATGGTTAGATATCGCGAAAACAGTCAGCCCCACCAGTGCCACTAGCAAAAAGGGTCGATGCCGCAATTGTTGCCCGAAACCGGTATTGCCTTGCAGTAAACCCACCACTGCACAGATGCCCAGCGTGATCAGCCCCAACCCAAGAAAGGCAAACCCTTCGCCGTCACCGAACCCTTGAACACCAGGCAGATCCTTCAGTAAATAGGACCAGTTCCCCGGATCGATCAGTGACAGCAGGTTCATGGCGTACATGCCAAAACCATCGGATACCGCGCCTTCGGCCCCCACCGAAAAATACCCGGCCTGCCAACAGCAAAAGCTGACCAGCGAAAACAGCGCAATCAACTCGATCACCGCAGATCGCAGCGTCAGTTTCTTCTTGAAATACCCGGCTGCCAGATCGGCGATCCAGATCAATGCGACCATCGCCAGAAAATACGCATGGACCAACGCGGCCGCCGCCAGCAACACGCCCCACGCCAGGCGTCGATGGCGCAGGTGCGGATGCAGGCCCAGGTAAAACGAGGCCAGCACCAGAAAATGCCCGCCCAGGGACAAATGGAAAGGCATGCGCATGAGCATCGGCGGCACAAAGAGTAACAACGCCGTACTCACGGCACGCACCCCCACATGCGAGGACATCAGCCCCACCACTTTCCAGGCGAACCAAGCCTGCAGGACGAAGCAGGTCAGGAACCAGATACCGAAATACTGAAATGGCGTCGGCAACAGCGCAGCGAAGGGTTTAAACAGGAAAGCCAGCAGCGGATTGGAATCAGAAAAGATGATGCCGTTGCCCAATTCCAATCCATAGGAAGGGTTGAGCCCTATCGGAAAAGTCCATGGCGCCTGCCGGAAAAACACCCATCCCAGGTAATGCGTCGCCGGGTCACCGTTGCCCAGCCACGCAATATTTTGCGGATTGAGCGCCCGTGGTCCGATGACGATGAAAAAGGCCATGACACCGATCAACAACGGCAACAGGTTGATCGCCAGGCGTTTGACTGAGTCGGTCATCGGTACGTCCAGAAGTTATGCAATACAAAGGTGAAGGCTGGAATGGTCAGCGCCACCGCGCAAATACCCAGCAAATAATGCAGCCCGGCCATTTGCGCGGCCCAGGCCACCAGCATCGCCAGGAGAAAACCGGCGCCCGACACCATCATGAAACGCAGCAACGTTCGGCCATGCAGCCGCGCGGAAAAGCTCCAGGTGGTATTGATCAGGTAGGACACCACGGTCGCCACGGCAAATGCGACGCCGTTGGCAATGGGCGGCAACGGCGCTACGTAGTTGATGAACAACACAGCCACCAGCGCATGCAAAGCCGTGACGAACAACCCGGTCACGGCAAAACGCAGGCCGCGCTGGATCAAGGCGGATTTTTCGGCTGACGTCACGGCTTTTGCGCCAGGACAAACACCGTCAACCCGGCCAGACGATTCGCGCCCATGAACGGCAGCTCGACGCTGCACAGCGTCTTCAAAATCGTATTCACCAGTGGATGGTGCTGCTTGAGTTGCGAGCGCGGTGGCGACGGTTGCGCACCGTTGGGCAACAAGCGCAGCGCGGCGGCAATCGGAAAGACCAGGCCGAAATAGTAGGCGCCCTGCTTCACGGTCAAACCGGTATTGCGGACTACCGCTTCCAGTTGCGCAAGGGTGTAGCGCCGCTTGTGTTCGAGAAAGTCATCGTGTCCGCTCCAGAGAAACTGAAACGCCGGCACCGTTATCAGGAAACGGCTGCCGGACGGGACCTTCTCGACGTAGGCCTTGAGCAATCCGATGTCGTCATCGACATGCTCCAGCACGTCCATCAACAGCACCAGATCGGCGTCCACCGCGTTGATATTGCGACGGTAATGCACCGGTTTACCGCCGGTTGTGGCGTCCGAATCGGCGTCGTAACTGATGTCCACGCACCACGCTTCGCTAGCCGATGAATGAGTCAGCAGATGGTGGGAAAAGAATCCCGAACCGGCGCCCACGTCGAGAATTCGCTTGTACGGCGTATTGCCCAGCAACCGCGTGGTGGCCGCTGCCTTGGAGGCGTAATACCAATGCTGATCGATGCTTGAACCGAGGATGTCGGTTTCCTTGAGATCCATGGTTCAGTCCTTGGGATCATAAACACGCCGCACCAGATACACCGGGCGACGTTTTGACTCGATGTACGTTCGCCCCAGGTATTCACCCAGCACCCCGATGCCGATCAATTGCAGGCCGCCCAGAAAAGTGACGGCAACCATCAGCGAGGCATAACCCGGCAGATCGACCCCGGAGATCAGGGTGCGCAGCACAATAAAGATGGCGAACGAAAAAGAGATCAGTGAAACGAACAGCCCCAGATACGTCCAGATGCGCAGCGGTTCCGTGCTGAAACTGGTGATGCCTTCCAGAGCGAAATTCCACAAGCGCCAACCGTTGAATTTGGTCGTCCCGGCCACACGTTCCGGGCGCTCATAGTCCACGTAAGTGGTGCGAAACCCTACCCAGGCGAACAAGCCTTTCATGAATCGCCGCGATTCCGGCAACGTTTGCAAGGCATCGACCACACAACGGTCCATCAGCCGGAAATCACCTACGTTTTCCGGAAGGTGTTGTTCGGCAATTTTGTTGTGCAGACGGTAAAACCAGTTGGCCGAGGTTTGCTTGGCCCAGGAGTCGGTCTTGCGACTCACACGGTGGCCTAGCACCACTTCATAGCCTTCGCGCCAACGGGCGATCATTTCAAGGATGACTTCGGGCGGGTCCTGCAAATCGGCATCGATCGGCACCACGGCCTGGCCGGTCGCTGTCTGCAAACCGGCGGTCAACGCCGCTTCCTTGCCGAAATTGCGGCTCAGGTCGACGATACGAATACGCGAGTCGCTCTTCTGCCGCTCCAGCAGCACCTCCAGCGTTGCGTCAGTGCTGCCGTCATTGACGAACACGATCTCCAGTGCGATCAGCGCCTGATCATTGAAGACGTCAGTGATCCGCCCGATGAACGCGTCGAGGGTCGCGGCTTCATTGAACACCGGGATGACGAGCGAAAGCGCCAAAGGCCCGGTCAGTTGCGGTCCGTGCTGATGAGTCAATTGATTGCTCTTTTTTTATAGTGATTTTTCTACAATCCGGGGTCGACGGCAGATGTTCGACACCGAGAGCCGAGTCGTATTAAGCAGGACCGGGAGTGGTGATGCAAGGGCGAAACTGCGGGGGTTCTGGCCATTCACTCGCGGCCAGCTGCGCCGTAGGAAAAGCCTTCAAACTATTGGAAACACATACCTGATGGCCAAAAAATCCTGCTCCGCTAGGCTTGCTTCGATGCGCCACACAGGTTGTCGCAATTACCCAACGCATGGAGCGAGCAGTATGTATTTCGAGATTTACAGACAATCCAAAGGCACCCCGAGCACCGGAAAAGGACAATGGCGCTGGCGCCTGAGAGCCGGGAATCACGAGACGATCGCCAGCGGCGAATCGTATGTGAACAAGGCGGATTGCCTGCACGTCATCGGGTTGATCAAGGGGGTTGAGTGTGAAACGCCGGTGAAGGAAATCTAAGTCGATTTGCGCGCCCGATTCTTGGGTTGAACTCAAGGCCTATCGCGGGCAAGCCCGCGATAGGGTCCGAAAGCGCAACGCCGGCTTATCAATTCAAACAGGCAACGGATACAACGCCTCATCGAACTGCGACAAACGCGGGAACACCATTGGCTGCTCATCACTCAGGTGTTGCAAACGCTGCTGATAACCCAGCAGGAATTCCTTGCGCGCTTCGTCGCTGATGTACGGCACATGCCACGCCACGAACGGCTCCAGCACATCAAAACCAACATATGCCAGCGTGCCGCGCAGAATCGGACGCAGCATGTCCTCCAACGGACCATGAATCGCGCCGTCCCCAAACATATGCTCGCGTCCACCCAGAGTCACCGACACCAGCGCCTTCTTGCCACTCAATCCGCCCTGATCGTAAAAGCGTTTGCCGCCATAGCAGACACCGGATACCAGTACCCGATCAATCCAGCCCTTGAGCATGGCCGGGGCCGAGAACCAGAAAATCGGAAAATTGAGGATCAACAGGTCCGCCCACAGCAGTTTGTCGAGCTCCTGCTGGATGTCCGGCGCCAGCGACTGGCTTTTCACTCCCAGACGTTGCTCCAGCGCATACACCAGATACTCCGGGTTTTCCCGCGAAGAAAAATCATCGGCGCTGGCCACCGGGTTCCAGTTCATCGCATACAGGTCGCTGACCTGAACCTCGTGCCCCTGATCTTCCAAGGTGGTGACAGCCTGGTCACGCAAGGCTGCAGTAAAGGATTTCGGCTCCGGGTGGGCGTGGACAATCAGTACTTTCATGACAATTCCTTAAACGTTTACAAGCGTGGAGTTTGAAGAAGGTAACGTCCGCGAGGCCAGTAACCGGTCGAGCCAGTCCGGGTCCATTTGCGGTTCGGATGAAAACAGCAGCCCGGTGTAGTCCTGATGCGGCGGCGTGAAAATGGCGCTGCGCGGTGAGTAATGAATTACCGCTTTGAAACCACGTAAAACACCGGGCCAAGGCCCGGTGCGCAGATCGTTTGAATCGTTTACGGTCACACCTGGATCGCCTTCACTTCAACAAACTCGTTGAGCCCTTCTTCGCCCCATTCACGGCCATTGCCCGATTGCTTGTAGCCACCGAACGGCGCCTGATAATTGAACGCCGCACCATTGAGGAAACACTGTCCGGCGCGCAGCTGACGCCCCAGTTGCAAGGCACGCTCAGGGCTGCCGGCCCACACGCCGCTGGACAATCCGAACGGTGAGTCGTTGGCGATCTGAATCGCCTGTGCTTCATCGGTGTAGGGAATCAGGCACAGCACCGGGCCGAAGATTTCTTCCTGAGCGATGCGCATACGGTTGTCGACGGCGGCGAACAGCGTCGGGCTGACGTAATAACCCCGCTCGAATTCGTCGGCGGTGTCGCCGCCACACACCAGGCGCGCGCCTTCCTGCTGGCCGACCTGAATGAAGTCACGCACGGTGCGCCGTTGCGCTGCCGAACACATCGGCCCGAGGAAGCTTTGCGGGTCCAGTGGATCGCCCATGCGCAGGCTTCGGGTTTCGGCGATGGCCAGCTCCACGGCCTCGGCGTAACGACTGGCGGGCAGGAGCATGCGGGTCAGCGCGGTGCAGGTTTGACCTGAGTTGATCATCACGTCCTGAACGCCGTAGCGCACGGCTGCGGCCAGGTCGGCGTCCTCGGCAATCAGCAACGGCGACTTGCCGCCCAGCTCCAGGCACACGCGCTTGACCGAAGGCGCCGCCGCTTGCGCCACGCGAACCCCGGCGCCGGTGGAGCCGGTAAACGACACCATGTCCACGTCCGGGTGTTTGGCCAGCGCTTCGCCGACCTTCGAACCAGGCCCACTGACCAGATTGAAAACGCCGGCCGGCAAGCCGATGGCCTCGATCATCTGTGCCAGCAAAAAGGCGTGCAGCGGGGTTTCCTGGCTAGGCTTGACCACCACGGTGCAACCGGCGGCCAGCGCCGGGGCGAGCTTGCCGATCAGTTGATGAAGCGGGTAGTTCCACGGATTGATGAACGCGCAAACGCCGACCGCTTCGCGAATGATCAGCGAGTTGCCGACCTCGCGCACTTCATCCATCAAGCCTGCGAGCTCGACGTATTGCTCAAGCCCGAGGATCGGCCCATCGACCTGCACTGACCGGCACCATTGCACCGGCATTCCCAGTTCAGCGGTGATCACCGCAGCCATCTCGTCAGCCCGCATGTGCAATTGCTCGGCGAGCGCGCGGATGTAGCCGGCGCGCACGCTTGATGGCGTGCGCGACCAAGGACCGAAAGCACGGCGGGCGGCGGCCACCGCGTTGTCGACATCGCGCTCATCGCCCAGGGGCACCGAGCCGGTCACTTCTTCAGTGGCCGGATTGATCACCTCGGCGATGCCCTGCCCCGACGGGGTTTGCCAGCGGCCATCGATAAACAGCGTCTTGTGGTTATGCATAGACCTGGGCCTCCAGCAATTCAGTGGCGCAACGGGTGATGCGCTGGCAAGCGTCACGCAACGGTTCCTCACCCAACACCAGGCCCAAACGGATGTGCCCGGCGGCGCTCGGACCGAACGCTTCACCGGCCAGCACGGACACGCCATGACGGTCGAGCAAGCGGTCGGCAAACGCTTGGGCGCTGAGCCCGGTGTCGCGGATATCGACCATCACGAACATCCCGCCATCGGGTTTCAAGGCGCGCACGCCGGGGCAATCGGCCAGGCATTCACAGACCAGATCACGGCGCTGGCGATAGGCTTCGCGCATCGCTTCAAGCTCCGGCAGATTGCTTTCGAGCGCGACCACAGCGGCGTCCTGAACAAAGTCCGGCAAACCGTAAAGCATGCACAGCGCGAGGTTTTCCAGGTGCGCGGCCAAGGATGGCGGCGCAATCGACCAACCGATTCGCCACCCGGTCATGGCGTGGGATTTCGACAGGCTGTTGAGCGTCGCGGTGCGCTCGGCCATGCCTGGCAAACTCGCCGGGCTGACGTGTTCGCCGTCAAACAGCAATTCGCTGTAGACCTCATCGGAAATCAGCCACAGGTCGTGGGCGATGCACAACTTCGACAGCGCGAGCCAGGTATCGCGCGACAAACTGGCGCCCGAAGGATTATGTGGACTGTTCAGCGCCAACGCGCGAGTGCGCGGCGTGATGCGGGCGGCGACGTCTTCGGGCAGCACCCGAAAGCCGTTCTCGGAGCGCACCGGCACCGGAACGACCACCGCGCCACAGGCACCGAACACCGCTTCATAGGTCACGTACATTGGCTCGGCGACGAGCACTTCATCGCCCGGATTGAGCACGCACTGGGCGACGCAGAACAACGCACATTGCGCGCCGGCCAGAACGGTGACCTGATCCGCCGAGACCTGCTGGCCGCTGCGTTGGCCGTAATGCCGGGCGATGCTTTCACGCAGCGCGCGCTTGCCACGCACGTCGGCGTAATGGGTGTTGCCCGCCAACAAGCTGTCGATGGCGGCCTGCACAATCGGCACCGGCGTGTCGAAATCCGGGTCGCCAACCGACAACAGCAAAATGTCTTCGCCCTGTTCCTGCAACGCCAGGGCGCGGTAATGGATGTCCCACGCGGCGGCACCGTCACCGGCGATACGTTGTGTCAAATCGGAAAAGCGCATGGCGATACCTCAGCCAGAAATGGAAAGTCAGTGCGCGCACGCATGCTTGAGTTCGATCAGGGTCACGCCGTTGCGCTTGAAGCCGTGGCGCAAGTCGGTTTGCAACTCCGCCAGGCTCTGCGGCTGGCTCACGGTGCAACCGAAGGCGCGACCGAGTGCAGCGAAATCCGGGTTGCGCGGCAGCACGCCAATCGGCTCGATGTCGAGCCCGAGCATGTCGTCGCGGATCTGCCCGAGCGCGTCGTTGTTCCACAGCAACACCACCAGTGGGCTGTCCAGTTCCTCGACGGCGGTGGCCAGCTCCTGCGCGGTGTATAGGAAACCGCCATCGCCCACCAGCACCAGACCTGGCCGCTGCGGCGCGCCGAACTTGGCGCCGATACCGGCCGGCAAGCCATAACCCAACGTGCCGTAGCCGGTCGGGTGCAACCAGCTGCGCGGCGCCAGGCTGTTGAAGGCGTAGTTGCCGGTGTAGGCCAGTTGAGTCATGTCGGTGCTGATGAACGCGTTGTCCGGCAGTTCGGCGGCAATTCGTTCGAGAATCGCCTGGTGGATCGACTGCAACGGGCCGTGACTGTTTCTTACGGCCTGACGCAGGGTTGCGACGGCGGCGATGGCAGCGCTGGCATCTCGATGGGCGGGCGGCAGGCGCTCCAGCAATGCGGCGAGGGTTTGCTGAGCATCGCCGTGCAACGCCACTGCGCAGGGATAGAAATCGTTGAACTTGCGCGGATCGATGTCGACGCGCAGCAGCTGTGCATTCAGTGGCAGGCGCTCGCGCCAGAAATCGGTGTCGGCCATTTCGGTGCCCACTGCCAGCACCACATCGGCCTCGGCGATCATTTGCCAGCCGGGTTCCACGCACAGGGTCGAACCGGCATTCAGTGGTGCGTCCGGCGGCAACAAGCCTTTGCCGGCGACGCTGGTGAACAGCGGCGCGGCGAGTCGGGTGCTGATTTCTTGCAAGGCGTGTTGCGCATTCAGCGCACCACCACCCGCGATAATCATCGGTCGTTTGGCGTTTTGCAGTTTGCCTGCGGCTTCATCCAGCGCGGCGTTTGAGGCGGCGCCACGGCTTGGGCGACGCACCACGTCGTTGCTCCAGTCGCGACTGACTTTCGCCGACAGCACGTCGAGCGGCACCGAGATGTGCACCGGGCGCGGACGCTCGCTGTCGAACACCGCGTAGGCGCGGGCGATCAATTCAGGCAAGTCGTCTGTGCTCAACGCGACCGCCGAGAACGCGGTGATCGGCGCGGTCATGGCGCGCTGATCCTGGGTTTCGTGCAGGCAACCCCAGCCCTTGCCGAGGCTGGCCGTGTGATTGACGCTGGAAATCACCAGCATCGGAATCGAGTCGGCGTACGCCTGGCCGATACCGGTCGCGGCATTGGTCACGCCGGGGCCGGTGATGATGAAGCACACGCCCGGTTTGCCACTGACGCGCGCATAGCCGTCCGCCATGAAACTCGCGCCTTGCTCGTGACGGGTCAGCACATGGCGAATGCCGCTGCCGGGCAGGCCGCGATACAGTTCCAGCGTGTGCACGCCGGGAATACCGAACACGGTGTCGACGCCGTAGTTGGCCAACAGACGCACCAGGGCCTGGCCGCCGGTCAATGTTGTAGTTTGCATGTTCACATCCTCACTCGTGGCCGAGGCGAATCAACGCATCGACCGCAGTCGTGCCGTGGGCACCGACCAACAATGGGTTCACATCGAGTTCCAGTAATTGCGCGGCGTTCTCGCAAGCGTAATCGGCCACCGCGCGGATCGCCGCGACCAACGCCTCCAGATCCGCCCTTTCGCGCCCGCGAAAACCTTGCAGCAACGCCGCGCTACGCAAGTTCAACACGGCATTTCGAATGGCACCGTCGGTGGTCGGCAACAACAGGCTGCGACTGTCCTTGAGCAACTCCACCAGAATCCCGCCCGTTCCGATCACCAGCGCCAGGCCGAAGTCGTTTTCGCGTTTGATGCCGACGATCAATTCAGCCAAGGGCGCAGTGGCCATCGGTTCCAGCAGGACCTGATCGAACGGCACCTGTGGTGCATACGCGGCAATGCTGGCGCGCATTTTTTTCAGCGCCGCGCTCAGGGCCGCTTCATCTTTGAGATTCAACGCAACGGCGCCGGCTTCGGTTTTGTGCGGCAGTTGCGCACTCACCGCTTTGAGCACCAACGGATAACCCAGGGTGTTGGCGTCGGCCAGCGCCTTGTCCGGCGTGCTCAATACGCCGTTGGGCGTCGGCAGGCCAAAGGCGCGCAATGCTGTTTTCGAATCCCACTCGTTGAGCAAACGACCTTCGCCGACCAACGCTTGTGGACAATGCGGCGCCAGCGCCGATTCACCGAGCGCCAGCAATGCCTGGCGATTGCGTTGATAGCCGGCAATCCGGCCCCACGCAGCCAAGCCGTCTTCGACACCTTGCAGCGCCGCCACGCCTTGGGCATGCAGGCGTTCGCGAGCGTGGGCCGGCAGCAGTTCCGGGAACGCCGAGGTGACAAAACCGGTCTTGCCGTGGCGGACCAGGGCGGCGCAGTAAAGCTCCAGCAGCAGGTCGCATTCCTTGCGTTCGCCGGTGTATTCCGATGGGTAATCGAGCACCAGCATCGCCGCATCCGCTTCGGTGCGCAGGGCGCTGTCGAGCATGCGGTTCAGGGCCTCGCCGTCGCCCCAGATCGCGGTGGTGAAATCCAGCGGATTGACCAGGTTGGCGTAGCTTGGCAGCACCTGCGCGAGTTCTTCTCGCTGGCCTTCGTCGAGTTTGGGCAAGCTCAGTTCGTTGCGTTCGGCATAGTCGGCGATCAGCCCGGCGTCACCGCCGGAACAGGCCAGCGCGATCAGGCTGTTGCCCGACGGCAGCTTGCCGCACGCGGCCGCTTTCAGGGTTTCGACAAAGCTCACCGGGCCGCTGACGCGGATCACGCCGAGACGCGCAAACAGACTGTCGTACAGCGCGTCCGAACCCGACAGCGAACTGGTGTGACTGAGCGCCAGCTCGGCACCGATCTGAGATACGCCGGTTTTCAGCGCGATGATCGGGATGCCCTTTTCCAGTGCCTTGTGTGCGGCGCGGGCGAAACCCGGGACGTTTTTCAGGCCTTCAAGGTGCAAGCCGATGGCGGTGACGCGCGGTTCATCGAGCAACACGTCCATCAATTCGGCGATACCCAGTTGCGCCTGATTGCCGACCGACGCCATGTAGGCCACCGGCAAGGAGCGGTCGCTCATCGACAGGTTGTAGGCAAAGTTGCCGCTCTGGGTCAGCACCGCGACGCCCTTCTCCACCGCTTTGCCGCCATGGGCCACCGGCCACAATGCGGCGCTGTGCAAGTAGTCGAGCAAGCCGTAGCAATTGGGACCGAGCAGCGCCATGTGACCGGCGGCGTTGAGCAACTGCTGCTGCAAGGCCTGGCCTTCGGCGCCGGTTTCGGCAAACCCTGAGGCGTAGCAAATCGCCCCGCCCGCGCCTTTCGCGGCCAGTTCGGCGACGCAGGTCAGGGTCAGCTCGCGGTTGGTCGCGATGAACACCGCGTCCGGGCCGCACGGCAGTTCGGCGATGCTGCGTACACACGGCACGCCTTCAAGGTTGTCGTGCTGCGGATTGACCAGCCACATCTGCCCGAGGTAGCCACCGTCGGCGCAGCGCTTGAGCGCACGGGCCATGCTGCGGCCACCGACAAACGCCAGGTGACGTGGCGCGAGCAGGCGTTTGAGGTTGTCACGAATCATCTGCGACATGGGTAATCTCCAGACCGGTCAGCGCAACAGCGGCCGCAGCAGTTCGCGGGAAATGATGTGACGCTGGATCTCCGACGTGCCTTCCCAGACCCGCTCGATCCGCGCGTTACGCCAGATGCGTTCCACCGGGCATTCATCCATCAGGCCCATGCCGCCAAAGATCTGCACCGCCTCATCGGCGACCTTGCCGAGCACTTCACTGGCGAACAGCTTGGCCATGCCAGCCTCGCCATCGGTCATGCTGCCCTGGTCCATTTTCCAGGCGGTGTGCAGGGTCAGCAGTTCCGCGGCGCGGATCTGCGTGACCATGTCGGCGAGCTTGAACGAGATGCCCTGATAGGTGCCGATCGGCTGGCCGAACTGCTTGCGATCCGCCGCCCATTGCAGCGACACATCGAGCGCACGTTGCGCCTGGCCCACACAGTTGGCGGCGACCATTACACGCCCGGCGGTGAGCCAGGCGTTGGCCACGTCCCAGCCCTTGCCGACTTCGCCCAGCACTTTATTGGCCGGTACGCGGCAGTCATCGAAGAACATCTCAAAGGTGTGGTAGCCACGGTTGCTCACGCACTTGGGACCACGGCGAATGGTCATGCCTGGCGTGTCGCGATCGACCAGGAATGAGGTCACGGCGTTGCGCTGCTTGCCGTTGTGTTCGTAGGTGTCGGTGACGGCGAAAACAATGGCGAAATCGGCGTGCCCGGCGTGGCTGATGAAGTGTTTGCTGCCATTGAGCACGAAATCATCACCGTCGCGCACGGCGCGGGTCTTGATCGCGTTGGCATCGGAACCGGCGCCCGGCTCGGTCAGCGCGAAGCAATCGATTTTCTCGCCCTGGATGCACGGCAACAGGTAGTCCTTGATCTGATCGCCGGTGCAGGCCATGAGGATTTTCGATGGCCGCGCGACGAACACATGCAGCGCCCATGACACCTTCGACAGCTCACGCTCGATCAGCGCCTGGGACACATAATCCAGACCTCCACCGCCCACTTCTTCCGGCATGTTGAACGCATAGAAACCGGCGGCGATGGCCTTGCCGCGAATCTGCGCAGCCAGCTCCGGGGAGACTTCGTCGGCGCGGTCGACCGCTTCCTCATGCGGCAGCAGTTCCTTGGCGACAAAGCTGCGTACCGCGTCCACCAACATTTCTTGTTCTTGGGTCAGTTGGAAATTCATGGGGCTACCTGTTGTTCGTTCACGGGTTGGGGAGCGGCGGGCTTATTTGCCGGCAAATTTCGCCGGGCGTTTTTCGATGGAGGCGCGCAAGGCTTCCGCACCGTCTTCGCTGCGACCGCAGAGCAGACCGGCTGCGAGCTCGGCTTGCAGTTGCTCCGGCAGGCTGCGCTGGGCGCCTTCGCGCATGAGTTTTTTGGTCTGGGCGAAGGCGAATGTCGGGCCGCTGGCCAGGCGCGTGGCCAGTTCAGTCGTCACTTCGAGCAGTTGCTCATCGGCACAAACTTCGCCGACAAGGCCGGCCGCCAAGGCGCGTTCGGCGCCCCACAACTCGTCGAGAAACAGCAGGCGTTTGGCTTGTTCGGTGCCGATCAGGCGTGGCAGGTGCCAACTGGCTCCGGCGTCCGGCGAGTAGGCCATGCTGGTGTAGCCGGCCTTGAACCGGGCTGACTGCGCGGCGATGCGCAGGTCGCAGCAGAGTGTCAGGTCCATGCCGGCGCCGACGGCGGTGCCGTTGATGGCGGCGATGGTGGGTTTTTCCAGGCTGTACAAACGGCTCATCAGGGCGTGGGCGGTTTCGGTCCAGCCGTAGGTTTCGAGGGCGCCTCGGGCTTCGGCTTCGGCCCATTCGGCGAGGTCGGCACCGGCGCAGAAGCTGCGGCCGCTGCCGGTCAGTACGACGACTCGAACGGCGGGATCGGTGTTGAATTGGTCGAGCAAGGCGTGCAGGTTTTTCAGGGTCGGGATGTCCAGCGCGTTGCGCTGGGCGGTGCGATTGAGGGTGATCCAGGCCACGCCGGCTTCGACTTGGCTGAGCAGAGAGGAGTGAGTAGTCATGCGAATCCTCGAATTATTGTGTTTGGCATGAGGTGATGCGACTTGAGGCCATACTAAACGAGTGTTCAGCAAGGCGGCAATCTGTGGTCGATTTGGCTGTAACAGCTTGAAATTCACTTTAAGTTGTTGGTTTTAAAGTGTTTATTTTTTATGAGGGGCGTTATAGGAGTGGGACTGTTACAACTTTGAACAACTGGGGACAAGGGATTGGGATTGGATTGGATTGGATTGGATTGGATTGGATTGGATTGGGGGCATATCCATTTCTGCGGTAACGGCGGCTGGCGGTTTCGCTTTTACAGCGAGTCACTTTTGACAAACGCCTCAAAAGTAACCAAAAAGTCTTGCCCCTCCATTCGGTGCCTCGCCTAGGCTCGGCATGCCCTCTCTCCGGCATTGCTCCGGGGGGCACGCCGCCATCGGCCATCCATGGCCGGGGGCGGCTACCGCGGCATCCATGCCGCGGTGCCCCCTACGCAACGCCTGCGTTCGGCCTCTGGGAAAGGGGCAGATAGATCAAGATCAAGATCAAAATCAAGATCAAAAGCCGAAGCAAGGGCAAGGGCAAGGGCAAGGGCAAGGGCAAGGGCAAGGGCAAGGGCAAGGGCAAGGGCAAGATCTACAGTCTCGCGAGCAAAACCGTTCCCAAAAAAGCAGGGCGACACAATGCTTTGGATCGTTCCCACGCTCTGCGTGGGAATGCCGCCAGGGACGCTCTGCGTCCCGCTGTCGATCCAAAACTTGTGTTTTGCGCAGAGGTTTTCAGGACATGTCTTTCAGAGATTGCGTGACAGCGCCCGGCGCACGCTGTCGCTGTTCAGCGTAGGGCTTTCAGGTTCGGCAGCGCTTTGCGCGGGTGCGGGGCTGTCGAGTTCGAAGGAGAGTTCGGCCTCGACCGGGCTTTCAGCTTGAACAGGGCTTGGCGCCCGGCCGCGACTGGCGACCAGGGTGTCCAACTTCTCGAGGTAAGCGTTCAGGTCACTGATCAGCAGTTTCTTGCGCTGGGAACCTTGATACAACGCGTAGCAAAGGTAACCGCCCGCCGCCAGAAGACCGAGCCCGGCGGTGGCCAGACCGGCAACACACAAGCCAGACACGATCAGCACGGTCTTCCAGTTGAAGGGCGTCAACTCCAACTCGGTGTTCAACGCGCTCGCGTCACGCAGTATCCAGCGCTTGGACGCCGAGTGGTTCAGCAGGAGGGTGTGCAGGGGCGAACCGTCCTTTTTCAAGGCACTGATCAACGAGATGTCCTGACCGGTGCGCAATGGAATATCCACGCCACGCAACTTCACATCGTGCTCGACACCGTCCGCGGTTTTGACCCAGAACTCATGATTGATGATCGACACCGAACTCACGCGAACCGGCGTCAGATCCCCGTCCTTACCGTTTACAGGAACGCCGCCCGTGGTCGTCACACGGGTCTCACTGAGCTTCTCGCTGCCCACCACTTCACCGCTCAGGACAGTGAAAACAACGCGCTTATCGCCATGAGTGAAGTTGTGCATTTCGATTCCTTGATAGGCCCACGTCCATCGACGCGCAGTAGAAAATCCGTATGCCGCGGATGCTACTAACTAGCCACTACCGTGTCCAGAATCACCACTGAGTGTGACGCGGAGCGTCATGGGATGCATTCCCACGCGGAGCGTGGGAACGATCAAACGGATCTACACAATCAATCAAACAGCACTCGGCGCCAAAACCACCGAGCGCTTACGATGAATCAGAAAATACGCGCCATAACACAACGCAATAAACCCAAACCCCCAATACAACGAAGGCCGCTGCGTCTCATCCAGCGCTAAAAACACAAACAACGAACAGCACAACACAATGCATGTCAGGGGCAACAGCGGAAACCACGGCGCGCGGTATTTCAGATCGCTGAGCTTGCCGCCATCACGCAGATAAGCCTTGCGGAATTTGTACTGCGCCAGCGCAATCACAATCCAGGTCACCGTGCCCGACATCCCGCTCACCGCCATCAGCACCATGAACAGCGTGTCCGCTGCGACAAAACTGGTCATCAACGACATCAAGGCAAAACACAACGTGATGCTCAGCGCACGCAGCGGCACCCCACGCTTGCTCAGCGGAGACAGACTTTTCGGCGCCATGCCAGTCTTCGACATCGCCCACAAAATCCGCGTAGAGGCATACAGGCCCGAGTTACCGACGGAAAGAATCGCCGTGAGAATCACAAAGTTCATCAGATCCGCGGCATAAGGAATGCCGACCATGTCGAACACCTGCACAAACGGACTTTCCATCAACCCGGCCTGCTGCCACGGCACAATCGCCGACAGCACCACGATCGCCAGCACATAGAAAATCAATACGCGAAACACCACATTGCGCACCGCGCGCGGGATGCTTTTTTCCGGCTGATCGGTTTCGCCGGCGGCCACGCCCATGATCTCGCAACCCTGAAAGGCATAGACCACGGTCATCATCACCGCGAACACCGCAGACAGGCCGTTGGGGAACAATGAGTCGCCGATCAGGTTGGTCATCATTGGCGCCGGTGCGCCGCTGTTCAGGGGAATCGCGCCAAAAATCACCAGCACACCGACCACGATGAAGCCGAGAATCGCCGCGACCTTGATCCCGGAGAACCAGTATTCCGCCTCACCGAAAGCGCGCGTCGCCAACGCATTCAGGCCGAAAAGCACCACCACGAACAGCGCCGACCAATACCAGATCGGCACCGCCGGAAACCAGCGCACCATCAGCATGCCCGCCGCCGTGAACTCCAGTCCTACGGTGGTCGCCCAACTCATCCAGTACACCCAGCCGATCATGAAACCGGTGGCCGGTCCGATGAATTTGGTGGCGTGGGTTTGAAACGAACCAGAGACCGGCATCTGCACGGACAATTCGCCCAGGCACACCATCACCAGGTACATCAGGAAACCGGCGACCAGGTAGGCCAGAATCGCCCCGACCGGTCCGCCCTGGTTGATCGTCACGCCAGAGCCCATGAACAGCCCGGTGCCGATCACGCCACCCAGCGACAACATGAAAATGTGCCGGCTCTTGAGGGCGCGTGTCAGTTGGATGCCTTTACGTTCAGTGGATTCGCTCATGCCCGCACCCCATCAGCAAGGTGCGCGTGGCGCGAGAAAGGATCAGCTTTACGGCAGTTCATTATTATTATCTCCAATAAGCTTCGAAGACCGCGCGGTGGCGGTTGCCTCGATTATTGGAAGACCATGTAAGGTCCGGTTGACCGTAAAGATCGAAGTTGTAAAAAGTCGTAACGAACTTGTACGTCAGGTGTGCAGCAGCTCGGCCAGCGTCTGTTGCGAACGCTGCAAATGCGCCTGAACTTGCGTCGCCAATGCCCGCACTGCCGACTCATCGTTGATCCGCGCAGCCTCTTCCAGCGCACGCAGTGCAGCGGCCAATGCCCGGAACCCCAAAGAGTCGCTGCTGCCGGCCAGACGATGGGCAAGGTGGGCGACTTCGGTGCAATCGTCGGCCTCGATCGCCTCCTTGAGTGCCTCGCGATGCTGCGTGATCGCATCGCGCAACACCGCCAGCAAGCCCTGAAGTTTCTGTTCACCGAGCAAGGTGCGATGCGTGTCCAGCAATGGCCAGTCCATCGCCTCATCCGCCCTTTGTGGCGCAGGCAAAAGCGCTTTCCCGGCCAAAGCCTGGCGCAGATTGTCGAGTTTCAGGGGTTTGGCGAGGATGCCATCCATCCCGGCATCCAGATATCCGCGCACCAATGCCGGCTGCACGCTGGCGGTCAGGGCGAATATGCGGCAGTGACGGTTCGGCCCCTCGGTGTGGCGGATCAGTTTGCACAACTCGACACCGCTGATGCCCGGCAGATGCACATCGAGCAAAATCAAATCAAAAGTCTGCGCAGCGCATTGGATCAGCGCCTGTTCGCCCTCCTCTGCAAGCCAGACCCGATGCCCGTCCCCTTGCAACAAACCGCTGACCACTTCACGGTTCAGAGGCACGTCCTCGACCACCAGAACATTCAGCGCGCGACCGGGTTCGCTGTGGATCGCCACGTCGGCCAAGCCGGCAATACCCGGTTGCAGCGTCACCTCGAACCAGAAACAACTGCCCTGCCCGACTTCGCTTTCAACACCGATCTGCCCACCCAGTTGTTCAACCAGATGCTTGCTGATGGCCAACCCGAGACCGGTTCCGCCAAAGCGTTGCGCAACCTCTTCGCTGGCTTGGGTGAAACGCTCGAAAATCTTTTCCTGCACCGCCTGGGCAATGCCGATGCCGTTGTCCGTCACGCTCAATCGCAGCCGCTGCCCGGGGACTGGCGCCAGCAACGCCACATCGACGCGAACCTCGCCGCCCTCGGTGAACTTGATCGCGTTAGCCAGCAAATTACTCAGCACCTGACGCAGGAACTGCTCGGCACCGTGATGCCTGTCAGCGACCTTCGGATCTACTCGGCAGTGCAGCGTCGTATCGTTGCTCATAGCGCGCGGCTCAAGCAGCGTCAGCACTTCGTCGAGCAAATGCCTGAGCGAGAAATCCACCGGTTCCGGGTGACTGACGCCCTCCTCCAGTCGAGCGAAGAACAGCACTTCATTGAGAATCGACAACAACCCTTCGCCGGCCTTGTACAGCGCATCCAGACGTTTGCCGTCGCGCTCATCCAGATTCGCGCCGCGCAGCAATTGGGCCATGCCAAGAATGCCGTTGAGCGGTGTGCGCAATTCGTGGCTCATGGTCGCCAGGAACCGCGACTTGGCGAGATTGGCGGCCTCGGCTTCGTCCTTGGCGCGCATCAGGCTGGCGGTGCGACGTTCGACCATTCGTAGCAACTCATCGCGGTTGTTCTGCAAGGCCAGTCGATCGGTTTCCCGTCGTTCAATATCACTGAGGATCGCCCGGCGCATGTCGTCCAGAGCATGGGCCACGGTGTCGATTTCGTCTTCGTTCGCGCTGCGGCGCTTGTCCAGATGCAAGGGCTCGTGCCAGTCACCGGCAGCGATGCGCCGGGCGAATTCAGCCATCACTTGCAGGTGCCGGGTGACCAAGCGGTAAAACAACCCCGACAGCGCCACCGCCAAACCGCACAGAAACACGCTCATCCACAGCAGGCTGGTCAATCCGGTGGCGTACAAACGCTGATGCACGGCGCCCAGATCGGTGCTGACCTCCAATTGCCCCAGATGCCGCAAAGGCCCGGACGGCGGTTGATAGTCCAGCTCGAAACGCTCGATGCGCAGCGGCCCGACCGGGTCGGCGTTGCCTTGCAGCAGATCAAAATCGGGGCTGTTCAGGTGCACCCGCGCCACGTCGGAGAAGTCCACCAGACCGCGCAACTGCACGTTCAATTGTTCCTGGTTCAAGTCCCAGAGACTGCGCTCCAGGCTGGCCAGATAACCGGCGCGGATCAGCTCCATGCGTGAGTCAATGTCGCGCATCTCGCGGCGGTATTCGAAGTACAACTGCACGGTGCTCGCCAGCACGGTGAAGCACAGGCTGAACAACAGAATGAACAGCAGCAGACGCCGCAACAGTCCACCGGGCCGGGCGCGAATCATTTGGAATTGACCGGCAGGTTGATCATGTCGCGGTAGGTGACTTCGCTTTCGTTGAGCAAGCGCTCGACCTCCCCGCTGCTGACCATGCGCTGCAACTGCGCGTCGATCTCCGGCATGCGCCTGGCGAGCGGGGATTTGCGCGAAACCGCAACCCGCAGGTAATCGACGCTCAAGGCGTTGGGCAACGCGACAATGTCTTGCGCGCCCGGCAGGTTTTCGACGTACAACTGCCCGGTGCGTCGTTCCGAGGTGATGAAATCAATGCGCCCGCGAATCAGTTTGCCGAAGTTCTGGCGGCTGTCCGAAACCCATTCGATGTTCTGTTGCTGGGCGACGAGGCGGTCGAATTCGACGCCGTAACTTTCGCCGAACAACAGCCCGCCCCGGTAATTGGCCAGGTCTTGCAGACGATCAAATTTCACCGGGTGCTGACGGTTGATGAACAGCGCGACTTCTTCGCGCAACACAGGCACCGTCGAAAAAATCATGCTCTGTTCCCGTTGCGCGGTGCTGTAGGCCAGGGCCACATCGACCCGGCCTTCGGCGACGTCGAGCAGGCAACGTTTCCAGTTGCCCAGCACGACGATTTCGACGTCATAGCCCAGGCGCCCGAAGAGGTTTTTCACCACGCTGGGGGCCAGGCCACGCACTTGTTTGCCGTCGCTCCAGGAGATCGGCGGGTACACCGGATAGTCGCAGTAGCGAATGTTCTCAGCGGCCATCGCGCTGTTGGCGACCAGCGCCAGCAGCAGCGCAAACACCCGCCCCACGAAACTCAGGCCGCCACGCTGGCGGTGAACAGATACCCGGCGCCGTGGATGGTGATGATCAGTTGCGGCTCGGCCGGGTCGTCGTGCAATTTACGCCGCAAGCGTCCGACCAGCACGTCGATGGAGCGATCATTGGGCACCCACTCGCGATTACGGATCTGGTCCATCAACTGATCACGGCTCAAGGTGTGCCCGCTGTTGCGCAAGAACACGCTGAGCAACTGATATTCGCCGTGGGTCAACAGGGTTTCGCTGCCGGTGGGGTCGATGAGCCGCCGGCGGTCGGTGTCCAGCGCCCAGTCGGCAAATTGTTTGACGGGCTTGGCAATGGCCGCGACCGGTTGCGGTGTCTGCGCGTGGCGAACCCGGCGGATCAGGTTTTTCGCCCGGGACACCAATTCGCGAGGGTTGAGCGGTTTGATCACGTAGTCATCGGCGCCGCATTCCAGGCCCACGATGCGATCAATTTCATCGTTGCGACCGGTGATCAGAATGATCCCGACTTCGGAACGCACCCGCAGCTCCCGGGTGAGGGTCAGGCCGTCCTTGCCGGGCAGGCGGATATCGAGCATCACCAGATCGACGGTCTGGCTCGCCAGGAAGGTGTCGGCCAGTTCGGCCGTGGCGGCGCAATGCACTTCGTAACCTTCCTGGGACAGGTAGGCGTGCAGCAGTTCGCGAATCAGCGGATCGTCATCGACGATCAGTACCCGAGGAGTCATCGCTAGGTGTCCCGCAAATGCCCGAAGGCGTGTTTCTTATTAGAGTGTTTTGTTGCCGTGGGGCCAGAGAGTATCGACAGCTGAACGAGTGATCAACAGCCCGTCGTCTGGACGCAAAACCGTTGGCGACCGCCGGCCTGCAATCCGTCGACCCAGGCTTCGCAAATCTGAATGCCTTGTTCCGGAGTAAAGGTGCCAGGGTTGAGGCCCGACTCCAGCCACAAGCCGTCGAGCAATGCACTGAGGCTGATGGCGGCCAGGTCGGCATCAAAATTTTCCCAGCCTTCTTCCTGTGCCAGCTCGGTCAGCACCTTGCGCAAGATCCCACGGTACTCGCCGTAGGAATGTTCGTGCGCGAGGTTGATCGACTCGGCCGTGCGCACCGCGCCCCAGAATGCCAGCCAGGCGTCGATCAGCTGCGGATCGAGCAACTCGGCCGAAAACGAACCGCGAAAGAACGCTGACAATCGTTCGCGGGCCGTCGGCGCTGCCTTCTCCATCGCGTCGCGCAACAGGCTCATGACCCGCCCCGTAATCGCTCGGTAGGCCTCGGCGACCAGTTCATCTTTGCCGGAATAATGGTGGCTGATCAGCCCGACCGAAACCCCGGCCTCGGCGGAAATCTTGCGGATTGAAGCGCCCTGAAAACCATGACGCTTGAGGCACACCAGCGTCGCTTCGATCAGGTTGGCCTTGCGCAACTCCGGCTCCATGCGGGAAAAACGGGCTTCCTGACTCATGCGCGATACTCTCCGTGGATCAATCGTTAGGGACGCGGCGGTAAGCGCGCGGGCTGAACGACTGTACAGCAAGAGTGTGGCAAGTCTCCAGCAGTTGAACGCAGGAGAAACCGGGGTGAGCCCATCCCGTCAGTCGCGATAACCCGGCGCTACCCGATCCAGCAATCGCAACAGCGCCGCCCAGGCCAATTGCATGGCGTCCGGGTCACTCAACTCGCCTTCGTCCAACGGACGGCCGGGTTCGTTGAACTGACGCTCGGTGTGTTCGCACACCTCGGCTGGCGGCAATACCAACTCACCGGCGGCTTGCGCGGCCAGCTGGATTTCGCAGGCTTTCTCCAGGTAATACATGCGCAAAAACGCCTGGCTGACGGTCTCCCCGACTGTCAGCAAACCGTGGTTGCGCAGCATCAGCACCGGTTTGTCGCCGAGGTCTTGCACCAGACGTTGCTGCTCGCTCATGTCCAGCGCCACACCTTCATAGTCGTGGTAAGCGACCCGCCCATAGAATTCCATGGAAATCTGGTTCACTGGCAGCAATCCGCATTTCAACGCAGCGACGGCACAACCGGATTTGGTGTGGGTGTGCAGCACGCACTGCGCGTCTTCACGGGCACCGTGAATGGCGCTGTGAATCACAAACCCTGCCGGATTCACCGGGTACGGCGACGACTCGACGGCCCGGCCATCAAGACCGATCTTCACCAGATTGGAGGCGGTGATTTCATCGAACATCAGCCCGTATGGATTGATCAGGAAGTGATGCTCAGGCCCCGGAATTCGCACCGAGATATGGGTGAAGATCAGATCAGTCATGCGAAAGTGCGCGATCAATCGGTAACAAGCGGCCAGCTCTACTCGCAGCTTTTGTTCCGTGGCGCTGCGCAGTGGGGTAGCGATCTCATTCATTGTTTTGGTTCTCCAGGCTGATCGGACTGCGCAAGACAGTAAGGCTCGACGCTTTGACACGTCCAGCCGTTTGCGACTACTTGCTGGCCCAGGCGTTGAAGCGTTCTTCAAGTTCTTCGCCGTGATCGACCCAGAACGCCACGTCCATCGACAGCGCGCCCTTGAGGTTTTGCGGCGCAGTCGGCACCCATTGCGCGAGCTTGGCGTCCAGTCTGGCGGCGGCTTCGGTATTGGTCGGGCCATAAGGGATCTGCTCGACATACTTGACCTGGGCATCCGGCTGATTGGCGAAGGCAATAAAGCGCTTGGCCTGATCGACGTGTTTGGAGCCCTTGATGATTGCCCAATAATCCATGCCATACAGGCTGCCCGGCCAGACCAGCCCGAGGTGGCTGCCATTTTGTGCGGCATCCGCCACGCGCCCGCTGTAAGTGGAGGTCATCACCACATCCCCGGCTGTCAGCCATTGCGCCGGTTGCGCGCCAGCTTCCCACCACTGGATGTAGGGTTTGAGTTCGGTGAGTTTGGCGAAGGCGCGGTCGACACCTTGCGGCGTGTTCAACACTGAATACACGTCCTCAACCTTCACGCCGTCGGCCAGCAAGGCGAATTCCAGGTTGTACACCGCGCGTTTGCGCAGCCCACGTTTGCCGGGGATTTTCTGCACGTCCCAGAAGTCGGCCCACGAGGTCGGGGCCTGCGCCAGCTTTTGCGTGTCGTAGGCAATTGCCACGCTCCACACCAGCGCCGCGGAACCGCACGCCTGCGCCGCGTCGGGAATCAACTGCTCGGCGCGCCCCAGGGTTTTCCAGTCGAGTTTTTCGTACATGCCTTCGTCGCAACCGCGCATCAGGTCCGGGCCTTCGATCTGCACTACGTCCCAATCGGCGTTGCCGGTGTCGACCATCACTTTGATCCGGGCCATCTCACCGTTGTATTCGCTCTGGATCAGCTTGCTGTGATCCGCCGCGCTGAACGGCTGGAAAAACGCCACATCCTGGGCTTTCTGGCCGGCGCCGCCGTAACCCACCACCACCATATCCGGTGCTGCCTGAGCGCTGCCCAGGCTCATGGCCAGGGACAGCAACAAGAAACCGTGCTTGAGCGTGTTCGATTTCATCAGTGGTTCCTCTTGCAGGTGCCACCCGACTGAACGCCGACGTGGCCCTTTTTATTGTTGTGAGGTTCGCCCCAGGTGCGGGCGCCAAATGAATCTACTGCGAGCACAAGTAAAAAAACAAGTTGATTTTTTACTACAGGTAAATTTCTATAGGCAAATAATAACAACGCCGAAAACCCGGCCTTTCGGCTTCAGCCTGCCTGGAGTACCCGCAACATGCCGACCTCGTCCCCTGCTTTTGCGCACCTGTTCGAACCCTTGCAGCTGCGTGGCAAACGGCTGAAAAACCGCATCATGTCCAGCGGTCACGACACTTCTATGCCCACCGACAACCTGGTCAATGAGCAACTGATCGCCTACCACACTGCAAGGGCCGAAGGCGGCGTCGGGCTGATCGTGCTGCAAGTGGCCGGTGTGCATGACAGCGCGCGGTACACCTCGCATGTGCTGATGGCCACTGACGATGCCTGCATCGAGGGCTATCGCAAGATCGCCGAGAGTTGCCACGCGCATGGCACAGTGGTGCTGTCGCAAATCTTCCATCCGGGGCGAGAGATCATGGAGTCCAGCGATGGCCTGCTGGCCGTCGCTTACTCGCCTTCGGCGGTGCCCAACGAACGCTTTCGAGTGATGCCGCGAGCGCTCGATCAAGCGATGATCGATGAGATCGTCGCCGGCTACGGCGCAGCGGCCCGACGCTTGTATCAAGCCGGAATCGACGGGGTGGAAGTGGTCGCAAGCCACGGTTACCTGCCGGCGCAATTCATCAACCCACGGGTCAACCGTCGCACCGATGGCTACAACGGTGAGTTGGACCAACGCCTGCGTTTCCTGCGTGAAGTGATCGCGGCTGTGCGTGCCAACACCGATGACCAGTTCATCATCGGCCTGCGTATTTCCGCCGATGAACGCGACCCTGAAGGCCTGACCGAGGACGAATCCCTGGCTGCCGTGCAATCGTTGCAAACGATGCTTGATTACGTGCATATCGTCGCCGGGACCTCGGCTTCATTGGGCGGCGCCGTACACATCGTGCCGCCGATGGCGATCGAAGCGGCTTATCTGGCCAAGGAAGCCGGCACTTTCAAGGCCAGTCTGTCGATTCCGCTGTTCGTCACCGGGCGCATCAACCAACCACAGGAAGCCGAACTGATTCTGGCGCGCGGTCAGGCCGATGTTTGCGGCATGACCCGCGCCCTGATCTGCGACCCGCAAATGCCCAACAAAACCGACACCGGCCACGTCGAAGATGTGCGCGCCTGTATCGCCTGCAATCAGGCGTGCATCGGCCACTTTCACAAAGGCCTGCCGATCTCTTGCATCCAGCATCCGGAAACCGGGCGCGAGCTGATCTTTGGCCAACGACAACTGACGAAGCAACGCAAACGCATCATGGTCGCTGGCGGTGGCCCGGCCGGAATGAAAGCTGCCGCCGTCGCGGCTCAGCGCGGACATGACGTGACGCTCTACGAAGCCAGCTCGCAACTCGGTGGCCAGGTATTGCTCGCGCAATTGTTACCGCGACGTGCTGAATTCGGTGGTGCCAGCACCAACCTGCAACGGGAAATGGAATTGGCCGGCGTGCGCGTCGTGCGCAACGCTCGCGTCGACCGGGCACTGGTCGAACTCGAACGGCCGGACATGGTGATCCTCGCCACCGGTGCCGAACCGTATTGGCCAGCGTTCGAGCGCGGCGGTGAATTGCAGGTGGTAGACGCCTGGCAAGTACTGCGCGATGAAGTGCAGATCGGCCGTTCCGTGGTGGTGGTCGACTGGCGCTGCGACTGGATCGGACCCGGTATCGCTGAACGTCTGGTCCGCGCCGGGCACCAGGTACAACTGGCCGTCAACGGCACCCATTGCGGAGAAAACCTGCCGCTGTATGTGCGCGATCACCTGGCTGGAGAACTACACAAACTCGGCATCCCGATCACGCCTTACGCGCGCCTGTATGGCTGCGACGACAACACTGTCTACCTGCAACACACCGCCAGCGGCGAGCCGATGCTGTTCGAAAACATCGACACGCTCGTGCTCTGCCAAGGCCATCAACCGGTCGATACGCTGGGCGCCGAGCTTCAAGGCCTGGTGGAGTTCCGGCGCATCGGCGACTGCCTCGCCCCGCGCACCGCCGAAGAAGCCATCTACGAAGGTTTGAAAGTCGCCTGGGAGCTTTGAGGCTGTTTTATACTCCGGGGCTTTTACACAATCCCCGGTTTGGAGCACGCCATGAGCAACAGCAGCAAGATGCCGCCTGCCAGCAGCGCGCCCACACAGGTCAGCGCGGCGGCAGAACCGCATTTTCTCGGCACACGGATTCGTGGGTTGCGTAAACGTCGGGGCATGACCCTCGCGGAACTGGCGCAGATGAGTGAGCTGACGGCGGGCTATATCAGTCAGCTGGAACGAAACCTGGCTTATCCCTCTATTCCGGCGCTGTTCAACATCGCTCGTAGCTTGGGCGTGACCATTCAATGGTTTTTCGCCAGTGAGGGCAATACCGCGCCCGAGGACAACGGGGTGGTGGTGCGCAAAAACGCGCGAATGAGCGTTCATTACGAAGACGGGATTGTGGATCAGCTGCTGACGCCACAGCCGAATCGGCAACTGGAGATGCTGCACTCGAGGTTTCCACCGGGTACTTACAGTCAGCAGAGCTATAGCCATGAAGGTGAAGAGGCTGGGTATTTGCTGTCGGGGAGTTTTGAGTTGTGGGTAGGAGATCGGCATTTTCAGCTGAGTGAAGGCGACAGTTTTAGCTTTTCCAGCCAGGAGCCGCATCGGTATGGGAATCCTGGAGAGGTGGACGCAGTGGTGATTTGGGTGATCACGCCGCCTTCATTCTGAGGGTCTGTCGACCTTCAGAGCTAAAGAATTCAGGTGCCTGCAAATTGCACAAAAAACCGGCGTTTCGCCGGTTTTCTTTGCACGTTCGTCTACAACCACCCGAACCCTTTTCCCATCATCGCTGCCAAGCCCAGTGCCGTGGTGATCAACGCGCTGAACAGTAAACGGAAATCCGTACGGGCCTCTTTGCGATGCTCACGAAAATCAGTACGAGCTTCTTTGCGGTGCTCACAAAAATCCGTTCGAGATTCTTTACGGTGCTCACGAAACTCCACGCGAAGGTCGCCGAGGTCCCGCCGCACGTATTCGATATGTGTCTCAAGTTGGGATACACGCGGTTCCATCGGGGTTTCTCCTGGAGGACCTGGTGGTTTTCTTCCATTATCGTCACTGCCGTTCTTTTTGCTGCCAGGGAAACGGTCAGGGTAATGCTCGTCAAGATTTACCAGCACAAAAGGCTCACTCATCGCTTACCTCCAGCACACTGGTTTTGCACTCGTCCTGAACGATTATATTTGCCAGTGCATTGAGCGAATGCAGACGTATAAACCCACAATGCTTGCAGTTAAGCATCACCGCAGGCGTGCCGAAACGTAAATACTCCTGGCCTCGCGCCCAAGGCAATCCGACGCCAGTTGCACCGGCCTGGAGTGGCAATTCCCACTCATCGTGCTCACAGAATGGGCATCCGGTATTTTTTATCCGCGCCTTGAAAATATTGGCTAACCGCCCCGTATCCAGATGAATATCCCTAGGCATTAGCTAACCTCGCGACATCCCCGGGCTGATCGCCATTCTGAAACTGTTCTTCACCGCCGTTGTACATCGCCACCTCTTCCTTGAGGGAATAAATCTTCGATTAAACGAACAACCATCAGATGGTGTGCCACGTTCGGTTATTGCGTGACCGCGATGTCTATATCCGGGCCTTCGCTACAAATCGAATATACCCTCGATCAATCTCGGACGTATCTGCGTGCGAAGTAAGAAGATTCGCACCGTTGCGTAAGCCCGGAATTCTCTTTGTAGGATCCGTCCACAACGCTTTTTTCTGAGGCTGAAAATCGTCGGCTTCACAGATTTTTCTGATGAGCCGAGTCGTCGGATTGCAGAGCCAACGGGCCTTGCGGCGAAAGCCCTTCGTCGCTCTCAGGTGTTGCTTGAGGTGGAGGAGTTCCGGGGAGGAAAAAGCCTACAAGCCCCAAGATTCCGATTTCAATCAGTGAAAGAATTCCAAAGGTGATGAAGCCAAAGATCAGCCCGGCAACCACAATGCTCAAAGGATGAATTTGCGCTGCGTCGGGGCTATCCAGCATGTAGAGAAAAGCCTGAACAGCAACGGCGACACAGGCCGCAACGGCTGCCATCAGCTTGATAATCAACCAAAGCCGTCGCCATCTGTTCATGGTCTGCCCTGCCATCCGGTGAATTAGCTCTTTATGCATGATAGCTAATGACCGGGATCCGCCTGCTTTCCCTTGGCCGCTCGTCGAGATGAATGACCAAAAACCGCCAGAAACGAAAAAGCCCCGTAGCTTTTCAGCTACGGGGCTTTTTCTATGTAATGGCGGAGAGATAGGGACCCTAAATATACACCACCGAAGGCCAGTCAACACCGTACTTACTGGCTTTACTCAACGTTTTACGTACAATGTTTACGTACTATGGATCGATTGGAGCAGCACGTGGCCAAAGCTAACAACCTTGAACTTCAGGGCGGGACCTACCACGTGCGGCTAGCCATTCCCAAGGATGTGCAGAACGCGTTCGGAGGTCGCCGGATACTTTCACTGTCGCTCAAGACGGGCGTGCACAAAGAGGCCCTTGATCGCCGCCTACCGATCCTCGCAACTTGGAAGAGCCAGATAAAGGCGGCGCGAGAAGGTAAGCAACTCGGAGAAGGCTGGCAGGAAGAGGTAGTGCAAACCCTTGAGGATTTAGACGCACTCACACAAGGGCAAAAGCGAGCGCTTGTTGGTGAGCCAGCCCCACCGCTGCCTGATGTCGATCCAGCTTTCAAAGCGAAGCTGATGAACAGCCCTCGTTTCAAGGAAGCAATGCTGATGCTCGTGGGCGATCACCTAAAAGATGGGATTGGCGGTCGCGTCCACATTCAGGATGAACTGAATAAAGGGCTCAAGGACATTCTGCAAAAGCGTCTCGGCACTGACTACACACTCACTGGCGAGCAGGGCCAGGAACTGGAAGTGCTGGTAAAAGATCCCGCCAGCTACAAGGCACGCTCCCCTATTACGAAAGCCCGGCTTGCCTCATTTCGCACCTACAGGCTTGAGCATCACGTTGCACTCAAGACGGTGAATCAGCAGGAATCGAAGCTGTTGAATCTGTCGGAGCATTTGCAAACGACTGACACCAAACTCGACTTTGATTCTGTGAGTGCTTGGCTACAGGGCATGAAACTCAGTTCAAAAACCAAGCAGCAATACCTGCTCGCTGGAAGCCAGCTTTGGCAATGGGCGCAGCAGCATGAACCACAGTGGCGACAGACCTTCAAAGGGCACGTGAACCCATTTGAGAAACATACCCTGCCCACACTTAAGGGCAGGGCCAAGCTTGACGCAAAACGGAAGGCATTCACCATCGAGGAAATCGGCACTCTGTATTCAGCAGCGAAGGAACAGAACATAGGCGCACTGCCAGACTTGATCTTGTTGGGTGCGTATACCGGGGCTCGAATCGAGGAACTGTGCCAGCTTCGCAAGGAGCATCTGATTACCGTGGATGGGGTGAAGATGTTCGATATCGTGGATTCGAAGACCGTTGCAGGCATTCGACAGGTGCCAGTGCATCCCAAGCTAACGGCGCTCGTAGATCGACTCACCAAAGCTTCCAAGGACGGCTATCTGGTGACTACCGACAGCAACAACAAATACGGGATTCGTTCGGATGCACTGAGTAAAGCATTCGGCAGGTTGAAGACAGCCATGGGCTTTGATCGAACCCGCGTATTCCATTGGATTAGGGCGACGGTAATCACTCAGTTGGTGCGAGCAGACATCGCAGACAGGCTAATCAAGGAGCTTGTAGGTCATGAAACCGGCACGGTGACATTCGATGTTTACTCGGACGGGTCATCACCAAAGCAGAAGCTCAAAGCTATATCGAAACTCCCCACCCTACCGACTGTTTAAACGTCAGCTCCGCTGACAGGGGATGCACCTTTGACCGAAGGTCACGACTAACCCAGCAGCCGGAACACTTCAACGGTACGCTCACCTCGTTGCATCAGCATTGATCAACCGTGGATTCGTAGCTGACAGCTACGTTCCATGCGATCATCATTGGAAAACGGCTCCGGCTGATTCGTTAGCTACAAGGAAGACTAGTTGATGAGCTTACTCAATACAGAATCCAGTATTGAAAACACCTCGAACGAAGAAAACACATACTCAGGCACAGCAACTTTTTTGTATTCATCCAAGATTACAGGAAACGTAAATCTTGAAGGGATGTGCGAAATACTTGCCGAATCCGACGCCTTTAGTTTCGCGTTAACCAGCAGTGGAAAAATCTACTTCACAGACGACAAAAGACTCAGATCACAACAACTCAACATCGAAACAACAATCACCGAACAAGGAATGACAGTTACCGGGCACAATGACTTCCTCAAAGCCAACCCCGGAGACTCCAACACTTACGCCTTATCGTTAGCTCTAGATTTAATATTGTCTGACAAACGCCTATTTAACACTGCATATGGTTTCCCTACAGAAAGCGCTAGAATATTCATGCGTCCGATTGCCATTAAATGCGAAGGGGATGAAGACCATGAGCTAGTCATTCCCTACATCAAAGTTTACAAGGGTGGCATAATCAGCATTTCTTTGCCGAGCATATCTGGCTTTGAAGAGTCCACGATTCAAACCCTAGTGCACAGCGAAGTAAATAAATCGCGACAAAACCTGACATCAGTACTTTGTGTAAAAGAATTACACGTTGCTTGCACCGAATGTCAGATGGCCCAGATGTCTCGAAGGGAAAGGCTTCTCCAGCGAGAAGCATTTGAAACCATCATGGGGGCCGCGCTGAATACCCCGGAAGAAATTGAATTCGTAGACGAGCGTCTAACTGTCTACGAGCTAGTACATACAGATCAACTTACCCTCACGGATATAGCACGAAATCTGCTATCGGTAGTCGCTCGCACCATTTCCGTAGGAGCCGTTCAGACGCAGATTAGGTGGTATGGCGGCCAGTACAATGACGACTCCATAGGACAACATTGGAGAGGGAAGCCGATAATTTACATCAGCTCCCACACCAATCAAAAATCGAGCTCATCCGAAAACTGGTCAACCCACAAGCAATTGGTCAACAGCGTATTGGCTCGCGCCTTCCTGTCGGACAAGATAATATACGCCGACTTGAACAGTAAAGACATGAGAAACTTCGACGACTTCAATAACTTCTACTCTGAGCCGGTATCTTTGATGCTAGCGTCTTTGCAGGTAGAAGAATTTGTCGAGCAGCACGACTCTTACACCTTTAATAATTTAACCTCCGACATCCAAGTACTCAACGAAGCGTCACACTTCATACAAACATACTACTCCTACGCCTCACTGGGGCTAGACAAATGCAAAACAGCCATAGACGTCGCTCGACTTGAATTTGAAATCCTAGAATTCGAAGAAACGCTTTTATCGGCACACAAGTATGGAGAAATAGCCAAGTACATTGAGGAAATACAAAGGGGCGAACAATTAAGCTCCATCTACAAATTACTTCACAAAAAGATTGAAACCGTTCGCAAAGCTTTAGAGCTAGACGACAAAATCAAATCAGAATCCTATACTCGCCGAATTACAATAATATTTGGAGTAATCGCATCTGCAACGCTTTCGCCTGAACTGATGCAGCCACTGGCAAAATACTTCGAAGTGGCGCCTGAAAATGGCGATCTCGCAAAGGTATACGGGATAGCCAGTTCAGTGATCGTTGTGGCGGGTGTATTAACTCTCATCCACTACACATTCAAACTCAAAGACTGGATTGTCAAAACGTTAAACGGGCGCTAGTTCTCCAAAACCTGGCCCGCGCTGAAAACCACTGAGCACTCTTGCTCAGCTTTTGCGTTTCTGGCTGAAAAATAAGGTGAGACGCGTTTTTGTCAGTCTTGCCCGATGCGTTTAACGCTCACCTCTGGGGGCTTGTCTAGTCGCCAGCTTTTCCAAAATAACCCTGCACCCTAGGCCGCTCTGTGAGCCTGATTCAGACCAGCAAACGACTCAGCGTCACACTGGCTCCAGACATGACAAAGCCCGCTCAAGGCGGGCATTGGGTGTAGTCATTGAGGCTCAGTCCTTTGAGGCAACACGCTGCACCGTAGACAGAGCACAACCCACAGTCGTTGCTGTCTTGCGGAGGCTCATGCCAGCGGCGAGACAATCCTTGATGCGCTTGTGCAGTTTCTCGTCAACTGGACGGCCTGTGTACATCCCGGCTTCCTTCGCCTTAGCAATCCCTTGGTCAGCACGGCGGCGTCTGTCGTCGTAGTCCTTCCTTGCAACAGCAGCCAGCATGTCCATCAACATCGAGTTGATTGCAGCCAGCATACGGCCTGTGAAGTCGTCACCATTGCGAGGTGGTTGCATGGCGGCGTGAGAGGTAGGCAAGTCCAGCGCTACAACCAGTACACCCTTAGTGTCGAGGATCGCACGGAGCTTCTTCCAATCAGCATCATTCAACCGGGACAACCGGTCTACCTGTTCAATCAACAGGATGTCGCCAGCTTCGCAATCATCCAGCAGGCGGAACAACTCAGGACGTTGCAGGGTCGAGCCTGATTCGTTCTCGATATACCAGCTAGCGATACGCTGGCCGTTGGCAGCAGCGAACTCCTTCAACTGCTCTTTTGCACGTGTAGCGTCTTGTATATCTGTCGAAGCTCTCAGATAGGCACGTATGAACATTTGAAACCCCTCCTATACCGTTTTGGATGTACCGATTATAGGTGTGCCGATTAGGGTTTCGAAAGGGGTATTTTCGGTACAGGCAGACAGGCCGATTAACGGTATCGCTTGGTCTATACCCGAATCGGTACACCTGAGGCGAGCTACAGTTAACACTACCATCCTCAACAGGAGCGCATACCCATGGGCCAAGAAAAGCACCAACGAGACGTAGCGGAATCGAATTGGGACCGTAAGGCAGAAGCCGAAGACATTCGGTGCAGTGATTGCAAGATGCACATCACTCTCGGGGAGGTAGATGTATACCGAAGGACGAAAATGCGTGGTGCCTGTGCCAAACGAGCTGAGAAGGACGATTAACCACACCATCTGCACCTGAGTTGCTGTCAACTGGCTATTGGTGAGGCTGGCTTGCTGCATTCTGGTGAAAAGTGGCTGCTTTTGATGGATTGGGTGATTTCTGAACAAAACTACTGAAACAGATGTTTCCGCCAAGGTCGAGCTTAGCCAGACACTACGGAAACACTGACTTATAGATCATACCTATCTTAATACCAATCCTAATAGAGCTAGTTAGTAGCATAGTTTACATGGGGTTTCCAGGTAGTTATCTAGGGTTTCGCCTGAGGTTTATACCTCTGCTACCCTTCGTACATCCCCAGAGGATTAAAACGTGAGCCAGATTCAGCTATTCATGATCTACCGCATGCTTATAGTTTTGGGCGGTTGCCTGTGCATATTTCTTGGTTACAGACTCTTCTATGTCGTACAAGAAAGACAAGGCGACTTCAAAGTTAAATATGGCGAAGACCTAAATATCCAAATCAGAGATATGGCTCCGGGAACATACTTTGCCTTTTGTGGTACCGCTATATTGGTTGCCAGCCTTGTCTATAAGACAGATATATTAACTGAGCCCCAACCAACCATGGATACCACAAACAGCACCTACCCCTCTGGCATGCGACCTAATAGCAAAGGGCGTGACAGATATGATTTCGGACCCTATTCATGGCCCGGCAATCCGAGCATTCCCAATGGCGAACCAACAATTCATACCATCGGCATAATGCCATGCAAGTCGACAGCTGGAACAGGATGTGGAAATCCCGATGGTTTACAGGTGAAATAGACACCACCAAACTAAGCAAACAAGGGCAGTAAACATGAATGGATGGCAACGGTTGTGGGTGGTGGTTTGTTTGGTTCTGGCGATCCTTATCGGGTGGTACACACAACTCATACTACCCACCGAGGAAAGAACCACCTACAACCACAAATCAAGGATCAGTCAACTGACTAGCTATCTCAAGGATGCGACTGCCTCTAACTATTCTAGTGACTACATCGCCAGCCTTCGGGAAGACATTCGAAAAGAGAATGAGGACTTCCAGAAAGAAATTTCGAACATGTCCAAAGAACGAACGTCGTACATCACTTACGCCATAAACATTTGGTTAGGGCTGAGTGTGGCTCTGTATATTACGGGCTGGCTAATCGGTTGGATATACCGAGGGTTTCGCCCTAAGCGTGTGTAACCTGTTGGCTTCGCCAGATGAGAGTATGGTGGAGATACCACCGCCAAGCTGGCGGTGAGCGTGGTGGGTGAATCATGATCGACGCAATAGGCGACACGTACCTCATGAAACTAAAGGCGGTGGATCTGCTGAACCACATTGCTGAGGCGGATACCCAGTTTGAGGCAATCTGCGTTGGTCATGCTACACGGACCCTCGTGTGGGTGCTTGAGTCGCACAGGAGGATTTCCAGCCTCGATGCGGACAACCTGCTGGTAGTTTTCCAGAGCGCGCTTGAGAAGCGCCTGCATGAGCTGACACCGCATTAGTGTCATGGTGCTTTCGTGGCTCGTTGGCTTCGCCACAAGGTGGTCGCACCGAAAGCGTGAGCTTTTCATGTTGAATCAACCATGGCGTGACCGCCGATGTTCCTTCGGGTGTACCTCGACACAAATACAATTAAACAAAAATCCAGCTCTTGCCTTTGACCTTGCCTTTTGCTTCGGTGCATAAACGAATGCGGACGCATTCAGTAGTAACCCCGTCAGCGGACGCTGACAGTCATTGCACGTCACCTTCGGTGTAGCAGATCAAAAGCGAAGAGCTTTGATGTGTGTTGATATTATTGTATTCACTGGTGGCTGATCCTGAATCGAGACGATGCGACTATTGCCCATCAACATGTTTAAACTGTAGTGCTTCGCACTAGGCAAATTCTTTATATATAAGAGGAGTTTCAACTACCCCTTGAATACAAAGGCTTGCAGCCCGATTCATGCGTAACTTTTTTTAAAATCTTACGCAGCAGCTGCAAGTGTGTCTCGGCCATGGAGTGAGCACCTTTCTCTAGTCTCATCCAAGTACCATCTCTCTATATACGCCTCGCGGACATTGTCGAAGCCACGGAAGATCAGGCGAGGGTTTACGAGCAATTTGATCTCACCCTTGCGAATGTCATCGCAGGATGTATACGCCCTTAACAGCTTCGCATTGACCAGTGGTGCAAGTTTCTTCTTCAAGTTGGATTCGGCGACGCCCAGTGCCTTCGCCAAATCCGCCTTCGCCATAACGATGATGTTAGCGTACCTCACAAGTCCGTGAAGAGTGTAAAGCGTGTTCATCATCGGAAGGGTGATACGACAATCTACCCCGGTTCTTTTCCATTGGCCATGAGCGTGATCTTGTGCATCAACAAGTGAAAACCTGGAAAAGGGAGGGAGTGTGCGAAGGTCTACGTGCTTAAGAAAGGTGTGTATATCATCAACGCTTCGGCATTTACTGAGCTCTGGTTTCAGCGCGTCCGTTGGTGCTGTGTACTGGGTAATGATGTACTCACCGTAAACTTCGCCAGTCGCTTGATCGACTCTGAAGCCATTGATGTTGGTGGTCCGGCATTGATGCGAAAGCAGTGATTGATTATTCAACTTTGTATCTCCTGTATTCGGTTCATGTCATAGGCAAACGCCTCGTTGTGTTGGATAGGGTCAAATCCCAGACGAACGAAAACCGCCGTCTGACGTTACCCTATAGGTAGGTCGAGAACGTTCGGTGCGGACTGCTGGAAAGAGTGGGCTTTATACGCCTATTGACCCTGTTTTGTCAAGGGGTATTTCATCCGGATAGTTATACTCAGTCAACTACCCACACAAGCTCCTGTAGCGCGTTTTGGGAGTCTTTATCTAACGAGACGACCCAAACTGTAACCCCACGCTTATCTAGTCCATATGCTTCCACACGGCCCGAGATGTGCAGCTGTCGATCAGGTTTGTTGTAACTGACTAAATGCGTAGGTGAGAGCTTGAGCGTTCAATCCAGTGCCTGTGGAGCTGCCAAGGCGTTTTCAGGTGTGATGACACCACCTTGGCTGGGTACAAGATCCTCTAGCCCAGCAGCTATGCCCTGCTAGCTGTAAAGCATCAGCGTTAATACATCAGCAATGGCGAGTGCTTGATTCTGGCTGACCATGGCATGATCGATGACAGAACAAAATAGAATCTATGGCTTAGTCAACAATCCTGCTCATCCTTTCGACAAGATTTTTTCGAACTCTGCAATCAGTTCTTGCAGGCCAACACCCAGGACCTTGCACAGATCGCGAAGCTGCACGATGTCCAAACGGCGTGTACCACTTTCAACGTCACTCATGAATGACTGTGGCCGCTCCAGCGCCTGTGAGCACTGAACTTGAGTCAGACCCGCCGCTTTTCTGTACTTCTTCAGCAGCGACAAAAGCACGGCGTGTTCCGGTCTATAGATCGTCTTGGGCATGGCTGACTGGTTAGGGTGGGCAGCTGTCCAACCTATATCTGGTTTTCAGATATCTGAATTTGGGATATTCTGAGTCTTACCGAAACTCAGACCCCAGCCCAATGCAGGCGAGACAATGAACGAGAAAATTTTCGTACTGAATAGTCAGAAGAAAGCTACCAACCACATTTTTCATCTGATACTGAGCGTCCTCACTGGAGGTCTGTGGTTGATCGTTTGGCTTATCGCCGCATCGAACAACAGCAGTCACAACAAGAAACTCGACGACCAAATCAATCAGATCATGAAATACAAGACACGAGGTCTGAGCGATAGCGAAACTTACCTTAAGATCAACGTGGATAAGGCGAACTCAGATGTTTACCAGGGGCGGGTTATATTCGTAGTCATGGTGGCAGTCTTTGCGTACTTCTATTTTCGGTAATCGCACCAATAAAAGACTAGCACTATCATCAGCGCCGCTAGAACTGTCTAAGCGAAAGCGCTAGGTTTCAGGCGGGCTCAACCATGGTGTAACCACCGATTGCCGCCAAAAGTGAATAACTTTTATTTTATTGATTCGATTAAAGTGGATGGTGAACTGACTCAAAATCGGGACGATGCAGTTATTACTAACCCATGAAGAATGCCTGCAACCCCCACCATAGTCGTAAAATTATATATTTTTAACCTTCTTAAGAATTTAGAACATCCGACCACTTCCAAATTATTTTGGTGCTGTCAGGTAATCAATTAATTCATCAACAAGCAAAACCCTACCCCGATTAGCATCGATAAACTCCTTATTAAAATGGCGCTCATAAAATCGTACATCCATGGAATCGCCAGGATAAAGCTTTGCCAACATACGTTTACAATCACCAGTCGCAGCATTTTCCAAAAGCCTATTGTTGCCTAACTTTAATATTGTCCCCTCAATAGCTGGATTAGATTGAAACAACGTAACACCATACCTTTTAAAATAACGCTTACTTTCATCACAGAGCGGGATATCAGAATCTAACATCGCAGCTAAAAAATCATAACTTTTGCCTCTTACCCCACTGATAAGTGCATCCACAATACCAAGCGGACCATGGCCTCGTGCATTTCTTATTCTGACACTTACATTACAATCGCGCCCACCATAACATCCTTTAACATGTGTCAAAAAAGCTAGCTCCGTATCTCCCTCAACAGCAAATAAAATGGTTTGGTTTGTTTTTCTAACTGTTCTTGGCGGCATGGACGGCACTCACACTCTAGGAATCGCGCCGTAGGCGCCTGACATGTATTTAGCATAAAAATTATCATCACTTCTTACGCCCTCCATATCCGACAGTTTCCACGCTTCGCTAGAACTGTCATTTTTCTCAACCAAAAGCACTTGACTTTTTTGCAACTGATTCACAACCTCGATTGAGTGAGTTGTGAAGATTAATTGAGCGTTGTGAGGATTAGTTCGCTTATTAAAAAACAAATCGAGAATAGGCTCAATCATAAGCGGGTGTAGATCACCTTCTAATTCGTCATATATCATGACACCACCAGTTTCAAGAAGAGGCAGAATTTTACTCAACAGAAAAAACGCCGCCTGCGTACCATTCGACTCCCATAGTAAAGGCAGTTTTGTTTCTTCATCGCCCCTCTTGTGAACCGCCCACGGCAACAGATGTTGACTCACCGTGCCGTCTTCTTCCGCACGATCATAGGAGTCGATGGTTATATCCACCAAGCCAAAGTCCTGCTCACGAAGAAAACGCGCCATCGTCTCTCTAGAGGCATCATTTTCACTATAGTAAGTGGATGCATCATAGACGTCGGTTGTACCATAATATGTATTACGACCATACATAGATATATTCGTCGTATTTAAACGGAGCGCGTTGCAAATACTGACTGCCACTTTACTTTTATATTGCGCAGCCAAAGATATCAAGGAGACCTCTTCACCCACTTCATCCAGCGGCATTTGTGCAGTACCAAAACCCTTTCGAGTTACAGTATATTTTTTTTCCTCCTCATCCCATTTACGCATAAATATTTTCGTCCACAGCCTGCTTGTTTTCTTGTCAAGCGTCTCACCATAGACTCTTTCATCACTTCTAAGTAACGAGTATCTATATCGAACTCCGTCAGCATCAAACTCAAGCTTAACCGTAATAAGTTGACTTTTAGAGAAAGCATGAGAACGCACACGAGTTTTGGTATTTTCTGGATTAGCAAAGAATGAATCAGTGATAAACCAGAGAACATAGGCCAGTGGCTTTATAAGATTTGTTTTCCCGGAGCCATTTGCACCGATAACAGCGAGAACTTTACTAACCCTTTCATCCGACACGGAAGAATCGAAACTCTTATCATTTAAGCTCGTTCGCTTATCCATTACGAATGAAATATCGGTTTTTTCTTCGAATGAGAAAAAATTTTCAAAGCCGAAGCTGTAAATCGTCATAGCTTACTCGCCTGATTGATACAATATTTTGTCGAGTATGCTCTAGCAAGCGTGTTTGTCAATGACGGCCATTGGGAGTCCTAGGCTTAACCTCCATGCAACCTTCCGCATCCTGCTGATCCGCAGCCCACCTGAAACGGGTCATGAGTCCCTTGCCGAGGTAATCGCCTGCAATCGCGCTAAGCGAGGCACTGGCAGTCGCGGCGATCCAACCGGTCACCAACTGAGCTCCGTTAAGCAGTGCGCCGCAGCGCGCCCTTCTAGCAAGCTCGTTGTTCCGCTTCAGCTGTACCCCTGACGGACAGCGACTCAAAATAGCGCAGCGAACACAGTGTAGTGGTCTAATGAAACCGGACACCCATTTAGGCGAGAATGCTCGCCAGATCGAGGTGTCAGATGACCAAACAACGCCGCTCCTTTACTCCTGAATTCAAGCGCGAGGCTGCCGACCTTGTGCTCAAACAAAACTACAGCTACATCGAAGCCAGCCGTTCACTCGGCATTGGTGAATCGGCATTGCGCCGCTGGGTTGACCAGATTCAGAAAGAACATAAAGGCGTCACCCCGCAGAGCAAGGCACTGACTCCGGAACAGCAAAAAATTCAGGAGCTGGAAGCCCGGATTGCTCGGCTTGAGCGAGAGAAATCAATACTAAAAAAGGCTACTGCGCTCTTGATGTCGGAAGATCACGAGCGTTCGCGCTGATTGACCAGTTGAGCGCCCATGAGCCGGTTGATTGGCTGTGCAAGGTGTTTGACGTCACTCGCTCGTGTTACTACGCCCAGCGCCTGCGGCGCCGCACGCCGGATGTTGAACGGCTTCGATTGCGTAGTCGCGTCAGTGAGCTGTTCTCGCAAAGTCGCAGCTCTGCGGGCAGTCGCAGCATCCTGTCACTGATGCGTGAAGACGGTGAGCAACTCGGTCGATTCAAAGTGCGTAGCTTGATGCGCGAGCTTGATTTAGTCAGCAAACAACCCGGCTCCCATGCCTACAAACGAGCAACAGTAGAAAGACTGGATATCCCGAACACATTGAACCGCGAGTTCGACGTGCCAGCGCCCAATCAAGTCTGGTGCGGCGATATCACCTACATTTGGGCACAAGGAAAGTGGCATTACCTGGCTGTCGTCCTGGATCTTTGTACGCGTCGGATCGTGGGCTGGGCGCTGTCGGAAAAGCCAGACGCTGAGCTGGTGATCAAAGCGCTGGATATGGCTTACGAGCAGCGTGGCAGGCCTTCGGATCTGCTATTCCACTCAGACCAGGGATCGCAATATGCAAGCCGACTCTTTCGCCAGCGGTTGTGGCGATACCGCATGCGCCAAAGCATGAGTCGACGAGGAAACTGCTGGGATAACGCACCGATGGAGCGCGTATTTCGCAGCTTGAAAACAGAATGGATACCGACCGTGGGCTATCGAACTGCGCAGGAAGCACAGCGCGATATCAGCCATTTTTTGATGCATCGCTACAACTGGATTCGGCCTCACCAATTCAACGATGGGTTGGCGCCAGCGCGGGCCGAGGAAAAACTTAACGTCGTGTCCGGGATTAGTTGACCACTACACAGTGACTACTCTTACCTGACCCCATCGCACTTCAGTCTCATGCCACCCTAAACATCACCCACCTGCTACAACGCTTTATCCGTGAAAGCTATGCCAGGAGCATTGGCGTTTTCCCAAAATGAAAAAATGGCAACTGCTAAGCATCGGACAAACGCCCTGCCCCCGAGACTGCTTGCATTGCTATGTAGCACGATGAGTGTGCCGCCCTTGTTCGTTGATGCACGGTAGGTCTGCCAGTCCGGCAAGTCGCCCTTGGTTTTGTCGGTGATAAGCGAAACCTGCTTCACGGGAGAAGCAAAACGAGCGGCCTGCTCCCGAACGGAGCACCAAAGCTTGTTGAAGCTAAGCGCCCGGTACGCCTTCAGGTAGCGACTTCCCCGGAGCGCTGGGAGCACTGCCGGTGAGAAACCGAAGAATAAATCAGGCTCTGTTCCGAAGCGCTGAAGAGGCGCCGAAGAGAGGCGCTGAAGACTAATGAATTTTACGTAGAAACACTACGTAGAATCCTAGAATGCAAAAAGCCCCAAGACCTTGATCTATGGGGCTTTTTTATGTATGGCGGAGAGATAGGGATTCGAACCCTAGGTACCGGTGAAGGTACAACGGATTTCGAATCCGTCCCATTCGGCCACTCTGGCATCTCTCCAACGGCGCGCATCATAACAACACTTTTGCCGGAAGCGAACCCCCTAAGCGAAATTTTTCCGTGCTATCAGATGCTTGCGTCGATTAAAGCGGTACGCCCAGACGATTGGCGACTTCTTCGTAGGCTTCGATGACGTCACCGAGGCCCTGACGGAAGCGGTCCTTGTCCATTTTCTTGCCGGTGGCCTTGTCCCACAGACGGCAGCCGTCCGGGCTGAATTCGTCGCCCAGGACGATGGAGCCGTCGGAGAACACGCCGAACTCCAGTTTGAAGTCGACCAGCAGCAGGCCGGCGTCGTCGAACAGTTTGCTCAGGACTTCATTGACCTTGAGCGACAGTTCTTTCATGCGAACCAGTTGCTCGGCGGTGCCCCAACCGAAGGCCACGACGTGGGATTCGTTGATGAACGGGTCGCCCTTGGCGTCGTCCTTCAGGAACAGTTCGAAGGTGTAAGGGTTGAGTTTCATGCCTTCTTCGACGCCCAGACGCTTGACCAGGCTGCCGGCGGCGTAGTTACGCACGACGCATTCGACCGGGATCATGTCGAGTTTTTTCACCAGGCATTCGTTGTCGCCCAGCAGTTTGTCGAACTGGGTCGGCACGCCGGCCGCTTCGAGTTTCTGCATGATGAAGGCATTGAACTTGTTGTTCACCATGCCTTTGCGGTCGAGCTGCTCGATGCGCTTGCCGTCGAACGCCGAGGTGTCGTTGCGAAACAGCAGGATCAAGCGGTCAGCGTCGTCGGTCTTGAAAACCGATTTGGCTTTGCCGCGGTAGAGTTCTTCACGTTTTTCCATGATGGGCTCCGCTTGCTAAGTAGGTGGGCTAGGCGATGTGTCGCCAGTCGAGCCCTGAATCTTGATCGGCCAGTTGCAGCCAGTCCGGGTCGCACCCGAGGGTGTCGACAAAACATTGCCGGGCCAGCTGCGGCAGGTTGTTCTTGCTGCTCAGATGGGCCAGGACCAGGTGTTGCAGGCCTTGCCAGCCCAACTCGGCCACCAGGAATGCCGCCTGATGGTTGTTCAAATGTCCCAGTTCACCGCCTACCCGCTGCTTCAAGAAGTACGGGTAGTGACCACGAGCGAGCATGTCACGGCAATGGTTGGACTCGATCATCAATGCATCGAGGTCCCGATAGCCGTCCAGCACCTTCTCGCAATACGAACCCAGGTCAGTCAGCAGGCCGAAGCGCCGCTCACCGTCACTGAAGACGTACTGCGTCGGCTCCTGAGCATCGTGGGCCACGGCAATGACCCCGATGCTCAGTGCGCCGATCTGCAGTTGCTCGCCGCCGGCCAGAAGGCCAGCCGGTTCAATCGGTTTGCGCATCCCGCGCAGGGTGCCGCGACTGAGGTAGACAGGAAGATTGTAGCGCCGAGACAGCAAACCCACGCCATGCACGTGGTCGGCATGTTCGTGGGTCACGAGTATCGCGCTCAGCTGAGACGGGTTCACACCCAGTCGCAGCAGGCGTTTTTCGGTTTCCCGCAGGGAGAAACCACAATCGACCAGTACATAGGTATCAGCGCTGGCTATCAGCGTGCCGTTCCCTTGGCTACCGCTGCCGAGAACGGCAAAACGCATGTGATCAGCCCAGGTTGTCCTGAATCACGCTCAACACTTTGCGCGCCACTTCTGCCGGCGCCACGGTGTTGATGTTTTTCTCGACGGTGACCTGAACGTTGTCGCCAACCTTGCTCAGGCGAACCTGATAACGCTCGGCACGGGCTTCAACTTCTTCCTTGGTCGGCGCACTGCCGAACAGGCCGCTGAAGAAGCCAGGCTTCTCGTCTTTCTTCTCGGCTTTTTCGGAAAGGTTGATGTAGTACAGACCGAGGCTGCGGTTGATGTCTTCAACCCGCCATTCGCCCTGTTCCAGCGCACGACCGACGCTCGACCAAGCACGGTCCAGGTCATTGCCGACGTTCAGAACCGGGTTGCCGCTGCCGTCTTCGCTCAGGCTGACACGGCTTGGCGTATCGAAATCACGCGAAGCCAGCATCGAAACCGAACCGCCCTTCTCAGAAGTGCGGCTCATGCTCGCGAGCATGTCATCGACCAGTGCTGCGTCCAGGCCAGTGTTGACCGAACGGTTGGTGAAGGCCACATCGGCGGTGCTGCCGGCAGGACGCTCGGCGCTGACCACGTAGACTTCACTGGTGTTGCGTTGCACGCCCGGCTCGATACGCACCCGAACGCGGGTTTCGCTGTCGGTAGCGACGCCGGCTGCGCTCAGGCGCTTGGCCATCGCTGCGGACAGTTCGTCGGAATGTTGCCAGGTGGTGGTGAATTCTCCGGTTTGCGGGCGCTGTTCGTCCAGACGGAAACCGTTGTCCTGGAAGAATTGCACGGCCACTGGCCAGACTTCAGCGGGTGGATTCTGGGCAACGATCCAGCGCGAATCACCGGTCTTTTGCAGGGAATACCCGGTGGCGTCGGCCACTGCCGACAACGGCTGCGGACGCGGCACGACGTATTCGCCCTTGGCGGTGTCATCAGCAACGTTACGTGGAATAGGCAGCAGCGGGTCCAGACGTTTGGAGGTGCTGACGTCCGGCGGCAATTGCATGGGTGCAGTCTGTTGCGCTTCCAGGTAGTCGCTACCACGGTCACGGAAATAACCTTCCGGGCCCCAGACCCATCCACAGCCACTGGTGCTGGAGATAATCAAGGCAAGTGCGGAAAGTCCGGCCAATCGCTTCATGCGTAGTGCTTCCTCAATTAAACCAGTACGCCGGACTGGCGCATGGCCTGCCGCAGCGGTTCGTGACAGGCGGCGCTGAGCCAGGTGAGCGGCAGACGGATACCGTCCGGCATCAAGCCCATTTCATGCAGAGCCCATTTCACGGGGATAGGGTTGGATTCGATAAACAGGGTTTTATTGAGCGGCATCAGCTTTTCGTGAATTGCGCGGGCCGTGACGGCGTCGCCTTTCAGGGCAGCGTTGCACAGGTCCGCCATGTCGCGCGGGGCGACGTTGGCGGTCACCGAGATGTTGCCTTTGCCGCCGAGCAGGATCAGTTCTACTGCGGTGGCGTCGTCACCGGACAGAACCAGGAAGTCTTTGCTGACGCCATCGATGATGGCTTTGGCACGGCTCAGGTCGCCGGTGGCTTCCTTGATGCCGATGATGTTTTTCACGGTCGACAGGCGGATCACGGTTTCGGTCAGCATGTCGCACGCCGTACGGCCCGGCACGTTGTACAGGATCTGCGGAATGTCGACGGCTTCGGCGATGGCCTTGAAGTGCTGGTACAAGCCTTCCTGGGTCGGCTTGTTGTAATACGGGGTGACCAGCAGGCAAGCGTCAGCGCCAGCGGTCTTCGCATTGGTGGTCAGCTCGATGGCTTCGCGAGTTGAATTGGCGCCGGTACCGGCGATCACCGGAATGCGCCCTGCAACCTGCTTCACCACGTAACGAATCACTTCGATGTGTTCGTTCACGTCAAGGGTGGCCGACTCACCTGTGGTGCCGACGGCCACGATGGCGTGGGTGCCGTTTTGCAGGTGAAAGTCCACCAGTTTGCTCAGGCTGTCCCAGTCGAGACGACCTTGTGCATCCATGGGTGTGACCAGTGCCACCATACTGCCCGCAATCATGCAACCGCTCCTGCCGGAAAAAGAGAGCCGTAATGGTACTGGCGCCAAGATGCTTGTACAAGCGAAGTACTGCGCTGCTGCCATTCCCCTTGGCGCTGCTTTTCGCTACCCTTCAGACTTTGATCGGTACTGATAAGCTCGTACGCCGGGTTCCAGCCTCCATTTTCGGCATCACAAGCCCCGATCCAGCGTTGCCGCCCCTCGCTCCTGCCACTCTGGAGCACGTTGCAACCTTCCGGCTCGGGTTTTCTGAATTCGCATCCGCAGGCTCGTCCCCGGTAAAAAAGCCCATTAAGGTATCGACCGCTCATCGCTTTAGGAATGCTGCATGTCCACCCCCACAGTTCGCGAACAATTCCTTGTCATCAGTGCCCTCGGCGCCAACCCCATGGAGCTGACTAACGTCCTGTGCCGCGCCAGCCATGAAAATCGCTGCGCCGTGGTCACCTCTCGCCTGACCCGACATGGCGAGTGCAGCGCGTTGGTTCTTGAGATCTCCGGCAGCTGGGACGCCCTGGCGCGCCTCGAAGGCAGCCTGTCGAGCCTCGCCAAGAAGCACGCCTTCACCGTTAACGTGGTGCGCAGCGCGGCCTTGGAGAACCGTCCACAGGCCTTGCCGTACGTCGCTTATGTCAGCTCGGCCTATCGCTCGGACATCATCAACGAGCTGTGCCAGTTCTTCATGGATCACAACGTCGAACTGGAAAACCTTACGTGCGACACGTATCAGGCGCCGCAAACCGGCGGCACCATGCTCAATGCCACGTTTACCGTGACCTTGCCTGCAGGCGTGCAAATCAGCTGGCTGCGCGATCAGTTCCTGGATTTCGCCGACGCGCTGAACCTCGACGCCCTGATCGAACCGTGGCGCCCACAAAACCCAATGTAAGGAAGCTTTCATGGCTGTTGCCATCGACCAACCGGTTGCCGACTTCGAAGCACCCGCCACCAGCGGGCAGACCATCAGCCTCGCAAGCCTCAAGGGCAAGCAAGTGGTGATCTACTTCTATCCGAAGGACAGCACCCCGGGCTGCACGACTCAGGGTCAAGGCTTTCGCGATCAACTTGAAGCCTTCAAGGCGGCCAACACCGAAGTATTCGGCGTGTCGCGTGACAGCCTCAAATCCCACGAAAACTTTAAGGCCAAGCAGGCGTTCACCTTCGAGCTGATCAGCGACAAGGAAGAAGCGCTGTGCCAGTTGTTCGATGTGATCAAGCTGAAGAAGCTGTATGGCAAGGAATACATGGGCGTTGATCGCAGCACTTTCCTGATCGACAAGGAGGGTGTGCTGCGCCAGGAATGGCGTGGCGTGAAGGTCCCAGGGCATGTTGATGCGGTTTTGGCTGCAGCTCAGGCTCTGAACAAGGCCTGATTCATCTGTTGCCTGTTATTACGCCTTCGCGGGCAAGCCCGCGAAGAGGCGCTCAGCCTTACTGAAGAATCAGGGCTGAGCGTTAAAGCAGTGGCGCCACTACCGGCTCCTTGCGTGGCCACGCGTCCAGCACAGCCTTGAACAGCGTCGCCAGGGGAATCGCAAAGAATACCCCCCAGAAGCCCCACAACCCGCCAAACAACAACACTGCACAGATGATCGCCACCGGGTGCAGGTTGACCGCCTCCGAGAACAGCAGAGGCACCAGCACGTTGCCGTCCAGGGTCTGAATGATTCCGTAGACCGCCATCAAATAGATGAACTGATCGCTCCAGCCCCACTGGAATAACGCAATCAGCATCACCGGAACCGTCACTACTACCGCCCCGACATACGGCACCACCACCGACACGCCCACCAGCAATGCCAGCAGCGCGGCGTAGTTGAGCCCCATAACGACGAAGCCGATGTAAGTCACGCCACCGCAAATGACAATCTCGATGACCTTGCCGCGAATATAGTTGGCGATTTGCCGGTTCATCTCATGGGCAACCCGTGTGATCAGCGTACGCTCACGCGGCAGGTAACCAAGCACCCACTGGCCGATCATCTCCCGGTCCTTGAGGAAGAAGAACACCAGGATCGGTACCAGGACCAGGTAGATCATGATGTTCACCAGCAGCGGCAGACTCGACAGCGAGAAGGTCAGCGCCCACTGGCCAAACTTGCCGATCTCGCCCCGCGCCACTTCGATAGCCTGCAACACCTGCTCATCGGACACCAGATGCGGATAACGCTCAGGCAGCAGCAACAGCAGCGATTGCCACTTGGCAAGCATGCCGGGCAGTTCATTGAAGAGCGTGATCAGTTGATGCCAAAGCAACGGCACCACAACAACGATGAAGACCAGTAAAAGTCCCATGAACAACGCAAAGACCAGCCCAACCGCGACACCGCCGGGAATGCGCAGGCGCTCGAGCGTGACGACCAGGCCTTGCATCAGATACGCCAGCACCATCCCGGCCAGCACCGGCGCGAGCATGCCACCCAACGTGAGCACGGCGGTAAATGCCAGAATCAGCAGGACCGCCAGCACCACGGCTTCTTCGTCGGAAAAGTAGCGCTGAATCCAGTCGCGTAACACCTTGAACATCAATAATCCTTAGAAATGAACGCAGCAGGTTCAGGCTTTTTTCAACCAATAGCGGTAAATACCCGCCTCATCTTCTTCGCGAAGCAGCGTATGACCGGCCAACCGGGCAAAGGTGCGAAAGTCGCGCTGGGAGCCGGCATCTGTCGCGGTGACCTTGAGCACAGCGCCACTGGCCAGCCGATTGAGCTCCAGCTTGGCCTTGAGCAAGGGCAAGGGACAATTGAGGCCACTGGCGTCCAGTTCGGCGTCATGGGCTACAGCATCGGTCATTACGTCACTCCGGGTCAGGTGGTGGAGTTGCCTAGAATATCTGGTCCCAAGCCAAGTGTCCGGCTACAGTAAGCTCTTTGTCGACTAAGGCTTTGTGCATGACTTTTTTGCGCCCTACCCTGCTGACGCTCGCTTGCCTGCTCGCCTCACCGGGCTTCGCTGACGACTTGCCGTCACTCGGCGACGCCAGTTCTGCCATCGTCTCGCCGCAACAGGAATACCAACTGGGCCGCGCATGGCTGGCGCTGTTGCGCAGCCAGGTCAAGCAGCTCAACGATCCGCAGCTCAAGGATTACGTCGAATCCAGCGTTTACCGACTGGTGGAGACCAGCCAGGTCAATGACCGGCGCCTGGAGTTCATCCTGATCAACAGCCCACAGCTGAACGCCTTTGCGGCGCCGGGCGGGATCGTCGGGGTCAACGGCGGACTGTTCCTCAATGCGCAGACCGAGGGCGAATACGCGTCGGTACTGGCCCACGAACTGGCTCACTTGTCGCAACGCCATTTTGCCCGTGGCGTTGAAGCGCAACAGCGCATGCAAGTGCCGATGATGGCGGCGCTGCTGGCCGGTATCGTGATTGCAGCAGCTGGCGCTGGTGATGCGGGGATTGCGGCGATTGCCGGCACTCAGGCAGCAGCCATTCAGGAACAGCGACGCTTCTCGCGCCAGAACGAACAGGAAGCCGACCGCATCGGTATCCTCAATCTGGAAAAAGCCGGTTACGATCCACGGTCGATGCCGACCATGTTCGAGCGGTTGATGCGCCAATACCGCTTCGACGCCAAACCACCAGAATTTCTGCTGACTCACCCGGTAACCGAATCGCGTATCGCCGACACCCGGAACAGGGCCGAACAGGCTAAACTGGGCGGCATCGAAGATACGATGCGGTATCAGCTGATTCGTGCGCGCGTCCAACTGATCTATGAAGAAACCCCGGGACTGGGCGCCAAACGTTTCCGCGCGCAACTCGATGAGAACCCGAGCAGCGACGTCGCCCGGTATGGTTTGGCCATTGCCCAGATCAAAGGCGGCCAGCTCAATGAAGCACGGGAGAACCTCAAGCAGCTGCTGGCGAAGTCGCCGAACGAAATCATCTACAACCTGGCACAGGTCGATCTGGACATCACCAACAACCGCCTGCCCGATGCGCAGACACGGGTCGACCGGATGCTGACCCAGTATCCCGGCAACTATCCGTTGAACCAGGTGCGCGTGGATCTGTTGCTGAAACAGAACCGCGCCGCCGACGCCGAAAAGGCGCTTGAAGGCCTGCTCAAGTCGCGTCCGGACGATCCAGATGTTTGGTATCAGGTGGCCGAGACTCGCGGCCTGTCGGGCAATATCATTGGCCTGCATCAGGCGCGTGCGGAGTACTTTGCCCTGGTTGGGGATTACCGTCAGGCCATCCAGCAACTGGACTTCGCCAAACGCAAGGCCGGTACCAACTTCCCGTTGTCATCGCGCATCGATGCGCGCCAACGCGAACTGATGGAACAGGAGCGCATGATCAAGGACATGATGGGCTGACGCGTACAAGGAACCTAAATTCCGGACACAAAAAAACCGCCTCTTTCGAGGCGGTTTCTTATTCAGCCACCGACTGGTTTATTCAGCCAGTTTGAAGGTGATGAAGCTGGCATGACCTTGACGCAGAACACGCATCGAAACCGAGCGATTCTTCGGCAGCGCCTTGGCAATTTCAGTGAACTGTTTGCTGTCGCTGATCGCCTGATTGTTCAGGTGAGTAATGACATCGCCAGGTTGCAAGCCAATCAGTTCAGCAGGACCGTCTTGCACCTCCTTGATAACCACCCCACCCTTGAGGTCATAGGTCTTCTTCTGCTCAGCGGTTAGATCGCCGACGGCAACACCCAGACGATTGCTGCTGGCTTCAGCACCGGATTTAAGCGGTGAATCCAGCTCCGCGCCCTCATCAGGGATCGCACCCACTGTCAGTTCGACATTTTTGCGTTTGCCTTCACGGATCACTTCGAGATTGGCCTTGGCGCCTTCTTTCAGCGCGCCGACCAGATGCGGCAGATCAGCAGACATAACGATCGGTTGACCGTTCATGCTCAAGATCACATCACCCACCTGCAGACCACCTTTGGCTGCCGGGCCGTCGTCCTGGATCTGAGCCACCAGCGCACCGGCCGGTTTTTCAAGACCGAAAGACTCGGCCAGATCCTTGCTCACTTCCTGAATCACCACGCCCAACCAGCCACGGCTGACTTTGCCACCGGTTTTCAGCTGGTTGGACACGTCCATCGCAACATCGATGGGAATCGCGAACGACACGCCCATGAACCCACCGGAGCGGGTGTAGATCTGCGAGTTGATCCCGACCACTTCACCGGCCAGGTTGAACAGCGGGCCACCGGAGTTACCCGGGTTAATCGGCACGTCAGTCTGGATGAACGGTACATAGTTCTCGTTCGGCAGACTGCGACCGATGGCGCTGACGATGCCTTGGGTCACCGTGTGATCGAAGCCGAACGGCGAGCCGATGGCAACAACCCACTGGCCGGCTTTCAGGTCTTGGGATTTGCCGAGTTTCAGTACCGGCAGGTTTTTGCCTTCGATCTTCAGCAATGCCACGTCGGAACGCGGATCAGTGCCGACCAGCTTGGCTTTCAACTCACTGCGATCGGCAAGGCGAACGAGAATTTCGTCAGCATCAGCGATCACATGGTTGTTGGTCAGGATGTAGCCATCAGGCGAGATGATGAACCCCGAACCCAGGGACTGCGCCTCACGGCGATCACCACGAGGCGAGCGCGGCTGCGGCATGCCCCGTTCAAAGAACTCACGCAGCGCGGGCGGCAAGCCCTCGAGATCAGGCATCTGGCCAGAAACTTTGCGATCTGGCAGTTTTTGCGTGGTACTGATGTTTACCACCGCAGGCGAGGCCTGTTCGACCAGTTGCGTGAAGTCAGGCAATTCGACTGCTTGAGCAGTGACCGCCTGACCGAGCACCAGCACGGTGGCAAAAATGGAGAGATAAGACTTCAAGCGTGGTATCGACATACGGCTCCCGTTACGACGAGCATGGTTAAGCGATATGGAGCAAGGAACACCGGGAAAGATACGCCGGTATTTTTGTTCCGGGAACAACAAAACAAGGCCAGAGCCGTGAGGCTCTGACCTATAGAAAAATTCAGGTTTTTTTGCAAATTGAAATGCTCACCAAACATTTCGGTATCAGCTCACTACTTGGTTGCAGTGGCATCGGTGCGCATGGACAGCGCAATCCGTTCGGCAGTACCTATCGGAATCTCGCCGACCACAGTCACCATTATCTCGCCTTGAGGAGTCGTCAAGCGCCGGGACACAGCGACGGTTGGTCCTAGCTGTGTCCGGGTGTCGGTGACAGTCGCACCGTTCAACGGCTCAAGAAATACCGAGAAGCGCGCCAGACCATCGTCATACATCAGACTGTTGACCTGGGTTTTGGTCTCAGGATCCTTGCGGGCATTGCTGCTGGTCAACTCGAAACCTGGCGGTAGCCAGTCCGAATGCCAGACTTGCGCAACCTTGGCGGCAGAAGCCTTGTCGGTATCGAGGGCAATAGCCTTACAGTCGGGGCCCGGCTGCAATTCACTTTCTGGCGGTACATCGGTGTCCAGTTGCGTGAACTGGAATCGCTCCAGCAATTGCCCTTTCTCATTCAGCAGCAATGATTTGAGGGGCAAGCCGGTTTCTTTATCCAAATGCAGTTCAAAGCCGTATCGGTGCTGATCACGGGGTACCAGTGAAACGATCACTGCCGCCCGTCCAGCCACACGCGACTTGCCGATCACGGCAAGGTCGTACCAATTCTTTAGCTTTTGTGGATCGAGTGAACGAGCAGCGGAGCTGGGGGAATCCCCAAGCCCTGCGATCAGGGTGCCGCTGACGCATTGAGTATGCCCATCAATGCGCACGACTTCCTGCGCTGAGCCGTCGAGCTGGAGTAAACGCTCTCGGACCTTGCCATCCTGGACGCGGTGCCAGATGTTATGGGTAGAAAAACTACCGTTACGCTCGTAAACAAAAGTGCCGTGAAAGCTTTGCTGTTGCTCGGCTTGGCCCAGGCGTGTCAACCAGTCCTGGGCTTCATCAGCATGGGCTGGAACAACAAACCAGCCACCGAGCAGAAGCGAAAGTAGAGGTATGGCGCGCATGATCCTCCTTAACGGTTTTCCAGGCTCGCTGCACGAGCGTAAGGCAGAGCGCTTTCAGTACCTTTCAGTGCAGCCTGTTGAGCATGTTGGCGCAAGTAACCTGGCAGACGCTGATCGTGCCAACCTGGCTGACCTTGCAATACGCCGTTGGCCATAGGGCCAGTGGCATCCGAACTCTCATTGTAGCCTGCTAATACGGCTGGGCCTTTAACTTGAGGAGCGACCAGGCTTTGTTGACTGGAACGCTGTGCCAGCTCAACACCAGCGATCTCGTCCTGGTTATAAAGACGAACACCTGCCAGCACGGCAACGGTCACCGAAGCAGCGACGGCCAGTCGACCCAGGCTACGCCATGGACCGCGAGAGGCTTTTGCCGGCACGGCTTCGTCAGCCAACGCAGCAGAGACTGCCGCGGCGATGTCCAGGCGTGGAAGCAGCAAATCCTTGTGCATCACTGCCCGAGCGATTTGATAACGAGCCCAGGTTTCACGGGTTTCGACATCGTCAAAGGCATTCAATACCCGACGCAATTCCAGTTCGTCCGCTTCGTTATCCATCACTGCGGACAGCGATTCCTGCAGGGCTTCACGACTCATGGCGTTCCTCTCTTGGCTATCGCCGCTGTCTCAGTTTTCCTGCAACAACGGCTGCAGGGCTTTATCGATGGCCTCCCGAGCGCGGAAAATCCGGGAGCGCACGGTACCCACCGGACACTGCATGACGGCTGCAATGTCCTCGTAACTCAGACCATCGAATTCACGTAAAGTTAAAGCCGTACGTAAATCTTCTGGCAGTTGCTGGATGGTTCGATGGACGGTGCCTTCGATCTCATCCCGCAGCAATGCACGCTCTGGCGACTCGAGATCCTTGAGGCCATGATCGCCATCGTAGAACTCTGCATCTTCGGAACTGACATCGCTATCCGGCGGCCGACGGCCGCGTGAAACCAGATAGTTCTTCGCCGTGTTGATGGCGATGCGGTAAAGCCACGTATAAAACGCGCTGTCTCCGCGAAAGTTTCCAAGTGCGCGGTAGGCCTTGATAAAGGCTTCCTGTGCCACATCTTGGGCTTCATGGGTGTCGTGCACGAAACGCACGATCAACCCGAGAATTTTGTGCTGATATTTCAGCACTAGCAGATCGAAAGCTCGCTTGTCGCCGCGTTGAACGCGCTCGACGAGCTGCTGATCCTCTTCCTGGGTTAGCATGAACACTCCTCGATAAGCTCGGAAGAGGCTTGCATAACTAAACGACCAGACTTGCAAACATAGACTCGGGCTTTTCGCAAAAGTTCTCCCCCTCCAAGCAAGTTTCCTGCGGGCTCTGATTTGGCACGCACGAAAAGCGCAGCTCGGCATGACCCGGCTGCGCGAATAATCTTGTCATCGGATCCGCCAGGAAGGACCAACCGCACGTCCCATCCTGAAGCCGACACTGTCCTTCTTTTCAGGCACCGTCTATTGATCTTGAGCCTTCCGCAAAAGTTCCAAATATTTATAGCCGGGCGAAAGCGACATTGTGCAACCGTGAATAGAAAAAGACTGTTAAATCGTTGATACAGTCCCCTTGTCGCCAAACCGGTGGAAAAACCATCCGACGAAGCGTCAGATATTTTCCGTCACAGTAGTTTCACAATGCCATATGCGCTCGGGTATTGTGCCGCTCCCCCCCTCTATATACTAGTGGGCTGTGTGGCTGCCTCGACTCTCCGTTCCAGGAGTCTTGCGCCAACCCCGACCCGGGTCGCTTTGAGCGGAATCCTGAAATGAGCCAACAGTTTCAACATGATGTTCTGGTCATTGGCAGCGGCGCTGCCGGTTTGAGCCTTGCGCTGACCTTACCCGGTCATTTGCGTATCGCCGTACTGAGCAAAGGCGACCTCGCCAACGGCTCGACGTTCTGGGCCCAGGGCGGTGTCGCCGCCGTTCTGGATGACACCGACACTGTCGAATCCCACGTCGACGACACCCTCAATGCCGGCGGTGGCCTGTGCCACGAAGACGCCGTGCGCTTTACCGTCGAGCACAGTAAAGAGGCGATTCAATGGTTGATCGACCAAGGCGTACCGTTTACCCGTGATGAACAATCCGGCACAGAGGACGGTGGATTCGAATTTCACCTGACTCGCGAGGGCGGTCACAGTCATCGGCGGATCATTCATGCTGCCGATGCCACAGGCGCGGCGATATTCAGAACCTTGCTCGCCCAGGCCAGACTGAGGCCGAATATCGAACTGCTGGAACAGCGGGTTGCCATTGACCTGATCACCGAAAAACGCCTGGGCCTTGAAGGCGATCGTTGCCTGGGCGCTTATGTGTTGAATCGCGGCACCGGCGAAGTCGACACTTACGGCGCACGGTTCGTGATCCTCGCATCGGGTGGCGCGGCCAAGGTCTACCTTTATACCAGCAACCCTGACGGTGCCTGCGGTGATGGCATCGCCATGGCCTGGCGTTCGGGCTGTAGGGTGGCGAACCTGGAGTTCAACCAGTTCCACCCGACCTGCCTCTATCACCCGCAAGCCAAGAGTTTCCTGATCACCGAAGCCCTGCGCGGCGAAGGTGCTCACCTGAAGCTGCCTAATGGCGAACGGTTCATGCAGCGCTTCGACCCGCGCGCCGAACTGGCTCCACGGGACATCGTCGCCCGCGCCATCGACCATGAAATGAAGCGCCTGGGGGTCGACTGCGTCTACCTGGACATCAGCCACAAGCCCGAAGCATTCATCAAGTCGCACTTCCCGACGGTGTATGAACGCTGCCTCGAGTTTTCCATCGACATCACCAAGCAACCGATCCCGGTGGTTCCGGCGGCGCACTATACCTGCGGCGGTGTGATGGTCGACCAGAACGGTCGCACCGACGTGCCCGGACTGTATGCCATTGGCGAAACCAGTTTCACCGGCTTGCACGGCGCCAACCGCATGGCCAGCAACTCGCTGCTGGAGTGCTTCGTTTACGCCCGCTCGGCGGCGACCGACATTCTTGAACAACTGCCGCAGGTTTCGGCCCCTGTCGCCCTCCCCGTCTGGGATGCGAGCCAGGTGACCGACTCCGACGAAGACGTGATCATTGCGCACAACTGGGACGAATTGCGGCGGTTCATGTGGGACTACGTCGGTATCGTGCGCACCAATAAGCGCTTGCAACGCGCGCAGCATCGGGTGCGATTGTTGCTGGACGAGATTGACGAGTTCTACAGCAACTACCGCGTAAGCAGAGACCTGATTGAACTGAGGAACCTTGCTCAGGTAGCGGAACTGATGATCAGATCTGCCATGGAACGCAAGGAATCTCGGGGTCTGCACTACACGCTGGACTATCCAGAGATGCTGCCAGAGGCGAAGGATACGATCCTTACACCCGACAAATGAGGCACGTTAGGAGCCCTCAGCGTACATCGTTTGACTGGGTTTTGTAACAGGTTTGGCGCACATTTGTCCCAGCCTCTGGGGTCCTTATGGTGCGCCTGCGAGGGTCCCTATCGCGCCTGAGCGCCTACGCGAGGCCACACGGGGGAACCTGAGCCTGTAGATGCAATGAGGTGGTCATTCCCAAATTTTCTGTATTTTTCCGTCAGGGTCCTTTGAGGTGCCCGTAAAGCCAGAAGACCACTTGGACAGCCACGCAGACCCAGTAGAGGGCCTGCAAGTGGTCCATTGGGCTCTCCTTGAGGGTTCGTTTAGATGGCCTTGAGGCCGAGCTTGATAGCACATGCTGGGGTAATGTGTCCTTTCGCTACAGCAGCGCGTAGGCCCTTCTGGGTGTTCTTGTGTGGAGGCTTGACGCTCCAGTCACAGCGGTCATTGAAGACACTACGCTCAAGGATGGCAGCGCTATGGACGTTGCCCATGCTGCGCATCTTGTCGGCCACCAGTAAGGCGACCTCGGGCATCTCAAGGATCGCCTCGAAGGCGTCATAGACCATCGTCTCGAATTCTTGGGAGACCCATGCGGCGTACTTCAACGCGGCCCTTTTCGTTGCCTTGGTGGTCGGAGTGGCACCCTCGCCTACCGTGTCCAAATTATGGATACGCTCCATTGCCTTGGCATCCTTGTCGCGCCACCGGCTTGGTCGTTTCGTCTTGGGCAACTTGAGGGCCTGCCAGATTTCAGTCAGGTCCCACATGCCAGCATCGTTGGCCTTGAACGGCTTGTCTTCGATGACTATCAGATGACCAGCGTGCTTGTGTTTGATGTCGATAGGCAGCATCTCGGTTTGGTTGGTGATCAACATGTTCATGGTTTCCTTTTGTTTGCTCTCTGAGTTCGCTCCCACGGGCAGCCGAAAGACCCCATGACGGGTACTGACAGTGGCTCAGAGAACAAACAGAAAGACTTTCGTAGGTGATGCCCAGCGACGGGCGATAGGTGGTGTAGCGGTCAGCTCAGATTTGAGCCGTCCTACTTCTCTCTCGATAGCGCTTACGCTTGTCATACTTGAAGGCCCAATAGAGCCTTGACGATTCCTTGAGGGTCTTCCCTTCGAGGAGGAACCGTAGGATGAGCTGTAGGTGATTCTTGGCGTTGCGGTTCATGGACGGTGTCTCCTCCTTGGATGGTGCCCCAGCCGATCCCTCATTGGGTCGGTCTTACGGGGCTCTCATAGATCAAGCGATCAGGTCAGCTTGACGTTGGTAATCATCGGAAAGGCTACCGTGTCAGTTTGAAGACCATCAGCAGTCAGCTTCACCTTGACCTTGCCGTTAGCCACGATGTCCACGACAGCCATGATCTCAAGGTCCCAGCATTGATGGGCACCGTTGCGGGTCGCTTGGATCTTCCAAACGTTGCCGTCACGGCCTTCGCGGTAGCTCAGCGAGGTGAACAGCTTGGGCAACAGGAACAGACCATAGTCAGTACCGCTGTAAGGCTGCACAGAGGCACCAATGAGGTCCTCAAGGTCACCTACGCCAGCTCGTTGAGCAGCACGGTTAAGAACGGCTACCAGAGAGACAGGCAGCAGGACCACGAAGTCGCTCAGCTCAGTGCCCACGGTTTGGTTGATGTGCATGGTCAAGGTGTCGATGAGGTCCTCAGCGATCTCTACAGGCTTGCCGGTTGGCTTGGCCACAGAGAAGCTCTCGGTGCTTGGGGCAGTCGACAGGATTGCAGCGATCTTGCCAGCAGCACTGAGTTCAATATCACGGAGGATCTTGTCAGCGGTCTGGGCCATGGAGCCCTCGGTGAAGCCAGCCATCAGGTTATGGTCGAGGATGGTGACCCGGTGACTGATGGCCAATGCCTTATCGGTTGGCTCCGTAAAGATCACAGAACCGGCCAGGACTGCACCTTTGCTGATGGTCTGGTTATCCCAGTTTTTACGAGGGTCGAAGGTGACGGTACGATCAGCCATCGTAATGATTTGCTGACCCGTGGCAGTAGAGCCAGCCGGACGGAATTCGCAAGGGGTCGCCTCCATGGCAGCTTCGCGCCAATCATCACCGTTCAAGTGGTCCTCAGCGGCTTCCACGAGGGCTTGCACATAGACGGACACATCGGTGGCCGCGAGGGTATCGCTACGGACATCAGCGGTGTTGAATTGGATCGACCCGGCCAAGTGCTCATTGCCATCGTTGATAATGGCAGTGGTGTAGGTCGAAGGTTTGACGTATTGGTTAGGTACTCGCATGGGAATGGTGCTCCTGAGTTAATGAATGAAGTGGTTGGGTGTCGAGGTGCTGGCTACTACCAGCCAGAATTACGGGAGGCAGCACGGACACGAGCGCTTTGCTCACGGATGGCTTCAGCACGGGCTTCCCTGTCGGCTTTCGCTTGAGCCAGCTCACGGGGCGTAGCTTCACGACAGCGCTCAGCATGAGCATTAGCCTCAGCTTGTTGACGGGCTCGCTCAGTCGCCTTTGCGTGCTGGTCTTGGCGGTACTCACGGGCGACATCGGGGATCGCATCGAGCGACAGACCGGCCTCATCGAACGCCTTAACGACCTCGAATTGACGACCACGGACGGAGCCGCATTGGGCGACCAGAATGGGAAGCAAGATGTTCTCTACGTACTCACGGTTCATGGTTTGGCCGTACACGGTTACTTCGTTCTTCAGGACTTTGGTGATGTTGATAAGCATGGTGGTGGATCTCCTGTGAGGTGACCCTTTGATCGACCTTGGCGCCATAGACGCGCACGACAAGACGGCAAGGAGGGAGCCGCATGGGCATCTTCCAAGGTCGATCAAAAGGTTCTTGGTTTGGGTTATGTGGCTAACGCTGGATCAGGACATGGCGGACCTGAGCGGGCATCTTTGAGGGCAACCGTGGCGACGGTCGTTGGAGCAACTGGCGAGCAGCTAACGACGACACAGAAATCTTTTTTCTGATCGCTGAGTGTCTGTCTACAATAGTGAGGGTTTTTAAACGTCCCTTGACGGAACCTTCAAGTCCTGAGTGCGATTCGCTCAGTTCCCGTCAAGGGAATGCTCAACGGGGTCGAAGCGATGGCCTGAAGGCAGAGACCCTTGGCGACCAATTCCGAGAGCTTCTGAGCAGCCATCGAGGAGCACTTAAAGGACACTTCACGAAGCATGGCGTCCATGTCGAAGGTGACCGTCCCAGCCTCGTAGGTTCTAAAGGAGGCGTTGCGAGAACTCAGGATGTTCCGTAGACCCATGAGCTGACCTCGTAAAGGTTTGGTGAAGATCAGAGACAAGGTGTCGAGGTCGATCTCAGAGAGCTGTGAGCTTGCTGGGCAGGTGATGGAGTTGGTCATGAGAGTTCTCCTTGAAGTTGTTCTTTAAGAAGCCCTTGAAGGGAAGATGATTAATAAAATCAAAATTCATCTCCTCATTGAGAATGGTCGATAAGCGTTCTGTTATCTGGTCGATTCCGTTGGTCCTTCAGGGCTCGTTGAGTTCTTTAATAGTATGCGGCATTTAATCAGAGGCGCTTTCAGCACCCAGTGTTCTCAGGTCGTGGTGCAGCTTTGCGAGGACTTCTGGGCTCGGTGGCTCAAGTTGGTCCTCCCAGTCGTTAGGCCGGGTCGAGTCCCTCAAGAAGCCATAACACATCTCGTAGCTCAGGCCATCGGGTCGGCTCTTAAGGAGGTACGGCATTGCCAATTCAATGGCCTTCACGTATCGCTGCGCTTGTCGAAGACCCAACCTGTATTGGGTCATGACGGTGGCCGCAGAGACGACTTCAAGTTCCGAGAGGATCGCAACGAGGCGCTTAACGGACAACGGTTTAGATGAGCCGCCTACGCCGATAGCACGGTCATGCCAGTCAAGCCGAGCGATGCCCGCAAGGATGTCCATAGCGAATTTGGGGTATTGACCCCAGTACGTGTGTGGTCCTATGAAGCCTTGGAACAGGTTGTTGATGATCTTGGTCGGTCGGCCTCGGCCACGCTTGGGGGTCTCGGCTACGGCGGTGGTGATGGCTTCGTGTTGAGCAGGGTTGTAACTGGTCATTGGATCTCCTCAAAGTTGTGTGTGGTCGCAACAGTGAGGGTTTTTAACGACAACGGACTTTCGACCAGCAAACACGGGGCATCTCAGGGATTCGTCACAGATTCAGCCAGGAACAGCCTTCAGCACCACGACGCTACGTGAAGGCAGCAAGGCGAGGACCCAGCGAGTTACTCAGAATCGACGTAGGAACGCCTTATTTCAGCGTGTCGCCAGCCTTGCGGATCGCTTGGAGGTCCTTGTGATACCAGACCGTGCCCTTGGTGACGCCCTCGTAAGGGCTCTTGACGGTGACCACAGGAGCGCCCTGAGTGGGCATCGCTTGGATCAGCAGCTTGAGTTCCGCAAAGTCAGCCCGAAGGGCCTTGAGTTCATCCATGAGACCCAGTGCGATAGGGTTGGTGGACTCCTCAGCCTTGTAAGAGCCGGTCTTGCGGATGGTCGGGAGGACTTCCTCTGTGACCCACTTGCGGAAGGGCTCAGAGGCTGGTGAGTTGCCTCTAAGGAGCATCTGGTATGTCTGAGGCTCAGTCATCATTGCCGTAGTGGACCGTAGACGCTGGCCCCGGTAGTCCTCAGGGACCTTGATGGAACTTTCTTCCATGAAGCTCGCAATGGTGAAGCGGGGGCCATCCTTGCCTACCTTGGATTGGCGGTAGGCCATAACGCTACCCGAGTAGTCACGCAGACCAGCGGCTTTAGCCACTTGGATGCCCACAAAGATCAGCTCGTGCTCAGGGTGACCCACGAGGACATCCAGCTCGATGCCCATGAAATTACGCTTTTCAAAGCAGGTCCACCGCAAGCGGCAGACCCTTCATAACCTCAGAGTAAGGCGGTCTTCAGCGCCTCGGCCATACGGCCAATCTCCACAGACGCGCCAGCCCCGTACAGGTCGTAGCTGATCGACCCCGAAGCGTGCCCCAAGATGGACTCAGCGGTCCCCACAGGAATCTCAGCGGTCTTCAAGGCGCCCGCCAGCGAATGACGTAGCGAGTGGAAGGTCTGGGTTCGGTCGGCCTTTAGGCTCAGGACATCTCGAAGGGCACCATTTAGTAACGCAGAGAACTGACCACCACCCAGCGCGAACAAACGGCTGTCAGCCTTCTCAGGGACAAACTCAAGGAACGCCTGAAGGTCAAACCCATAGGCCCCATCGGTCAACGGGATGACCCTCAAAGCGCTCTTGGTCTTGGCTGTCTTGCCATCGTTCCTGTTGATGTCGATGACCCAGACACCAGCGACCTGCTTAACGTCAGCCTTGGTCAACTGTCGAAGCTCCTCGATACGGGTCCCAGCGATTACCCCAAGGGACAATGCCCAGCGCTGCCATGAGTCTACTGGGAGGGCCTTAGCGTGAGCCATCAGGGCCTTGACTTGATCCTGAGAGAACGCCTCACGGGCGCTATCAGTGCCCTTGGATGGCTTCAGATCATCTGTCAGTGCCCTTGGGATGTAATCGTTATTCACAGCCCAATTCATGACAGTAGACAGTCGGGTCAAGATCTTCTTCACGGTGGACGGCTTGCGATCCTCAAGGAGTTTGTCCCTGAGGTTCTTCATGTGCTCCCGCGTGTGGGTCTTCATGTCCAAGTCACCGAGAATCTCAGCAATAACCTTACAGGTGGACGTTACGTCCCGCATGGTGCTGGCCTCGACGTTGTCCTTGAGTTCGTCCATGTAGAGCCCTGAGAGAGTCTTGAAGGTCAAAGGCTGAATTGGTAATACAGATAGGGACGGAGACAGGGGCACTGGCGTGCTACAAGACAGCTCCTCAACGAGCCCCACGAGTTCCGATGGGCGACCCTCAAGTCTCTCCTGAGCAGCCCTGAGAACCCGTTGCCCCATCCCTACGGCCCGATGCTGGTCCTTATTGAAGCCCTTAACGGAGGCAGCCTCAGCAAGGTCATTGCACATCTGGTCGTAGACCTCCATGTACAGGCTCCGCGTTTCATCGCTATGGCTCATCGACAAGGCTTCCTCAGCGATCACCTTCAGGGCTTCCTTGAGGTCATCCCACGTAGCCTCAGGCTGGTCGAGGTGGAATCGGGCGAGTGTCTTGATGATGTCCTTAGAGAGCGTCATTGCGGTGGCCTTGTCGGTGGTTCTCAGTGAAAGCGTGAAGAAGCCCGTAGCGGTGCCTTTAGGTCGAAGGCGAAGGTAATAGCGACCAGACCGGCGATAGTGGTACGGCTTGGCGAGGGCAGTTTGTAACAGGTTTGTCCCAGTTTGGGAGCGTTGGTTGATGGTCATCGGCTGAAACCCCTGTATCCATTGGGTTTAGCCTCATAGAGTCGAGTTCTACAGCAACTATAAGGTCAGTCGCGATCTGATCGAGTTACGCAACCTGGCCCAGGTCGCCGAGCTCATGATCCAGTCAGCGATGGAACGCAAGGAAAGCCGCGGCCTGCATTACACCCTCGACTACCCGAACATGCTGCCCGTCGCCCTGGACACTATTCTGGTGCCGCCCACCTACGTCGACTGAACTTGAGTCGGACCCGCAGGCGGCGATGGACATCCGCCGCCTGCGAGTCATGGGGGACGCAGAGTGACCTGACGCGGCGTTCGCCTCGCAGACGAAATCGCAGGACCACCATCAATGGCAATGCCAGGCTGTCCGGTCGCAGTTGCACGGACTGCCAGCCCGCCACCTGATTCCACAATTGCCAGCCATCGGCATCGCGACGCAAACCGCGGAATGCTTGCGGATGTGTCAGCAGAATTTGTCGCGGCAGCAGCCAGCTGCCATGCGCCAGGCACAGCGCGAAGGCAGGCAAACTGACCCAGACGGGTATCGAAAGAAGAAACAGCGAACCCAGCGCGAACAGCTGGGCCAAGACATAAGCCGCCAGCAATTGCCGTGAGGCATGCCAGCGGCATTCGAACGCGTTACTTGGGCTGGACACGATCCAGGATCATGCGAACCATGCGCTGAAGCTCCGGATCTTCGGACTCGGCGCGTTCCATGAACCAGCCGAACATGTCCTGATCTTCGCATTCGAGCAGCTTGCGGTAGCAATCGCGGTCGACGTCATTGAGGTGCGGGTAGACCTCTTTCACGAACGGCACCAGCAACACGTCAAGCTCAAGCATGCCGCGGCGGCTGTGCCAGTAGAGGCGATTCAGTTCAACATCTTCGACCATGGAGCGCTCCTCAAATAGGCGGCAAGTATACAGCCCCGGGCACGCTCGAACAGCCGGCTTTGGTCGGGCATGTTCAAGCCTTTGTGAACTACCCATTTCAAGAGCGCCCCCTTATGATGTCCCCCAGACTCTTTACCCTGCGATGACCCATGGCCGATTCTGCTTTTTTCTGCACCCTGTCTCATGAAGGCGTTCTTGCCGTCCGCGGCGCGGATGCGAGCAAATTCCTGCAAGGCCAACTGACCTGCAACCTCAATTACCTGAGCGATACCCAAGCCAGTCTAGGCGCTCGCTGCACGCAAAAAGGGCGCATGCAGTCCAGTTTCCGCATCCTGCTCGAAGGTGACGGCGTGCTGATGGCCATGGCCACCGAGCTGCTGGAGCCGCAGCTGGCGGACCTGAAAAAGTACGCCGTGTTCTCCAAGTCCAAGTTGACGGATGAAAGCGCTGCCTGGGTCCGCTTCGGCCTTGAGCATGCAGACGCCGCGCTGATCAGCCTGGGACTTGAGCTGCCGGCCGACACCGACAGCGTCGTGCGCAATGACGGCCTGATCGCCATTCGAGTCTCGCCGGAACGCGCCGAACTGTGGGTTGCCGCCGATCAAGCCGATGCGATCAAGGGCAAGTTGTCCGCACAGCTGGCCGAAGGCAGTCTGAATCAATGGCTGCTGGGCCAGATCCGCGCAGGGATCGGCCAGGTCATGCCGAGTACCCGTGAGCTGTTTATCCCGCAAATGCTCAACCTGCAAGCCGTCGGTGGCGTCAGCTTCAAGAAAGGCTGCTACACCGGTCAGGAAATCGTTGCGCGCATGCAGTACCTGGGCAAACTCAAGCGCCGCCTGTATCGCCTGACACTGGATGCCAGCGAATTGCCTGAGCCTGGCACGCAACTATTTTCACCAACCCACGGTAGTTCCATTGGCGAAGTGGTGCTGGCTGCCAATGGCCCGCAAAACATTGAACTTCTGGCGGTGCTGCAAGCCGAAGCAGCTGAAGGTGGCGATATTCATCTGGGCGCGCTCGAAGGGCCTGCCCTGTACCTGCTTGACCTGCCTTATCAACTGGATCGCGATCGCGAAATCCAGCGCTAACTGCAGCACTTGTTGCAACACCCTAGAGAAAATAGATGAGCGAGCTGGCGGATAAGGTCCAACAGGATTTGGTTGAGGCCATCGATAACGATGACCTGGTTCTGCCAACTTTACCGGAAGTGGCCCTGCAGATTCGCAAGGCTGCCGAAGACCCGGAAGTCAGTGTCAGTACCCTGAGCAAAGTGATCGGTCGCGATACCGCGCTGTCTGCGCGCCTGATCAAAGTGGTCAATAGCCCACTGCTGCGCGCGACTCAAGAAGTGACTGACCTGCACACGGCAATCACGCGTCTAGGCGTTAACTACAGCAGCAATCTGGCGATCGGTCTGGTGATGGAGCAGATTTTCCATGCCCGATCCGAAGTGGTTGAGCAGAAAATGCGCGATGTCTGGCGCAAAAGCCTGGAAATCGCCGGTATCAGCTACGCGCTGTGCCGCCGATACACACAACTCAAACCTGATCAGGCGGCGCTCGGCGGGCTGGTGCATCAGATCGGCGTATTGCCGATCCTGACCTACGCCGAAGACCATTATGAATTGCTGTCGGACCCGGTCAGCCTCAACCATGTGATTGACCAGATTCATCCGCTGATCGGCGACAAACTGCTCAGGGTCTGGGAATTCCCGGAAATGTTGGTGCAACTGCCGGGCCTGTATCTGGATTTCAAACGCGAGTCCGAACGGATCGATTATGTCGATCTGGTCCAGGTTGCAAGCCTGTATTGCCATAAAGACACCGACCATCCCATCGCTCGCATCGATGCGTTCAGCGTGCCAGCCTTCAAGAAATTGGGGATCGATCCGCAGAACGAGTCAATGTGCCGGAGCCTGGAAGAGTCGCGGTCGATGTTTTACTAGTCGGGACTGCTTGCGATGGGGCCATTAAGGGCGCCATCACTCTCCCGCAATAAAACTCACCCGAACTTTCAAACCCGTCGATTCGCCATCGTGCAGACTGATTTGCGCCAGGTGTGCGCGACAAATCTCACCGACAATTGCCAAGCCCAACCCCGAGCCGGCCACCTGCTGATTTCGCCGGTAAAAGCGCTCGAACACGCGATCCCGCTCATCAATGGGAATGCCTGGTCCGTCATCCTCGACCTCCAGCACCGCTGGTGCCGTAACCCGCAGAATCACATTGCCACCCGGCGGTGTATGCGCCAGCGCATTGTCCACCAGATTGCTCAGCAGTTCGTTCAACAGCGTCGGCTCCCCGCGCATCCACACCGGCTCATCCGCCTCCAGCGCCAGAGCCACGCCGCGCGCGTGAGCCAATGGCGCCATCGCCATGCCCAGCTCTCGAGCCAACTGACTCAGGTCCAGCAATTGCGCCCCGCCCTCGGCAATCGCCCGGGCACCGTTTTCTACCCGTGCCAACGAGAGCAATTGATTGGCCAAATGCGTCAGACGGTCAGTGCCTTGGGCTGCGGTTTCCAAGGTGCTGCGCCAGGTATCGGGTTCATTCGAGCGCAAACCAAGCTCAAGTCGCGCCTTCAGAGCGGCCAATGGCGTGCGCAATTCATGGGCGGCATCGGCGATGAACTGCGCCTGTCGCTCGAATTGCCCACGCAGGCGTTCGGTAAAGTGATTGAGGGCCCGCACCAGCGGCCATAACTCGTGTTGCACTTCCACCAGTGGTAACGGCCGCAGATCGTCCGGCTGGCGCTCTTCCACCGCCGTGCGCAAGCGTTCCAGTGGACGCAACGCCGCACTGACCGCAAACCACACCATCAATAAAGCACCGATGGCCAACATGCCCAGACGCAGCAGCGTGTCGGCGGCCAGGCTGCGGGCCATCGCCACCCTGGCTTCGTCGGTTTCGGCCACGCGTATTTCAGCCATGCCATTCATGTTCGGCTCGCTTACCGGCTTGAGCAAGCTCACCACACGCACGTTCTGCCCCCGGTACTTGGCGTTGTAGAAACGCGCCAGTGCGGGATAGTCATCGGTGCGCGGGGTTCCCGGCGGCGGCGGCGGCAGGTTTTCGTAACCGGAAATCAACTTCTGATTGATGTCGTTGACCAGGTAGAAAATCCGCCCGGCGCTGTCGTAAGCGAAGGTGTCGAGGGCCACGTAAGGCACGTCGGCACTGAGGCTGCCGTCGCGCTGGGACACGCCGGCGGCAATGGTCCGCGCCGACGCCAGCAACGTCCGGTCATAGGCGGTGTCCGCGGCTTCGCGACCATTCCAGTACGCGCTCAAACCGCTGGCCAGCATTAACACCACCAACAACAGCGCCAGGTTCCACAACAACCGCCAGCGCAGGCTGCTGGGCTTATGCATCGCGGCTTTCCAGCAAATAGCCGAGGCCGCGGAAAGTCACGATGGCGACTGGCTGGCCGTCGAGTTTCTTGCGCAGGCGGTGGACGTAGATTTCGATCGCATCGGGGCTGGCTTCTTCATCCAGACCAAACACCTGAGAGGCCAGTTGCTCTTTGCTCATTACACGACCAGGCCGGGCGATCAATGCTTCGAGCACGGCCTGTTCGCGTGAAGTCAGGGTCAGAAGTTCTTCGCCGAGGGTGAAGCGTCGCGTGTCCAGATCGTACGCCAGCACGCCACAGCGTTGCTGACGTTCGCCACCGAGCACACTGCGGCGCAACAAGGCTTTGACCCGCGCTTCGAGCTCCGTCAGCTCAAACGGTTTGGCCAGGTAATCATCGGCGCCCAGGTTCAAGCCGTGCACCCGATCCTTGACGTCGCTGCGAGCGGTCAGCATCAACACCGGCAGGTTCTTGCCCCGGGCCCGCAGGCGCGCCAGCACTTCGAAACCATCCATGCGCGGCAGGCCGACATCAAGGATCGCCATGGCGTATTCCTCGCTGCCCAAAGCCAGGTCGGCCGCCACGCCATCGTGCAGCACATCCACGGTGAGCCCGGTGCTCTTGAGCGCCTGGGCGACACTTTCGGCGAGCTGCAGATGGTCTTCGACGAGCAGAACACGCATGGATCTTTACCTCATTCAGGGATGTTCGACGCCATTCTTTGGCGCGGAGTTTACAGCCGCATCCGCTGCTGTGAAGCCGCAAAACAGTGAAAGTCCACTGAAAGGTTAGCGAAAGGTTGGGTCGTTAGAGTCGGCCCACGGAGGGTTTCGACTGCAGACCGTCCAATCGTAGTTTGAAAACGTGCTTGAACGTAGCTCCCGAAAAACGCCTTGAAGCGTTTTCGCCAATAAGAACAATAAACAGAGGTACTGCACCATGCCGCGCATCGCGCTTGAGACCTACCCGCCCCACCCTTCCTCCCGATTCCCATCGTTGACGCTTGCCTGCGCCGTTGCCGGCTGCACGACGCGAAACCGCCGCATCTGAAACATCCCCAAAAACAAAAACTCCCGTGGAGACAACAATGAATCGATCACTGCGCCGTTTCGCCCTCGCCGCCAGCTGCATGCTGTTCGCCGGCCAACTGATGGCCGAGCCAAAACGCCCTGAATGTATCGCTCCGGCCTCGCCTGGTGGCGGTTTCGACCTCACCTGCAAACTGGCGCAAAGCGCGCTGGTAAACGAAAAGCTGCTGACCAAACCGATGCGCGTGACCTACATGCCCGGCGGTGTCGGCGCGGTGGCGTACAACGCGGTGGTTGCACAGCGCCCGGCAGACGCCGGCACGCTGGTGGCGTGGTCCAGCGGTTCACTGCTGAACCTGGCCCAGGGCAAGTTCGGTCGTTTCGATGAAACCAACGTGCGCTGGCTGGCTGCCGTCGGTACCAGCTATGGCGCCATCGCGGTGAAAAGCGATTCGCCTTACAAGAACCTGGACGATCTGGTTCAGGCGCTGAAGAAAGATCCGAGCAAAGTGGTGATCGGTTCCGGCGGCACCGTCGGCAGCCAGGACTGGATGCAAACCGCACTGATCGCCAAGGCGGCCGGGATCAACCCGCGAGATCTGCGTTACGTCGCCCTCGAAGGCGGCGGTGAAATCGCCACTGCCCTGCTCGGTGGTCACATCCAGGTCGGCAGTACCGACATCTCAGACTCGATGCCGCACATCCAGAGCGGCGACATGCGCTTGCTGGCCGTGTTCGCCGAAAATCGCCTGGACGAGCCGGAAATGAAAGACATTCCGACCGCCAAGGAACAAGGCTATGACATCGTCTGGCCAGTGGTTCGCGGCTTCTACCTCGGGCCAAAGGTCAGCGACGAAGACTACGCCTGGTGGAAAAACGCTTTCGACAAGCTGCTGGCGTCCGAAGACTTTGCCAAGTTGCGCGATCAGCGCGAACTCTTCCCGTTCGCCATGACCGGCCCAGAGCTGGACACCTACGTGAAGAAGCAGGTCGCGGACTACAAAGTGCTGGCCAAAGAGTTCGGCCTGATTCAGTGATCGCCTCTGTCTAGCGGCCGCGGCCCCCGTCCTGCGGGGTCGCGGCACAGGAGTTTCCCATGCTCTTACAACGCATTTTTGCTTCGGTGCTGTTATTGGCCTGTGTTGGCCTGGCACTGATGGCGTGGCCGTACCAGGCCGCTTTTTCCTACGAACCGGTGGGTCCTCGCGCGTTTCCGCTGTTGATGCTGGGCCTGATGGGGCTCGGCTTGCTGTACATGGTGTTTCGGCCAACGCCGATCATCCACAGCGACGACGACCCGAAACTGGACCGTGAAACGCTGATCAAGATCGGCATCTGCGTGGTGCTGTTGCTGGTGTTCGCCGGCACCTTCGAACCCCTTGGTTTCATCGTCTCCAGCATCCTGATCGGCGTTCCCATGGCTCGCCTGTACGGCGGCCGCTGGCTGCCGAGCGCGGTGATCATCAGCCTGATGGCCATCGGTCTTTACCTGCTGTTCGACAAGTTGATGGACGTGCCTCTGCCCTTGGGCGTACTCGACGTTCTGGAGAACTGATATGGATACTCTTGGCTATTTGGGTCAGGGCTTCGGCGTGGCGCTGACCCCATACAACCTGGTGACCGCGCTCTGCGGCACCCTGATCGGCACCGTTGTCGGCCTGTTGCCGGGCCTGGGCCCGATCAATGGCGTGGCGCTGTTGATCCCGATCGCGTTCGCCCTGGGCCTGCCACCGGAGTCGGCCCTGATCCTGTTGGCGGCGGTATACCTGGGCTGCGAATACGGCGGTCGTATCAGCTCGATCCTGCTGAACATCCCCGGTGAAGCCTCCACCGTCATGACCACCCTGGACGGTTACCCGATGGCGCGCAAAGGCCTGGCCGGCGTGGCCTTGTCGTTGTCGGCGTGGAGTTCGTTCATCGGAGCGTTCATCGCTACTTGCGGCATGGTGCTGTTCGCGCCGTTGCTGGCGAAATGGGCGATTGCCTTCGGGCCGGCGGAATACTTCGTGCTGATGGTATTCGCGATTGTCTGTCTCGGCGGCATGGCCGGGGACCGACCGCTGAAGACCTTTATCGCAGCGCTGATCGGTCTGTTCCTGTCGAGCGTGGGGATCGATGCCAACAGTGGCGTCTACCGCTTTACTGGCGACAACATCCATTTGACTGACGGCATTCAGTTCGTGGTGCTGGTGCTGGGCCTGTTCTCCATCAGCGAAATTCTCCTGTTGCTGGAAAAGACCCATCGCGGCCAGGAAGCGGTGAAAGCCACCGGGCGCATGATGTTCAACTTCAAGGAAGCCTCGGCGGTGTTCGTGGTGAACATCCGTTGCGGTCTGCTGGGCTTCATCATGGGCGTGTTGCCGGGTGCGGGCGCGACCCTCGCCAGCGCCGTGGCCTACATGACCGAGAAGCGTATCGCCGGCGCCAAGGGCACTTTCGGCCAAGGTGACATGCGCGGTCTCGCCGCCCCGGAAACCGCCATCGGTGGTGCAGCCTGCGGTGCGCTGGTGCCGATGCTGACACTCGGCGTTCCAGGTTCGGGCACCACGGCGGTGATGATCGGCGCGCTGTCGCTGTACAACATCACCCCCGGCCCGCTGCTGTTCCAGCAACAACCTGACATCGTCTGGGGCCTGATCGCCTCGTTGTTCGTCGCCAACGTCATGCTGGTGATCCTCAACATCCCGATGATCCGCATTTTCACCCGCATCCTCGCCGTGCCGAACTGGGCGCTGGTGCCGGTGATCGCGATCATTACCGGGATCGGCGTCTACGCGGTGCACGCTACCACTTTCGACCTGTTCCTGATGATCGGCATCGGTATCTTTGGTTACATCCTGCGCAAGCTGGACTTCCCGTTGTCGCCGGTCCTGCTGGGTTTCATCCTCGGCGGCTTGATGGAACAGAACCTGCGTCGCGCCCTGTCGATTTCCAACGGTGCGCTGGAGATCCTCTGGTCGAGCCCGATCACGTTCGGTGTCTGGGTGCTGACGGCGATCATGCTGTTGATGCCGATTCTGCGGATCTGGCGCAAACGGTCGGTTGCGCGTCGCGCTATCGCCGATGTCTGATCGAACACCCTTCAACGCCTGGTGGGGTACGCCGCTGGTCGGCGCGCTGGGCGGTTACCTCGCCAGCCTCGTCGGCTGGCCGTTGCCATGGATGGTCGGCTCGTTGCTGGCGATCATCCTGGTGCGTTGCCTGACCCCCTGGCAATTGGCGGAAATACCCGGCGGCCGCAAGTGCGGCCAGTGGATCGTCGGTATCGGCATCGGCCTGCATTTCACCCCGATCGTAATGGAGCAGGTGCTGAGTCACTTCGGCCTGATCTTCTGTGGTGCGTTGATCACCAGCCTGTCCGCCGTGGTCGGGGTCTGGTTGATGCGGCGCACCGGTGAAGATCGCGCCACTGCATTCTTTTCCAGCATGCCGGGCGGCTCCGGAGAGATGGTCAACCTCGGCGCGCGTAATGGCGCGGTGCTTAGCCGGGTTGCGGCAGGACAAAGTCTGCGGGTATTGGTCGTGGTGCTGTGTGTGCCGGCGGCGTTCAAGTATTTGTTGGGTTACGGTGCGCCGGTCTTGCATCCCACCGAGGTCAACTGGTGGCTGCTGGCCCTGCTGTTCCCGGCCGGCGCGTTAGCGGCCTTGATCTGGGAACGTCTGCGCCAACCCAATCCCTGGCTGTTCGGGCCGTTACTGGTCAGTGCGACCGTGAGCATTGGTTGGGATTTGCACATCGGCTTGCCCAATGGTGGCAGCCAGATCGGTCAATGGCTGATCGGCAGCGGGTTGGGCTGTCACTTCAATCGGCAGTTTTTCCGGCGCGCACCGTCGTTCATGGGGCGGACCTTGATTGGCACGGTGCTGACGATGTTGATCGCCACAGCAGCGGCACTGGGCTTGAGTGCGCTGACCCATCTGGATCTGCGTTCGCTGACCCTGGGCATGATGCCCGGCGGGATTGCGGAGATGAGCCTGACGGCAGAAACCCTGCAATTGTCCGTACCGCTGGTCACGGCGATGCAGGTGATGCGGCTGTTGTTTGTGTTGTTTCTGGCGGAGCCATTGTTCAGGTATTGGAACCGGCAACCGGAACAGCCCTTACACTGATCGTTCCCACGCTCTGCGTGGGAATGCAGCCTTGGACGCTCTGCGTCCATCCAAAGCCGAACGCGGAGCGTCCGTTGAGGCATTCCCACGCAGAGCGTGGGAACAATCTTTACGCCACGGGCGGCAACCGCCACTCGATCGGCGTCTCGCCATTCTGCTCGAGATACTTGTTGGTCCGGCTGAAATGCCCGCAACCGAGGAAGCCGCGATAGGCGGACAGCGGTGACGGATGCACCGAAGTCAGCACCAGATGCTTGGTGGCATCGATGAGTTTCTGCTTGCTCTGGGCGTGCGCGCCCCACAGCAAAAACACCAGATGCGGCTGATGCTCGCTGACCACTTCAATAATCCGGTCGGTGAAATGCTGCCAGCCCTTTCCGGCATGGGCGTTGGCGTTGGCACGCTCCACGGTCATGGTGGTGTTGATCATCAGCACGCCTTGGTCAGCCCAGCTTTGCAGGCAACCGTGATTGGGGATGTCGATGTTCAGGTCGCGTTTCAGCTCTTTATAGATGTTCACCAGCGAAGGCGGCGCCGGCACGCCCGGTTGCACCGAAAAGCACAGCCCATGGGCCTGGCCCGGGCCGTGGTACGGGTCCTGGCCGAGAATGACGACTTTGACCTTATCCAGCGGCGTCGAATTGAGCGCGTTGAAAATCATCGGTCCAGGGGGGTAAATTTCTTTGCCCGCCGCGCGCTCCTGCTGCAGGAAATTACGCAACTCTGCCATGTAAGGCTGGTCGAATTCGGCACGCAGCGCTTCCTTCCAGCTCGGTTCGAGTTTGATACGGTCGTCAGCAGTCATGGTTACATCCGGCAAAAACAATGGGGCGAACCCTAGGAAAGCTGACCATGGTTGTCAATTGATCTGACGCAGATCCGCCACTTTCCTGTACAGCGATCATACTGAACGCTTAATTTCCCTATCGAGGTCACGATGAATCTGCACTTCGAAGAACTCACCGGCACCGACGGCGCCCGCATCGGCATCGCCAGCCTGGATGCCGAAAAGTCCCTCAACGCGCTTTCCTTGCCGATGATCAACGCCCTGCGCGACCAAATGGACGCGTGGGCCAAGGATCCGCAAATTGTCTGCGTCCTGCTGCGCGGCAACGGCGCCAAGGCTTTCTGCGCCGGCGGCGAAGTGCGCAGCCTGGTGGAAGCCTGTCGCGCGCATCCGGGGGAAGTCCCGCCGTTGGCTGCGCACTTTTTTGCCGCGGAATATCGCCTGGACTTCAATCTGCACACCTATCCCAAACCGCTGATCTGCTGGGGGCATGGCTACGTGCTGGGCGGCGGCATGGGGTTGTTGCAAGGCGCGAGCATCCGCATTGTCACGCCGAGCAGTCGCCTGGCGATGCCCGAGATCAGTATCGGCCTTTATCCGGATGTCGGCGCCAGTTGGTTTCTGTCACGCCTGCCCGGCAAGCTCGGGTTGTTCCTGGGGCTGACCGGGGCGCACATGAACGGTCGTGATGCGATCGATCTGGACCTGGCCGATCGTTTCCTGCTCGATGAACAGCAACAAGAGCTGATCGAAGGCTTGCTGCAATTGAACTGGCAAGAACAGACACCGATGCAGCTCAACAGTCTGCTCAAGGCCTTGCAACAGGAAGCCGTCGCGCAAATGCCCGAAGCGCAATGGTTGCCGCGACGCCAGCAAATCGACGAACTGCTGGACGTTGCCGATGTGCCCTGCGCCTGGAAAGCCATCAGCCATCTGCGCGACAGCACGGATCTGCTATTTAGCCGCGCCGCAAAGACTATGAGCGAAGGCGCGCCACTGACTGCTCATCTGGTGTGGGAACAGATCGCCCGTGCCCGGCATATGTCGCTGGCTCAGGTTTTCCAGATGGAATACACGATCAGCCTCAACTGCTGCCGACATCCGGAGTTCAGTGAGGGAGTTCGAGCGCGATTGATCGACAAAGACCAGAAACCGCATTGGCACTGGCAAGACATCAATGTGCCTGAAGCGGTCGTGGAAGCGCATTTTCACAAGGTCTGGGAAGGTCGGCATCCGCTGGCGGACCTTTCCGAGTACTGAAATTCGGGCACAAAAAAAGCGGCGCATCATGCGCCGCTTTTCTGAAGGTTTTTCGTCAAGAATTACCAGCGACCACCTCGGTCACCTCGGTCACCATGATCGCCGCGACCATCATGGTCGCCTCGTCCACCGTGATTGCGTCCACCATCGCCACGGTAGTCGTTGTTCCAGCCACCGCGGTTACCGCCGTCCCTATCGTGATTCTGATGGCCCCGGTAGTCGCCTCGTTGCGACTGGTAATAGCGGGGGGCCGGTTGATAAACCCGCGGCTGGTAGTAATACCGTGGGGTTGGCTGGTAATACCGGGCCGGTGGCGCGTAGTAACGACGCGGCTGGCTGTAGTAGCCGTCGCCACCGGAATAATAGACTGGCGCTGGCGAGGTGTAGACCTCGGAACGGTAGTAGCTGGCTCCTCCATCGGAATAGGGTACGCACGCACCAAGAGACAATCCCAATACAGCAATCAGAAGAATTCGTTTGATCCGTTTTCGACAGAGCATGGCGGCCTCCTGGACCGCGAGTGAGCCATACCAGCGACGCTGGCAGGCGACAGTCAATTATTCGGTGACTGTCGATAGATCAGACATCGATTTCGAAATCTGGTGCGTTTCTGAAACACATTGAAACAAGTAGCCGATGAAAGGTTTTTCACCTATTCATGCGCTGATTAGTGGTGGCCACCGTGGTATCCACCTCCGTAATGACGTGGCCCGTACCCGCCCCAATAGTAATAGTGATAGCCGCCGTAAAAACGGGGGCCATAGTAGTAACGGGGGCCGTAATAGTAGTAATAGGGCGAATAGCCAGGGTAGTAATAGGGTAAATAGCCGGGGTAGTAATAAGGCGCGGAATACACATCGTAACCGCCGGCGTAGTAATAGCAGCCGGCCAACCCCAGACCGAGAACCATACCCAACAACAGTCGACGAAACATGGCGGCCTCCTGAAAGACCCTCAACCGCAACAAGCCGGCTGACACCACTTTTGACTGGCAATGCCGGGCCGAGTGCCGAGTGGCGCGGACCTTCGGATCAGTGGCCGGCCCGATCCATTGCGGTGCACCCACGCACCATCACAAAGCACCCTCCTCGCCCTATTCACCGCGCCCATCGCCCAATCTCCCACGCTAGAGCGCTCCAGCCGACTTGGCACGGCTCTCGCTTTAGTAATCCCGTGCAGGAGTCATCACAGGTTCGCGGCACCACAATTTGCAATGGCTGACTAGGGTTCCGGCTCGCTTAAGCGAGTGGCTGGTCCGAGAGTTGGCGACCTCCAGTTGAGGTTACACGGCGGGACAAAAGCCCGGGAGACAAGCCACCGTTCGCGGTGCCGCGTTGACTCCTGCCCGCCCTTGATCAACTGGAGAACCACCCATGCTCAAGCTTCGTTTACCCGCCCTGCTCGCTGCTGCTTTCGCAGCCCTCGTGAGCGTCTCGTCCCAAGCCGCACAGAAAGACCACTTCAGCGTCTGCTGGACCATCTACGCCGGATGGATGCCGTGGGAATACGCTGGCAGCCAAGGCATCGTCGATAAATGGGCGAAAAAGTACGGCATCAAGATCGACGTAGTGCAGCTCAACGATTACGTCGAATCGATCAACCAGTACACCGCCGGCCAGTTCGACGGCTGCACCATGACCAACATGGATGCACTGACCATTCCCGCCGCCGGTGGCGTCGACAGCACCGCGCTGATCGTCAGCGACTTTTCCAACGGTAACGACGGCATCGTGCTCAAGGGCGATGGCAAGAAAGTCACCGACCTCAAGGGCATGGATGTCAATCTGGTCGAGCTGTCGGTTTCCCACTATTTGCTGGCTCGCGCGCTGGATTCGGTCGATCTCACCGAGAAAGACTTGAAAGTGGTCAACACCTCCGACGCCGACATCTCGGCCGCCTTCAACACCGATCAGGTGAAAGCCGTCACCACCTGGAACCCGATGCTTTCGGACATCAAGGCCAAGCCTGCGGTGACCGAAGTGTTCAACTCCAGCCAGATTCCCGGCGAGATCATGGACATGATGGTGGTCAACAGCGCCACCCTCAAAGACAACCCGGCCCTGGGCAAAGCGCTGACCGGCGCCTGGTTTGAAGTGGTCGCATTGATGAACGAGAAAAACGCCGCCAGCAAAGTCGCCCTCGAACACATGGCCAAAGCGTCCGGCACCGACCTGGCCGGTTTCCAGGCGCAACTCGACACCACCAAATTGTTCGCGACGCCCAAGGAAGCCCTGGACTTCTCCACCAGCAAGCAACTGCCGGAAACCATGCGCAAGGTAGCCGAGTTCTCATTCCTGCACGGCTTGCTCGGTGAAGGCGCCAAAGACACCAGCGCCGTCGGCATGGCCTTCGCAAACGGCGTGACCAGCGGCGACAAAGGCAATCTCAAGCTGCGCTTCGACCCGACCTACGTGCAGATGGCGGCCGACGCCAAGCTGTAAACAGGAGGACTGGCCATGCGCCTGATCAATCGCCACCCGGATCGCCCGAGTCGCTTGCTGTTGGTGATCCTGCCGTTCGCCCTGGTGCTGTTCGCCTACTTCATGGGCTCGGCCGAGCGGCTGACGGACAACCCCAACGACAAACTGCTGCCGAGCGCCGTGCAAATGACCGACGCGGTCAAACGCCTGGCGTTCACCGCCGATACCCGCACCGGTGAATATGTGCTGTGGCAAGACACCGCATCCAGCCTGCGACGGCTGGCCATCGGCCTCGGCATCAGTGCGCTGGCCGGGCTGTGCCTGGGCATTGCCGCCGGCACTTTGCCGCTGTTTGGCGCACCGTTGTCACCACTGCTGACCGTACTGTCGATGGTGCCGCCACTGGCGATCCTGCCGATTCTGTTCATCGTGTTCGGGCTGGGGGAATTGTCGAAAGTGATGCTGATCGTGATCGGTATCACCCCGTGCCTGGCGCGGGACCTTGAACAGCGCGCCCGGGAAATTCCGGTCGAGTTGCTGATCAAGGCCCAGACCCTCGGCGCCTCGACCTGGACACTGATGCTGCGCGTGGTGCTGCCACAGCTGTTGCCTCGCCTGTTGATCTCGCTGCGGTTGATGCTGGGCTCGGCGTGGTTGTTCCTGATCGCTGCCGAAGCCATCGCCTCCACCGACGGCCTCGGCTACCGGATCTTCCTGGTGCGCCGCTACCTGGCGATGGACGTGATCCTGCCGTACGTGGTCTGGATCACGCTGCTCGCCTGGCTAATGGATTGGGGCCTGAAACGCCTGACCCAACGCGCCTTTCCCTGGTATGAGGGGGCCCGCGCATGAGCTTCATCACAGTCAAAAACGTTTGGCAGCAGTACGCCGATCAGGTGGTGCTCGAAGGGTTGAACCTGACCGTCAACGAGGGTGAATTCTGCACCCTGGTCGGCGCCTCGGGTTGCGGCAAATCGACGTTCCTGCGGCTGTTGCTTGGCCAGGAACGCGCCAGTCGCGGTGAGATTCTGCTCGACGGCCACGCCCTGGCCGGCGAGCCGGATTCAAGCCGTGGCGTGGTGTTCCAGCGCTACTCGGTGTTCCCGCACCTGACAGTGCTGGACAACGTTGCTCTGGGCCTCGAACTGCCTCGTTCGCCATTGCTCGGACGCTTGTTCGGCAGCGCCAAACGCGACGCTCGGGAACAGGCCTCGATACTGCTGCACAAAGTCGGGCTCGGCCATTCGCTGGATAAATACCCGGCGCAGCTCTCCGGCGGTATGCAGCAACGATTGGCTATCGCCCAGGCGCTGATCATGAAACCCCGGGTGTTGCTGCTCGACGAACCGTTCGGCGCCCTCGATCCGGGCATCCGCAAAGACATGCACGGCCTGCTGCTGGAGCTGTGGCGCGAGACGCAACTGACCGTGTTCATGGTCACCCATGACCTGTCCGAAGGTTTCAGCCTCGGCACGCGCCTGCTGGTGTTCGACAAGGTCCGCGTCGACCCGCACGCCCCCGGCGCCTATGGCGCGCGCATCACCTACGACATCCCTTTGAACAGCGACCGCCGCGTCAATCGCGCCGCCGTCGACGCCCTGCCGCAAGCCCTGGCAGGCACGCTTCGTATCGCTTAGAGGAATTTTGCAATGACTGATTCGACTCAACTGTTCCCACCCTTCGCCGAAGAAATGCTCCCCGGCGGCGGTCATCGTTCCTTCGTGTTGAAACGCGGCCAATTGCTGCGCCTGACTGACCTGCGCGGCGGCGCCAACGTCAGCCTGACGCTGCTCAACGCCAATGAAAAAACCGAACGCCTGAACCTGCCCGACAGCCTCAAATGCCAACACACCGCCAAGCTCACCACTGGCCATTGCCTGTACTCGGACATGGGCCGCGTGCTGGCCGCCATCACTGCCGACACCTGCGGCTGGAGCGACAGCCTCGGCGGCGTGCTCTGCGCCGAAGAAGTCGCTGAAAAGTACGGCGCCGGCCGCTACCAGGAACTGCGCAATGGCTTCTTCCGCAACGGCACCGACAACCTGTTGGTGGAACTGGGCAAGTGGGGCCTGGGCCTGTCGGATTTGCTGATGACCCTCAACCTGTTCAGCCGCGTCAACGTCGATGAGGCCGGGCGTTTCCACTTCGTCGAAGGCAATTCCAAAGCAGGCGACTACATCGAGTTGTACGCGCCAATGGACACGCTGGTGGTGCTCACCGCGCTGCAACACCCGATGGACCCGTCGCCGCAATACGCACCGAAACCATTGAAGCTGAGCTGGATGAACGCCGACGCCAGCGTCGCCGAACACTGCCGTACTTCGCGCCCGGAAAACCAGCGCGGCTTCATCAACACCGACCGTCTGTTCGCCTGAGGATCGCTGCCATGTCACTCGCCATCGCTACCACGCACAAGCATCCAGAAACGGCGGTCTACCGCGCCACCATCCCCGCCGGCGAACCCTGGCTGATGGAGGTCAAGGCCGGCCAGACCCTGCGCATCCTCGATCTGGAGGGCAACCAGGCCGTCGACACCTTGTTTTACAGCGTCGCCAACCCGAAGGAACGCTACGACGTGCAGCGCACCTTGCGTCGGCAGAACAGCGTCTATTTGAGCACCGGCAGCGTGCTGTATTCCAACCTCGGCAAACCGATGCTGACCATCGTCGCCGACACGTGCGGCCGCCACGACACCCTCGGCGGTGCCTGCGCGCAGGAGAGCAACACCGTGCGTTACGCACTGGAAAAACGCTACATGCACAGCTGCCGCGACAACTACCTGCGCGCTTGCGTTCATGACGGACGACTGGGCAAGGGCGACATCGGGCCGAACATCAATTTCTTCATGAACGTGCCGGTCACGGCTGATGGCGGGCTGACGTTTGAAGACGGCATTTCGGCACCGGGCAAATACGTCGACCTGCGGGCCGAGATGGACGTGATCGTGCTGATCTCCAACTGCCCGCAATTGAACAACCCGTGCAACGCCTACAACCCGACCCCTGCGGAGTTGCTGGTATGGAACTGAAAATGGCGTGGTTGCGGCGGTGGTTGTTTGCGTTGTGCCAGGCGCGTTCGGGCCAGTGCCTCAAACAGCCCAAACACCACTAAACCCTGTGGGAGCGGGCTTGCCCGCGATGAGGCCAGCCTATTCAACATTGATGTCGACAGACACACCGCCATCGCGGGCAAGCCCGCTCCCACAGGGGTCGGTGGTGATCTGAAAAAAATTGATTCTGCCGTCGGGGACGACCCCGGCGCTCATCGAAAAACTGCGGGACGGCCCGCATCCCCTTCAGGGGTTATGCCATGTTCGAAAAAGTCCTGATTGCCAACCGTGGCGCCATCGCCTGCCGCATCCTGCGCACACTGCGTGAATTGCAGGTCAAAGGTGTCGCCGTTTACTCCGAAGCCGATGCCGCCAGTTTGCACATCCTGCAAGCCGACGAAGCCCACAGCCTCGGTGAAGGCGCCGCCGCCGGCACCTATCTGGCGGTCGACAAAATGCTCGCCATCGCCACCGCTACCGGCGCCACGGCGATCCACCCCGGCTACGGCTTCCTCTCGGAAAACGCTGGGTTCGCCGAAGCCTGCGAAGCGGTTGGCATCGCCTTCATCGGCCCGACCCCGGAGCAGCTGCGGGTGTTCGGCCTCAAGCACACCGCACGTGCCCTGGCCAAACAACATGGCGTGCCGATGCTCGAAGGCACCGAGCTCCTCGACAGTCTCGACGCGGCCTTGATCGCCGGCGAGCAGGTCGGCTACCCGGTGATGCTCAAGAGCACCGCCGGCGGTGGCGGCATCGGCATGCGCGTGTGCCGCAGCGCAGCCGAGTTGAGCGAATCCTTTGAAGCGGTGAAGCGCCTCGGCCAGAACAATTTCAGCGACGCCGGTGTGTTCATCGAGAAATACATCCAGCGCGCGCGGCATCTGGAAGTCCAGGTGTTCGGCGACGGTCGCGGCGACGTGATTGCCCTCGGCGTGCGCGATTGCTCGGTGCAACGGCGCAACCAGAAAGTCCTCGAAGAAACCCCGGCGCCGAACCTGCCTGAAGGGATGGCCGATGAGTTGTGTGCGGCGGCGATCAAACTGGCAAAAGCAGTGAACTACCGCAGCGCCGGCACCGTGGAATTTGTCTTCGACAGTGAAGACCAGCGCTTCTATTTCCTGGAAGTGAACACCCGCCTGCAAGTGGAACACGGCGTCACCGAGCAAGTGTGGGGCGTGGACCTGGTGCGCTGGATGGTGGAACTGGCGGCCGGTGACTTACCGCCATTGAGCCAGTTGAGCCAGGGCTTGAAGGCAGACGGTCATGCGATTCAGGCACGGCTCTACGCCGAAGATCCGGGCCGTGATTTTCAGCCGAGCCCGGGTTTGCTGACCGCTGTGAATTTTCCGCTCGCCGATGGCAAACAGCTGCGCATCGACACGTGGGTCGAGGCCGGTTGCGAGATTCCACCGTACTTCGATCCGATGATCGCCAAGGTCATCAGCTGGGCGCCGACGCGTGAAGAAGCGCGCGCCGATTTGCATCAGGCGTTGGGTGACAGCCTGCTCTATGGCGTAGAAACCAACCGCGATTACCTGCGGCAGATTCTGCAGGATGTGCCGTTCGCCAGCGGTCAGCCGTGGACCCGTTGCCTCGAAGGTCTGGTGTATCAGGCCAACACGTTTGAAGTGCTCAGCGCCGGCACCCAGACCAGCGTCCAGGACTATCCCGGCCGTCTCGGCTACTGGGCGGTGGGCGTGCCGCCGTCAGGGCCGATGGACAGTCGCGCGTTACGCCTTGGCAATCTTTTACTGGGCAACGACGAAGGCGCCGCCGCGATTGAAATCACCATGAGCGGGCCGCTGCTGCGCTTCAATTGCGATGCGGTGGTGGCGGTGACCGGGGCGGTGATTCCACTGACGTTGAACGGTGAAACCGTCGCGATGAATACGGCGCTGCTGATTCCTGCCGGTGCCACGTTGAGCCTTGGCACGATTGCCGGTGCCGGTGCACGCAGTTACCTGTGCCTGCGCGGCGGCCTGCAAGTGCCGGATTATCTGGGGAGCAAAAGCACGTTCACGCTGGGACAGTTTGGCGGCCACGGCGGTCGTGCGCTGCGCGCGGGTGACGTGTTGCACATGCCTGCGTTGATCGACCGTGGTGTCGGTCAGCAATTGCAACACATCTCCGAGTTGCCTGCCGTGCGGCAGATCCGGGTGATCTACGGTCCCCATGGCGCGCCGGAATACTTCACCGAAAACTACATCGGCACCTTTTTCGCGACCCAGTGGGAAGTGCATTTCAATTCCAGCCGCACCGGCGTGCGCTTGATCGGGCCCAAGCCTGAATGGGTGCGTGCCGACGGTGGCGAAGCCGGGCTGCATCCGTCGAACATCCATGACAATCCGTATGCCATTGGCGCCGTGGATTTCACCGGGGACATGCCGGTGATCCTGGGGCCGGATGGCCCGAGCCTGGGCGGGTTTGTCTGCCCGGTGACGGTGATCGAGGCGGACCTTTGGCAGCTTGGGCAACTGAAGGCTGGGGACAAAGTGCAATTCCAACCGGTCGACCTAAAGACCGCCCGCACTCTCGCCCTGAAATGGAATACCTGTGGGAGCGGGCTTGCCCGCGATGAAGTTGATGCGGTGTCTGGTAGGGCCTCATCGCAGGCAAGCCTGCTCCCACAGGAGATTGTGTCGCCTGTGGTGCTGGATCTGGGTCAGGGGGATACGCGGCTGGTTGCCAGGTTGTCGGGTGATACTCACCTGCTATTGGAAATCGGCGCACCTGAGTTGGACCTGGTCCTGCGCTTCCGCGCCCACGCCCTGATGCAAGCGTTGGAAGGCAAACACCTGCACGGCGTCATCGACCTCACTCCCGGCATTCGCTCGCTGCAAGTGCACTACCAGCCCGAGCAACTGCCGCTGGCCGATCTGCTCGGCATCGTTGCCGGAGAATGGGACGCCGTGTGCGCCGCCAAAAACCTGCAAGTGCCCTCGCGCATCGTGCATTTGCCGCTGTCCTGGGATGATCCGGCCTGCCAGTTGGCGATCGAAAAATACATGACCACCGTGCGCAAGGACGCGCCGTGGTGCCCGAGCAACCTGGAGTTCATCCGCCGCATCAACGACCTGCCGAACCTCGACGAAGTGCAGCGCACGGTGTTCGACGCCAGCTATCTGGTGATGGGCCTGGGCGACGTCTACCTCGGCGCGCCAGTCGCCACCCCGCTCGATCCACGCCATCGGCTGGTCACCACCAAGTACAACCCGGCCCGCACCTGGACCGCCGAAAACTCGGTTGGCATCGGGGGCGCCTACATGTGCGTCTACGGCATGGAAGGCCCCGGTGGTTATCAGTTCGTCGGTCGCACGTTGCAGATGTGGAACCGCTACCGCGAAGTCGCGGCGTTCGATGGCAAACCGTGGCTGCTACGCTTTTTTGACCAGATCCGTTTCTACCCGGTCAGTGCCGATGAACTGCTGCGCATTCGTCGCGACTTCCCCCTTGGGCGCTTCGATCTGAACATCGAGCACAGCCAGTTGAACCTGGCGGATTACCAGGCCTTCCTGGCGAAAGAAGCCGAGACCATCGCCGCCTTCCGCGATCAACAACAAGGCGCGTTCAACGCCGAACGCGAACGCTGGATCGCCAGCGGCCAGGCGCATTTCGACAGTGAAGAACTGATCGCGCAAGTGACTGAAGACGCGCCGCTGGCCAGCGGTGAAATGAGCGTTGACAGCCACATCGCCGGCAATCTCTGGCAGGTGCAGGTAGAGACCGGCAGCCGCGTGGAGGCCGGCGATGTGCTGGTGATTCTGGAGTCGATGAAGATGGAAATTCCGCTGCTCGCGCCCCTCGCTGGCGTGGTGCGCGAGATTCGTGTGCAACCGGGTTCGGCGGTGCGCGCCGGACAGCGCGTCGTGGTGCTGGAACTCGACTGAAGCCATTTTGAAAAGGATCAAGCCATGAACATCAATCTGCAACTCGACGCCCTGCGCAGCGCTTACCGCGACGGCAGCACCACGCCTCGGCAACTGCTGCTGAGCCTGCGCGACAAAGCCGCGGCACTGAACCCGGACTATCACCTGTTCATCCACTTGCTCAGTGTTGAAGAACTGGAACCGTACCTGGCGGCCCTCGACGGCCGCGAACTTGACAGCCTGCCGTTGTACGGCGTGCCGTTCGCGATCAAGGACAACATCGACCTGGCGGGCAGCCCGACCACGGCGGCGTGCCCTGAATTTACTTACGTGCCGCAACGCTCGGCGACCATCGTCGAGCAACTGTTGGCACTGGGCGCGATCCCTTTGGGCAAGACCAATCTGGACCAGTTCGCCACCGGGCTGAACGGCAGTCGCTCGCCGTATGGCGCGTGCCCCAACAGTGTGTTGCCGGAGTATCCGTCGGGCGGTTCGAGCGCCGGCTCGTCGCTGGCGGTCGCGCTGGGCGTGGCGAGTTTTTCGCTGGGCACGGACACGGCGGGGTCCGGGCGAGTCCCGGCGGCGCTGAACAATCTGGTCGGCCTAAAAGCGACCAAAGGGTTGATCTCAACGGCGGGTGTAGTGCCGGCCTGTCGCACCCTCGATTGCGTGACGACGTTTACCGCGACGGCTCGGGAAGCCAGTCAGTTGCTCGCGCTCACCGCGCACCTTGACCCACGGGACGAATACAGCCGCCGCAATCCGCTGTGGAATGACGGCTCGGCGTTCGGCGCACCGCGCCCTTTCCGTTTCGGCGTGCCCCGTGCGCAGGATCTGGAATTCTTCGGCTGCCCTGAAGGCCCACTGCTGTTCGGTGATGCCATCGATCAGCTCAAGGCGTTGGGCGGCGAAGCGGTGGAGCTCGATCTGTCGCCGTTCCTTGAGGCTGCGCGCCTGCTCTATGAAGGTCCGTGGGTGGCCGAGCGTTTCAGCGTCGCCGGCGAACTGATGGAGCAAAATCCGCAAGCCGTGTTGCCCGTGATCCGCGCCGTGCTGGCCAAGGCACCGGCGGTGACGGGCGTGCAGACCTTCCGCGCCCAGTATCGACTGCAAGCCTTGAAGGCGCTGTGCGACAAGGCGCTGGAAGGACTCGACTGCGTCGTCACACCGACCATCGGCCGCCCGGTTACGCTGGCGGAACTGGACGCCGAACCGGTCCTGCGCAATTCGGAACTGGGTTACTACACCAACTTCATGAACCTGCTCGATTACGCCGCCGTTGCGGTGCCAAGCGGCTTCATGGGCAATGGCTTGCCGTGGGGCGTGACGCTGTTTGGCCGGGCGTTTACCGATCAGTATCTGTTAAGCGTGGCGGATGCGTTTCAGCGTCCTTCGGCTGAGCCAGCGCCGACAACGGTCGCCCGCAATGACCGCGCACGCCTGGTGGTGTGCGGCGCGCATCTGGACGGGCTGGCGTTGAACTGGCAATTGAAGCGGCGCGGGGCTCGGTTGGTCGAGACCACGTTCAGTTCACCGGACTATCAACTGTATGCGTTGGCTGGTGGGCCGCCGTTTCGTCCGGGGATGGTTCGGGTGAAGGATGGCGGCGTGGCCATTGCGGTGGAGGTTTGGGAGTTGCCGAGCAGTGAACTGGGCTCGTTCCTGACCGGGATTCCAGCGCCGCTGGGATTGGGCAAGGTGCAACTGGCGGATGGGCGCTGGGAGAGCGGGTTTATCTGTGAGGCGTATGGGTTGGAGGGGGCGGTGGATATCAGTCATCTCGGCGGGTGGCGTGCGTATCTGCGATCCCTTTCATAGCGCGAAAGAACGACTAGACACCTGTGGGAGCGAGCTTGCTCGCGATAGCGGATTGTCAGGCAACATTTATTTTGCCTGTTAGACCGCCATCGCGAGCAGGCTCACTCCCACAAGGGCCGGGCGCAATCTGCAGGGAGCATGTGAGCCATCATTCGCGCTGAACATGGGGCAGTTATTTCCCGGCAGTGCCATTAGAATGCCTGCCATCGGGTCACTGCCAACGGAAACGTCATGCCGCTTCGATCGCCGCTGTACTCACAACGCTCGTTGGTCCTCACGCTCATCGCGTTGCTGGGCGCAGGCTTCCTGGCCACGTCTCTCCTGAGCTACTACGCCTCGCGCGCGTCGATCCGCGACAGCATCATCAACACCGAACTGCCGCTGACCTCCGACACGGTCTACTCGGAAATCCAGAAAGACCTCGTCAGACCGATCCTGATTTCCTCGATGATGTCCCGCGACACCTTCATGCGTGACTGGGTGGTAAACGGCGAGCAAGACCCCGATAAAATGACCCGCTACCTCAACGAGGTCATGACGCACTACGGCGCCTACACCGCCTTTTTCGTTTCCAACACCAGCCTCACCTACTACCACGCCAAGGGCGTACTCAAGCAGGTCAAATCCACTGAGCCGCGCGACGCCTGGTATTTCCGCGTACGCGACATGGCCGATCCCTACGAGATCAATGTCGACCCGGACCTCGCCAACAAGGACAACCTGACCTTCTTCATCAACTACAAGGTCTACGACTACAACAACCGCTTCATCGGCGCGGCGGGCGTCGGCCTGACGGTCGATGCGGTGATCAAGCTGATCGACAAATACCAGCAGCGTTACCAGCGCAGTGTGTACTTCGTCGACAACTTCGGACGCCTGGTGCTCACCGGCGCCGAGGGCGGCCCACAAGGCGCGCATATCGGACAGAAACTCGACGAACTGGACAGCATGAAGGGGCTGGTCAGTCAGTTGCCCAAACCCCACAGCGGCAGCTACGAATATTCCGTCTACGGCCAGGGACATTTCCTCAATGTGCGGTTCATTCCGGAATTGAACTGGTACCTGTTTGTCGATAAACGCGAAGACGGCGCGCTCAATGACATCCGTCAGTCGCTGTACCTCAACCTGCTGATCTGCCTGCTCGTGACGCTGATCGTGCTGGCCCTGCTCAACCGGGTGATCAAGCGCTTCCAGGGCAAGATCCAGGCGCAAGCGACACTCGACAGCCTGACCGAATTGCCGAACCGTCGCGGCTTCGACCTGCTGGCCGCGCAAGCCATGCACGAAGCCCAACGCGAGCCCAAGCCGCTGACTGCGTTGTTGCTGGACCTGGATCACTTCAAGGCCTTGAACGACACCTACGGTCACCTGGCCGGCGATCAAGTGCTGATCGGCTTCGCCCGGGACCTGGAGAGTTGCCTGCGCCATTCCGACATTGTCTGTCGCTGGGGTGGCGAAGAGTTCATCGTGCTGCTCAAGGACACCGACGGTGAGACCGGTCTGATGATCGCCGAGAAAATTCGCCAGCACGTCGAACAGCAGCGTTATGCCTACAACGGAAATGAACTGCAGCTGACAGTCAGCATCGGCCTGACCACCTTGCAAGTCGATGAAACCTTGCACACCCTGCTCTCTCGGGCCGATCATGCGATGTACCGGGCCAAGCAAGCCGGCCGCAACCGAACGTGCGTGGAAATGCCTCACTCCAGTTATGAATACAGTCCTACATGAATAATCCTGACCTGTGCCCGGCCTGCGGCGCCTCCAACGCCTGCACCCTGGCTGACCCGCGAACCGTCGATCAAACGTGCTGGTGCTTTGGCGTCAGCATCGACCCTTCGGTGCTCGAAGCACTGCCGGCGGAACTGCGCAATAAATCCTGCCTGTGCCCACGCTGTGCCGAGGTCGAGGCGCAGTTGTAAGCACCCGCTCGGCTGATCACGTAAGATACGCGCCCTTTCACCACTGATCCTTTGTCATGCGCGTTGACCGTTTCCTCAGCAATCTACCGCGTTTCAACCGTCAACAGGTCCGACTGTTGCTGGTGGAAAAGCGCGTGCGGATCGACGGAAAAGTCGTCAGCGACCCGCACGCCCAAGTGCTGGAATTCAGCCGCGTCGAGGTCGATGGGGATGTGCTGCAAGTCGGCAAGCCCGCACGTTATTTCATGCTGCACAAACCGCCCGGCTGCGTCAGCGCCACCCGCGACCCGCAACACCCGACGGTCCTAGACCTGATCCAGGAGCCGGACAAGGACGACCTGCACATCGCCGGTCGCCTGGATTTCAACACCACCGGCCTGATGCTGATCACCAATGACGGCAGCTGGTCGCGACGCCTGACCCAGCCGCAGACCAAGCTGCCCAAGGTCTACTACGTCGAGACCGAGCAAGAGATCGGCCCGGAATATGCGTTGAAATTCGCTGAAGGGCTGTACTTCGCTTTCGAAGACCTCACCACCCAACCCGCCGGGCTGGACGTGCTCGGACCCACGTCCGCTCGACTGAGCATCGTCGAAGGTCGTTACCACCAGGTGAAGCGGATGTTCGGCCACTTCGACAACAAAGTGCTGCGCCTGCACCGTGAACGCATGGGGCCGCTGGTGCTCGATAACGCGCTAAAACCGGGCGAGTACCGTGCGTTGCGCACCGAAGAGATTCAATTGATCTAAGCAGCCTACCGCTCAGCAGAAGTTGTCGAACAATTTACGAAAGACACTTGCGCGATGCCGTCTCCCCTGCTTGAATCAGGTCGTCAGCCGAAATGTGACTGACGAGTCACAACATACTTCTAAGAAACTTTTTGCCGGTTAGAGAACCCTCAGGTTCCGCCTCAGACCGGCAGACTGCCCGCCAATAATAATACCCGTCGACCTGCAGTACGGATCGACATGGGCCTCCAAATTCCAGGCGTATGCCTACCTGTCACAAAGCTCGTGCAATCTCTTTTGCGCGCATACCCGCTTGCTTGGAGTCTTATGACATGAGGCCAGAAATCGCTGTGCTGGATATACAGGGTCAGTATCGGGTTTACACGGAGTTCTATCGCGCAGACGCCGCAGAGAAGACCATTATCTTGGTCAACGGCTCGATGGCCACGACTGCGTCGTTTGCACAAACCGTGAAAAACCTTCACCCGCAGTTCAATGTGGTCTGCTACGACCAGCCCTACGCGGGCAAGTCAAAAGCCCACAACCTGCATGAAAAATTGCTGACCAAGGAAGTCGAAGGGCAGATCCTCCTGGAGCTGATCGACCACTTCGCCGCCGAACACGTGCTGTCGTTCTCCTGGGGAGGCGCCGCGACCCTGGTCGCTCTCGCTCACCAGCCACGACGCATCGAAAAAGCCGTGATCAGCTCGTTCTCTCCGGAAATCAACGCGCACATGCTCGACTACCTCGAGCGCGGCATCGACTACCTCGGCAGCCGGGACGGCGACCGGGTCGGCAACCTGGTCAACAGCACCATCGGCAAACACCTGCCGACGCTGTTCAAGCGTTTCAACTATCGCCACGTCAGCAGCCTGGCCGAACATGAATACGGGCAGATGCACTTCCACATCAGCGACCTGCTGCACAGCGATCGTCAGTGCTTCCTCAAAGCAGCTGAGAAAATCAACGTGCCAGTGCTGTTCATGAACGGCGAATGGGACGAATACACCGCCGCCGACGGCGCCCGCTTATTCGCCAACCACGTGCAACACGCCACCTTCAGCACCTTGCAAGCCACCGGGCACTTTCTCGACATGGAACACAAAGCCGCTTGCCGAGACAGCCGCGAGGTACTGCTGGGCTTCCTGAAACCGGCGCAGCACGCCAGCCGACCGCGTTACCACTGCGTCCAGGACCAACATGCATTGGCCATCTGAAACAGCGTCATCACGAGCAAGCTTCGCCCCACAGTGTTGAATGCATTCCTGTAGGCACGAGGCTTGCCCGTGATAGACCGTTTCACCTGCACCAAACGCATCGCGCGCAAAGAAAAACTTCATTTCCACGCGCACATCTGGTACAAAGTCAGCCGCTCTGAGCGGGTGTCGTATAATGGCATTACTCCAGCTTCCCAAGCTGATAACGAGGGTTCGATTCCCTTCACCCGCTCCAATCGAATTTAGGTCTCACGTTGTTTTTTGACGGGGGATGCAGATAAAGAAAAAACCGGCCTTGATGGCCGGTTTTTTTGTGTCTGGGGTTTGTGTTTCGAAGCGAAAAATCAGCGTTTTCGCGCAAAACCGGTGTTTTGTTAGCGTTTTTCTTGCCCAGGTAACGGTTTTCTCTGCACCCTTTGCCCTGTATGACCAGATCAACTCGGAGACCGTGGAATGAACCGTAAGCTAATTCTCAACCAAGAAGACCTGAAAGCTGCATTTGCTCGAGTGGAGCAGCTGTGGGGGGCAGGCATTGGTTCGCCTGAAGGTGATGATCTGGAAACTCTGGCGCTGCTCATCGAAAAGTACGAAGACGAGCATTACCCGATGCCGCCCTCCAATCCGATTGAGGCTCTTAAATTCCGTGTGGATCAGCAAGGCCTGTCTCGTTGAAAACAGGATTTAGTGAACCGCTGATTTTTCATCCTGAATGATCAATCAATGCCCGTCATTAGCTGTCGAGAACCCATTCACTAGTGGCACGAAAGTGGCCAATTTTCGAAAAGGCAAGGTCCTACACTACGGTGGGAATTGTCCGTAGACTTGCGCATTGCTGCGCTGTTGTCACGAGGCCTATAGTCCGTTCCGCGCCCAAATGGCGTATTGGGTTTGGCGACTCGATGACAACGATTCAGAAACACTTCGAGCTTTTTCGGAGCTTTTTCTGACTGCACTTTGCTGCGCTTTTTTTGGTAGCTGTGCGTGGGAGACCTTCGGGTCTGCCGGTTTCACCGTTGTCCGGTTCGCCAACCCGCGTACGGCTGCCACCCTAATTGTTTGGCGACGATTGAGTGGTAGGTCTTCCACCTACTAACGGTAATTACGCATGAACGAATACATGGCTTTAACCAGCAACGCCGACGACCTTCCCTCCCTGTTCGTCAACACCACCCAACCGCTGCATTCCCTGCTCAGCACCGCCAGTTACAGAATCCGGGCTGTCACGCAGCTTCTTGAAAACCTCGCGATGCGAGGCGACATCACGTCTGACTCGGTGATCCTCAGCGACTTTGCGTTGCTCTGCTGTGTGCCCTTGCGCGACGGTTGCGATGTGCTGGATGTGATCGCTCGACGTATGGATGCGCAATAGTTGTGACATAAGATTGGGGCGCCTTTCGGGGCGTCCTTTGCGTTCGCCCAACCTGCTAGCATTTCCCTGTCTTCAACCACCCTCTCCCACGCGCGGCCATCAACGAACACGCGCCATCACTCTGCGAGGGAACCCAATCGGCCGCACATGAGTGCCGCCCGTGAACAATCTCAACAGAGCCGCCCAAACATGACCCAAAACATCTACGACGACGCGGAATTTTTTCAGGGCTACAGCCAATCGGCTCGCTCCATCGGCGGCCTCGACGCAGCGCCTGAATGGCCTGCACTCAAAGCCATGCTCCCGCCCATGAAAGGGCTGAAGGTCGTGGACCTCGGCTTCGGTTATGGCTGGTTTTGCCGCTGGGCCAGTGAACAAGGCGCGGAAAGCGTGCTGGGGCTCGACGTCTCGGAAAAGATGCTGGAACAGGCGCGTCACACGACGTCGGCGACGAACATCCAATACGCCCGTGCCGATCTGGAACAACTCGACCTGCCCGAAGCCAGTTTCGATCTCGCCTACAGTTCCCTGGCATTGCACTACATCAAGGATCTAACTGGCCTGTTCGCCAAAATCCACGCGGCCCTTAAACCTGGCTCGCGTTTCGTATTTTCAATCGAACATCCCATCTTCATGGCCCCCAGTAATCCGGGATGGCTGATCGATAACGAAGGGAACAAGCGTTGGCCGCTGGACAGTTATCAACGTGAAGGCGAGCGCGTAACCAACTGGCTGGCCGAAGGCGTGATCAAGCAGCACCGAACCCTCGGCACCTTGCTCAATACCCTGATTGGCGCTGGTTTCAGCATCCAGCATGTCAACGAATGGGGACCGAGCGATGCCGAAGTGGCGGCCCAACCGGCGCTGGCCGAGGAGCGGGAACGGCCGATGATGTTGCTGGTGCAAGTACAGCGCTGACAACCGGCCAGCGCTGGATAAGTGATTTCAGCGAGTCGCGACGATAAACAAGCGCGGGAACGGTAGCAGCACTGAACCATCGGCCAAGGTCGGATAAGCCCGCTCGATCGCCGTTTGGTACTGCTTGAGGTACTGGGCTTTTTCCGCCTCATCCAGTGGATCGAGAAACGGCCGTAAACCGCTGCCCTTGAACCACTCGACCACACCCGACGCGCCACCCGCGAGCGGGTGATGGTAGGTGGTACGCCACACGTCGACTCGCGTACAGTGCGGTCGCAACATCGAGTAGTAATCGCTGGCGCTCGCCATTTCCGTGCGTTGCCCGGCGGCGTCCGCCAACTTGCTGACCCATGGCCCATCGGCAGCCACTTCACGCATCAAGCGGTGCGACGGTTCGTTGAGGTTGTCGGGCATCTGAATCGCCAGGCTACCGCCCTGTGTCAGCCGGGCGGCCAGCGCTGGCAGTAACGTTGCGTGATCAGGCAGCCATTGCAGCACCGCGTTGGCGAAAATCACATCGAACGGGCCCGGCTCGTTCCAGGTATCGATATCAGCGGTGTCGAAGCGCACTTGAGGCAAGCGCTGGCGGGCGGCTTCGATCATGTCGGCCGAACTGTCCAGGCCGCGCACCGTGGCATTGGCGAAGCGCTCGACCAGCAATTGGGTCGAATTACCGGGGCCGCAACCGATGTCGATGGCCACGCGCGCGTCCACGGGCGGGATCGCCGCGAGCAAGTCACGGGCCGGGCGTGTGCGTTCATCTTCAAAAGCGACGTATTGTTTGGCGGACCAACTCATTGCGTTCTCCTGTCGGTGTGTAGATGTGGCCAGAGGCGCACAACCGGTTCGCTACGATACTCCGACCCGTGCGCCCTGCCCTATCCAACCTATGGCGAAAGAAATCAGTTTACCCAACCTCCGCGTTGCCAATACCAGCCCTCATTACGCCGCTCCCAGTGCGGATGCACATAACGATAGCCCGGTCGCTCCGCAACCCAGTGACCATGAACCGCGACGTAGCGCCCACCATCCCAACGCCAGTATCCCCGAGACCAAACGTACCCCGGGCGCGCCACCGGTTCGATTTCGATCACGCGCTCCGGCGGTGCCTGCGGCGCAATGACTTCGACGTACTCGCGCGGCGCTGGACGCCGCTCATGAACCACCCGTTCCTGCACACAGCCGGAAGCCGTGAACATCACCGCCATTAACGCCATATAACGTAACCACATGCTGCCTCCTCAGGCTTGACCGCCACATCGAGTGAACCAGCAAAAAACGCCCCCTTTTTCTGCCCTGCTCCTGCCTGGCTCACTACTTTTGTAACAGGTCATATCTGTCTATTACCTGAACTGGCCTCACTTGGCGCAGGTGGCACAAGGGAGTTTTCAATAAGCGTTTTCTTATCGCCAAATCGTCGGAAGCCACTACTTTTTTGACCGTTCGTCGAGCGAGCAGGCCAGCAATTTTGACAGCCTGTGTTTCGCACCTATAGTCCTAATCGCGGCCCGTCGGAAGGAACCCGAACCGTTTGTTTTCACGCAAGGAGCCAGGCCAGCTCATGCCCGTGACAGGTGGGTTCCGCCCGTAGTGTTTGCGCAACGGCCACAAGGCAAGCAAGCGTTGTTGTGCCTGGAAAGAAGCCAGGCACTCACTATGAACAAGGAGCTTTACTATGTCTCGAGTCACGGATGTACTGGTTTCAATCGACACCGAAACCATTCTGAAAAACTACCCGAACATCAGCAAAAACCCTGCTTCGCCAACACTCATCGACGTCAATCATGTGTACATGGTGACCAACCGGGACAACGTCATCAATGGCCAGGCCGGTGGCGAACTCAATTTGAAGGCCCAGGTGGGCGACCTGATTCGCTGGCGTGAAACCAGCCTGTCGCAGAGCTTCGAAACGGCCGTCATTTTCTACAAATTCATCGGCAACGTCGGCAACGAATTGATCTCTACCCCCACGCCGCGCAAGGCTACCGCCTGTGTCGCCGTCCCCAACACCAGCAATCCATCGGTGCCGAGCTGCCAGAAAGTCGATAACCATTACTGGTCCTCGGAAACCCTTTCGTGCGGCAGCGTGACCTACCACTTCCACTTCCTGATCGTGGATCGCGATTGCAAGATTGTCGGCTGCTGTTCGTGGGACCCGTTCATTACCATCCGTAATTGATCAGAGGCTGGCCCCTTGGCGACAAGGGGCTTGCCCAATACGTTGCCGCTTCGACAGGAACAGGATGTCTTGCATGAACCGAAGCGGTTGCCGTTTTGCGCCAACATCATGAAAGGAATCCATGATGACTTCCGAACCGATCAAATCCCCTGCATCCAGCATCGCGCCAGCCAATAATGTGCTGCTGATCGTCGATGCCGAATCATTGCTGTCACGCTATCCGCAACCCAGCCTTGAACCGCAAAACCCGACCGCGATAGAGAAAGGTTTTATCTTCGCCGTCAGCGGCACACAAACAACCAAAAGTGTCACAAGTGACAGTACGTTAAAGCTGTTCGCCCTAAACGGAAAAAACTTCCATCTGCGCGGCAGAACCGTCAGTTTGCTCGCCGAGCACAGCGTGGTTTTTTACGAGGTGTCTGTAGGCGATGCCGGGGTACTTTCGCCCCCTGAACTGGTGGTCCACGGCAACCTGACCGTGCCCGCACCCGATCCGGCAAACCCGACTCAACCGGGCAGCCATACGGCGGATGATCATTATTGGCATTTCACGCAATTGGCCTCCGGGGTGGAGGCGTGCGTACTGAATTTCATGCTGATCGATAAGAACTGCGAGGCCTTGGGGTACTTCAGTTGGGCGGTTGAGGTGAAGATGACCGACTGAGCCGATCTATACAAAAAAACCGGCCTCAAGGGCCGGTTTTGTCGTCCACCAGTAAGCGGCTAGTCGTAATACCCAACAGTTTTCTTCAAGTGATCCGAGTATTCGTAGATATCATCGATAGAGTTTATGGCGTGCCGGGTTTCGTTCTTCTCTTCATCAAAGATACCGATGTACTTCTGTGACCGATTGAAGTGCAGACGACAGATCGGTTTGCGGTTGTTATCGTCGAGCAGAATGCCGAAATAACTTTGTGTATCCCGCTGAACAATACGTTTAGCATCGACAACAGACCGAACCACAGCGCGGACGATGTGATAGCCCTCCAGCTCTTCCAATGTCGTCAGGACCTTGTCCTCTGACTCGTCACGCAGATCCGGTTGCTCAGTACCACCGGAAGAAACTGGCAAAGAGGCCAACGCAGGTTGAATAGCCCCGCTCATGGCCGATTTAAGCCTGTCGTTGATCTGGTCGTTTAGAAACTGCACCACAGCTTTTCTCGTTAGCTCATGGAACTGCTCACGAACTTTCTGCGTGATTACCCCCTCATAAACGCGCGAAGCAAACACTTTTACAAAGTCGTCATCAGGCTTGCTGACCTGCGAAGCAATGACCTTTTTGATTTGGCTGACGTACTTCAATTCACCTGCGGCACTGATGATCGAATCCACATCGAAGGCTGATTTGGTGAGCTTGACCAATTCAGGAACGGAGTACTCGTCAATATCTAAAAGGTCGAGTTCAAGAAACGGCTTCTCATCCATCTTGTTGGGTGCATCCAGGTCGGTAAAAAATTTGTAGACCTGACCGTTGGTAAGGATGGAGATCCGGGCGCTGGTGACATGGAAGTAACGAAACAATTGGGAGGCGTGATTGATATGCAACGGTTCGCCTATTTTTTTGCACTCTATGAGGATCTGAACCTCTCCTCCCTTCATGATTGCGTAATCGATTTTTTCTCCCTTTTTCGTTCCGATATCGCAGACGAATTCTGGAGTCACCTCAGTTGGATCGAAGACATCGTAGCCCAGCACGGTACTGATAAAAGGCATGACGAATGCATTTTTGGTCGCCTCTTCCGTTTTGATTGCAGCGCTTTGCAAACGAACTTTGGCGGCTAGGCTTGTTAGCTTTTCGAAGAATTCCATGAGTGACCTCTTTGCTGGTTTCGATCCGTGTGTTTGCATACTGGCAAATTGACTGCCTTTGATATTAGTCACAAACCGGCACAAAGAAAGACACAGCCCAAGAAATGGGAGAAGAAGCGACTCTTTCATTCAATGCCAATCAAATCCCCTTTAAAGATGTCGAGATCGCAGCCTTCGGCACCTCCTACACCGAATGCAATCCAACGTAAGTGCTGCCAGGGTTAGAACCCGGTTTTTCATTGCCGGGCACCTTTTAAGTAGAATTTTCAACACGCCGTCGCTGTCTGAAAATCAGGCGCATCCCTTTAAGGAACACGGCAATGAAATTCGCAAAAATCTCGCAGAGACTCGCTTTGTGGGCCGGTAGCCCCAAGACCTTTATGGGTGCATTGATCCTGATCGCTCTGTGGGGGTTGAGTGGTCCGATTTTTCAGTTCAATGACACCTGGCAGCTGATCATCAACACCTCCACCACGATCATCACGTTCCTGATGGTGTTCCTGATCCAGAACACGCAGAACCGCGATACCGACATCCTGCACTTGAAAATCGATGAGTTGCTGCGGGCGAACAAAGAGGCGCAGAACGCGATGCTGGGGCTGGAAGCATTGGACCTCAAGCAACTGGAGGAACTGCGCAGGCACTATCGCGCCATGGGCGAAAAGGATGTGCATGACCTGGCGGGGCTGGCGAAGCCGAGCAAGCACAAGCCCGATTTGAATCAATGCTGAACACAAACAAAAACGGCGCGTGATGTGAATCACGCGCCGTTTTCTTTAACCCCGATAAAAAAATGCTGGTCAGCGACCGGCTTGCAAAGCCCTGGCCATTTGCAGATGATTTTGCAGTTTGGGCAGGGTTTCTTCAGCGAAGGCTTTGATCGCCGGTACATCGGTGGTCTGTGCTTCTTGCTGAAGTTGGTCGATGGCTTCCTGAGTGGTTTTCACCTGACTGGCGGCATAGGCCTGGTCGAAACTCTCGCCGTCCGGCACTTGCGGCATCAACGCCTTGGCTTTGTCGACCACGGCCTCTCGGGGGGCCACCGGCAGGTCCAGCTGCTTGGCGATTTTCGCCAGATGCTGGTTGGCGGTGGTGCGATCGTTGATGACGACGATGGTGTAATCCTTGACCTCTTTGGATTCGGTTTTCTGGTGCGCCAGGCGACTGGCTTCGATGTCGGCCATGCCTTTGGCCGATGCATCATTGATGAATTCTGCGGGCGACTGGGCGAAGGCACAGTTGGCGAACAGCCCCAGCAACGTGGCAAAACCGGCAGTGCATAAACGGGTGGCCATCCGGCTCATGGTCGCGCCCTCCTTTCTAAAAAAATTCAAGCGGGAGCTTTCGCCCCCGCCTCTCAATCAAAACTACCTTTCACCGACTACTTCGACTTCTGACCACCTTTGCGGCCCATTTCTGGTTTCGCAGGATCTTTGTCGACCGTCGTGGTGGTAGTTTTCCCACCTTTGCGACCGGCTTCAGACGCCTTGGTTCGATCGTTGGCGAAGTTTCCCGAGTTCGAGTTTCTTGAATTAGGCATGATTCTCTACCTCTTGGTAATGATCGCGGCGAGCAGGAGCCCGCATAGGATCTGAATTGCGATCGCCGCAAAGGTTTAGAAGAATTGAAATTCGCGCGACGAATGGCGGCAGATTTTTCAGACGCCGAGACGCTGGTGATTTTGGCGTTTGGCCGTGTACATGGCCTCGTCGGCATGCCGGAACAGCTGCTTCTCCTCGGTACCATGTTCGGGGTAATGCGCAACGCCGATGCTTGGCTGGATGTTGACGTTGTGCCCGTCCAGGCGCAGTGGCTGAGCCAATACCTGACGGATTTTTCCTGCCACGTTGTCGGCATCTTCCGACGAATGGATGCTGTGCAACAACACCACAAACTCATCCCCGCCGATGCGCGCCACCGTGTCGGTTTCACGCACACAGCCCTTGAGCCGGTTGGCGACCGCTTGCAACAGCATATCGCCGACCGCATGGCCGTGGGTGTCGTTGACTTCCTTGAAACGGTCGAGGTCCACGTACAGCAACGCCATCCGCCCGCAATCGGCCCGAGCCAGCATCAGCGAGGCTTTGAGTCGATCGCGCAGCAACTCCCGGTTGGGCAGTTGCGTCAGTGGGTCGTACTGCGCCATGCGCTGCAGTCGGGCGTGCAATTGCTTGCGTTCGATCGCGGTCGCGACCTGGGCGCAAACATATTGCAGCAGTTCTTTGTCTTGCTCGGTGTAGCGCTCGCCGCCCGGTATGCTTTTGACGATCAGCGCGCCGATGGTGCCGTTTTGCGAGTTCAGCGGCACACCCAGCCAGCACGGCGAATCCTTACCGGCGACCAGCCATTCGAATCCTTCAAGCGGGCTATCCTGGTCCGGGGTCAGCAGAATCGGCTGGCCACTGCGAATCACTTCGGCGCACAGGCGCCCGGTCATGGTCCCCGGCTGCTCGGGTTGCGGTTCATGATCGTCGACGTGATAGGGGAAATTGAGCTGCGCGCAGTGTTCGTCATGCAGCGCCACGGAAAAATTCAACGCGGGCAGCCATTCGCCAATGATCATGTGGACTCGTTTGAACAGCGCCAGCAAATCTTCCGCCGCGTGGGCCGCTTCGGAGATTGCATACAACGCCGCTTGCCGGGACTCGGCCTGCTTGCGCTCGGTGATGTCGCGAGCCACTGCGATGCGCAATTGATCGACTTCAGACCAACGCGCCGACCACAGGATATGCACCACCGCGCCGTCTTTGCGCAGGTAGCGGTTTTCGAAATTGAGCTTGGGCTCGCCGCCCATGATCTCGCCCGCAGCGTCGAGGGTCCGCTGCCGATCGGCGGGATGCACCATGTCAATCATCTGCTGACCGATCAGCTCGTCCGGGGTATAGCCAAAAATACGCTCGCAGGCCGCGCTGACAAATACGAAGCGACCTTGTTTATCCACCGCACAGACGGCATCCAGCAAGAGATCGATGTAGCTCGCCAACGGCGCGGAATTTCTGGTTGCCATGGTGCGATGTGCGAGTCCTGACAATGCAGCAAAAAAGAACCATCCCTGACTAATCAGTAAAACCGGCGCATCCGGGCGGCCAGTCTCAAGCCTTGTTCGACACCAACCCCGGCAGCGCATGAGCGAGGGCATTGATGGCAAAACCGATAAACATCACCCCGCACAACCGGGTGATAGCCAGTTCATGGCGTTGATACAAGATGCGAACCTGCCGGGCACCGACGACGCCAATGAGGATAGCGTAGGCCATCAGGCCACCGACGAAGCTCAGAACAATCAACCACGGCAACATTGACCAATGCAGCAACTCCGCACGACTGGACAACAGCGCGGTAAATGTCGCCACCGCCACGGGATAAGCCTTGGGGTTGGTCAGCCCGAACAGGATGCCGTGCCAAAAAGGCTGGCGAGCCGGGCCTTGAGGTGCCTCGCTATGGCTGCGTTTGGCCCGTACGGCGCGCAAGCCGAGCCAGAACAGGTACAGCCCACTGAGCAGCCCCAGCACATCAAACGCGGTGCTGCCGATCTCCCGAGCGCCGACAATGGCGATCAGCGCCGTACTGCACCAGACCACGTCCCCCAACAAATGCCCGCACAAAAAACCCGCCCCCGCCCGCCTGCCATGGGCGGCACCGATGCCAAACACCGCCAACACACCCGGCCCTGGCGTTATGCCATAGATAAAGCCCGAGGCAAGAACCGCCATGAGCAACGATGGGGTCATCGGAAAATCCTTTGAACTATTTGGTGAATGCGCGCAAGTCTATATCAGGTCACTGAAATATCGGCTGACTGATCGTCGAAGAACTGCATTCCCGCGTAGGGTTGCTCGCGGCAGGCGGCCAGCCGTGACACCAAGTCGCCGACATGGGCTTCAAGCTTATGGCCGTCCGGGTCGAGGAAATAGAAAGACGCGCCTTCGCTGCGATTGTCACGCCATTCCTGTACATGAGCAGATCGCAGGCGTTCGACAAACACCGGGAAATTAGCGGCATCAATATTGAAGGCGTAGTGGGTGTAGTCGGCGGCGGGTTCGGATTTACGCAGAGGATCGAGGGAAAGGCACAGCCACAGGCCGGGCAGCGAGAGATAGGCGCCGGTATCCCACGTGGCGTCGAGGCGGATTTGCAGCAGATGTTGATAGAACGCCACGCTGCGGTTCAGGTCGGTGACGGCGAGGGTCAGGTGGTTGAGGCCGGTGAGCATGAGTCAAAACCTTTGAGTGCTTCGGGGACGACATACTGTTTACCGTCGTACCGCAAAGTAGATAGCACAGGTTTTGCTTTCGTCTATCGGGATTGATAGCGAAGGGTTTGGTGACGCCAGGTTGAGCGATAACCGATAGATAGCTGACTGTCAGGCCGCCATCGCGAGCAGGCTCGCTCCCACAGTTTGATCGGCGGCGTGGCACAGATCGAGTGTGGGAGCGAGCCTGCTCGCGATAGCGGCCTGAACAGCGCCGCAGATTTCAGAACTTGTCGAGCGTGCGCAGCTTCTGCGGTAACCCCCACAACAGCAACGCAACCGCGATCAATGCGCAGACACCGATGACGTACAGCGCCGGCGTGGTGCTGCCCGTCAGGTCCTTGATCCGTCCGACCATGACCGGGCTGACGATGCCGCCGAACTGCCCGAGGGTGTTGATCACCGCGATCCCGCCCGCGGCCCCGGCACCCGCGCCGGCCAGCAGTTTGGGTGGCAGGGTCCAGAAGCTTGGGATGGACGCGATGATCCCGGCACCGAGCAGGCCCAGCGCGACAATCAGGAAAGTCGTGTGGTTGGCGAAGATCCCTGCACAGAAGAAGCCGACCGCCCCAACGGCGACCAGGCCGGCGACAAACTTGCGTCGTTCACCGGTCGAGTCGGACAACCGCCCGATCACCACCATGCTGATGGCCCCGCAAATGTAGGGGATGGCCGTCAGCAAGCCGATCATCACCGGGCTCTCGGTGCCCGCGCTGCGGATCAGTTGCGGCGCCCAGAAATTCAAGCCGTAGGACGCCACCTGAATCAGGAAGTAGATCAGCCCGAGGGTCAGGAAACCTGGAATCCGCAGCGCGGCGAGTAACGAACCGCCGCTCTTGTGCGGTTCATGGTGCGCGATGCGGCTGGCCAGCAAGGTCTTTTCCGACGGCGTCAGCCAATGGGCGTCTTCGATACGGTCCTTGAGCAACGTCAGTACCAGCAAACCGAGGCCGATGCACGGCACACCACCGAGCAGAAATAGCCAATGCCAACCGCGCATATCGAGGAAGCCGTCGAGGTGTTGCAGCACCAGCCCGGAGAACGGTGCGCCTACCAGTCCGGCAAACGCCGACGACAGAAACAGCATCGAGGTGATGCGTCCATGATAGTGCTGCGGGAACCACAGGGTCAGGTAATACAGCACGCCAGGGGCGAATCCGGCTTCCATCGCGCCGATAACGAAGCGCAAGGCGTAGAACTGCCATTCGCTGTTGACGAAGACCATGGCCGCCGTCGCGAGTCCCCAGGACATCATGATCCGGGCGATCCAGCGTCGGGCGCCGACCTTGTACAGCATCATGTTGCTCGGCACTTCGAAGATCACGTAACCGACCACGAACAGCCCGGCGCCGAGGCCGTAGGCGGTGTCGCTCAGGCTCAGGTCGGTTTGCAGCTGGAACTTGGCGAAGCTGATGTTGATGCGGTCGAAGAAGGCGAACAGGTAGCAGACCATGATCAGCGGCATCAGGCGCCAGGCGACTTTGCTGACCAGGGCTTTTTCTTCGTCGTGGCTAACGGACGGGCTCGCGCCCGCCTCCAGTACATTGAGGCTCATGGTGCTTTCTCCAGGCGGACTTCCCGTGGGTGTCCGATTGTTTTTGTTGTCTGGTTCAGAGGATCGGTGTGGGAGCTTTTTGTGGGAGCGGGCTTGCCCGCGATGGCGGAGTATCAGTCGACATCGATGTTGGATGTGACTCAGTCATCGCGGGCAAGCCCGCTCCCACAGGGATCTCAGTGGTCAGGACGGCGTTGGATGCAAATCACAATTGCGTCCGGCCTTGGCCAACTGACCGGGCACTTCATGACCCAGCAGCGCCGGCAACCCTCGGGACAATTTCAGCAACAGCGGCAGGTCGACGCCGGTGTGAATGCCGATTTCATCGCACAGATTGACCAGATCTTCAGTGCAGATATTGCCCGAGGCACCCGGCGCGAACGGACAGCCACCGAGCCCGCCGAGGGCCGCATCGAAGCGCCGCGCGCCAGCCTCGTAGGCCGCCAGCACGTTGCACAACCCAAGCCCGCGAGTGTTGTGGAAATGCAGGGTCAGATCCGTCGGTGAAACCCGCTGCAACACCCGCCGCACCAGACGATCAACCTGGCGCGGATTGGCCATGCCGGTGGTGTCGGCCAGGGTGATGCCCTGGATCCCGAGTTCCTGATAGGCCTCGACGATTTGCAGGACGCGATCCTCGTCGATCTTGCCTTCGAACGGACAGCCGAAAGAGGTGGCGATGCTGCCGTTGAGGCGCACTTGCGTACCGCCCACGTAGTGGACGATTTCGCCGAACGCGGCCAGCGAGTCTTCGCAACGCATGCGCATGTTGGCCAGGTTGTGTGTCTGGCTGGCGGACATCACCAGGTTCAGCTCATCGGCGCTAGACGCCAGCGCCCGTTGCGCGCCCTTGAGGTTGGGGATCAACGCAACGTAGATCACGCCTGGTTGCCGGGTGATGCCCTTGAACACCTCCTCGCCATCGCGCAACGCCGGAATGGCCTTGGGCGACACGAACGAACCGGCTTCGATGCGGCTGAAACCGGCCAGCGACAGCTGATCGATCAGGGCAATCTTGTCGACGGTTTCGACCCAGGTCGGCTCGATCTGCAAGCCGTCGCGGGGGGAGACTTCCTGAACGATCAGGGTCTCTGAAAAATCGGTGATCATTGCACCACCCCTGCAGTTTTCAGGCGTTCGATGTCCGAAACGGTAAGGCCCAGTTCCGCGAGAATGCCGTCGGTGTGCTGGCCCAGACTTGGCCCGGACCAGTTCACGCCGCCCGGGGTTTCGGACATTTTCGGCACGATGCCGGGCATTTTCACCGTGGCGCCGCCGGGCAGGTCGGCGCTGAGCAGCATGTCCCGCGCCTGATAGTGCGGATCGGCAACAATGTCGGCCACCGAGTAGATGCGCCCGGCCGGCACTTCTGCAGCTTCCAGCGCGGCCAACACCTCGTCGATCGGCAGGCTGCTGGTCCAGTGCGTGATCGCCGCGTCGAGCACATTGCTTTTCAATGCACGACCGTCGTTATGGGCGAATTCTGCTGCGTCGGCCAGATCGCGACGGCCGACCACTTCCATCAGCCGCTTGTAAATCGGGTCGCTGTTGCCGGCGATCACCACGTAGGCGCCATCGGCTGTCAGGTAAGTATTGGACGGCGCGATGCCTGGCAACGCGCCGCCGCTGCGCTCACGAACATGGCCGAGCATGTCGTATTCCGGCACCAGGCTTTCCATCACGTTGAACACGCTTTCGGCCAGGGACACATCGACCACTTGCCCGCCGCCCTGCCCGGTCTTGACCCGCAGCAGCGACATCAACGCACCGATAACCGCGTGCAGCGACGCCAGGGAATCGCCGAGGCTGACGCCGACCCGCGCCGGCGGAGAACCGGGGGTGCCGGTGGTGTAGCGAATCCCGCCCATGGCCTCGCCGATGGCGCCGAACCCCGGACGGTCGCGGTACGGGCCGGTCTGGCCGTAACCGGAAATGCGCACCAGCGTCAGGTTGGGATTGAGGGCGTGCAGTACGTCCCAGCCCAGGCCGAGTTTCTCCAGGGCACCTGGGCGCAGGTTTTCGATCAACACGTCGGCGCTGGTCGCCAGTTGCTTGACCAGTTCAATGCCTTCGGGGGATTTCAGGTTCAGCGCCAGGGACTTCTTGTTTCGCGATTGCAGGTACCACCACAGCGACGTGCCTTCGTGCAGCTTGCGCCATTTGCGCAGCGGGTCACCCTGGCCCATGGCTTCGATCTTGATCACTTCGGCGCCGAACTCGGCGAGCATGCGCGCGGCGAACGGCGCGGCGATCAGCGTGCCGATCTCGATCACTTTGATTGCACTTAACGGGGCAGTCATCGCGGGGACCTCATGTTGTTCTTGGAATATGAGCCAAGGCTAGAGGACCCGAGGGCGATGAATCCAACCCTCAATCGGCAACCTCCGTTCGCGAAACGCGAACGCCCTGACATTTGCGCGACCTCAGTTCAGTCAACAGAGAACTGTCAGACCGGCCCGCGCAAATGCTCAAACAACATCCGGCTCACCGGCGACAACGCTGCTTCATCACGCACGACCAGGATGAGCGCCCGATCCGACCAGTCATCCGTCAGCGGCACCGCATGCAAACCCAGAGCCCGGCCAAACAATTCATAGGCTTTTTGCGGCAGGATGCCGATGCCCATGTTGGCCTGGACCATGCGGCACATCGCATCGAACCCCGGCACATGAATCCTCAGGCGCAGCACTTTGCCCGCCTTGCGTGCAGCGGCGTGTGTACGCATGTTGATCGAACTGGCGGCATGCAGGCCGACGTAATCGCTGTCCAGCGTGTCGACGAAGGCCAGGCTGGAACGACTGGCCAACGGGTGATCGGGCAACATCAACACCACCAGTTTGTCCTGGCGATACAGGACGCTGTGCAGGCCTTTGACGTCGCTGTCACTGGAGCAGATCCCGAGGTCGGCCACGCCATCGAGTACCCCCTGAATCACCCCGCTGCTGGGGCGTTCTTCGAGGTCGGTCTTGACCTGGGAATGACGCGCGGAAAAATCGCGCAGGTCTTCGGGCAGAAACTGAATGATCGCCGACAGGTTGGCGAGCATGCGCACATAACCGCGAATACCGTGGCTGTGTTCGCCCAGTTCAAGGCCCATTTTCTCGACGTTGAACAGCATCTGCCGGGCATGGTGCAGCAGGGTTTCGCCGGCTGCCGTCAGGGTCATGCCTTTGGCCTGGCGCACGAACAGACTGATCCCGAACGCCTCCTCCAACTCCATCAGCCGCTTGCTGGCCGCCGACACCGCAATCGCTTCACGAGTCGCAGCACGGGTCAACGTGCCTTCCTCGTGGACGGCGACGAACAGCTGGAGAGTGATCAGGTCGAGGCGGCGGATCAGGCTTTTTTGCAGCATGGGGGGCTCGATGACTTCAGTTCGACTGAGGCGGCAGGATAGCCCGGTTTTGGCCCACAACGTCACACGCCATCGCCCTACACATAAATCTCTTGTAACACTCAACCATCCCGGAAACAGCCGATTTAAACCCCACGCCACACTCTGTAAAGTCTGGAAACACACATGGACGGCTACACCGCTCAGGGAAAGACCCATTCACATGAACCAGACAACGCACGCAGCAAACAGCTTTACCAACTATCGAAAAATCGTCTCGCTGGCCGATGACGACTGGGAAACCGCGGAAAATGGAAAAGTCGCGGGACTAAACGTCGAGGTCAAAAGCGCGAATCGTATGGTCGACCAGTACGGACGGGCGTTTCATCACTTCTCCACCACCTCTTATCTGGGACTGGACCATCACCCCGCCCTGCTTGGCGGCGCCATGAACACACTGTGGGAAGTCGGCACACTACGTATCGCCAATTCGAAGAACCACTGCAAACTGGCGGTCCTGGAGCAGTTCGAAACCGAGCTGTCCGAGTTGTTCGGCGCCCCTTGCATGAGCACTTTGTCGTGTAGCGCAGCGAGTGCCGGGATCCTTCCGTTGCTGGCCAGCGGCTTGTTCACGCAAAACCGTCCGCCTGTCATGGCGTTCGACAGACTGGCGCATTACTCGATGAACCACCTGAAAGCCGCTTGCGCGGACGAAACCCGAGTCCTGACATGCCCGCACAACGACATGGATTACCTGGAAGACCTGTGTAAAAAACACGCCAAAGTCGCCTATGTGGCCGACGGGGCTTACAGCATGGGCGGGGTCACGGACATGGACAGCCTTTTGTACCTGAAAGATCGTTATGGGCTGTTTCTCTATCTGGACGATTCCCACGCGCTCTCCGCCGTAGGCCGTTTTGGCGCCGGTCTCGTGCGCCCCAGACTGCCTGTCCTGGATGATGACTGCCTGGTTGTTGCATCACTGGCCAAATCGTTTGGCGCCAGCGGCGGACTGGTGATGCTGGGAAGTGAGCAGCAAAGAAAACTCATTGCGCGTTATGGAGGCCCCAGTAACTGGTCGCAAAGCCTCAACAGCGCCGCGATCGGTGCAGGTAGAGCCTCCATCGAGCTTCATCGCACACCGGAATTTGCCGCGTTGCAGGAAAAACTTCAGGGTAATATCCGTCTCTTCGACAGCCTCATACGCACCGAACAACACGCCAGCAACATGGCGATTCGACTGATCCGTTGCGGTAAAGCAGCACTGGCCAACAGCATCGCCATCGAACTGGCCAATCTCGGTTTCTTTACCTCGGCCGTCTTCTTCCCGGTGGTAGCACAAGGCATGGCCGCTATCAGAATCACGCTGCGCGCCGATATGGAACCGACGTTGATCCGACACTTCTGCGACCTCGTCACCGAGCTCTTACGCAATCACGCCAGGGACATTGGCCAGTAAACCCAAGGAAGACTCAATGAAGAGCAGCACCACCCTTCTTGTCACCTGCAGCACAGTGTTTCTTGCCCAACTGGGCATGAGCATTTACTTGCCGGCGCTGCCGGAGATTGCCCGGGATCTGTCCGCCGATGCCTCGCAGGTGTCCTGGGGGTTGGCGGTGTACCTGATTGGCATGGCAATGCCGATGTTGTTCTGGGGCAGCCTCGGTCAGCGCCTTGGCCGCAAACCTGTGTTGCTCGCCGCACTCGGGATCTATGGGCTGGGTAACCTTGCCCTGCCCTTGAGTCAGACGCTTGAATCGTTCCTGTTGTGGCGACTGGTCCAAGGGATTGGTGCCAGCGGGATTTCGGTCATGGCACGGGTACTGATCCGCGACAGTTTTCGCGGTGACCTGCTGGCCAAGGCGCTGTCCTGGATATCGATTTCCTTTGTGGTGGCGCTGGGCATCGGCCAGTACCTGGGGTCGATCATCCAGGTGGCAGTGGGTTGGCCGGCGATTTTCTATCTGTTGGGTGGCGTGAGCCTGTTGATGGCGATGATTGTGGCGCGTGTCAGGTTTGCGCTGCTGGCGGAGGACAATATTCCATTGTCCGCCTGGCCCAGTTACTGGCGCATCTTGCGTAACCGAGCTTTCCTGCTGCCGGCACTCGCCGGTGGCCTGGGATATGGCGTGATCGTCGCGTTCAATACGGCGGCGCCGCTGATTCTGCAAGGCCCTTTCAACTGGTCCGCCGTGGAATACGGGCTGTTGGGCTGGCCGATCAGCGCGGCGTATTTTCTGGGGGCGTTGGGGGTCAATGCCTTCGTGCTTCGTACCGGCCAACGCTGGCTGATGACCGCGGGCGTGGGCTTGGTATTGGGCGGCAGCACGGTGATGTTGCTGGGGAGCATCGCGGGTACATCCATTGCGCTGCTGTTCTGGTTGCCATACTGCGTCGCAGTGTTCGGGCAGTCTTTGAATTACCCGATCAGCCTGTCACTGGCCAACAACGGCTCGCCGGTCGGCGGGGCTTATGCGATGGCGTTGAGCGGTTTCATTCACCAACTGATGGCCGCCATCATTGGCGCGATTGCCAGCCTGATCGCCAGCCAGCAAGCGTGGCCACTGTCCCTGTTTTGCACCTTGCTGGCATTGGGCGCGATGCTCTGCGTGATGCTCGCGCCCGGTCGTCAAACCGACTAGAACGCGCTGCGGAAAATCTCCTCGATCTGGCGCTGATCCGCCACTCGAGGATTGGTCAGGCCACAGGCGTCTTTCAGTGCATTGGTGGCGAGCATCGGAATGTCGTTGAGCCGGGCACCGAGTTCACGCAAACCGGCGGGAATATCCACGTCCCCGGCCAGGCTGCGGATGGCCGCAATGGCTGCTTGAGCGCCCTCTTCCGGGCTGAGACCACGGACATCGGCGCCCATTGCGTGGGCGACGTCGGTCAGGCGCGGAGCACAGACCAGCGCGTTGAAACTTTGCACATGGGGCAACAGCACCGCGTTGCACACTCCGTGTGGCAAGTCGTAGAACCCGCCCAGTTGGTGAGCCATCGCGTGGACATAACCCAAGGAGGCGTTGTTGAACGCCATGCCGGCAAGGAACTGCGCGTAGGCCATGTTTTCCCGCGCATTCATATCGCTGCCATCGCGCACGGCCAGGCGCAGGTTGTCGCTGATCAGGGTGATGGCTTTCAGTGCGCAGGCATCGGTGATCGGGTTTGCAGCCGTGGACACGTACGCTTCGACGGCGTGGGTCAAGGCGTCCATGCCGGTGGCGGCTGTCAGGCCTTTGGGCATGGCGACCATCAGCGCCGGATCGTTGACCGACAGCAGCGGTGTGACGTTACGGTCGACGATGGCCATTTTCACATGGCGCGACTCGTCGGTGATGATGCAAAAACGGGTCATTTCACTGGCTGTGCCGGCGGTGGTGTTGATGGCAATCAACGGCAATTGCGGCTTTTGAGATTGATCGACGCCTTCGTAATCGCGGATCTGCCCGCCGTTGGTCGCGCACAACGCGATGCCTTTGGCGCAGTCGTGCGGCGAACCACCACCGAGCGAGACCACGAAATCGCAGCGACTTTCCTTGAGCAGGCCCAGGCCGCGTTCGACGTTGGCAATACTCGGGTTCGGTTTGGCCCCGTCGAAGATCACCGAATCGATGTCCAGTATCGCCAGTTTTTCGGCAATCATCTTCGCCACGCCGGCCTTGGCCAGCCCGGCATCGGTGACAATCAGGGCTTTACGAAAGCCGTACTTGCCGATGGCGACCATGGCTTCGTCCAGGCAACCAGTGCCCATGATGTTGACGGCAGGGGTGAAAAACGTGCTGCTCATGAGCGACTCTCCAGGCTGGGCCGAATCGGTGGCGCCGATCCAGCGAATGCCCACAGGATCGACCCATCGCTCACGCAGTAACTTGATCTGGCTCAAGGGTTGGTCGTGATAAAGTCGCCGCCCATCTGACCTTTTGCCTTGAGACTTTGACCGCAATGACCGATTTCCAGGATGTTGATGCCCAACTTGAAGACTGGAACGCCTTGCGCACCACCGCCTCGATCAGCGGCTTGCTGGTGGGCAACGGCGCCAGCCGCGCGGTGTGGGACGATTTCGGCTACGACTCGCTGTTCGAAAATGCCCGCACCGTCGAAGAAAAACCCCTGAGCCAGTCCGAACTGAGTGTGTTCGACGCCCTGCAGACGCGCAGTTTCGAACAGGTGCTGAGCGCTCTGAAAACCACCAGCCGGGTCAACAAGGCGCTGGCCGTCAGCTCCGCCGCGCCGCGCAATCGCTATTACGCGATCAAGGAAGCGCTGATCAACACCGTCCACGCGGTGCACATCCCGTGGCGGCTGGTGGTGCCTTCGACACTGGCGACGATCAGTCAGGAACTGGGCAGCTATCGGACGGTGTTCACCACCAACTACGACTTGCTCAATTACTGGGCGATCCAGCATCAGCCGGGGGCGATCACTGATTTGTTCCAGGGCGCTGAGCCAGGTTTTGATTTGAGCGCCAAAGCAACCGACCAAACCCGTTTGCTGTACCTGCACGGTGGCCTGCACCTGGTGCGTAATCAGGACGGCACGGCGCGCAAACTGATATCGACCGAAGGCACGTTGCTGGGCAGTTTTGCGATCAACAACACGATCAAGACCCTGGATGACGTGCCGTTGTTCGTGAATGAAGGGCCGGCGCAGGACAAGCTCAAGACCATTCGCAGCTCGGACTATTTGTCGTTTTGCTACGACCAGTTACTGGGTCATGGTGAGGGGCTGTGTCTGTTTGGTCATGCGTTGGGTGAGCAGGACAGCCACATCATCCATGCGCTGCGCCAAGCGAAACCCAAGGTCGTCGCGATTTCGATCTACCCGCGCAGCAAGGCGTTCATCCAGCATCAGAAGCGGCATTACGCGAAGGTGTTTGAGGGGACCGGGAGTGAGTTGCGGTTTTTTGATTCGAAGACGCATGCGCTCGGCAGCCCGAAGCTTACGGTTCCCGTCGAAGTCTGAAGATCGTTCCCACGCTCCGCGTGGGAATACAGCCCGTGGCGCTCCGCGTCACTGGACGCGGAGCGTCCCCAGAGGCATTCCCACGCAGAGCGTGGGAACGATCTCGAAGGAGGTGTTCAGAGCACCGGCAAGGTCTTGTCCTTGATCACGGTGGTCGGCCCGTTGGCCTTGACGCTGGCGATGCCCTTATCCAGCGCGGCTGCGGAAGAGTAAGCCTCGCTGTTGCCGATGATCTCGTGGTTGGCGGCCCGCAGATTGAAGTAAGGATGGCCATCCTTGGTGGTTTTCTTCTCGTAGCGCGCATCCAGTGGGCTGTTGGCCTGAACCGAGGCAATCCCTTTGTCGGCGGCGCTGCGGGTGGTGTACAGCTCGCTGGTCAGAATGGTTTCGGCGTTGGCCGCTTTCAGCACAAATTTGAACTGACCATTGCTGCTTTTGCTCACTTCGTACCATCCGGACATGCTTGTTCTCCTTGGCAATTGAGAGGCTATGCGCTTCAGAGTAAAGACCAGCCCGGGATTTCTGTCGCCTGTACCGGCCCCATCGCGGGCAAGCCCGCTCCCACAGAGGATTGGTGCAAGAAAATTCCCTGTGGGAGCGGGCTTGCCCGCGATGGTGGCGACACGGTCGGCGTTATTTCACCGCAGCGCGCACCACCGACAACTCCGGCGCCTGCACCCGCCGCTGACTCAGATACCGAGTACAGCTCACCCGCAGAAACGAGGCAAAATTCACCACCTCGCCGCGGTAGTCCATCACCTCTTCATACAGCTTGGCGATCAACTGGTTGGTGGTCATGCCGTCAACCTCGGCGATTTCGCTGAGGATGTCCCAGAACTGATTTTCCAGGCGCAGGGTGGTGACCACCCCGCAGATGCGCAGCGAGCGGGAGCGCGACTCGTAGAGAATCGGATCGGCTTTGACGTAGAGCTCGCACATGGAAACGTCCCTCGTTACAGCGTGATTTTGGTGCCCAGCAACCCGAGGAAACCGGCGAGCCAGCTCGGGTGGGCCGGCCAGGCCGGAGCGGTGGCCAGATTGCCTTGAACGTGACCTTCCGTCACCGGAATATCGATGAACGTACCGCCGGCCAGCCGGACTTCTGGGGCGCAGGCCGGGTAGGCGCTGCATTCACGACCTTCGAGAACACCGGCCGCCGCCAGCAATTGCGCGCCGTGGCACACAGCGGCGATCGGTTTGCCGGCCTTGTCGAACGCGCGAACCAGCTCCAGGACTTTTTCATTCAGGCGCAGGTATTCCGGCGCACGACCGCCAGGGATCAGCAGCGCGTCGTAATCGCCTTCAGCGACCTTGGCGAAATCGAAGTTCAGGGCGAACAGGTGGCCGGGTTTTTCGCTGTAAGTCTGGTCGCCTTCGAAGTCATGGATGGCCGTGCGCACGGTCTGGCCGGCGGATTTGTCCGGGCAAACGGCGTGCACCGTGTGGCCGACCATCAGCAGCGCCTGGAAAGGCACCATCACTTCGTAGTCTTCGACGTAATCGCCGACCAGCATCAGAATTTTCTTGGCAGCCATGGGGAGAACTCCTCTGGGAAATACGTGGGCCTGCAGGAGTATTCAAGGTAGTCCTTATCTGCGGGGTCGGGTAATAACCAGCTACTACCGAGTTATCGTTCATCGCGAGCAGGCTCACTCCTACAGCGGAACGCATTTCAATGTGGGAGCGGGCTTGCCCGCGATGACGGCCGCAAACTGTACGGATAAATCTGCGCCTGGCTGTAACAGAGCAACGCCCCCGGTTTATGGCTATATGGAGGCTCTTCCTTTCATCTGAATTCTGGTCCCCATCATGTCCTCGCGCGAAAACACCGGCATGGCCCTCGGTCTGCTAGGCGTTGTGATCTTCAGCCTCACCCTGCCCTTCACGCGGATCGTCGTGCAGGAACTCCATCCGCTGCTCAATGGCCTGGGCCGGGCGCTGTTCGCGGCGGTGCCGGCGGCGATGTTGCTACTGTGGCGCCGGGAAAAGTGGCCGACCTGGAAACAGGTCAAAGGCCTGACCCTGGTAATCGCCGGCGTGATCCTCGGCTTCCCGGTGTTGTCAGCCTGGGCGATGCAAACCTTGCCGGCCTCCCACGGCGCGCTGGTCAATGGCCTGCAACCGCTGTGCGTCGCGCTGTACGCCGCGTGGTTGTCCCACGAACGACCGTCAAAAGCCTTCTGGGCCTGCGCCGCGCTGGGCAGTGCGTTGGTGCTCGGTTATGCGTTGATCAGCGGGGCTGGCAGCATTCAGGCCGGTGATTTGCTGATGCTCGGGGCGATTGCCGTGGGCGGCCTGGGGTACGCCGAGGGCGGCCGGTTGGCCAAGGAGATGGGCGGCTGGCAGGTGATCTGCTGGGCGCTGGTGTTGTCGACGCCGTTGTTGATCGGACCGGTAGTGTATTTGGCGCTGCAACATCAGGGCGCGATTTCGGCCAAGACCTGGTGGGCGTTCGGTTACGTCTCGCTGTTTTCACAGTTCATCGGGTTCTTTGCCTGGTATGCCGGGCTGGCGATGGGCGGCATCGCCAGGGTCAGTCAGATCCAGTTGCTGCAGATTTTTTTCACCATCGCCTTTTCGGCGTTGTTCTTCGGTGAACACATCGAGCCGATCACCTGGCTGTTTGCCGCCGGGGTGATCGTCACGGTGATGCTGGGGCGCAAGACCGCAGTCAAGCCAGCGCGTGTGGCCACAGCGTAAAGCAAGATCAAAAGATCGCCCTCGGCAGCTCCTACATTGGATGACGTACATCCTGTAGGAGCTGCCGAAGGCTGCGATCTTTTCGGGATCACCTCAGATAACCGTCGGCCCGCAGTAGGGTTTCGAGGCAATGTTCGCTGATGTGGTAGAAATCCTTCAGTTCCTGAATCTTCACCAACAGCTGGGTCGGATCTACCGGCTCGGCGCGTTTGACCGCTAGGATCATTTTGTTCTTGTTGGTGTGGTCCAGTGAAATGAACTCGAACACCTTGGTCTCGTAACCACAGGCTTCCAGGAACAGCGCACGCAAACTGTCGGTGACCATTTCTGCCTGCTGGCCCAAATGCAGACCGTATTGCAGCATTGGCTTGAGCAACGCCGGGCTCTGGATTTGCAGGCGGATCTGTTTGTGGCAGCACGGCGAGCACATGATGATCGAAGCACCGGAACGAATACCGGTGTGAATCGCATAGTCAGTGGCGATGTCGCAGGCGTGCAGCGCAATCATCACGTCCAGCTCGCTCGGCGCCACGCTGCGTACGTCGCCGCACTTGAACACCAGCCCCGGGTGCTCAAGCTTTGCCGCGGCAGCGTTGCACAGGTTGACCATTTCTTCGCGCAACTCGACGCCAGTCACCACGGCTTCGGCGTTCAAGGTGTTGCGCAGGTAGTCGTGAATCGCGAACGTCAGGTAACCCTTGCCCGAACCGAAATCCGCCACCTGCACCGGTTTGTCCAACGCCAGCGGTGAAGTGGTCAGCGCATGGCTGAAGACTTCGATGAACTTGTTGATCTGCTTCCACTTGCGCGACATCGCCGGGATCAGCTCGTGTTTGCTGTTCGTCACGCCCAGGTCGGCAAGGAACGGACGGTTCAGGTCGAGGAAGCGGTTTTTCTCGCGGTTATGCTCGGCGGACGGCACTTCACGCAATTGCTGAGGTTTGCTCTTGAACAGTGAAGACTTGCCCTTTTTGCTGTATTCGAGCTGGGCTTCATCCGTCAGCGAGAGTAAATGCGCATTTTTGAACGAGGCCGGCAGCAACGCGGCGATGGTCGCCACGCCCTCGACAATCGGCAGGTTCTTGGTGATGTCGCGGGTCTTGTAGCGGTAGACGAAGGACAGGCAAGGCTGATCCTTGACGGTGAGCTGCTTGATGATCAGCCGCTGCAAATCAGCTTCGGTGCCGACGTACTTGGCCAAGACCAGTTTGATGAAGGCGTTGTGGTCGAGGCTGGTTTGCAACAAGTCAATGAACTGGGCGTGGTGATCCGGCGCGAGGCTGGCGGGAGTGGCGGTGACAGACATGGAAAAACGGCCTCGGACGGTGCGAATCGGGGAATGGCGGGTATTTTAGGGGGGATGGCCGTCCGGGACACGCAGTTATTTACGAACGGCTTCCTGGTTTCGGCGCAGAGCCCGCTCTCACAGGAAACCAGCGTCAGCCCAACACCACCAAACGGTTCGGCAACTCATTACGCACCTGGGTCACCGGCACATGCACTTTCAGCAACTCGCCGCAGGCTTCCACACACGTCACAAACCCCTGCAAGGTCTGCCCCTGCTTAACCTGCTCGGTAAATGCCGCGACAATCGCGTCCCAGTTCTTGTTGTCCAGTCGCTTGGAAATCCCTTCATCCACCAGGATCTCCACGTAGCGCTCGGCCTCGCAAACAAAGATCAGCATCCCCGTGCTGCCGACGGTGTGGTGCAGGTTTTGCTCCAGGAACTGCCGGCGCGCCAGGTTGGACGCACGCCAATGCCGCACCGAACGCGGGACCAGGTGCGTGGTAACGCTGGGAAGGCGAAACACCAGGCACAGCACGATAAAGGCGATCCATTGCACCAGCAGCAAACTGTGCAGGGTCAGCCAGCCCGTGAGGTAATGCACGATGCCCGGCACCATCAGCGCCAGCAGGCTGGCCCACAGCAACGGGATGTACGCATAGTCGTCGGCGCGGGCCGCGAGCACGGTCACCAGTTCGGCGTCGGTGTCGCGCTCGACCCGGGCAATCGCCTCGGCGACTTTGCGTTGTTCGTGTTCAGTCAGTAATGCCATGTTTATGAATGCCTGCTCGCTATTGTTTTTATCACCAGCCGCCCGACGAACCGCCGCCCCCGAAACTGCCCCCGCCGCCGCTGAAGCCCCCGCCTCCACCGCCGCCGCCAAATCCTCCACCGCCGAAACCGCCTCCCGAGCCGCCACGACCGCCGCCACTGGGCATGATGCCAAGCATCTGGCAGACGAAAATCGTCAGGATTAACAGCATCACCAGAAACACGAATACGCCCGGGTGACGCGACACGAAGTCGCTGCTCTCATCCCCTCGCGGTTCATAAACCGTTGACGGCTCATCCAGTGGATTGCCGCCCAGCACCACCAGCATCGCCGCGACCCCGTCGCTGATGCCCTTGCTGAAGTTGCCGGTCTTGAACGCAGGCGTGATCACCCGATTGATGATCACCGAACTCTGTGCATCGGTCAGCCGGTCTTCCAGGCCATAACCGACTTCGATCCGCAACTTGCGTTCATCGCGCGCAACGATCAGCAATGCGCCGTTGTTCTTGTCCTTCTGGCCAATGCCCCAGGCTCGACCGAGTTGATAACCGAAGTCGGCAATGTCGGTGCCCTGCAGGTTCGGCAACGTCACCACCACCAACTGCTCGCCAGTGGCTTTTTCGTGGGCCTGGAGCTGTTGCGTCAGCTGCTCGCGCACCGCAGGCTCGATCATCTGGGCGTTATCGACCACCCGCCCGGTCAGCTCCGGAAACTTCAACTCGGCCCGGGCCGTCAGGGCAAACACCCAAAGCAACAGCATCAGGCCCACTTTCAACACGCGCATTGGCAACCTCATCCGTGGTGACGCTTGGCTCTTTTGCCGATCAGAACTTCACTTCAGGCGCTTTTTCGGCACCGGGGCTGGTGGCCTCGAAGGTTTCGCGGATCGGCAAATTGCTGTACAGCACGGAATGCCAGAGTCGACCCGGGAAGGTGCGAATTTCGGTGTTGTACTTCTGCACCGCGAGGATGAAGTCGCGACGCGCCACGGCGATGCGGTTCTCTGTACCTTCAAGCTGCGACTGCAACGCAAGGAAGTTCTGGTTGGCCTTGAGGTCCGGGTAACGTTCGGACACCACCATCAAACGGCTCAGGGCACCGGTCAGCTGATCCTGCGCCTGTTGGAACTGCTTGAGTTTCTCTGGATTGTCCAGCGTGTTGGCGTCCACCTGGATCGAGGTGGCCTTGGCCCGGGCTTCAACCACCGCGGTCAGGGTCTCTTCCTCGTGCTTGGCGTAGCCCTTGACGGTCTCCACCAGATTGGGGATCAGGTCGGCGCGGCGCTGATACTGGTTCTGCACCTGGCCCCAGGCAGCCTTGGCCTGTTCATCCAGGGTCGGAATAGTGTTGATGCCGCAACCGGCCAACAGCGTGGTCAGCAACATCAAGGCTGCCACCTGCAGGCTCGACCGATAGTGGTGTCGTACATTCATCTGGTTGACGCTCCCTTGCACATTCCGTTGATAAGACACCTGCAACCCTCTGAGCGGACTCTTGGGGCATAATCTGCCGCCGCCACTGGATTGCATCGAGCCAATGGGCTAAAAGATGCCCCAGCGCTAAAACACGATAGAAGTGTGCTGCATTTACCTGAACAACAATAGTCGCTCCCTAAATTTTGGCTGACCGGCGCGTATTCACTGCCGTTTAGGCCTTTGAGAAAACTATTCATGAAGAAGCTGTGTTTGCTGGGCCTGTTCGTCAGTCTGGCCAGTCATACCGTATTGGCCGCCACGACGCCCGCACCTCTGGAGAACAAGGACGCTTTCATCAGCAACCTGATGAAGCAAATGACCCTCGATGAAAAGATCGGCCAGTTGCGCCTGATCAGCATCGGTCCGGAAATGCCTCGGGAGTTGATCCGCAAGGAAATCGCCGCCGGCAACATCGGCGGCACGTTCAACTCGATCACTCGCCCGGAAAACCGTCCGATGCAGGACGCGGCCATGCGCAGCCGGTTGAAGATCCCGATGTTCTTCGCCTATGACGTGATCCACGGTCACCGCACCATTTTCCCGATCCCGCTGGCCCTGGCCTCGAGCTGGGACATGGACGCCATCGGCCTGTCCGGGCGCATCGCCGCCAAGGAAGCCGCGGCTGACAGCCTGGACATCACCTTCGCGCCGATGGTCGACATCTCCCGCGATCCGCGCTGGGGCCGCACCTCCGAAGGCTTCGGCGAAGACACTTACCTGGTCTCGCGCATTGCCGGCGTCATGGTCCGGGCCTTCCAGGGCACGGGCGCGAATGCGGCCGACAGCATCATGGCCAGCGTCAAGCACTTTGCCTTGTACGGCGCGGTCGAGGGCGGTCGCGACTACAACGTAGTCGACATGAGCCCGGTCAAGATGTATCAGGATTACCTGCCACCGTACCGCGCCGCCATCGACGCCGGCGCAGGTGGGGTGATGGTTGCACTGAACTCGATCAACGGCGTGCCGGCCACGGCCAACACCTGGCTGATGAACGACCTGTTGCGCAAGGAATGGGGCTTCAAGGGCCTGGCAGTCAGTGACCACGGGGCGATTTTCGAGCTGATCAAGCACGGCGTTGCCGCTGACGGTCGCGAAGCCGCGAAACTGGCGATCAAGGCCGGCATCGACATGAGCATGAACGACACCCTGTACGGCAAAGAGCTGCCGGGGCTGTTGAAGGCTGGCGAAATCGAACAGAAAGACATCGATAACGCCGTGCGTGAAGTGCTCGCGGCCAAGTACGACATGGGCCTGTTCAAGGACCCGTACCTGCGCATCGGCAAGGCTGAGGATGATCCGGTCGACACCTACGCCGAAAGCCGCCTGCACCGCGCCGAGGCCCGTGACGTCGCACGCCGCAGCATGGTGTTGCTGAAGAACCAGGGCGAAACCCTGCCGCTGAAGAAAACCGCGAAAATCGCGCTGGTCGGTCCGTTGGCCAAGGCACCAATCGACATGATGGGCAGCTGGGCCGCCGCCGGCAAACCCGCGCAATCGGTGACGCTGTTTGACGGCATGAACGCCGCCGTGGCCGACAAGGCGACGCTGATCTATGCCCGTGGCGCCAACATCACCGGCGACAAGAAGGTGCTCGATTACCTCAACTTCCTCAACTTCGATGCCCCGGAAGTGGTGGACGATCCGCGTTCGGCGCAAGTGCTGATCGACGAAGCGGTGAAAGCCGCCAAGGATGCCGATGTAGTGGTGGCAGCAGTCGGCGAATCCCGTGGCATGTCCCACGAATCGTCGAGCCGCACCGATATCAACATCCCGGCCAACCAGCGTGAGCTGATCAGGGCCTTGAAAGCCACCGGCAAACCGCTGGTGCTGGTGTTGATGAACGGCCGTCCACTGACGATTCTCGAAGAGAAAGACCAGGCCGACGCAATTCTGGAAACCTGGTTCAGCGGCACCGAAGGCGGCAACGCCATTGCTGATGTGTTGTTCGGCGACTACAACCCGTCGGGCAAACTACCGATCACCTTCCCGCGTTCGGTAGGCCAGATTCCGACCTACTACAACCACCTGAGCATTGGCCGGCCATTCACGCCGGGCAAACCAGGCAACTACACCTCGCAGTATTTCGATGACATCACCGGCCCGCTGTTCCCGTTCGGCTTCGGCTTGAGCTACACCGATTTCAGCCTGAGCGACATGGCCCTGTCGTCGACCACACTGAACAAGACCGGCAAGCTGGACGCCAGCGTCATGCTGAAAAACACCGGCAAGCGTGACGGCGAAACCGTGGTGCAGCTGTACATCCAGGACGTGACCGGCTCGATGATCCGGCCACTCAAGGAACTGAAGAACTTCCAGAAAGTGATGCTGAAAGCCGGCGAGCAGAAAGTCGTGCACTTCACCATCACTGAAGACGACCTGAAGTTCTTCAACACCCAACTCAAGTACGCTGCTGAGCCTGGCAAGTTCAACGTGCAGATCGGCCTGGACTCCCAGGACGTGACGCAGCAGAGCTTCGAATTGCTGTAATCCCCGCGGACTGATCGTTCCCACGCTCCGCGTGGGAACGCCTCAAGGGACGCTCCGCGTCCAGTGACGCGGAGCGTCACGGGCTGCATTCCCACGCGGAGCGTGGGAACGATCAGGGCGACTAACCTCGTCGATCCAGCAGATTCACCACCAATCGATCCACCCATCCCCAAACCCTTTGCTTCACCCGCCGCCACAGCGGCCGGCGTTGCCATGCCTCCAGGCTGACTTCCTGGCTCTGCGTGAAATCCTTCTCGAAACTCGCCACCACCGCCTGTGTCAATGCGGGGTCCAGCGCCTCAAGGTTGGCTTCCAGGTTGAAGCGCAGATTCCAGTGATCGAAATTGCACGAGCCGATGCTCACCCAATCATCAATCAGGACCATTTTCAGGTGCAGGAAACACGGCTGGTATTCGAAAATCTGCACCCCGGACTTGAGCAGTCGCGGGTAGTAGCGATGCCCGGCGTAGCGCACCGAAGGGTGATCGGTGCGCGGCCCGGTCAGCAGCAGGCGCACATCAACGCCTCGTCCCGCCGCCCGACGCAACGAGCGGCGGACTTTCCACGTTGGCAGGAAATACGGCGTGGCCAACCAGATCCGCTGCTGCCCGCTGTTCAGCGCACGGACCAGTGATTGCAGAATGTCGCGGTGTTGCCGGGCGTCGGCATACGCTACCCGGCCCATGCCCTCGCCCGCTGACGGTACACGCGGCAGGCGCGGCAAGCCGAAGTGCGAGGCCGGCTTCCAGGCGCGGCGATGACGGTTGGCAATCCACTGGCGATCGAACAGCAACTGCCAGTCGATCACCAGCGGACCGGTGATCTCTACCATCACTTCGTGCCATTCACTGGTGTCTTCGCCCGGCGTCCAGAACTCATCGGTGACCCCGGTGCCGCCGACCACCGCCAGGCTTTGATCGACCAACAACAGTTTGCGATGATCGCGATAGAAGTTGCCGACCCAGCGGCGCCAGCTCAGGCGATTGTAGAAACGCAGCTCCACGCCCGCCGCCGTCAGGCGCTGACGCAGGGTCAGGGTGAAGGCGAGGCTGCCGTAATCATCGAACAGGCAACGCACCCGCACGCCGCGCTCGGCGGCCTGGGTCAACGCCTGAACCATCGCCTCGGCACAGGCACCCGCCTCCACCAGGTACAGCTCCAGTTCAACCTGCTCCTGGGCACGGGCAATCGCGACCAGCATGCGTGGGAAAAACTGCGGCCCATCGATCAGCAGCTCAAAGTGGTTGCCTTCACGCCACGGGAAAATTGCGCCGGCCATGTCAGCGCGCCGTGAAAATCAGTACCGCACCCACCGGCACCGACAGACTGATGGCCGACAGGCCGGCGAGCTTGCGCAAACTTTCCAGCCCGGGGGCCAGGTCGAAGTCTTCGGCGTTGATCACCAAGGGTTCCAGGGTTACGACCTGAAAGCGTCGGTCATCGAGACGGGTCGCCAGCAGTTCGGCGTTGTATTGGTGTTGTTTGCCATGCAGATTGACGGTCACCGGCAACCGCAATTCCAGTTGTGCACCGGGGGCGAGGTCGTTGATCGGGCGCAGATCGATCTGCGCGGTGATCAGCGCTTCGGGGAAGGTCTTGATCTCGAACAGCTCCTTGCGCATCCGCTCATCACGCAACGGGATGCCGCTGTTCACCGAGTCCATCTCGACTTCCACCTCGGCCACGCCTTTGGAATCGACCTTGCCGTGCAGCACCAGAAAGCGCTGCACTTCGGAGATGTTGGCGTTTTTTGTACTGATGAACGACAGCCGCGAGGACTCACCGTCCAGATACCAATTAGCCTGGGCCGACAACGAAGCGCCGGCCAGCAGCGCGAAGGCGAGGGTTTTGCAGAGGAAACGGTTGAACATAGAGACTCGTGTGCCGATAAACCTGCACGAACCTTAACCGCCCGCGAGCTAATTGCAAGGCTTGGCTATCAGCTCAGGCCAAAGCCTGCTGCACATCGCCGAATGAAACAGGCTGGCATGCTGGCCGGCGATCTGGCAGTTGTTCGGGTGACCGCCAGCGCCCGCTCGACGGAGCGCACGCCGCTGGCTTCAGGACATTTGCAGACACGCCGGCGGTCGGCGCTTGACCCATTGCGTCAGCTGTTCATGGGCGTAGGCCAATTGCAGCACCGCTCGATCCGCCTGCGCCGGGCCAATGATTTGCAGGCCCATCGGCAACCCCGCCGCGTTGAAACCAATGGGCACGTTCATGCTCGGCAAACCGGCCAGGGTCGGGCCGATCACCACCTCCATCCAGCGGTGATAGGTGTCCATGGTCTGCCCGCCGACGACGCGCGGCCACGGTGTCTGTGCATCAAAAGGGAACACTTGTGCGGTGGGCAACAGCAGAAAATCGTAACGTTCAAACAACTCGCCCAACGCTCGATACCATTCACTGCGACTGACCGAGGCCTGATAGACGTCGGCCCCGGTGAGGCGCAAACCACCCTCGATTTCCCATTGGGCTTCGGGTTTGAGTTGTTCACGTTTGCGCGGGTCGGCGTACAGCGCGCCGAGGCTGCCCTGCACCAGCCAGTGCCGGTGCACCAGCCACGTTTGCCACAGGCGCTCCATGGAGAACTCCGGTTGGCAGGCCTCAACCTTGCAGCCCAGAGTTGTGAAGTCTTGCAGTGCTGACTCGCAGAGGCTCAACACCCCTTCGTCCATCGGCAGGTAGCCGTTGTAATCCCCCAGCCAGCCGATCCTCACATCGCCCAGATCCTGTTCCAGCGGGTCGTGGAATATCTGCGGGTTTTGCGTCAGTGACAACGGCACGCGCGGGTCGTACCCGGACTGGGTGCCGAGCAACCGCGCGACATCGACAACGCTGCGGCCCATCGGCCCTTCGGTGGCCAGTTGCTGGACGAACACGTCCGGCGCCGGGCCATGCGGCACGCGCCCCATTGAGGGACGAAAGCCGAAGACGTTGTTGAACGCTGCCGGGTTGCGCAGCGAGCCCATCATGTCACTGCCATCTGCCACCGGCAGCATGCGCAACGCCAGCGCCACTGCCGCCCCGCCGCTGCTGCCGCCGGCCGTCAGCGTCGGGTCATACGCATTGGTCGTAGTGCCGAACACGCTGTTATAGGTCTGTGAACCGAGGCCGAATTCCGGAACGTTGGTCTTGCCGATGATGATCGCGCCACACTCGCGAACCCGCGCCACGCTGATCGCGTCCTGTTGCGGAACTTGCCCGGCGAGCAACGGCGAGCCCATGGTCGTGCGCAAACCGGCGGTTGCGGCCAGATCCTTGATCGCTTGCGGCATGCCGTGCATCCAGCCCCGGGACTGCCCTTGGTCCAACTGGCGGTCGCAGACATCGGCCTCGGCCAGCAATTCATCGCTCGGGCGCAGGGAGACCAGTGCATTGACCTGCGGATTGAAACGCTCGATCTGCGCCAGATACGCCTGCATCACTTCGCGGCAGGACAGCCGTCGGGCATGCAAGGCGCGGGACAACGCATCGGCGTCCATTTCTACAATCGGATTGATGCTCAAGGTTTCACCTCAAGGTTACGTGCAGCGGATTGTCGGGCGCGTGGCGCCTCTTGCATGCAGTAAGTACCCAGCAGCGTCAGCAGGCAAGCGAACAAGGACAATCGAATGTGGTTCCACTGTGTGGAACCTGCTCAAGGATTAAGGCGACAGCCCTGGTGTTCGCCAACCCAAACGGCGCTATTGCTGCGGCCCATGCCGCTGACCGTCACGCGTTTGCTGGTGGGGTCATCGGTAAAACCGCTGGTCGGCAACCATTGCTTCACGTAGCCATGGCAATACTCGGCGGCGTTATTCATCACGTACCGGCACGAGCAATATTCCTTCGCGGTATAGGCGCTGATGATGTCGGGAAACGCCCATAACGCCACTCGCTCGTGCCAGCCCCAGCCGAACACGGCGAGCAGCAGCACCAGCAACAACGCGCTGAACGGTCGGCGGCGAACAACGTTGTTCATGGCTGCACCTTCCCGCCAAAGGCCTTGAGCGCGAGCTTGAGCAATTCATTGTGCTGGTAACTGTCGTCGCGATCATCGCCGTAGCGCACGATCACCAGGTGTTCGCTGGGAATCACGTACATCGCCTGGCCCCAATGGCCCAGTGCGGCGAAGGTATCGTCGGGGGCATCGGGCCAGGGTCTGGGCACGCCATCCGCTGCGCGATTGAGCCACCACTGGCCGCCGGGCACCGCGTCATCCTGATGGGCGCGATAGTGCGCGAACGGTTCGCGGTTGAAGGCCACCCAGTCTTTGGGCAGCAGTTGTCGATCTTTCCAGCGACCGTCGCGCGCCATCAACCAACCGATTCGCGCCAGGTCGCGGGCAGTGAGGTAGGCATAGGACGAGGCGACGAAAGTGCCCGTGGCGTCGGTTTCCCAGACGGCATCGCGAATCCCCAGGGGCTCAAACAGTGCGGTCCACGGATAGTCTGCATAACGAGCCGGGCCGACGATGTTTTTCAGTGCGGCGGACAGCAGGTTGCTGTCACCACTGGAATAACGAAATGCCTGCCCGGGCTGAGCGTATTCCTCGTGGCCAGCAGTAAACGCAGCCATGTCCTGATGACCCCGGGTGTAGAGCATGGCCACCACTGAGGACTTCAACGGGGCGTATTCATAGTCTTCCTGCCAGTCCAGGCCCGACGCCCAATGCAGCAGGTCGGCCAGGGTGATTGCAGGGTGTTTTTGCAGTGGCGGATAAAATTTCAGCGCCGGGTCCTGGAGCTTGAACAGGCCCTCGCCATAAGCGACACCGAGGACCGTGGCCATCAAGCTTTTGCTGATCGACCAAGTCAGGTGCGGCGTTTGGGCCGTGGTCGGCCCGGCGTAGCGCTCGTAAATCAATTGGCCGTCGCGGATCACCAGCAACGCATCGGTGCGGATGCCTTTTCGGGTGGCGTCATCGCGAGGTGGGAAGGCGTAGGTTTCCAGGGATTGAAGTGCCGGGCCGGAGATTGCCGGAGCGGTCGACCATTGTTCGGCGGGCCAATACTCGGCGTGGGCGGTAACGCTGAGCAGCAGCAGGAAGAACAGGGACAAGCCTTTGGACATGGCAGGGGCTCGGCGGGGTTATCCTACTGAGCCTAGTTGAGGTTGATGACAGTTCGAGAATTTGTGTCGCCCTTGCGGCCGCCATCGCGGGCAAGCCCGCTCCCACATGATCCGTTTGGCACACCACAAATCCTTGTGGGAGCGGGCTTGCCCGCGATGAGGCCAGTCAGTTCAGCGAAGATCCCGCAAGCGCCTTGGCCAACCGCTTGCCCCGCGCCCCCGCCGCTAAATCCATCACGGACTGATCGCGCTGCCAAATCGCCGCCCAGAGTGGCGGCCCCTCGGCCAGCGCCTGATTGACCTCAGCCTTGAGCCCGTCGAACTGCGCAAACAAGCCCCCCAGCAGGATATGCCCAGCCGGGTTGTTCGGCGCTTGCCGACTGACTTCCGCGCACCCGGCCAGCAGCGCCAGCAAACGCAACTGCAAGGCTTGTGGCCAGTCGCTGTCGTGACCGACGCCATACAGCCACGCCGTCATCGCGCTCAGCACATAAATGTCTTCCAGCGTGCGGAACGGTTTGACGTAGGCATCCCAGCCATCCCCCGCCAGTAATTCGCACAGTGCATTGTCCAGAAACAGGCGTCCGTGACTGATGTCCGGCATCAGCGGGATCGCCGGCAGTTTTTCCACACGCACGCCCGGTTCACCGGGATAGACCACCGCCAGACTCAGGCGCGGAGTTTCGCCGGGGTCTTCGCTACGGGCAGCGACCAGCAGCCAGTCCGCCGCATCACCAGCGGTGACGAAATCCTTGCGTCCACTCACACGCAAACCGCTCAGGCGCGTTTGCATGTCCGCGACTCGCAGGCTGCGCTGTTCGGTCGCGCACAACGCCCCCAGGCTCAGCGGCGCGCTTGGCCAAAGCATGCGCAACGCCGCCTGATAGCCCACCAGAAACGCCAGCCCCGGCGTCGCCATCAACCGTCCACCGACCACTGCCAGCTCGAACGGCGTGACCGTGCCCAACTGATGCAACAACGTTGCGAAACCCTCCGCCAGGTCGGCATTCGCAGGCATTCGGTCGCGGCGGTCGAGCAGGTTTTGCCAGGGCATAAGAGGCTCCTTGGGGGCTGTCATATAAGCATCACCAAAGCTTCATGGCGATGACACCGGGGCTACATAGCCTGACTTTGCACAACACGGCTGCATAAAGAAAGTCGATCGGCTCTAACCCAAGACGGGTGACCAGCCCGCACGGAGATTCGCAATGACTCAGATCGCCCGCATCAGCGACACCGGCAATGAACGCCGTCTGCAAGCCGAACGCCTGGTGGGCGCCGAGGCCTTGCAGGAAGCCCAGGCCTTGCGCTTCAACGTGTTCAGCGGCGAATTCAACGCCAAGCTGAAAGGCGCCGAGCTGGGTCTGGACATGGATGATTATGATGTTCACTGCGCCCACATCGGCGTGCGTGACTTGAACACCGGCCGACTGGTGGCGACTACCCGGTTGCTCGACCACACGGCGGCCAGCAGCCTGGGCAAGTTCTACAGCGAAGAAGAATTCAGCCTGCATGGCCTGGTTCATCTGAAGGGCCCGATCCTGGAAATCGGCCGCACCTGCGTCGACCCGGCGTATCGCAACGGTGGCACCATCGCCGTGCTCTGGGGTGAACTGGCCGAAGTCCTCAATCAGGGCGGCTACAGCTATCTGATGGGTTGCGCGAGCATCCCGATGCAGGACGGCGGGATTCAGGCCCACGCGATCATGCAGCGCCTGCGCGAACGTTACCTGTGCACCGAACACCTGCGGGCTGAACCGAAAAAACCGCTGCCGATTCTGGACATCCCCTCCAACGTCATTGCAGAGATGCCACCGCTGCTCAAGGCCTACATGCGTCTGGGCGCGAAGATCTGCGGCGAGCCGTGCTGGGACGAAGATTTCCAGGTCGCCGACGTGTTCATCCTGCTCAAGCGCGATGAACTCTGCCCGCGCTACGCCAAGCATTTCAAGGCGGCCATGTGATGAGCCGTTTAAGGGTGTACGCGCGAATTGCGCGAGTGCTGGTGGTGGTCGCGCTGGGGTTGAGCATGGCCGGTGTGTTCGGCTTGTTCGAGCGGTTGGGGATTGCTCATTCGATGGTGCGTCGCCAGCGCTGGTCGCGATTTTTCATGGCACGCCTGAGCAATGCCCTGCCCTTTCGCGTAACCGTCCACGGTGAACTGCCGAAGGCGCCGATGCTCTGGGTCAGCAACCACGTGTCCTGGACCGATATTCCGCTGCTGGGCATGCTCACGCCGCTGTCGTTTCTGTCCAAGGCCGAAGTGCGCACCTGGCCGGTCGCCGGCTGGTTGGCGGCGAAGGCGGGAAGTTTGTTCATTCGTCGCGGGTCGGGTGACAGCCAGTTGATTCGCAAGCAGATGACCCGTCATCTGGAGCAACAACACCCGCTGCTGATGTTCCCGGAAGGCACCACCACCGATGGCCGCTCGTTGCGCACCTTCCACGGTCGCTTGCTGTCAGCGGCAATCGACTCCGAAGTGGCTCTGCAGCCCGTGGCCATTCGTTATCTGCGCAACGGTGAGCTCGATTCGCTGGCACCGTTCATTGGCGATGATGATTTGCTCTCGCACCTGATGCGCTTGTTCGCCAATGATCGCGGTGAGGTGGAGATTCATCTGCTCAAGCCGATCGCCTGCGAAGGCCGCGAGCGTGCGGCGCTGGCGTTCGAGGCGCAGCAGGCGGTGCAAAAGGCGTTGTTTGGAGCCATTCCGGAAACCCAGCAAGTCCCGATGCGCCCAGCCATCGCAGCCTGAACACCTTTCCCTGTGGGAGCGGGCTTGCCCGCGATGAGGCCGGAGCATCCAACATCCATGTTGACTGAACCACCGCAATCGCGGGCAAGCCCGCTCCCACAGGGGATTTATGGTGTTGGATAGTTCTGCGCGAAATCCTGAAGCTGTGGATAGAACAACCGAAAGTCCTCGCTCAACGGTTCATACAGCACTCGCAATTCCTGCATCGCTGCCGCCAGCTCCTCAGGCCTGGTCAGCCGCCGCGAAATCCCGCGCAATACCTGCTCCAGCACCTCGAACTCCCGGTAAGAACCCAACCAGTCATTGGCCACCATGTGGGGCGCGATCCGCGCCAGTCGTTCCGGCAACTGCGGCTCGGCCGACAGCACCCGGTACACATCCGAGGTGAATAATTCCAGCGGCTGATCGGCGTAAAGCGTCCAGTCCCGCGCCAGACAATGGTCGAAGAACACATCGAGCACGATCCCGGCATAACGCCGACGCGTAATGGAAAACCGCGACAACGCAGCGTCCACCAAAGGATGGCGGTCGGTAAAGACATCGATGCTGCGATGCAACTGGATGGCCGCCTCGATTTCCGGATCGAACTGCCCTTGCAGCCGTCCTTTGACGAAGTCGCCATACAGGCTGCCGAGCAGTTGACCGGGGCGCTGGCCACCGAGGTGCAGATGGGCTAGATAGTTCATGAGCGAAGCTTAGCATTGCCTCCTTATACTTTTACACGCACCGTATCGTTATAACTCGATATACCGAATTACGATCAGCTCAGAGCTAAATCGTATTTGTATATCGCGAAATACCGATTTAAAGTTCGCCCCATCGCGATATAACGTTTTACTCATCACGAGCCCACACCATGACTCTCAATCTCGACGAAATAATAAAAGCCCTGGCGCACCCGGTACGGCGAGAAATCCTGCACTGGCTAAAAGACCCGGACGTCGAATTTCCCGACCAGTCCCACAGCCACGAGCACGGCGTCTGCGCCGGGCAGATCGATCAACGGTGTGGTTTGTCGCAGTCAACAGTGTCTGCCCACCTGGCGACCCTGCAACGCGCCGGCCTGATCAGCAGCCGCAAAGTCGGCCAATGGCACTTTTTCAAACGTAATGAGGAAACCATCCAGGAGTTCCTCCGCACCTTCAGCAAAGAACTCTGACCCTGTGGGGGCGTTCTCAATTGGTTTTCACGCAGCGCTGGGAAAACCAATTGAGAACGCCCCCCACGTCAGTCAGCCGACAAGGAATCGACAATGCCCCTCTCGCTACTCATCCTGGCCTTGAGTGCCTTCGCCATCGGTACCACCGAGTTCGTCATCATGGGCTTGCTGCCCGACGTGGCGGCCGACCTCGGTGTGTCGATCCCCGGCGCCGGCTGGCTGGTGACCGGTTACGCCCTGGGCGTGGCCATCGGTGCGCCGTTCATGGCACTGGCCACCTCCAGACTGCCGCGCAAGGCCGCGCTGGTTGCGTTGATGGGCATCTTCATCATTGGCAACTTGCTCTGTGCCTTGGCCACTGACTACAACGTGCTGATGTTTGCCCGTGTGGTCACCGCCCTTTGCCACGGTGCGTTCTTCGGCATCGGTTCGGTGGTGGCGGCAGGCCTGGTACCCGCCAACAAACGTGCGTCGGCCGTGGCGTTGATGTTCACCGGCCTGACCCTGGCCAACGTCCTCGGCGTGCCGCTGGGCACCGCGCTCGGTCAGCAAGCCGGCTGGCGCTCGACCTTCTGGGCGGTGACCGTGATTGGCGTGATCGCGTTGATCGGCCTGATCCGTTTCCTGCCGGCCAAGCGCGATGAAGAGAAACTCGACATGCGCGCCGAATTGCGCGCCCTCAAAGGCGCCGGCATCTGGTTGTCGTTGAGCATGACCGCGTTGTTTGCAGCGTCAGTGTTCACGCTATTCACCTACGTTGCGCCGCTGCTGGGCGAAGTCACCGGTGTCTCGCCACGTGGCGTGACCTGGACCCTGATGCTCATCGGCCTGGGCCTGACGGTCGGCAACATCATTGGCGGCAAACTGGCTGATAAAGGCATGGCCGCGACGCTGATCGGCGTCTTCATCTCGATGGCCTTGATCTCCACCGTATTGACCTGGACCAGCATTGCGCTGATCCCGACCGAAATCACCCTGTTCCTCTGGGCCACCGCGTGCTTCGCCGCCGTCCCTGCCCTGCAAGTGAACGTGGTGACCTATGGCAAGGCCGCGCCGAACCTGGTGTCGACCCTGAACATCGGCGCTTTCAACATCGGCAACGCACTCGGCGCCTGGGTCGGCGGCAGCGTCATCGCCCACGGTTTCGGCCTGACTCGCGTGCCACTCGCGGCCGCGGCACTGGCGGTGCTTGCCCTGCTGGTGACCCTGATTACTTTCCGCCAGAGCGGCGATCCCGAACTGGCACCTGCTACCCACTAATTAACCATTACCTCACGAGGGTTGTACTTCATGACGACTATTTTCGATCCGATCAAACTCGGTGATATCGAGCTGACCAACCGCATCATCATGGCGCCGCTGACCCGCTGCCGCGCCGACGAAGGCCGTGTGCCGAACGCGCTGATGGCCGAATACTACGTACAACGTGCTTCGGCCGGCCTGATCCTCAGCGAAGCCACATCGGTCACCCCTATGGGCGTCGGCTACCCGGACACCCCGGGCATCTGGTCCAACGACCAGGTGCGTGGCTGGTCCAACGTGACCAAAGCGATCCACGGCGCGGGCGGCAAGATTTTCATGCAACTGTGGCACGTTGGCCGGATCTCCCATGAGTCGTACCTGAACGGTGAAGCTCCTGTCGCACCGAGCGCCATCCAGCCCAAAGGCCATGTCAGCCTGGTGCGTCCATTGGCCGACTACCCGACCCCACGGGCTCTGGAAACCGCTGAAATCGCCGACATCGTTGACGCGTATCGCACCGGTGCCGAGAACGCCAAGGCCGCCGGTTTCGACGGCGTGGAAATCCACGGCGCCAACGGTTACCTGCTCGACCAGTTCCTGCAAAGCAGCACCAACAAGCGCACCGACATCTACGGCGGCTCCCTGGAAAACCGCGCTCGCCTGTTGCTGGAAGTGACCGACGCCGCCATCGAAGTCTGGGGCGCCGGCCGCGTCGGTGTGCACCTGTCACCCCGCGCCGACTCCCACGACATGGGCGACGACAACCTGGCCGAGACGTTCACCTACGTCGCTCGCGAACTAGGTAAACGCGGCATCGCGTTCATTTGCTCACGCGAGAAAGAAGGCGCCGACAGTCTGGGCCCACAACTGAAAGAAGCCTTCGGCGGCCCTTACATCGTCAACGAACGCTTCACCAAGGACAGCGCCAACGCCTGGCTGGCGAGCGGCAAGGCTGATGCGGTCGCCTTCGGCGTGCCATTCATTGCCAACCCGGATTTGCCAGCGCGCCTGAAGGCCGATGCGCCGCTGAATGAAGCGCGTCCTGAGTTGTTCTATGCCAAGGGGCCGGTCGGTTATATCGACTATCCAACGTTGTAAGTTCCACCCTCTGTAATGAAAAAGCCCCGACTCTCGCGAGCCGGGGCTTTTTAGTTTACTGACTAACAACAACTTACTTATCAACTCACCTATCAAGCATCCATTCAACTAAACACATTAAGACACCATCCGTCGCTTTCGATACTCAGCACTAACCTAGATACTCGCCCTTCAACAAGCAACAACAAACACCTGCTCTACAACACTTCTATCGAAAGGAATCGACATGACCAATATTGAAAACACCAACAACGAAACCCCCGACGCTTACAGCGATATATTCTCGTTCTTCAGCGCTACCTCGATCGGCATTCTCTATCAGCTTTCACCGTTCCTGCTCAGCAAGGAAAACCAGGCGTTGCTGGATGATCTGGTGGGTAAGGCCAAGGTCGAACTGATTGGCTTCCTGGACCGGGCCGAGTCGAGGGTCGCCCTGGGACAACAGATCGAGCAGTGGCGAAATCAGAAGGCGGATCCGAAACAAACCCGGGTCATTATCAAGATCATCAACAACACTTCCCACACTTTCAAGATGGCGCGAACCAGTTTGCCGTTGCGCCAATCAGAGCGTGAGTCGTTCCAACTTGAGCCACAAGAAGAAACAGCCTTCAAATCGGAGTTCGCCTACACTTATGCGTACCCTTGGCCGAAAAACAAAATCATGTTCAATCAGTTTGTAGACTTCGGCGACCAGACTATCGGGGTGCGTTTTGATCTGGGCATGATTATGAATACTTCCTTCGGTGTGTTAACGCCAACACATAAGCCGAGCGTGAAAAACACCGTCACTTCGATCGGCACATCCCGGGTCGACTGCTCAACCAAAATCACCCACATGAGTGATGAGGCGCCCTTCAACTTCGAAGTGGAAATCACCTTGGGCTGACGGTTGCGAACAACCAGACCAGTAAACACTGACTCAGCCAGGAAGTGCAGCGAGGGCTGACCTCCCTGCGACTGAGTCGGTTACACGTTTCAGCCGATTCATAACCGCGTCACAAAATCAGTACAAATTACGTAGCTCGCTACCTTTCAACCTGGCGAGTGTGCGTATATAAAAGCACCCCATTGAAAAGACGCGCGCTCTGATGGGGGGGCAGGCCTGCCTTATTTTGTTGACAGGACCGGATCCAATTACGCATTTTGTTTCATTTGCGCAGGCTACTGCTCAAGCGCAGCATGTCCAACCCTGCATCGATCCACCGTTCGGCGTCGGTGTGCAGTAGAAAACTGTCCGGCGCCAATAGCCACTGATACAGCAGGCCATCGATGTAGGCGTGCAGGCTGATCGCCGCGCGGGCCGTGTCGAGGTCCTCGGGCATTTGCCCGCGATTCACCGCATTACTCAGGGCCAGGGCGATTCGCACATTGCAATCGAGGCTGACCGCTCGGCGCTGTTGACGCAGGTCGCACATTTCATCGGTGAATTCGCACTTATGATACAAAATCTCATTAATGCGTCGGGTTTTCGGGTCCAGTGCAACTTGATGAAACAAATGAATCAGCAGCTTGCGCATGCAGCCCAGTGGATCGAGCTCATCTTCGCTTTCACTGGCCCGGGCCATCTCATCCAGCGGTTCTTGCAAGGTGTCCAGCATTGCTTGCACCAGATCGGCCTTGTTACTGAAATGCCAGTAGATGGCGCCGCGGGTCACGCCGGCCAGGGTCGCGATGTCCGCCAACGTCGTGCGCGCCACGCCCCTTTCAAAAAAGGCTTTTTCTGCCGCTTCGAGTATCTGGCTGCGGGTTTCTTGAGCTTCCTCTTTGGTACGACGGACCATGGCAGTAAAACCTCAATCAGGATGCTTCGGCGATGACCGGATATCCGCTGAATAAAAGTGGGGCGAGCGCTCTTGGGCATCGTCCCCGGCATGCAATTCCAACCTTTGAACGGCTTTTGTAACGGAGTGGGTACGCAGCCAAGGTATTTACAAACAACCATGAACGTAAGTATATTCCTTAGCAAGCTACTTATCCACCCGGCACCTATTTTTTAACCTTCCACCTTTCTCGTGCGTTTCTAGCGCGCCTGACCCGAGGATCTTCATGCAATTCAAGCCAGCTGTTACCGCTCTGGTCACTGCCCTCGCCCTGGCATCGCTGCTCAGCGGCTGCAAAAAGGAAGAGACGGCACAAGCCGCCCCACCACCTCAGGTCGGCGTAGTTACCCTGCAACCCCAAGCGTTTACCCTGACGTCCGAGCTTCCAGGCCGCACCAGTGCGTTCCGCATTGCCGAAGTCCGCCCTCAGGTCAACGGAATCATTCTCAAACGTCTGTTCAAGGAAGGCGGCGACGTCAAGGCCGGCCAGCAGCTGTATCAGATCGATCCGGCCGTTTATGAAGCCACCCTGAAAAGCGCCGAAGCCAACCTGCAACAGACCAAGTCGATCTCCGATCGCTACAAGATGCTGGTCAACGAGCAGGCCGTCAGCCGTCAGGAATACGACACGGCCGTCGCCAACCGCATGCAATCGGAAGCCGCGTTGCAAACCGCGCAGATCAATGTGCGCTACACCAAGGTTTACGCACCGATCTCCGGCCGCATCGGCCGCTCGAACGTGACCGAAGGCGCGCTGGTCACCAGCGGCCAGGTCGATCCGATGGCCGTGATCCAGCAACTGGACCCGATCTACGTCGACGTCACCCAATCGTCCGTCGAGCTGCTTGAGCTGCGCCGCGAACTGGAAAGCGGTCGTCTGCAAAAGGCCGGCGACACCGCCGCCGCCGTCAAGCTGACCCTCGAAGATGGCAGCCTGTACAAGCAGGAAGGCAAGCTCGAGTTCTCCGAAGTCTCGGTTGACCAGACCACGGGGTCGGTAACGCTGCGAGCCGTGTTCCCCAACCCTGATCACACCTTGCTGCCAGGCATGTTCGTTCACGCCCAGTTGCAGTCCGGTGTGAACAGCGCTGCGATCCTGGCCCCACAACAAGGCGTGACGCGTGACCTCAAAGGCTCGCCGACGGCACTGGTCGTCGGTGCGGACAACAAGGTCGAATTGCGTCAGCTCAAGGCCAGTCGCACCGTCGGCAACCAATGGCTGATCGAGGATGGCCTGAAAGCTGGCGATCGCCTGATCACCGAAGGATTGCAATACGTCAAACCTGGCGTCGAAGTCAAAGCCAGTGAAGCGACTAACGTTGGCGCAAAGAACCCGGCCCCCGCACAGGCAGCTGATAAGGCTTCCAGCGGCAAAGGGGAGTAAACCATGTCGAAATTTTTTATCGACCGTCCGATTTTCGCCTGGGTAATCGCCCTGGTGATCATGCTGGTCGGGGCACTATCGATCCTCAAACTGCCGATCAACCAATACCCGAGCATTGCGCCTCCGGCGATTGCCATCTCCGTGGCCTACCCGGGCGCTTCCGCACAAACCGTGCAGGACACCGTGGTTCAGGTAATCGAGCAGCAGCTCAACGGTATCGACAATCTGCGTTATGTCTCTTCGGAAAGTAACTCCGACGGCACCATGACGATCACTGCGACCTTCGAGCAAGGCACCAACTCCGACACCGCGCAGGTTCAGGTCCAGAACAAACTGAACCTGGCCACCCCGCTGCTGCCGCAAGAAGTGCAGCAACAAGGTATCCGCGTCACCAAGGCTGTGAAGAACTTCCTGCTGGTGATCGGCGTGGTCTCGCGTGACGGCAGCATGACCAAGGACGACCTGTCCAACTACATCGTGTCCAACATGCAGGACCCGATTTCGCGGACAGCCGGCGTGGGCGACTTCCAGGTGTTCGGCTCGCAATACGCCATGCGTATCTGGCTCGACCCGGCCAAGCTGAACAACTTCAGCCTGACCCCGATAGACGTCAAGACTGCCATCGCCGCACAGAACGTGCAGATCTCGTCCGGCCAGCTCGGCGGCCTGCCGGCCATGCCCGACACACAGCTGAACGCGACGATCATCGGCAAGACCCGTCTGCAGACCGCTGAGCAATTCAACAAAATCCTGCTCAAGGTCAACAAGGACGGTTCCCAGGTTCGTTTGAAAGATGTCGCCGACGTCGGTCTGGGTGGCGAGAACTACAGCATCAACGCCCAGTTCAACGGCGCCCCGGCTTCCGGTCTCGCAGTGAAACTGGCCAACGGTGCCAACGCCCTCGACACCGCAAAAGCTTTGCGCAAGACCATCGACAGCCTCAAGCCGTTCTTCCCGCAAGGGATGGAAGTGGTGTTCCCGTACGACACCACGCCGGTGGTGACCGAGTCGATCAAGGGTGTGGTTGAAACCCTGGTCGAAGCGATCGTGCTGGTGTTCCTGGTGATGTTCCTGTTCCTGCAAAACTTCCGTGCCACGGTCATCACCACGATGACCGTGCCAGTGGTATTGCTCGGTACGTTCGGGATCCTCGCGGCGTTCGGCTTCAGCATCAACACCTTGACCATGTTCGGCATGGTGTTGGCCATCGGCTTGCTGGTGGACGATGCCATCGTCGTGGTGGAAAACGTCGAACGGGTCATGAGCGAAGAAGGCCTGTCACCCAAGGAGGCCACCAAGAAATCCATGGGGCAGATCCAGGGCGCACTGGTCGGTATCGCCCTGGTGTTGTCGGCAGTATTGCTGCCGATGGCGTTCTTCAGCGGTTCCACCGGGGTGATCTACAAGCAGTTCTCGATCACCATCGTTTCGGCCATGGCGCTGTCTGTGATGGTCGCGTTGATCTTCACCCCGGCACTTTGCGCCACCATGCTCAAGGCCATTCCCAAAGGTGAACACGGCGTACCGAAGCGCGGCTTTTTCGGCTGGTTCAACCGCAACTTCGACCGTAGCGTACGCAGCTACGAACGTGGCGTGGGCAACATGCTTGCGCACAAGGTTCCGTACCTGCTGGCGTACCTGCTCATCCTGGTCGGCATGATCTGGCTGTTCACCCGTATTCCAACGGCGTTCCTGCCGGAAGAAGACCAGGGCGTACTGTTCGCTCAAGTGCAGACCCCGGCCGGTTCGACGGCCCAGCGTACCCAGGTGGTCGTGGACCAGATGCGTGAATTCCTGCTGCGTCCAAGCAAGGATGGCGGTGAAGGCGATGCGGTGAACTCGGTGTTTACCGTGACCGGCTTCAACTTCGCCGGCCGCGGCCAGAGTTCGGGCATGGCGTTCATCATGATGCGTCCGTGGGACGAGCGTAACGCCGACAACAACGTGTTCAAGGTTGCGGCCCGCGCCCAGCAGCACTTCTTCACCTTCCGGGACGCCATGGTGTTTGCATTCGCGCCCCCGGCGGTATTGGAACTGGGTAACGCCACCGGTTTCGACGTGTTCCTGCAGGACCGCGCCGGTATCGGCCACGAAAAACTGATGGCGGCCCGCAACCAGTTCCTCGGCATGGCGGCACAGAGCAAAGTGCTGTCGCAAGTGCGCCCGAACGGTCTGAACGACGAGCCGCAATACCAGCTGGAAATCGACGACGAGAAGGCCAGTGCGCTGGGCATTACCATCGCCGACATCAACAACACCCTGTCGATTGCCCTGGGCAGTAGCTATGTGAACGACTTCATCGACCGTGGTCGGGTGAAGAAGGTTTACGTGCAAGGCCAGCCAGGTGCGCGCATGAGCCCTGAAGACCTGAAAAAGTGGTACGTGCGCAATCGCGACGGCGCGATGGTGCCGTTCACCGCCTTCGCCAAGGGTGAATGGATCTACGGTTCGCCGAAACTGGCCCGTTACAACGGCGTAGAGGCGATGGAAATCCTCGGTGCCCCGGCTCCTGGCTACTCCACCGGTGAAGCGATGGCCGAAGTCGAAGCCATCGCCCAGAAACTGCCGGCCGGTGTCGGTATTTCCTGGACGGGTCTGTCATACGAGGAACGCCTGTCCGGTTCGCAAGCGCCAGCGTTGTATGCGCTATCGCTGCTGATGGTGTTCCTGTGTCTGGCGGCGCTGTATGAAAGCTGGTCGATTCCGATCGCGGTGATGTTGGTCGTACCGCTGGGGATCATCGGTGCGCTGATGGCCACCAGCCTGCGGGGTCTGTCTAACGATGTGTACTTCCAGGTGGGCCTGTTGACGACTATCGGTCTGGCGGCGAAAAACGCCATTCTGATTGTCGAATTTGCCAAGGAGCTGCATGAACAGGGGCGCAGCCTGCGCGATGCGGCGATCGAAGCCTGCCGCATGCGTTTGCGACCGATCATCATGACATCGCTCGCGTTCGTTCTTGGTGTGGTGCCCCTGGCAATCTCCACAGGCGCAGGCTCGGGTAGCCAACATGCGATCGGTACCGGAGTAATTGGCGGTATGCTCACCGCCACGATTCTGGCGATCTTCTGGGTCCCGCTGTTCTTCGTCACCGTGTCGTCCATGGGCCAGCGCAAAATCGCCGACCAGGATGATGCTATTGAACCTTCTAAAGAGGCTGGCCAATGAGCAAGTCGCTACTCTCCCTAGCCGTCGCCGCGTTCGTGCTCGGCGGCTGCTCGCTGATTCCTGACTATCAGCAGCCCGCAGCACCGGTGGCCGCGCAATACCCGCAAGGTCCGGCGTACTCGCCGGCCCAGGCGCCTGCCCAGGCCGCCGCCGAACAAGGCTGGAAGCAGTTTTTCCATGACCCGGCGCTGCAACAGCTGATCCAGGTCGCCCTGGAAAACAACCGTGACCTGCGCGTCGCGGCCCTGAACATCGATGCGTTCGCGGCTCAATACCGCATCCAGCGTGCCGACCTGTACCCGGCCGTTTCGGCCAATGGCACCGGCAGCCGTCAGCGCGTTCCGGCACGGGCCTCGCAGACTGGCGAAGCGGGGATCAGCAGTTCCTACTCGGCCACCGTGGGTATCAGCGCGTATGAACTCGACATGTTCGGTCGGGTTCGCAGCCTCAGCGAAGAAGCGCTGCAGAAGTACTTCGCGACCGAAGAAGGTCGTCGCAGTACGCAGATCAGTCTGGTGGCCAGCGTGGCCAACGCTTACCTGGCCTGGCAGGCCGACAAAGAGCTGCTGAAGCTGACCCAGGACACCCTCGGTGCGTTCGAGCAGAGCTACAAGCTCACCGCGCGCAGCAACGAGGTCGGTGTCGCCTCGGCGCTGGACCTGGCCCAGTCACGCACCTCGGTGGAAACCGCCCGGGTTCAACTGGCGAAGTACACCCGCCAGGTCGCTCAGGATGAAAACAGCCTGGTGCTGCTGCTCGGCACCGGCATCCCGGCCAACCTGCAAGCCGCCAAACCGCTGTCTGACGATTTGCTGAGTGACGTGCCCGCCGGTCTGCCATCGGACTTGCTGCAACGTCGTCCGGACATCCTCCAGGCCGAATACAACCTGAAAGCTGCCAACGCCAACATCGGTGCGGCACGGGCTGCGTTCTTCCCGAGCATCAGCCTGACGGCCAACGCCGGCACCCTGAGCCCGGACTTGTCCGGTCTGTTCAAGGGCGGTTCGGGCACCTGGCTGTTTTCGCCGCAGATCAACCTGCCGATCTTCAACGCCGGCAGCCTGAGCGCCAGCCTGGATTACTCGAAAATCCAGAAAGACATCGGCGTGGCGAACTACGAGAAATCCATTCAAACGGCCTTCCAGGAAGTCGCCGACGGCCTGGCCGCCCGCCAGACCTACACCGACCAGTTGCAGGCGCAGCGTGACAACGTCACCGCCAACCAGGACTACTACCGTCTGGCCGAGCGTCGTTACCGCATTGGTGTCGACAGCAACCTGACTTTCCTCGACGCCCAGCGTCAGCTGTTCAACGCGCAACAAGTACTGATCACTGATCGCCTGGCGCAGTTGGCCAGTGCGGTCAATCTGTACAAGGCCTTGGGCGGTGGCTGGAATGAGCAGACGGCGAAAGTCGAACCGCTCAAAGAAGACGCGCCGAAGATGAAGTTGTTCTGATAGCGCTGTAAACACGAAGCCCACCTATTGGTGGGCTTTTTGTTGTCTGCGGGAAAGATGCAGTGCCGACACCGGCCCGCACAAACACCACAAAATCCAATTCAATCTTACGTTCGATAATCGCCCAAAACCTACTTTTGCCAATTGAACTACCTGGTTCATTCCCCTCAACATCTGCCCCCACAAGACCAATAACATCAGGTTCGACTCCATGTCCCCGCGCCCTGCCCTGTCCGGCTGATCCGTTCCGATTTTGACAATTACGAATCCTTTGTCTGCAACCTCGCCGTTGCGGCAGCGCCCCGTTTCATCCCTAAAAATTAGAGAGACCGCCCCATGACACCTTCCACCGCGCAGTATTATTTTCCCGGCCTGATCGCCATCGCCCTGGCCAGCGCTGCCCTGCCTGTCATGGCCGAGGAATCGGGGTTTGTCGACGGCGCCAAGGTCAACCTGAACCTGCGCAACTTCTACATCAACCGCAATTTCACCAACCCGACCAAGGCTCAAGGAAAGGCTGAAGAGTGGACACAAAGCTTCATTCTCGACGCCAAGTCCGGGTTCACCCAAGGCACCGTCGGGTTCGGCATGGATGTGCTGGGCCTGTACTCGGTGAAACTCGATGGTGGTAAAGGCACCGGTGGAACGCAGTTGTTGCCGCTGGACCACGATGGTCGCCCGGCCGACAACTTCGGTCGCACCAACGTGGCGTTCAAGGCCAAGCTGTCGCAGACCGAAGTGAAAGTCGGTGAATGGATGCCAGTGCTGCCGATCCTGCGCTCGGACGACGGCCGTTCCCTGCCACAAACCTTCCGTGGCGGCCAGATCACCTCGAAGGAAATCACCGGCCTGACGCTTTACGGCGGCCAGTTCCGCGCCAACAGTCCGCGCGACGACAGCAGCATGAATGACATGTCGATGACCGGAAAACCCTCCTTCACCTCCGACCGCTTCAACTTCCAGGGCGGCGAGTACGTGTTCAACGACAAGCGCACGCAGATCGGTCTGTGGAACGCCGAACTCAAGGACATCTACAGCCAGCAGTTCGTGAACCTGATTCACAGCCAGCCACTGGGCGACTGGACCCTGGGCGCCAACCTCGGCTTCTTCTACGGCAAGGACGACGGCAGCGCCCGGGCCGGCGACCTCGACAACAAAACCTTTTATGGCCTGTTCTCGGCCAAGTACGGCGGCAACACCTTTTACGTCGGCCTGCAAAAACTCACCGGCGACAGCGCCTGGATGCGCGTCAACGGCACCAGCGGCGGCACCCTGGCCAACGACAGCTACAACTCCAGCTATGACAACGCCCGGGAAAAATCCTGGCAAGTGCGACATGACTACAACTTCGTCGCCCTCGGTGTTCCCGGCCTGACCCTGATGAACCGCTACATCAGCGGCGACAACGTGCACACCGGCAACATCACCGACGGCAAGGAATGGGGCCGCGAAAGCGAACTGGGCTACACCGTACAAAGCGGCGCGCTCAAGGACCTGAACGTCAAATGGCGCAACTCGACCATGCGCCGCGACTACAGCAATAACGAGTTCGATGAGAATCGGTTGATCGTCAGCTATCCGATCAGCTTGTTGTAAACAGCCATCGAGGGTGGGAGCCGCTGGTCAGATGGGCTGGCGCTTTACCCACCCTCAATTAAAGTCAAAAAACCTGACAGGATTCAGGTGATGTTCAACCTTCTTAGCTTCCGTTATCTGTTGATGTTGGTCCGCAAGACTTGAGCCAGGCTGTCATCGGAAGACACCACTTGATCACCAGAGGACCACCTCATGATCACTCCGCTCAAAACAGCTCCCGCCAAACCCGACTGGGACGCCAAGGCCTACCAGCAATTCTCAAAACTTCGACAACGACCGGTGAACGAGCTACTCGACCGCGTCGACCTGGACAAGCCCAAACGCATCTACGACCTGGGTTGCGGCACGGGCATTGCCACGCAAGTACTTTCCAAGCGTTGGCCCCGAGCCCAACTGATGGGTATCGACAGTTCGAAGCAAATGCTTGTGGCGGCCAGCTGCCTGCCGATCAAGGCGCAGTGGAAGCAGTGCGATTTACAAACCTGGCAACCGGAGCAACCCGCCGATCTGCTCTTTGCCGCCGCTGTGCTGCACTTCATCGACGACCACGAACACCTGCTGCCGCGCCTGCTGGGTTATCTCAATCCGGGCGGTTGTCTGGCGGCGCACATGCCCGACTGGCGAGATGCGATGTGGTATCAGCTGATGCTCGATACCCTTGATGATGGCGGCCCGGGAGGCCAACCGCTGGGTACGCCGCAGTTATGCGAAACCCTGGCTGCGCGCCCATTACTGCCGCTGGAAAGTTACTATCGGTTGCTCTCCCCCATCACCCGCACGCTGGATATCTGGGAGACCGAACAGCTACAGGTCGTCGATGGCAAGTCGCCGATCTACGACTGGATCAAGGTGTCGGCTCTGCGGTCGGTGATGCAAGCGTTGGAGGATAACGAACAGGCGCGATTCATCTATCACTTCATGATGCGGGTGCATGCGCATTACCCGCATGAGCCCGATGGGCGCACGCTGTTTCCTTTCAAGCGGATTTTCATTGTCGCCACGGTTTGAAATACAGGACTGATGCAAGCAGACCCACCGCCATCGCGGGCAAGCCCGCTCCCACAGTTGAACGCGTCACTTGTGGGAGCGGGCTTGCTCCGGGCGGCGTTCCGACGAAGGCGGCCCGTCAGGCAACATACATCCCGAGGATCATTCCCGAGATTCGACTCCCAACTCATCCCACACCGACTCCGCGAGGTGGAATGTTGCATTGGCCGCCGGAATCCCGCAGTAGATCGCGCTCTGCATGATCACTTCCTTGATCTCGCCGCGAGTCACGCCGTTGTTGGCGGCGGCGCGCAGGTGCAGTTTGAGTTCTTCGTTGCGGTTCATGCCGATCAGCATGGCCATGGTGATCAGGCTGCGGGTGTGGCGCGGCAGGCCCGGACGGGTCCAAATATCGCCCCACGCGTGGCGGGTGATCATCTCCTGAAATTCCGAGTTGAACTCGGTCAGGGCGTTCAGACTGCGGTCGACGTGGGCATCGCCCAAAACCGCGCGACGGACTTTCAGACCTTCGTCGTAACGTTGTTTCTCGTCCACAAAAAAATCCTCAGTGGCCAGCCAGAAATGCCAACACCCGCGCGCTGAAAGCGTCGCCGGCCTGGACGTTGGACAAGTGCGCAGCGTAGAACTCGGCGTACTCGGCGCCCTGCACGTGCTCCTGAATGAAGTGCCCGCCGGACGGCGGCGTGACCGCGTCTTCGGTGCCGGCGATGACCAGCAGCGGCACCTTGATCGCAGACAGCTGATCGCGGAAATCGGCATCACGCACGGCAGCGCAGTTGGCCGCATAGCCCTCAGGCGAGGTGGCCGCGAGCATGTCAGTGATCTGCTTCGCCACCGCCGGATTGGCTTGGGCAAAATCGGCGGTGAACCAGCGCGCAATCGAGGCATCGCGCAAAGCGACCATCGCAGCCGGACCGTCACGCAACACGGTTTCGATCCGTGGGTTCCACACCGACGGATCGCCGATTTTCGCGGCGGTGTTGCACACCACCAGTTTATTCAGGCGTTGGCCGGCGTTGATCCCCAGCCACTGGCCGATCAAACCGCCCATCGACAACCCGCAGAAATGTGCGCGTTCTATGTTCAGCGCATCCAGCAGCGCCAGCACGTCATGCCCCAATTGCTCGATGCTGTAAGGCCCCGGCGTCACCAGCGATTTGCCGTGGCCCCGGGTGTCGAAACGCAGCACGCGAAAATGCTCGGCGAACGCCGCCATCTGCGCGTCCCACATGTGCAGGTCGGTGCCCAACGAGTTGGAAAGCACCAGTACGGGCGCGTCGACCGGCCCTTGAATTTGGTAGTGCAGTTCGCCATCGGCGAGTTGTACGAAAGCCACAGCAATCTCCTTCAGGCAGTCAATGCAGAATGTTCAGCCACCGCCCGCTCGACCCAGGTATGGGCCTGGCCGAGGTAGTTGGCGGGGTCCATCAGACGATCCAGTTCAGCGGCAGAAAGCTGGGCGGTCACTTGCGGTTCCTCACCCAGTACCGCACGCAGATGACGCTGTTGCGCCACGGCGCGTTTGCAACACTGTTCCAGCAAATGGTGTGCAGTATCGCGACCAACCCGCTGGGCCAGGACGATGCTCACCGCTTCGGCGAGCACCAGGCCCTGGGTCAGGTCGAGGTTGCGGGCCATGCGTTCGGCGTCCACTTCCAGAGAATCGGCCACCAGCAACGCCTGTTTCAGGCTGCCCGACACCAGGCAGCAAATCTCCGGCAGGGTTTCCCACTCGGCATGCCACAAACCCAGGCTGCGTTCGTGTTCCTGGGGCATCGCGCTGAACAGGGTCGAGAGCAAACCGGGTACGCGAGTGGCCGCACCGATCAGCACCGCCGCGCCCACGGGGTTGCGTTTGTGCGGCATGGTCGAAGAACCGCCCTTGCCCGGCGCCGCGGGTTCGAACACTTCCCCCGCTTCGGTCTGCATTAACAGGCTGATGTCACGGCCGAGCTTGCCGAGGCTACCGGCGATCAAACCCAGCACCGAGCCGAACTCCACCAGACGATCACGCTGGGTGTGCCAGGGTTGCTCCGGCAACGTCAGCTGCAGCTCACCGGCCAAGGCTTCGGCAATCGGCATGGCCTGGTCGCCGAGGGCCGCGAGGGTCCCGGAAGCGCCGCCAAATTGCAGCACCAACAGCCGCGGCTTGAGTTCTTGCAGCCGTTGGCGGCTGCGGCTGACCGCGCCCAGCCATCCGGCGATTTTCATGCCCAGGGTGACGGGCGTCGCATGTTGCAACCAGGTGCGGCCAGCCAGCGGAGTGGCGACGTAGCGCAACGCTTGGGTGGCCAACGTTTCGCCCAGCTGCGCCAGATCACATTCGATCAACGCCAGCGCCTGGCGCAGTTGCAACACCAGGCCGGTGTCCATCACGTCCTGACTGGTGGCGCCCAAATGCACGTAACGCTCAGCCTCGGCATCGTTGGCGGCAATGTGCTTGCCCAATGCCTTGACCAGCGGAATTGCCGAATTACCGGCCGTGGCAATCGCCTCGCCCAACGCGGCAAAGTCGTAAAACCCGGCCTGACAGGCCGCTTCGATAGGCGCAACAGCGGTGTGTGGAATCAAGCCGACTCGCGCTTGCGCTCGTGCCAATGCTGCTTCGACATCGAGCATGGCCTGAACCCGGCCCTGATCGCAGAACACTTCACGCATGTCGCGGGCAGTGAAATAGGCATCGAACAATTGATTGCCCGGTCGCTGGTTCATAAACAATCCCTGAAGGCGTGGGCCAATGTGGCCCACGCGGATAAATCAAAGGTCGTGGTGCAGGTATTTCGCCTCTTTCGGCAAGCGCAGGCTGAACAGGAACGCCACCGCCATCATCACCGTCACGTACCAGTAGAAGGAGTTTTCCATACCGCCGGCCTTGAGGCTCAGGGCCACGTATTCCGCTGAACCGCCGAAGATCGCATTGGCCACCGCGTATGCCAGGCCGACACCCAGTGCGCGCACTTCGGGCGGGAACATCTCGGCTTTTACCAGGCCACTGATGGAGGTGTAGAAACTGACGATCGCCAGCGCCACGGTAATCAGCACAAAGGCCAGGAACGGGCTGCTGATACTTTTCAGGCTGAGCAGGATCGGCACGGTGAACAGCGTCCCGAGGGCGCCGAACCAGAGCATGGAATTACGACGACCGATCTTGTCCGCGAGCATGCCGAACAGCGGCTGCATGCACATATAAAGGAAGAGCGCGCCGGTCATGATGTAGCTGGCGGTCTTGGCCTGCATGCCGGCGGTGTTCACCAGGTACTTCTGCATGTAAGTCGTGAAGGTGTAGAAAATCAGCGAGCCACCGGCGGTGTAACCGAGCACGGTGATAAAAGCTGCCTTGTGATCGCGGAACAAGGCGGTGATGCTGCCAGCGTCCTTGTTTTCACGCATTTCCTTGCTGGTGGTTTCCTTGAGCGTACGACGCAGGAACAGCGAAATCAGCGCCGCCGCCGCACCGACCACAAACGGGATCCGCCAGCCGTAGGCACGCAAGTCATCTTCGGTGAGGAACTGTTGCAGGATCACCACCAGCGACACCGCCAACAGTTGGCCGCCAATCAGCGTCACGTACTGGAACGAGGCAAAGAAACCGCGCTGGCCCTTGAGGGCGATTTCACTCATGTAGGTCGCGGTGGTGCCGTACTCGCCGCCCACCGACAGGCCCTGGATCAGACGCGCGAACAACAGCATGACCGGTGCCCAGACACCGATGTCCTTGTAGGTCGGCAGGCAAGCAATAAGCAACGAACCGAAGCACATCATCAGAATCGAGATCAGCATCGAATTCTTGCGCCCGTGCTTATCCGCCACCCGGCCGAAAATCCAGCCGCCAATGGGTCGCATCAGGAACCCGGCGGCGAACACGCCCGCCGTGTTGACCAGCTGCACCGTCGGGTTATCGGACGGGAAAAAGGCAGGGGCGAAATAAATCGCGCAAAAGGCATACACGTAGAAGTCGAACCATTCCACGAGGTTGCCGGACGAGGCACCGACAATGGCGAAGATCCGCTTGCTGCGCTCTTCGCCGGTGTAATGAACGGGGGTAGCCGTGGGTGTAGTCATTATTTTTTTACTCAATGGGGACAGTGAGAGTCTAGACACACTTCGCAATAGTCCCGTTCCGCAGATGCAGTCTTCATTCCGATCGTTCCCACGCTCTGCGTGGGAATGCCGCCATGGACGCTCCGCGTCCACTGTGACGCAGAGCGTCACGGGATGCATTCCCACGCAGAGCGTGGGAACGATCAGCAGGGTTTGCGGTGATCAATCAATAATCGAAGAACACCGTCTCGGCATCGGTGCCCTGCAGGATCACGTTCCACTGGTAGACACCGCTCGCATCCTGCTTCGCCAGCAACGTACCGCGGCGTTCAGCCGGTACACATTCGAGCAGCGGATCAGCCACATTGGCTGGTTCTGCGTCGAAATAAATCCGCGTCAGCAGGTGCTTGACCAACCCGCGAGCAAACACCAGCACCACCAGATGCGGTGCCTGAGTCGAGCCCTTCAGGCCCTCCACGGTTCCAGGCTTGATGGTGGTGAAACGGAAGCGCCCTTCGGCATCCACCGGCACCCGGCCAAAACCTTCGAAGTTCGGGTCCAGCGGTTTGTCCTGATCGTCTTCCGGGTGGTCGTACTTACCGGCAGCATTGGCTTGCCAGATTTCCAGCATCGCGTCGTTGACGATATCGCCATTGCCGTCGATGACTTGCCCGGTGATCGCTACGCGCTCGCCCAGGGTGTGTTCGACGGTCAGGTTTTCGCGGTTCAGCCAGGTCAGGCCGATGTGGTAGTAAGGTCCGACGGTGTGGGACGTGGTCGCAGTCAGCGTCATCTTATTTCTCCATCGGCGTGGCATCGCGGCCGCGCAAGACGATGTCCCAACGATAACCGAGGGCATAGGAAGGGATGGTTTTTTCCAGGTCGAAACTGGCGATCAAGCGCTCTTTGGCGCTGGTATCGGGCACGCAGTTGTAGATCGGGTCATAAGCCAGTAGCGGGTCGCCCGGGAAATACATTTGCGTGACCAGACGCGTCAGGATGCTCGGTCCGAACAGTGAGAAATGGATGTGCGCCGGGCGCCAGGCATTGTGGTGGTTGCCCCACGGATAGGCGCCGGGCTTGATGGTCTGGAATTGATACCAGCCATCGGCGTCGGTCACGGTGCGGCCGGTCCCGGTGAAGTTCGGGTCCAGCGGCGCATCGTGCAGGTCGCGGTCATGGTTGTAGCGACCGGCGGCGTTGGCCTGCCAGATCTCAACCAGAATCCCCGGCACCGCAAGACCGTTTTCATCCAGCACACGGCCATGAATGATGATGCGCTCGCCCAAAGGCTCGCCCTTGTGCTGGGCGGTCAGGTCATTGTCCTTCTCGTTGACGCGCTCTGCACCGACTGTCGGGCCGGTGATTTCCGACAACGAATGGGGCAAAAACACCAACGGCTTGGACGGCGAGCGACGGTTGGTGGATTGATAGGCTGGGTGCAGGTAGTCAGGCTGAGTGCCTTCCTGCGGACGGCGGTAACCAGGCTTGTCAGTCATTTCACTTTCCTATGTTCTTATTGTCACTGCTGCGCGTCAGACGCGTTCGATCGCCAAGGCCAGACCCTGGCCGACGCCGACACACATGGTCGCCAGACCTTTCTTGCCACCGTTTTTTTCCAGCTGATGCAACGCAGTCAGCACCAGGCGCGCACCGCTCATGCCCAGCGGATGGCCCAAAGCAATGGCGCCACCGTTCGGGTTGACCTGCGCCGCGTCATCCGCCAGCCCCAATTCACGCAGCACCGCCAGGCCTTGGCTGGCGAACGCTTCGTTGAGTTCGATCACGTCGAAATCGCTGACGGCCAGACCGAGGCGCTCGGTCAGTTTGCGCACCGCCGGGACCGGGCCAATCCCCATGACCCGAGGCGCTACACCGGCACTTGCCATGCCCAGCACTTTGGCGCGGGCAGTCAGACCGTGTTTTTTCACTGCTTCGGCCGAGGCCAGGATCAGCGCCGCGGCACCATCGTTCACACCCGATGCGTTACCGGCAGTGACCGTTTTATCGGGACCGTTGACCGGTTTCAGTTTCGCCAGGGTTTCCAGGGTGGTGTCGGCGCGAGGATGTTCATCCTGGCTGACGACGGTTTCCCCTTTTTTGTGGGCAATGCGCACTTCAACGATTTCTTCAGCGAAAAATCCTGCAGCTTGCGCGGCGGCTGTCCGTTGCTGGCTACGCAGCGCGAAAGCGTCCTGATCTTCGCGGGACACTTGGTAATCGTCGGCCACGTTGTCGGCGGTCTGCGGCATCGCATCGACACCGTATTGGGCTTTCATCAACGGATTGATGAAGCGCCAGCCGATGGTGGTGTCTTCCAGCTTCATGTTGCGCGAGAACGCCGCATCAGCCTTGCCCATCACAAACGGTGCGCGGGACATCGACTCGACGCCGCCGGCAATCGCCAACTCCATTTCACCGCTGGCGATGGCACGGAATGCGGTGCCGATGGCATCCATCCCGGAAGCGCAGAGACGGTTGAGGGTCACGCCCGGAATGGTTTCCGGCAGCCCCGCCAACAGCAGCGCCATACGCGCCACGTTGCGGTTGTCTTCACCGGCCTGGTTGGCGCAGCCGAGGAACACTTCGTCCACCGCGTTCCAGTCCACGGATGGGTTGCGCTCCATCAACGCCTTGATCGGCACGGCGGCCAAGTCGTCGGCGCGCACCGCCGACAGGCCACCGCCGAAACGGCCGATGGGGGTGCGAATCGCGTCGCAAATATAAACGTCACGCATCATGCTTCTCCGGGTGCTTGGCCGTGGGCGGCGGCAGTGCGCGCTTCCAGATCCCTGAGCGCCTTCAATTCGACCTCGGTCGGCTCGGCGGTGTTTTCCACGGTTTCGGCAAAGCGAATCGCCCAGCCGGTGGCGGCGGTCACTTGCTCGCGGGTCACGCCCGGGTGCAGTGCGGTGACCACGAATTCATGGGTGCCGGCTTCCGGCTCCATGATGCACAGGTCGGTAATGATGCCGACAGGGCCCGCGCCCGGCAGGCCGAGACGCTTGCGCGAGTCGCCGCCTTCGCCGTGGCCGACCGACGTAATGAAGTCGAGTTTGTCGACGAAGGAACGCGCTGACTGTTTGAGAATGATCAGCACGCTTTTGGCCGAACCGGCGATCTCCGGCGCACCGCCCGCACCCGGCAGGCGGACTTTCGGCGCGTGGTAATCGCCAACCACTGTGGTGTTGATGTTGCCGAAGCGGTCGACCTGCGCGGCGCCGAGGAAACCGACGTCAATGCGCCCGCCCTGCAGCCAATAGCGAAAAATCTCACCGGTCGGGACGACGGTGTCAGCGGTTTCGGCCAGCTCGCCGTCACCGATCGACAGCGGCAATACGCTTGGCTTGGCACCGATCGGACCCGATTCGTAGATCAGCACGACATCCGGCGAAGACGTCAGGCGCGCCAGGTTGGCCGCTTTCGATGGCAGGCCGATGCCGACGAAGCACACTGAGCCGTTTTTCAGGCGGCGGGCGGCGGCAACCGTCATCATTTCATTGGTGGTGTAAGTCATTACTTGGCCTCCGAAGCAGCGGCCAGCTTGGCCTGGAACTCGCTGAAGTCAGCGCAGCCGTGGATGTATTCGTTGATCCACGCGGTGAAGGTTTCACGGTCGCGGGCAATCGGGTCCCAAGCCTGGTAGAAACGGTTGTCGCGTTCGTTGTACCCATGGGCGTAGGACGGATGCGCACCGCCAGGGACGTGGCAGACCGCGCTCAAGGCCCAGGTCGGCAGTACGCAGGAGTTCATCGGAGCATTGAGGTCGTCGACGATTTCTTCAACGGTCACGATGCAACGCTTGGCGGCCAGCGCAGCTTCTTTCTGCACACCGAGAATGCCCCACAACAGCACGTTGCCTTTGCGGTCGGCTTTCTGCGCGTGGATCACGGTGATGTCCGGGCGCACCGAAGGTACGGCGGCCAACGCTTCACCGGTGAATGGGCAGGTCACGGTTTTGATCAGCGGGTTGACCTTCGGCAGGTCGGAACCAGCGTAGGCTCGCAGCACCGCGAACGGCAGGCCAGAGGCACCCGCGACGTAGGCATTGGCCAGGTCGGCGTGGCTGTGCTCTTCGATTTCCAGCGCATGCGGCCACTGCTTCTCGACCGCATCACGCAGACGGTGCAGCGAGCCGACGCCCGGGTTGCCGCCCCAGGAGAAAATCAGCTTGCGAGCACAACCGGCGCCGATCAACTGGTCGTAGATCAGGTCAGGCGTCATTCGCACCAGCGTCAGATCTTTCTTGCCCTGGCGAATGATTTCGTGACCCGCCGCCGTAGGGATCAGGTGAGTGAAGCCTTCGAGCGCGACGGTATCGCCGTCGTTGACGAACTGCTTCACCGCGTCGTGCAGCGAAAGGATTTCAGCCATGGGGCAGGCTCCCGTTTTTATTAACCGACAGTGGAAGAAAAAGGCGCGATGCGCTGCGCCGGAATGACTGAAGATTAAGCCTGCGCAAAACGTCAAACAATCCGATAATCGACTGAGTGTTCGTTTATCGAACAGATTGTTGTTCGGCTACCGATCGTCGACTTTGATCGTCTGATCGTTCCCACGCAGAGCGTGGGAACGATCTAGTAACGCTCATATACCGTCAGGTCGCATCCGCGTGACTGACCATGCCCTTGATCACCACGGCGGTGGTCGCCACGGCTGCCGGAATCACCAGCGCCGTCAGCACCTGTTCGAAACTCCAGCCCAAACCGAGCAACGTCGCGCCCATCCAGGCCCCGAGGATCGCGCCAAACCGGCCAATCCCCAGCATCCATGAGACACCGGTCGCGCGCCCTTGAGTCGGGTAAAACCGCGCGGCCAGCGACGGCATCGCCGACTGCGCGCCGTTGACGCACATCCCGGCCACCAGCACCAGCGTCGCCAAGAGCGTGATGTTGCCCAGGCTCTGCCCTACCGCGTAGGCAAACACCCCGGCCAGCAGGTAGAAAATGCCGATGACCTTGTGCGGATTGAACCGGTCCATCGCCCATCCCACACCCACGGCGCTCAAAACGCCGCCAAACTGGAACAGTGCGCCAATGAACGCTGCTTTCTCCATGCTCGCGCCGCTGTCACGCATCAGCGTCGGCAGCCAGCTCGTCAACAGGTAAACGATCACCAGGCCCATGAAGTACGTCAGCCACAGCAACAAGGTGCCGGTGCTGTAGGTGCCGGAGAAAATCACCGCAAACACGTTGCGCGCCTTCACGCTTTTTTGTTCCGGTACGCTGAAGCTCGAGGCTTGGGCGACAACGGTCGGATCGATGGGGGCCAGGGTCTTGCGCACTTTATCGGTGCCGCGATTGCGCACGACCAGGTAACGCGCCGATTCCGGCAACCAGAACAGCAATACGACGGCGAGGATCAGCGGCAGAATCCCGCCAATCAACAGCAGACTGTGCCAGCCGAACGCAGGAATCAGTTTGGCCGAGATAAACCCGCCGCCGGCCATGCCGAGGTTGAAGCCGCAGAACATGCTGGTCACCAGCAGGGATTTTTTGCGCTCCGGGGTGTATTCCGACAGTAACGTCGTGGCGTTCGGCATGCCGGCGCCCAGACCCAGGCCGGTCAGGAATCGCAGCACCAACAATTGATCAACGTTAGTGCTGTAGGCCGACGCCAGGCTGAAGACGCCGAACAGCAACACCGCGCCGACCAGTACGACTTTTCGCCCGAAGCGGTCAGCCAGCGGGCCGGAGCCCAGCGCGCCAAAGACCATGCCGATCAACGCGGCACTCATCACCGGGCCGAGACTGGCGCGATCGATACCCCAATCCTGAGACAGGGCCGGTGCGATGAAGCCCATCGCCGCGGTGTCGAGGCCATCGAGAAAGACAATCAGAAAACACAGGATCACCACTCGCCACTGGTAGCGCGAAATGGGTTGAGCATTGATGAAGGACTGCACATCGAGGCAGTTTCCTACAGCAGACTGAGGCTGGTTCATTATTTTTATTCCACGCAAGAACGCAGTCGGACAGGTGCCAGCCAAGGCTGGCGCTGCCGCGACAGTAATGATCCCGGGGAAAGAGCGTCAATTCGATAAACGCGACACTGTGCGTTTATCGAACAGCTTAGAAGAAGGCTCAGGCAAACAGTTGCGCGCTGAGGTCGCGACTGGCGCTCAGCAAACCGGGCAGGAAACGTTGCTCCAGTTCATTGCGGCTGACCCGTCCCGCGTGGGTACTGACGTTCAGCGCGGCCACGACCTGACCGGAAGCGTCGTACACCGGAACGGCAATGGAACGCAGGCCTTGCTCCAGTTCCTGATCGACAATGCACCAGCCTTGCTGCCGCACTTCTTGCAGGCATTCGAGCAGCGCCTCGGGGGTGTGCAGGGTTCGGCTGGTCTTGGGCTGGAACTCCGCATGGTCGAGGTACTCGCGCAGCGAAGTGTCGTCCAGCGCCGCGAGAAGAATCCTGCCCATGGACGTGCAATAGGCCGGCAGTCGCCCGCCCACCGACAGGTCCACGGAAATCAGGCGCTGGGTCGTGGCCGAGCGCGCGATGTACAAAATGTCGTCGCCCTCCAGCGTCGCCATGTTGCAAGCCTCGTGAAGCTGTTCACTCATGCGGTCAAGATACGGCTGGGCGGATACCGCCAGTGGCGTAGAGGATAAATAGGCATGCCCCAGGGTCAACACCTTGGGCAGCAGCGAATAGGTGCGACCGTCAGTGGTGGCATAGCCGAGTTTGATCAGGGTATGCAGGCAACGTCGCACAGCAGCGCGGGGAATTTCCGTGCGGTGACTGATCTGGGCAATCGTCAGGTGCCGCTTGCGCTCCTGGAACGCTTGCACCACCGCGAGGCCCCGGGCCAGGGAGGTCATGAAATCCGGGTCGCCGGTCAGGGCCTGGATGCGCTTGGCGGGCGAGGCCACGATTGGCGGTGCCACTGAAGCGAAGGAGTTGCGCATTTGATCATTCATATCAGGTCCTTTCCTACACGGATCAGCGGCTATTACAAGCGGCTACCGGTTCTGCACACAAGCCGCCGGCCGCCAAGATTGGGCGATTATCGAACCATCGACCGATAATCGCAATCGACACCAGCGAACGCCTGCCTTGCGTACGCCCTAATGTTAACGTCGGCACTAGATGTTATTTTTTCTTGATAGATCACGGACTTTAAGGCGCGATGTAATGGGCGTAACTTGCTCGACTTTATGGCGCCAGAAAGACATCGGCGCCGAGTGACATCATCGAGGCGTAGTTGCCGAAAAAGTTGCTATTAACAAAACAATCACACACGGTGAACTACTTTTAACTCAGCGGAGATAGTGTTCTTCCGTTCGACCGCTATAATGGATCTCAGTGGTGACCGGTTTTTACGTGCCGGCTCAGCCACTCGACAGCCCGGTACTCTACCGTCGCTGCCCGCAGCAAACGCTTGACGCTCATTTCATATGCTCGGCCAACGCGCGCGCTGAAATAGGTAACTGATGCTACGTCAGCTGTTTTTCTCTGGTGCCGTGGCCGCCTGCAACATGGAAGTGTTGTTCACCTGCCGTAAAACGATGCCTTGTCGGGCATTGCCCTTTCGGCAAGTGTGGTCAATAGATTCATGCAGTGCGTTTCACCAGAATTTATCTCAACTCATACAGGTAGCACTGTGACGAAAGACGAACTGCGCGCGGAACTTGAGCGCCAGGAACAACGTTACAAGGAAGTTTACGGCGGGGAAGTCACCACCTACGCCGCTCAGCCCGAACCCGAGCGCAAACCTTGGCGTAAACGCGCCACCGTTCAGGATCAGGCGTTCACCCAGGAATTGCAAAAGATGGAAAAGGAACTCAAAGCCGAAGAGCCATGATTGCCTCGGCCTGAATCCTTCCAAGGGTCTGCATCTGCACCTGTTAAAAGCGGGTTGTATGGATGGTGCCTTTCGCGCCCGCTACAAGCGGGCAGCGGCAACCTCATCCATCGGTTGAGGCAAATGGTGCATGCCCGACCCTCTTTTCAGATATTTCACACAAGCGGTCAAGCCTCTCGACTTCACGAGCGAAACCCTTGTGGCTGCGGCCTTTTCTCAAGAATTCAATGACTTGCAAAACCCCGGAAAAAGCTGGGGCATAAGCTATCAGCACAAACTAATTCATTGAAGAATGTTACCGATGAGCAGCAAGTGCATCGATTAGCAGTCTTTTCTGGCATAATCGCGCCCCCTTATGACCGGGTCAGAAAACCTTCATGATCGATTTATTCAGCGGACTAGATGCTTGGGTGCTTGTGAGCCTCTTGCTCGCCCTGGCCTTTGTCCTCGCCTTCGAGTTCATCAACGGCTTTCATGACACCGCTAACGCGGTGGCCACTGTTATCTACACCAAAGCCATGCCGCCTCATCTGGCGGTGTTCTTTTCCGGTGTGTTCAACTTCCTCGGCGTGCTGCTGGGCGGTGTTGGCGTGGCGTATGCCATCGTCCACCTGCTCCCGGTAGAACTGCTGATCAATGTGAACACCGGTCACGGACTGGCCATGGTGTTCTCGTTGCTTGCCGCCGCCATCACCTGGAACCTGGGCACCTGGTACTTCGGTATCCCCGCCTCCAGCTCCCATACACTGATCGGTTCGATCCTCGGTGTCGGCCTGGCGAACGCCTTGATCAACGATATTCCGTTGGCCGATGGCGTGAACTGGCAGAAGGCGATCGATATCGGTGCGTCCCTGGTGTTCTCGCCTCTGGCGGGTTTCATCGTCGCCGCGCTGGTGCTGATCGGCCTTAAATGGTGGCGTCCCCTGTCCAAGATGCACAAGACACCGGACCAGCGCCGCAAGCTCGACGACAAGAAGCACCCACCGTTCTGGAACCGCCTGGTACTGGTGATCTCGGCCATGGCCGTGAGCTTCGTGCACGGTTCCAACGACGGTCAGAAAGGTATCGGCCTGATCATGCTGGTGCTGATCGGTATCGTGCCGGCGCAGTTCGTACTCGACCTGAGCAGCACGACTTACCAGATCGAGCGTACCCGCGATGCGACCTTGCACCTGAGCCAGTTCTATAAGCGCAATTCCGACACCCTGGGCGAGTTCCTGGCGCTGGGCAAAAGCGTGGAAGGCGATCTGCCGGAGAAATTCCGTTGCAACCCGCAACAGACCGAACCGACCATCACTGCCCTGCTCGGCACCCTTAAAGGTGTAGCGGACTACCATTCGCTGCCATCGGACAGCCGCATCGAAGTGCGTCGCTACCTGCTTTGCCTGGACGACACTGCGAAGAAAGTCAGCAAATTGCCTACCCTGGCAGCCCGTGAAAAAGCTGACCTGGACAAACTGCGCAAAGACCTGACCACCACCACCGAATACGCCCCGTTCTGGGTGATTCTGGCCGTCGCCCTGGCCCTCGGCCTCGGGACCATGGTGGGTTGGAAACGCGTGGTACTGACCATCGGCGAGAAGATCGGCAAGCAAGGCATGACCTATGCCCAAGGCATGTCGGCACAAATCACCACCGCGTGCATGATCGGCCTGGCGAACATCTTCAGCCTGCCGGTCTCCACCACACACGTCCTGTCGTCCGGCGTCGCCGGCACCATGGTCGCCAACAAAAGCGGCCTGCAAGGCGGCACCGTCAAAACCATCCTGCTGGCCTGGGTCCTGACCCTGCCAGCAACAGTGGCCCTGTCGGCCGGCCTGTTCTGGCTGGCCTCGAAGGCACTGGGCAGCTGATATTTAGCTGCAACGAAAAAGGCGCGCACCGTGAGGTTCGCGCCTTTTTTATTGCCGAGCTTTCACGCCGAACCGGATTCCCTGCAGGAGCTGTCGAGTGAAACGAGGCTGCGATCTTTTGATCTTGGTCTTAAAAAATCAAAGTCAAAAGATCGCAGCCTCGTTTCACTCGACAGCTCCTACAAGTGGACTTTATTGCCTGTCAGATTTTCGTGGGCAAAAAAAAGGGCAACCGAAGTTGCCCAAAATGCCTTGCGTGCTCATTACACCCAGAAAGACCTACGGCTTACGCTTATGCGAATCCTTCCAGATAAAAAATCCAAACCCTGCGAAAAACAGAACCATGAGGCCAACTGTCAGCACTCCGGCGATCACCACGTTATCGAAAAACATGACGTCCCTCCTGCACTTGCCCTGTTGCGATGGGGCTAAGTTAACCAATCAGGCAGAAGAGAAAATTGACCAGGATCAATGTCACCCAAGACAGGGCGTAAAGGAGGGGAAATAACTGACCTGCATCAAACGATGCAGAGTACTTCAACGCTTTTTCGGTTTGTTCTTCGGCTTTTTCTTGGCTTTGCCTAATGGCATCGCCTGCTCAAACGCCTGACGCACTTCATTCAGACGCTTTTCATTGAGGTCATGAACCCGCTTGGCGCGTTCAGAATTAAGATCAATCAACTTGTCATCTTGGCTCATGGTGCTCAATACATCGTTCGGCAGGTTTGTCGCAATAATGCGGCCTGGCGCCAGCGCTGACCAGCCGCAACCTCAAATCTGGATATCGACCCACAACCCCTGACGCGGCTGATCCTCCATCAACGGCGCCACCGGCACAGTATTGTCGGCATTGAGTTCATCACCAGGAACCGCCAAATGCTCCTGCGGATCCTCATCAGCCTCACGACGTCGCCGATCGCGCTCAAGCTTGCGGCGCTGCTCCTCGCGCAGCTGAAAAGCTGCCTCTTCGGGATCGCGCTGTTGCAGGTCGATCGTGCTTTCGTTAGAGCTTTCCTGCACCGGCACGACAGGCGGAATATCCGGGCGCTGGCGGATCGGGTCGTGCTGTGAGGTGATCGGCACGGCACTCAAGGGGAGCATCGGTGGCAGCATAATTAGTAGTCTCCTGTCAGCAGGCTGTCGGCTGAGGGGATGGCGACTTGAGCCATCGGTCGCAAACTGTGACCGGTTTGGCACGGATTGGTGCCCGAACCGACACACGCCGCATCATTGGACTAACGTAAGTCTGCGAGTATTTATGAGAGTCCTTTGGCCCTGAAGCCCTCATTCCGTTAAGATAGCCCGCTTTTTCAAGGTGGGAGTCAGGCAGCATGGCGCAGCAGTATCAACCGGGGCAACGCTGGATCAGTGACAGCGAAGCCGAGCTGGGTTTAGGCACCGTTCTGGCACAGGACGGCCGCTTGTTGACCGTGCTCTATCCGGCCACTGGCGAGACTCGCCAGTACGCGCTACGGAATGCGCCCCTCACCCGCGTGCGATTTTCGCCGGGCGATTCGATCACTCACTTCGAAGGCTGGAAACTGACGGTCCAGGAAGTCGACGACGTCGACGGCCTGCTGGTCTACCACGGCCTCAACGCGCAAAACGAAGTGGTCACCCTGCCAGAAACCCAACTGTCGAACTTCATTCAGTTCCGCCTGGCCAGCGACCGTCTGTTCGCCGGGCAGATCGACCCGCTGCCCTGGTTCTCACTGCGCTACAACACCCTGGAACACACCAGTCGCCAATTGCAATCCTCGCTGTGGGGACTGGGTGGCGTGCGTGCGCAACCGATCGCGCATCAGCTGCACATCGCCCGTGAAGTCGCCGACCGCATTGCTCCACGGGTATTGCTGGCCGACGAAGTGGGCCTGGGTAAAACCATTGAAGCCGGTCTGGTGATCCATCGCCAACTGCTCTCGGGCCGCGCCAACCGCGTGCTGATCCTGGTTCCGGAGAACCTGCAGCACCAGTGGCTGGTCGAGATGCGCCGCCGTTTCAACCTGCAAGTCGCGCTGTTCGACGAAGAACGTTTCATCGAAAGCGATGCCGCCAACCCGTTCGAAGACACTCAGCTCGCGCTGGTGGCTCTGGAGTGGCTGGTAGAAGACGAGAAAGCCCAGGACGCACTGTTCGCCGCGGGTTGGGACCTGATGGTCGTCGACGAAGCGCACCACCTGGTGTGGCACGAAGAAAAGGCCAGCCCTGAATATTCGCTGGTCGAGCAACTGGCCGAAGTTATTCCCGGCGTCCTGCTGCTGACTGCGACCCCGGAACAACTGGGTCAGGACAGCCACTTCGCCCGTCTGCGTCTGCTCGATCCGAACCGTTTTCATGACCTGCACGCCTTCCGCGCCGAGAGCGAAAACTATCGCCCGGTGGCCGAGGCCGTTCAGGAGCTGCTGGACAAAGGGCGCCTGTCGCCTGAAGCGCACAAGACCATTCACGGTTTCCTCGGCAACGAAGGCGAAGCCTTGCTGACCGCGGTGAACGATGGCGACACCGAAGCCAGCGCCCGCCTTGTCCGCGAATTGCTGGACCGCCACGGCACCGGCCGCGTGCTGTTTCGCAACACCCGCGCCGCCGTGCAGGGTTTCCCGGAGCGCAAGCTGCATCCGTACCCGCTGCCGTGCCCGGACGAATACCTCGAACTGCCGTTGGGCGATCACGCTGAGTTGTACCCGGAAGTCAGCTTCCAGGCCCAGCCGGACGCCAACGAAGAAGAACGCTGGTGGAAATTCGACCCGCGTGTTGAGTGGCTGATCGACACACTGAAGATGCTCAAGCGCACCAAAGTGCTGGTCATCTGCGCCCACGCCGAAACCGCCATGGACCTGGAAGATGCCCTGCGCGTACGTTCCGGCATTCCGGCCACGGTGTTCCACGAGGGCATGAACATCCTCGAGCGTGACCGCGCCGCCGCCTATTTCGCCGATGAAGAATTTGGCGCGCAAGTGCTGATCTGCTCGGAAATCGGCAGTGAAGGTCGCAACTTCCAGTTCTCGCACCACCTGGTGCTGTTCGACCTGCCGTCCCACCCGGATCTGCTGGAGCAGCGTATCGGGCGTCTGGACCGGATCGGCCAGAAGCACATCATCGAACTGCACGTGCCGTACCTGGAAACCAGCCCGCAGGAGCGCCTGTTCCAGTGGTACCACGAAGCGCTGAACGCTTTCCTCAACACCTGCCCGACCGGCAACGCCTTGCAGCATCAGTTCGGCCCGCGTCTGCTGCCGCTGCTGGAAAACGCCGACGACGGCGAGTGGCAAGCGCTGATCGACGAAGCCCGCAGCGAGCGTGAGCGTCTGGAAGCTGAACTGCACACCGGCCGTGACCGCCTGCTGGAACTCAACTCCGGCGGCGCTGGCGAAGGTGACGCGCTGGTCGAGGACATCCTTGAGCAAGACGACCAGTTCACCCTGCCGATCTACATGGAAACCCTGTTCGATGCCTTCGGTATCGACAGCGAAGACCATTCGGAAAACGCGCTGATCCTCAAGCCGAGCGAAAAAATGCTCGACGCCAGCTTCCCGCTGGGCGACGACGAAGGCGTGACCATCACCTACGACCGCAACCAGGCGCTGTCTCGCGAAGACATGCAATTCATCACCTGGGAGCACCCGATGGTGCAGGGCGGCATGGACCTGGTGTTGTCCGGTTCCATGGGCAACACCGCCGTGGCACTGATCAAGAACAAGGCACTGAAACCCGGCACCGTGTTGCTGGAACTGCTCTACGTCAGTGAAGTGGTTGCCCCGCGCTCGCTGCAACTGGGCCGTTACCTGCCGCCGGCCGCCCTGCGCTGCTTGCTGGATGCCAACGGCAACGACCTGTCCGCCCGGGTGTCGTTCGAGACCTTGAACGATCAACTGGAAAGCGTGCCTCGTGCCAGCGCCAACAAGTTCATTCAGGCCCAGCGCGATCAGCTGACGCCGCGGATCAACGCTGGCGAAGAGAAAATCTTCCCGCGTCACGCCGAGCGCGTTGCCGAAGCGAAACGTCGCCTGGCAGCCGATACCGAGGAAGAACTGGCGCGCCTGACCGCGTTGCAAGCGGTCAACCCGACTGTACGCGACAGTGAACTGGTTGCCCTGCGCAAACAGCGCGAGCAAGGGCTGGCCATGCTCGACAAGGCGGCGCTGCGACTGGAAGCGATCCGGGTGTTGGTAGCGGGTTAAGCCCCCTGCTCCACCGTTAAACAAGAAGGCCCGCAGAGATGCGGGCCTTTTTTGTCTGCTTGATTATTGTGGTGTTCTTGAGGGCCTCATCGCGGGCAAGCCCGCTCCCACAGGTTATGCGAACGACATAAACCCCTGTGGGAGCGGGTTTGGTCTGGGCGGCATTCCGACGATGGCGATTAAGCGGTCACCGCAGAACCCACAGGCTCAACCACCGCCACCAACCCGTCCTTCATCCGCTTGGCATCCCTTACAAAACACCGCGAAGCCAAGAACAGAAACACCATGGTGAAAAACAGCGCCACCGGGATCAAGTACATCGCGTCGTGCAAGCCCACAGCCTTGAACGCCTCGGTCATCTGTTCGGCACCGGCGGCGAACATCGCGGTATGCGCAAAATGGTCGGACAGGCCACCCACCACCACCGGTCCCAAACCACCGCCCAGCAAGTACAAGCCAGCAAAGAACAGCGCCATCGCCGTGGCCCGCAACCGGGGTTCGACCACGTCCTGAATCGCCGTGTAGACGCAGGTGTAGAAGTTATAGGCAAACAGCCAGCCCAGGCTGAACACCGCCACAAACACCCCGATCTCGATCCGTCCGGCATGCAGCGCCCAAGCGGTGCACACGGTCGAAACGATCAGGCTGAATGCCGCAAACAGCAGTCGCCCATTGGCCACCCGCTGGTGAATCTTGTCGGCAACCCAGCCACCGAGCGTCAGGCCGAACAAGCCGGTCACGCCGACAATTACGCCGGTCGCCACCGCCGCTTCCTGAAGCGGCATCAGAAAATACCGTTGCAGCATCGGCACCAGGAACGAGTTGCAGGCATAGGTCGCAAAGTTGAAGCACAACCCCGCCAACACCAGCCACAGGAAGGTCGGGACCGCCAGCACTCGACGAATCGGCCGGTCGACCCGTTCCTGGGACACCTGCACGCTTTCCGCTGCACCGCGTTTAGGCTCTTTAATGAAGAACATGAAGATCGCCAGGATCAGCCCCGGCACCGCAGCGATGAAGAACGGCGCACGCCAACTGTCGAATGCCTTGACCATCGCGCCAATGGTAAAAAACGCCAGCAGCAAGCCCAATGGCAGGCCGAGCATGAAAATGCCCATCGCACGTGCCCGGCGGTGGGCCGGAAACAGGTCGCCGATCAGCGAGTTAGCGGCCGGTGCGTAACTGGCTTCACCGATGCCAATGCCCATGCGTACGATCAGGAATGACCAGAAACTGCCCACCAGACCGTTGATCGCCGTCAGGCCGCTCCAGGCCGCCAGACCCCAACCCATCAATTTGCTGCGCGAACCGGTATCGGCCATCCGCCCGAGCGGCAGGCCGGCAATCGCATAAACGATGGTGAATGCTGTTCCGATGATCCCCAGCTGAAAGTCGCTGAGGTGCCACTCCATGCGGATCGGTTCGATGATGATGGCGGGAATGGTTCGATCGAAGAAGTTGAACAGGTTCGCCAGGAACAGCAGGAACAGAATGCGCCAGGCATTCGCCGCTTGGGTCGAGTTCTGCATGGGGTCCGTCTCTTTTTATTGTTGTTGGGGCTTTCACTGTCCCCGGAGCCTCCAATCTAGTCAGGCCCGCCAGAGCTGTCTGTCATTATTCGCAAGACTGATATCAGCCCATGACAACCGAGCCCGCCAATCCCCAGAAGACTCTGTGGGAGCAGCGTTTTCCTTTACCCGACCGGCTGCTGAAAAATACCTCTGTGCCCCCCTTCCCAAGCCCATGGCGAAGCCTAGAATAGCGACCTTGCTGCCCCACCGTTCCCCCTATCCCTCTTTGACTATCGCCCATGTCCGAAGCCAGTCCGTGTCTGAATTGTGGTGCCTGCTGTTCCCATTTTCGCGTGTCCTTTTTCTGGGGTGAATGCGCCTCATCCGGGGGAACGGTGCCTGACGACCTTGTCGCGCCGATCAGCCCCAGCCGTGTGGCGATGCTCGGCACGGACTGCAAACCCACGCGCTGCATCGCCCTGTCAGGCGAAGTCGGCAGCACCGTGCAATGCACGATTTACGATCAGCGCTCCAGCACCTGCCGCGAGTTCGATGCCTCCTGGGCCAATGGCGAAGCGAACGTAGACTGCGACGCGGCGCGGGCCGCGTTCGGACTGCCGGCCCTGCAGCCTGAATTCCAAGTGCCATACGAGCAGATCGCCTAAGGCTTAGTACTGACAGTAATAAAGCTAATTCCAAAATCATCGGCGTCAATGTGCCACTACCGCTTGCACTCCTTGTACGGCCTCTATACTCCAACGCACCGGCAGGCTGACCAATACGGGGCGAACGGATGCAGTGGCCTGATGTGTATTTCACTACCCAGCTGCCAGAAAGCGGTCAGGTCATTCTCAATTGCACACATAACCCGTTCCTGGTGCTGCTGGCCTACGTGGTCGCGTGCGCGGCCGGATTCGCCACCCTGGGCATCACCGAGCGGATCGGTCATACCGAAAAGTCAACTTCCCAGCGCATCTGGCGCTGGGTCGGTGCCGGGTGCCTGGCGGGCGGCATCTGGGCCATGCATTTCATCAGCATGCTGGCGTTCCAGGCGCCAATCGAAATCCACTACCAGCTCCCCATCACCCTGATTTCGTTGTTGTTCGCACTGACTGCCTCGTGGCTGGCGATGCAGACGCTCAGCCATGCCCATCTGAGCGTCTGGCAGTACTTGCGCGCGGCGGTGTGGATCGGCCTTGGCATCGCAACCATGCACTACATAGGCATGGCCGCGATGCGCTCGACGGCGACGGCCTATTACGACCCGACGCTGTTGGCCCTCTCCATCGTGATCGCCATCGGCGCCAGCCTGGCCGCGCTGTTGATTTCCAGGCACCTGAGCGAGGGCAGCGGTGTGGTTCATCAGCTGCTCAAGTACACCGCCAGCCTTGTGCTCGGGGCCGGCATCGTCAGCATGCATTTCACCGGTATGGCAGCACTCAACCTGGTGCTTCCAGAAGGCAGCCTTCAGTCGCTTCCCAACGACAACAATCATCTGCAATTGGGCGTGACGGTGGCGGTCATGATGTTGCTGATCATCGGCAGCAGCATCAGCGCGGCAATGGCCGACAAGAAACTTCAACACAAGGAAGGCGACCTGCAACGGGTCAATGCCCTGCTCAGTCAGCTTGATCAGGCGCGCCTGTCGTTGCAACAGGTGGCGCACTACGACGCACTGACCAACCTGATCAATCGCCGTGGATTCAACCAACTCTTCGCCGAAAAGCTGAGCGAGAAAACCAACGAAGGCGGGATGCTGGCAGTGATGTTTCTCGACATCGATCACTTCAAGCGGATCAACGACAGCCTTGGCCATGACGCCGGGGACCTGATGCTCAAGGTTCTGGCCAGCCACATCAAGAGTTCGGTTCGCAGCCACGAAGATGTGGTCGCGCGCTTCGGCGGTGACGAATTTTGCATCCTCATCGGCTTGCATGACCCCGAAGAAGCGCGGCACATGGCCCAGCGCATCATGTTGAAAATGAAAGAGCCTATCGAGCTGGCCGGTCGCAGCATGGTCATGACCACCAGCATCGGCATCAGCCTGTTCCCGCAAGACGGCAAAACGTGCGAAGAACTGCTGAAAAACGCCGACCTGGCGCTGTATCAGTCCAAGGGCAATGGGCGCAACGGGCTGCATTTTTTCAGCCCGCACCTGAAGGCTCGTGCCACGCTGGAACTGCAAGTCGAAGAAGAACTGCGGCACGCCTTGCGCAACGACGACGGGCTGCTGCTGTTTTACCAACCCATCTATGACCTGAAAACCGGCCAGGTCACCAAGCTCGAAGCGCTGATTCGCTGGCAACACCCGGTTCACGGGCTGCTGGCGCCGGATCGATTCATCGCCATTGCCGAAGCCAACGGCCTGATCGCCGAACTGGACAACTGGGTACTGCGCCAGGCTTGCGAGGACCTTGGCGAACTGTCCCGTCAGGGCTGCGAAGAACTGAAAATCGCCGTGAACTGCTCACCGCTGAACCTTGCGCGCGAAGACCTGGCCAATGAAATCGAACAGGCCTTGCGCATCTGCGGAGTCGCGCCGCAACGGCTGGAACTGGAAGTCACCGAGAACGCGTTGATGGGCAACCTCACCGACACCCTGGCGCTGCTGCGCCAGAGCCGGGCGCTCGGGGTCTCCCTGTCGATCGACGATTTCGGCACCGGTTATTCATCACTGGCCTACCTCAAGCGCCTGCCGCTGAACACGCTCAAGATCGACCGCTCGTTCATCCAGGACATTCCCAGGGCGACCCAAGACATGGAAATCGTCCAGGCCATTATCGCCATGGCCCATACCCTGCATTTACAGGTGGTCACCGAAGGCGTCGAAACGTTCGAGCAATATGACTTTCTCGAACGCCAGGGCTGCGACTTCGTTCAGGGCTACCTGCTCAGCCGTCCGGTGCCGCTGGCTGAATTGCGTCCGGTGCTGAACGAAATCAATCAGCGCAAACACGCCTGTCCCGTCAGTCCTCTGCCCCTGGCGCGCGGTACATTTGCACTAGCGTCGACGGATCTTTTTCCAAAAACCCCTGCGCTCCATGCAGGCGCATCAGTTGTGCGGCCAATCCGCTGATCGGGGTGGATGAGCCCTGTTCGCGGGAAAACTTCACAGCGGTGTCGAGGTCCTTGAGCAACGTGCGGACATGCCACTTCACGGGTTCGAAACGGTTCTCGGCCATTTGCGGAGCAAGGATCTGCAAGGGTCTGGAATCGGCGAAACCACCGGCCAGGGCTTCTGCGATCAGACCTGCGTCGACCCCGGAACGCTCGGCCAATGCCACCACTTCGGCGATCACCAGCGCATTGCAGGCGACGATCATCTGGTTGCAGGCCTTGGTCACCTGGCCGGCGCCGACGCCGCCCATGTGCGTCACCCGTTGACCGAGGCTCAACAGCACCGGCCTGACCCGTTCAACATCCTCTGCCGCGCCGCCGACCATTATCGCCAGGCTGCCCGCCTCGGCACCGACCACCCCGCCGGACACCGGTGCGTCCAGCCAATTCATGCCGCACTGGTCGGCAAGCGCCGTGGCCATTTCCCGCGTCGCGGTGGGCTCCAGACTGGAAAAATCCACCAGCAACTGACCACTTTTCGCGCCGCTGGCAATGCCGGCGGGGCCAAAAACCACCTCGCGCACTACCGACGTGTCCGCCAGGCATAGCATCACCACATCGGCGTGTTGGCACAGCTCGGCCGCTGTCGCCACTTGCCGGGCGCCGGCCTCGACCAAGGGCGTGCACTTGGCCGGATTGCGATTCCACACCGTCAGCGGATACCCCGCAGCCAACAGACGCAGGCACATGGGCAATCCCATCAGGCCAATTCCGGCGAAACCCAACGAAGGTAGCGTTGACATCATTTAGCCTCCTTTTGATTAAAGATCGCTGAATACTGGCCGATTCATCATGACTTAGGAAAGGATTCCCCCCGAGCGATGCTCAGGCTTCGGCCATGACGCTTGGGCGAAATACGCGCTGAAAAAGTCGCGAGTTACTATTCCGTGAAGGTTCGGCGACAGCATGTTGCCGGGCCCATCAGCCCAGGTACATGGCGCCCAATGACTTCTAAAAATAATCCGGCCACTGCGGTTTCCGATCTGACACTGAGCCCCGCGGCAAACAGCCCCTCATCGTCGAAGCCATTGGTTGCATCACGCCCGCTGGCCAGTCAGCAATACCTGTATTTCACCGAAACCAACACCGACCGCATCCTCGACAACCTCGACGGGCTGCGCGACATGGTGTTCCCGCGCCCTGCACACCAGGATGGCGACAGCGAACAGCATAGCGATCAGGAATTCCCTTCGGTGTGCCTGATCGGTCTGGGCCGTTGCGGTTCAAACATTGCGCTGGACGTCGCGGAGCTGGTGTACAACGCCCGCAAGTTCTACCTCAACGAATTCAACAACGAAGACCGTCCCTCGGCGGACAAACGCTACGCTGAAAAGGGTTACAGCCCGGCGCAGTGGATCCGCAACAACCTGCGCCTGGGGCCGAACAAAGCCACCAAGCCGGTGTTCCTGGTCGAGCCTCTGGTAATGCTCGGCGACCTGGACAAAGACATCGCCGGTCGCATCCGTTTCTCGCGCAAGGGCGAAAAAAGCGGCTTCCTGCGCGACTACAGCAAAATGAAAATCATGGACTTGTCGGAAGTCCACGCCGGTGGCGCCGGTAACGCGCCGATCCTCGGTCAGTACCTGGCCAAGATTATCCTGAACAAGGACACCCAGCGTTTCTCCAGCCCCGACTGGAAAATGATTCACTCGTACCTGATCGACAGCTGCGGCATCAAGGCCAACCAGTCGCGCCTGTATTTCTCGATTTTCAGTGCCGGCGGTGGTACCGGTTCGGGCATGGCCTCGGAATTCGGCCTGGCCCAGCAGCACTCGTACATGAACAAGACGTTCGACACCAAGCCGATGGACGAGCATGACGGCAAGAGCGGTCATTCCTTTGTCTTCGAGCCGATCTTCACCAGCGGCATCTGTGTGCTGCCGAATATTTCCGATCACCGCAGCGAAATGTCCGAGGCGCTGCACATCAACGCCGGTCGCCTGCTGTGTAAATACCTGTCGGAAGAGTGGGACTTCTCCTACAACTTCGCCAATGAAGACAGCAGCGAAGCCAGTGTCATGGGCCGTATCCGCCCATGGAACGCGATGATGCTGATCTCCAACGACATCATGCGGTACGCCGAAGAAAGCGATGACGGCAACATTCAGAACATCGACGTCAACGCGATGGAAAAGCACGCCAACCAGTACATCTCGCAGCAGATCTTCAACATTCTGACGGCGCAGGCGGTCACGACTGACTACGACCAGAACTATTTCCGTCGTGCCGGCATCGACATCGGCGAGACCATTCGTCTCGACGCCAACGACCTGTTCATGAGCCTGGCCGGCCCGGTGGCGATTGCCTATGCCGAATCCGTGGTGCCGGAAACGCCGCCGCCAAGCAGCGACAAATTCAAGGTGTTCGAGAAAGAGCCGCAGCGCCTGAACATCGATGATCTGTTCTTCCGCTCCATCGACCTGCCGCACTTCAACAAAGTGACGCAAGCGATCGAAGGCATCAGCCTGCTGCCGATCGAGTCCAAGCGTTATCGCGCGTCCCTGGAGCAGTACAAGAATTCCGGTTACGACGCGGCCGCGTTGCACGACCTGCACTTCTTCAAGAACTGCTCGTCGGTGGTCTCGATCGTTTCACTACCGAAAGACTACAAGCTGTCCTACATGGACCTGAACCGGTTGAAGACGCATCTCAACAGCCTGTTCCCGAACACCACGCTCAAGCGCTACGCGCTGGTGATCGGCGCTTCGGCCAACCTGTCGTTGACCACGTTGATCGCAAAGAGCCCGTGCCTGTCGGACGACTTCCTGACCCTGATCGTGGCGTTCATCAAGCGTTGCTTCGCGAAAAATCCGTACCGCTTCGACGAAACGCTGGATAACTCGATCCTGGACTTCATCATCAATGAAGAATTCGATGAGGACCGGATCGACGAGTTGCTCAATGAATTCGAAAACCCGGCGAAGATCCTCGACACCAACTGGTACGCGATCAAACCAATGTACGAGAAGAAGTACCGCGAGCTGATCAATGACAAGGACAAGTTTGTCTCGATCAACGACATCCGCCTGTCGCGCGATTGCGTGAAGAAGGCGATCAAGTACCTGCGCGAGATCTACCGTCACCGGATTGGCAAGACCAAGGTTATTTCGCTGAATAACCATACGGGCAAGACGTTTTCGGTCTGATTGAAAACCGCGTCGCCCCCATCGCGGGCAAGCCCGCTCCCACAGGTTCCGTGTCGTTCACAAATGTTGAGTTCGACATGGATAGTGTGGGAGCGGGCTTGCCCGCGATGGCGCCCCGATTCACCGCAAATCCCAACATCCAGAAACAATTAAGCAGCCCGACGGCTGCTCAATAAACTGTTCCCGTTACGTTTACGTCACCCTCGCCAAGACCCTTCTGTGGCCTTTCTCTACGGCAACATGCCATCACGCTACTCACCTACACACTTTTGCGCGATCAAACGCCGCACCAACAAAGTGCACGACTTCAGTTCGTCGCCCTTTCCTGGATCATAATCCACGGCGAAACGACCACGGCCCACAGCTCGGGGTCACGTTCGAAAAGATCCAGCGCCCGCGTTTCAGACAGCTTGGCGACTTTGTCGGCGGCCAGCCAGGCAGCCACTTTCTCGCCTTCGTCCGTCGCCATTGCCTCAGCGGCGGCGATCAAATCCAGACCCGGGTCGACCCACAATAGGGCACCCTTGGCAAAGAACGGCTCCAACTCTTTCCAGGTAATAGATGCGGTTTCACCAAGCAGCTTGGCATAGAGGGTGCTAGGTTCTTGAGTCATGGGTCCTGTCCGGAAAAGAAATCGACGCGAATGATAACGTCGGTGGTCCGCCAGAAAAACCCGGATGCAATTGAGTCACCGATTGAAAAGAACAGGAGCGCCAGGGAATGCCGCTGAATCAAGCAATTAGCCAGCTAACATCCCGCCGCAATTCTGTCTTTTTCTTTCAATAAAGCGACACCCTCAGGTTTTGCCCCCTGGCGCCAGCTTCCCAGGCTAACAATTGGCGCTCTACACTGTACCGGTACAGTTGCCGGGGGCATTTTCCGGAGGATATCGAAGATATCTGACCCGGTTCTGCTGCTACGGCGCCAGGACTATAAAAACTACAACAGTAAGAGTGGAGCACTATGACTAAGGCTACTAAGCAGATTTCCAAACTGTTTGCCGCTATGGTTCTGGCCGGGGTTGCCAGCCATTCGTTCGCAGCTGACACCATCAAGATCGGCATCGCCGGCCCTAAAACCGGTCCTGTAGCCCAATACGGCGACATGCAGTTCAGTGGCGCCAAAATGGCCATCGAACAGATCAACGCCAAAGGCGGCGTAGACGGCAAGAAACTCGAAGCCGTTGAATACGATGACGCCTGTGATCCAAAACAAGCGGTAGCGGTCGCGAACAAAGTCGTCAACGACGGCGTCAAGTTCGTGGTCGGTCACCTGTGCTCCAGCTCCACCCAACCGGCTTCGGACATCTACGAAGACGAGGGCGTGATCATGATTACCCCGGCTGCCACCAGCCCGGACATCACCAACCGTGGTTACAAAATGGTGTTCCGCACCATCGGTCTGGACAGCGCCCAGGGCCCTGCCGCCGGTAACTACATTGCCGATCACGTAAAACCGAAAATCGTTGCTGTGCTGCACGACAAACAGCAATACGGCGAAGGCATCGCCACCGCCGTGAAGAAGACCCTGGAAGGCAAAGGCGTCAAGGTTGCCGTGTTCGAAGGCATCAACGCCGGCGACAAAGACTTCTCCTCGATGATCTCCAAGCTCAAGCAAGCCAACGTTGACTTCGTCTACTACGGCGGCTACCACCCAGAGCTGGGCCTGATCCTGCGTCAAGCACAGGAAAAAGGCCTGAAAGCCAAGTTCATGGGTCCGGAAGGCGTGGGTAACGACTCCATTTCGCAGATCGCCAAAGACGCTTCCGAAGGCCTGTTGGTAACCCTGCCGAAGTCTTTCGACCAGGATCCGGCCAACGTTGCACTGGCTGACGCGTTCAAAGCGAAGAAAGAAGACCCGAGCGGTCCGTTCGTGTTCCCGGCCTACTCGGCTGTTGAAGTCATCGCCGGTGGTATCACTGCCGCCAAGAGCGAAGACCCTGCGAAAGTGGCTGCTGCCATCCACGCAGGCACTTTCAAGACCCCGACTGGCGACCTGAGCTTCGACGCCAAGGGCGACCTGAAAGACTTCAAATTTGTGGTTTACGAGTGGCACTTCGGCAAACCAAAAACTGAAGCTTCGCCTCAGTAAGGCCTTGCCGAACTGACTGCCTACAAAGCCCACGGCGTGCCGTGGGCTTTGTTTTACGAACGTATTGGGCCGCGCTGGCGTGATCCGCCAGTCTCCCCACCTGAAAATCTCAAAACCGTCATCAGCGGTTCGCTGGCAAACCTCGCGTTCGAAGTGGATGCAGATCCACGGGGCTCGAGCGGGAAAATGACTCCACCAGTGAAATGCGTATCAGGTTTTTAGGAGCGCTGTAATGCCTGACATCTATCACTTCTTCCAACAGCTGGTTAATGGCCTGACCATTGGCAGCACGTATGCCCTGATCGCCATCGGCTATACGATGGTTTACGGCATCATTGGAATGATCAACTTCGCCCACGGCGAGGTGTACATGATCGGTTCCTACGTGGCGTTCATCGCCATCGCGGGCCTGTCCATGATGGGACTCGACAGTGTTCCGCTGTTGATGACCGCCGCTTTCCTCGCGACCATCGTCGTGACCAGTGCCTACGGCTACAGCATCGAACGAATTGCCTACCGCCCCCTGCGCGGCAGCAACCGTCTGATTCCGCTGATTTCCGCCATCGGTATGTCGATCTTCCTGCAGAACACGGTTCTGCTGGCGCAAGACTCCAAGGACAAATCCATCCCCAACCTGATCCCCGGCAACTTCGCCATCGGGCCAGGTGGCGCACATGAAGTGCTGATTTCCTACATGCAAATCGTGGTGTTCGTGGTGACCCTGGTCGCCATGCTCGGCCTGACGCTGTTCATCTCCCGCTCTCGCCTGGGTCGCGCCTGTCGCGCCTGTGCCGAAGACATCAAGATGGCCAACCTGCTGGGTATCAACACCAACAACATCATCGCCCTGACCTTCGTCATCGGTGCCGCACTGGCGGCCATCGCGGCCGTGCTGCTGAGCATGCAATACGGCGTGATCAACCCGAACGCCGGTTTCCTCGTCGGCCTCAAGGCCTTCACCGCCGCGGTACTGGGCGGCATCGGCAGCATCCCCGGCGCCATGCTCGGCGGGATCGTGCTGGGGGTGGCGGAAGCCTTTGGTGCCGATATCTTCGGCGACCAGTACAAGGACGTCGTGGCGTTCGGCCTATTGGTTCTGGTGTTGTTGTTCCGGCCAACCGGCCTGCTGGGCCGTCCGGAGGTTGAGAAAGTATGACTAGGAATCTTAAACAGGCGTTGTTCAGCGCCTTGCTGGTGTGGGCCGTGGCCTACCCGGTACTCGGTCTGAAACTGACCATTGTCGGTATCAACCTCGAAGTCCATGGCACCAGTACCGGTACGCTGATCACCATCGCCGTGTGCTCGGTGCTGATGTTCCTGCGCGTGCTGTTCGACCAGCAGATCAGCTCGGCCTGGAAGTCCTCGCCCAACATGCCGGTGATGCCGGCCAAGGCCAGTAACTTCCTGACCCTGCCGACCACTCAACGCTGGATCATCATTGCGTTGATCATCGGTGCACTGGTCTGGCCGTTCTTCGGCTCGCGCGGAGCGGTGGACATCGCAACGCTGGTGTTGATCTACGTGATGCTCGGCCTGGGCCTGAACATCGTGGTCGGCCTGGCCGGCCTGCTCGACCTCGGTTATGTCGGCTTCTACGCCGTCGGCGCCTACAGCTACGCGCTGCTGTCGCACTACTACGGTCTGAGTTTCTGGATCTGCTTGCCGATTGCCGGCCTGATGGCGGCCACCTTCGGCTTCCTGCTCGGTTTCCCGGTACTGCGCCTGCGCGGTGACTATCTGGCGATCGTGACGTTGGGCTTCGGTGAAATCATCCGACTGTTCCTGCGTAACCTGACCGACATCACGGGCGGTCCGAACGGCATCAGCAACATTCCAAAGCCAACACTCTTCGGACTGACCTTTGATAAAACCGCGGCAGAGGGGATGCAGACGTTCCACGAGTACTTCGGCCTGACCTACAACCCGGTGAACAAGGTCATTTTCCTTTACCTGATCGCGGTGTTGTTGTCGCTGTTCGCCCTGTTTGTCATCAACCGCTTGCTGCGCATGCCTCTGGGCCGTGCGTGGGAAGCGCTGCGTGAAGACGAAATCGCCTGCCGTGCTCTGGGTCTGAACCCGACGGCGATCAAGCTTTCAGCGTTCACCCTGGGTGCGTGCTTCGCCGGTTTCGCCGGCAGCTTCTTCGCCGCGCGTCAGGGCCTGGTGACACCGGAGTCCTTCACCTTCATCGAATCGGCGACCATCCTCGCCATCGTGGTACTCGGTGGCATGGGCTCGCAACTGGGTGTCGTACTTGCCGCCACGGTGATGATCCTGTTGCCGGAAATGATGCGTGAGTTCAGTGAATACCGCATGTTGATGTTCGGCGCCTTGATGGTGCTGATGATGATCTGGCGTCCTCAAGGTCTGCTGCCCATGCAACGTCCTCACATGGAGCTGCGCAAATGAGCCGCGAGATCCTGAAAGTCGAAAATCTGAGCATGCGCTTCGGCGGCTTGCTCGCGGTCAACGGCGTAGCCCTGAGCGTGAAGGAAAAACAGGTCGTGGCATTGATCGGCCCCAACGGCGCCGGCAAGACCACCGTGTTCAACTGCCTGACCGGTTTCTACAAACCGAGCGGCGGCAGCATCCTGCTGGACGGTGAGCCGATCGAAGGCCTGCCTGGCCACAAGATCGCCCTCAAAGGCGTGGTGCGCACCTTCCAGAACGTGCGACTGTTCAAGGACATGACAGCGGTCGAGAACCTCTTGATCGCCCAGCACCGTCACCTGAACACCAATTTCCTGGCGGGCCTGTTCAAGACCCCGGGCTTTCGCAAGAGCGAACGCGAAGCCATGGAGTTCGCCGAGTACTGGCTGGAGAAGGTCAACCTCAAGGGGTTCGCCAACCGTCCGGCCGGCACCCTGGCCTACGGTCAGCAGCGCCGTCTGGAAATCGCTCGCTGCATGATGACGCGCCCGCGCATCCTCATGCTCGACGAACCGGCTGCTGGTCTGAACCCGAAGGAAACCGAAGACCTCAAGGCGCTGATCAGCGTGCTGCGTGAAGAGCACAACGTCACCGTGCTGTTGATCGAACACGACATGAAACTGGTCATGAGCATTTCCGACCACATCGTCGTGATCAACCAGGGCACGCCTCTGGCCGACGGCACGCCGGAACAGATCCGCGACAATCCTGAAGTGATCAAAGCCTACCTGGGGGAAGCGTAAATGCTGCAATTCGAAAACGTTTCCACCTTCTACGGCAAGATCCAGGCGCTGCACAGCGTCAACGTCGAAGTCCGCCAGGGCGAGATCGTGACCCTGATCGGCGCCAACGGTGCCGGCAAGTCGACCCTGCTGATGACGCTCTGCGGTTCGCCGCAAGCCCACAGCGGCAGCATCCGCTACATGGGTGAGGAACTCGTCGGCCAGGACTCGTCGCAGATCATGCGTAAAAGCATCGCGGTCGTGCCGGAAGGTCGTCGGGTGTTTGCCCGTCTGACCGTGGAAGAGAACCTCGCCATGGGCGGATTCTTCACCGACAAGGGCGACTATGAGGAACAGATGGACAAGGTTCTCGGACTTTTTCCACGCCTGAAAGAGCGCTTCGCCCAACGCGGCGGCACCATGTCCGGTGGCGAACAGCAAATGCTCGCCATCGGCCGTGCGCTGATGAGCAAACCCAAACTGCTGCTGCTCGACGAGCCATCGTTGGGCCTGGCACCGATCATCATCCAGCAGATCTTCGACATCATCGAACAGCTGCGCAAGGATGGCGTGACCGTGTTCCTGGTGGAGCAAAACGCCAACCAGGCACTGAAAATCGCTGACCGCGCCTACGTTCTGGAGAACGGTCGGGTGGTGATGTCCGGCACTGGGGAAGCGCTGCTGACGGATCCGAAAGTGCGTGAAGCGTACTTGGGTGGTTGAACCTTTGCGGTAAACAGAAAACGGCCTTCGGGCCGTTTTTTTGTGCCTGTCAAAAGCCTCTGAGGCAACGAACATTCTCTGTGGGATCGGGGGGTTGTTTTGAGGTTCTCAAATAAAATTTCGCCCTGGGCTGTAACGCATCGCGATGCCCCTCCTCTAGTGAGGCAAGCAAGCACAAACGCTTGCCAACCCAAGCTCACTTTCGGAGAAACATCATGACTGCTACCACCCGCACCCTGTCCGCTACCGCCCTGGTTCTGGCCCTCGGTTCCGCGCTGAGCATGGCCGCCGTCTCCACAGCCCAAGCCGCAGCCGGCGATATGGAAAAATGCTTCGGTGTTTCCCTCAAAGGCAAAAACGATTGCGCCGCCGGTGCCGGCACCACGTGCGCTGGCACCTCGAAAACCGACTACCAGAGCAACGCCTGGAAACTGGTCCCTAAAGGCACCTGCACCACCACCGAAAGCATGACCTCGTCGACCGGTTTCGGTCAGACCGAAGCGTTCAAAGCCAAGGCCTGATCCGTTCCCAGCCTGAGTGTCGACCATGAACAATTTACCGTTCGAGCTTCCGCCTCGCGCCGGGCTGGGGCTCAAGACCGAGCACTTTCGTGAAGTGTTCGGCTCACAACCGAACATCGGTTTCTTCGAGGTACACGCCGAAAACTACATGGTGGCCGGCGGTCCTTTTCATCATTACCTGGGATTGATCCGCGAGCAGTATCCGCTGTCGTTGCATGGCGTTGGCTTGTCCATCGGTGCCGAAGGTCCGCTGGACACCCAGCACCTGCAACGCCTGGCCTGGCTGATTGAGCGTTATCAACCCCACGCCTTTTCCGAACACCTGGCCTGGTCCAGCCACGGCCCGGTGTTTCTCAATGACCTGTTGCCATTGGCCTATGACACGCCGACGCTGAACCGCGTCTGCGAACACATCGATCAGGTGCAAACCACGCTCAAACGCCGGATGTTGCTGGAGAATCCGGCGACGTATCTAGCGTTCGAGCGCTCGACGATCGATGAAGCCGACTTCATCCGCGAAGTCATCAACCGCACGGGCTGCGGACTGCTGCTGGACGTGAACAACGTCTACGTCTCGAGCATTAATCATCAACGCGATCCTCTGGCCTATATCGACGCCCTGCCCCTTCACGCCGTGGGCGAGCTTCATCTGGCTGGGTTTGCCGAAGACACCGACAACCTCGGTGACCGTCTGCTGATCGATGATCACGGTGCGCCCATCGATAACGCCGTGTGGGCGTTATACCGGCAGGTGCTGGAGCGAGTCGGCCCGATGGCGACGTTGATCGAGCGTGACAATCAACTACCGGCCTTCAACGTGCTGCACGCCGAAGCGCGTCAGGCCGACAGGCTGTTGCAGTGCGCCGAGGTCCGGTCATGAGCCACCAAGCCGATTTCGCTGCCGCCCTGCTCGATTCGCAACGCCCCTGCCCTGACGGATTGATCAGCGCCAATGGCGCCGATCCGGCCAGCCGTTTCGCGGTGTATCGCAACAATGTGCAGAGCTCGTTGATCAATGCGCTGGCCGACAGTTACCCCGTGGTCCAGCAGTTGGTGGGCGACGAGTTCTTCCGGGCCATGGCCGGGATTCATGTGCAAAACAGCCCGCCGACGAGCCCGTTGATGAGCGGCTATGGCCACGATCTGGCGACGTTCATCGAAGGCTTTGCGCCTGCCGCCAGCGTGCCGTATCTGGCCGACATCGCCCGATTGGAGCGCCTGCGCGTCATGGCTTATCACGCTGCCGATGCGCAACCCCTGAGCCCTGAACGGATCGCCGCCGCACTCGCCGACCCGCAAGGCCTGAGCGAGTTCACCGTCACACTTCATCCCTCATTGCACCTGTTGAATTCAGCCTTCGCCGTGGTCGCGATCTGGGCTGCGCATCAACAGCAAGCAACGCTGGCAGGGATTGATCTGAATCTCGGACAACACGCGCTGGTGTTGCGCAACGGCCTGGAAGTCGAAGTCTTCGCCATCGACCAAGGTGCGAGTGCGTTCATTCAGCACCTGCAAAACGGCCAGTCACTGATGCGGGCACTGCAAGCCGCCCCGACTTTCGACCTTGGCCAGACCCTGGCGCTGCTGATCAGCCGCAACGCCATCACCCACTTACACAAAAACAAGGTATCGCCATGAACATTCGGACTGAATCACTGAACCCCATCGACCGCGCCATCGCATTGCTGGAAAAGATTCCTCGCAGCCTGATCGCCTTTATCGCGCGCTTCTCTATTGCCGCGGTGTTTTGGAAATCCGGGCAAACCAAGGTCGAAGGCTTGGCCATCGACCTGTTCGACGGCTCCTTTCACCTGGGTGTTCCCCGTCTGGCGGACTCGACCATCCCGCTATTCCAGAGCGAATACCACGTGCCGTTGCTGACCCCGGAACTGGCGGCGCACCTGGCAGCCTTTGCCGAGCATTTCTTCCCGATCCTGATCCTGATCGGCTTCGCCACCCGGTTTTCAGCCTTGGCATTGCTGGGCATGACCCTGACCATTCAACTGTTCGTGTACCCCGATGCTTACCCGACTCATGGCACTTGGGCGGCGGTGTTGCTGTACCTGATGACAACCGGGCCGGGCAAACTGTCGATCGATCACCTGATCGCCAAGCGTTATCGCTGAAGCCGATCCAGTGCCTCGCCGCTGCGCTTGAACCAGTCGATCAAGTAATCCGCCAGCACTTGCGTACGTTTCGGCAGGCCACCCTGATAGGCGTGCACCAGGTACATCGGCATGCTCCGGGTCTGATAATCGCGCAGGAGCCAGCGCAATCGACCGTCCGCCAATTCCGCTTGCAACAGGTAAGACGGCAACCGCGCAATGCCGGCGCCCGCCAGCGCGGCTTTTTTCAACAGACTGTAGTGATTGCTGGCGAACGGGCCGGAAACCCGCACTCGCATCAACTCGTGTTGCTGGTGGTAAAGCCATTCTTCGCGACCGCTGTAATGGCTGTTGAGCAGGCAACGATGGTCGGCCAATGCCTGTGGCGTCTGCGGTTCGCCGAAATGTGCGAGGTAGGCCGGGCTGGCACAGGTCATCTCGTGCCAGGCCAATAACGGACGTGCCACCAGGCGGTCGTCGTTGTTCACATCGGAGCGGATCGCCAGGTCAAAACCGTCGCGGGATAAATCCCGGTAGCTGTTGCTCAGATCCAGCTCGATCTGCACCTCGGGGTATTGGCCGGAAAACTCCAGCAGCAGCCCATCGAAGAAGGTTTCGCCCAGTGAAACCGGAACAGTCATGCGCACCGGTCCCGCCATGTCGTCCTTCAACCGCGCCAGTGCCTGACGTGCCTTCTCGACCTGAACCACCAATGCCTGAGCCTGAGGCAACAACGCCGCACCCGCCGCGGTCAGGCTCAAGCGGCGCGTGGTGCGTTGCAGCAGAACCACGGAAAAGCGCGTTTCCAGCAAGCTGATGCGCTTGGACAGCTGCCCTTTGCTGCAACCCAATTGTTGCGCCGCCAGGGTAAAACTCCCAGCTTCGATCAACACTGCAAACGCCGCCAGATCATCCATCTCGCTCATGGATTGTTTCCATTTGAAAACCAAAGGTTGCCTATTAGTGCGCTTATCAATGGAAAAAACCACTCTAGACTTCAACCTCGTTCAACCACTTCGAGGAACAGCACGATGAAAATTCTTTTGATAGGCGCAGGCGGCACCATCGGTTCGGCTGTCGACAAGGAATTGTCCCAGCGTCACGAAGTCATCCGCATCGGCCGTAAGAGCGGTGATTTTCAGGTTGATATCAGCGACAGCGCATCGATCCGCAAGCTGTTCGAAAAAACCGGAAAATTCGATGCCCTGGTCTGCGCCGCCGGCAATGTCACCTTCGCGCCACTGGATGAAATGACCGAAGAAAGCTTCGCGCTGGGCCTGAAAGACAAGCTGATGGGCCAGGTCAACCTGCTGCTGATCGGCCGCGAATTCGCCAATGACGGCGCCTCGTTCACGTTCACCACCGGCGTGCTCAGCCACGACCCGATTCGCAGCGGCGCCTCGGCTGCACTGGTTAATGGCGCGCTGGACAGCTTCGTGCGAGCGGCGGCCATCGAACTGCCTCGGGGTCTGCGAGTGAACTCGATCAGCCCGACCGTGCTGGTCGAAGCAATGGGCAGTTATGCGCCGTACTTCCGGGGCTACAAGGCGGTTCCTGCGGTGGATGTGGCATTGGCCTACGCCAAAAGTGTGGAAGGCCTGCAAACAGGTCAGACCTTTCACGTGGGCTGAGCGTCCTTTCTGACGCGTTACTGACGAGCGATTACACCGCTCGTCAGGCGCCCACCTTCGAACTGCCGCAGCCATTGTTGCATCGGTCGTTCGAACCAGCGATGGCACATCAGGCTGACACTGATCAGCACCGCAAAGTACAACAGCAACGTCCACGGCTGATAGAACACTGCTCGCCCCGGGAAGAATTTATCCGCCAGCAGCGCGGCGATGATTTGCAGCGGGAAGTGCAGCAAATAGGAGGCGTAACTGATATCGCCCAGCCACGCCAGGCGTCTTGCGACCGGTTCAAGGAGTTGATGACACGCCGCGATGGCCATGATCGTCAGCGGAAACAGCAGCGCAAACTTGATCAACGGCTGAGTTGCATCAAACAGCCACCAACCCACCACACACCCCATCGTTAAACCTATCCCTACCCATCGTGCGGGCGCGCGTTGCAGCAGCGCTTCCACCCACATATAGCCAACGCCACCACAGAAAAAACTGAGTACTCCAAGGCTGATTTTGTACTGCGCAGGAAAGACGTAAGCGGCTATAGCGATCAACAAAACGCTGATCAGCGTCGGAAAAGGTGAATAACGCCACAGCAGGAAAAACGCCGCATAGAGCAGCACCTCAACAGAGATCGACCAGGCCGGACCGTTGAATGACCAACCGTGCTCCAAACCCCACGCAGGGGCGAGAAAAACGTTCAACACGCCGTGATAGAGATCGTTGTACGGATAAACAAAAGCGTTTCCCGCATACCGTGTGTAGACCATCTGCAACAGCGCAACAGCGGCAAAGGTTGCCAGGTGCAATGGATAAATACGGCTGAAACGCTCGATGAAAAATTGTTTTCCCGTCAGCTCCCGCCGCGCCACCGCTTGACCGAACAACCAGAAAAAGATGAACCCCGACAGGCTGAAAAACAGCGCGACCGCATCGCCACCGTGTTGATAAAACAATGAGAACACGCTGTAGAAAGGTTGCTGTGCGGTTTGCAGCAACCCCGGCAACGCCCCTTGAAAAAAGAAGTGCTGCCAGTGCCAGAACACCACCGCCAACGCCGCGATACCGCGCAGTGCATCCAATGCGTACAGCCGTTTGGGGAAAACAGAGAGGTGATGTTTCATGCCGTAGTGGGCCCGATCCTGGACAAATGCGCCACTATGCTGGGACGCACCTGGCAACTCAATCCCCTGTACACAAGCCTTGTGATCGCAAGCTCGCCTGCGTAACGTGGCGGCACTTGTCTGGAGAACCGAAGATGCGTGTCGCCCGTTCCTTAGTCCTTGTCGCCCTGCTGCCGTTGTTTGCCGCCTGCCAATTGTTTGATGGCTCGCGTGAAAGTGCCTCCCACGTGGGCCAGACCCGCCTGCAGGGGCAGCTGACGGCGGCGGATGGCAAGCTGCTGTTCCAGCCATGCAATGAACAACGCAGTCTGGTGGTCAACGACACTGGCGGCACTAGCATCCTGCAAGAGGCCGCAAGCCTGGCCGATGATCAAGGCAAGCTGTTCGCCGACGTGCGTGGCCGGATTGACGGTAGTCGCTTCGATCTGGAACAGCTGTACCGCGTCGAGCGCTCGGGCACCGCGTGCGACGACCCCAATTTCAAACTGCTGATCCTGCGCGCCTCCGGCCACACGCCCGAGTGGAACGTCAAGGTCAGCGGCAAGGGCATGGTCATCGACCGCGCAGGCCAACCTCCACTCGCCGTGCCTTATGTTGAAGAACAACTGGGCGATGGCCGTTTCAACCTCAGCACCGAAGCCAATAACCAGCACATCGAATTGTGGGTCGCGCCGCAACGCTGCGTCGACAGCACCACCGGCGCCATCGAGCACATGAGCGCCGAACTGCGCATCAATGGCCAGGTGCAGCGCGGCTGCGGGTATTTCGGCGGATCGCGTAACGACTGATCGTTTTAGCCTCACTGGAATCATCCTTTGAGGCTTATAATCGCGGGCTTCAAACGCCTTGGCGCAGTTGTGCGCCCCGCGAACCGGATCCTGTCATGTTACGAATCACCGAACTCAAGCTGCCGATCGACCATCCCGATGAAGACCTGCGCCCTGCCATCGTGCAGCGCCTGGGCATCGCCAATGATGACCTGCTCGATTTCACCTTGTTCAAGCGCAGCTACGATGCGCGTAAAAAATCCTCCGAACTGTGCTTCATCTACACCATCGACCTCACCGCCAAGGATGAGGCCGCGCTGCTGCACAAGTTCGCCGATGACCGTAACGTCAACGTAGCGCCGGATGTCAGCTACAAAGTCGTCGGCCAGGCGCCAGCCGATCTGCAACAACGCCCGGTCGTCGTCGGCTTCGGGCCCTGCGGGATTTTCGCCGGCCTGATCCTTGCGCAAATGGGCTTCAAGCCAATCATCCTCGAACGCGGCACCGAAGTGCGCCAGCGCACCAAGGACACCTGGGGCCTGTGGCGCAAAAGCGTGCTCAACCCGGAGTCCAACGTACAATTTGGTGAAGGCGGCGCGGGGACGTTCTCCGACGGCAAGCTCTACAGCCAGATCAAGGACCCGAAATTCATCGGTCGCAAGGTCCTGCACGAGTTCGTCAAGGCCGGTGCGCCGGAAGAAATCCTTTACGTCAGCAAGCCGCACATCGGTACATTCCGCCTGACCGGCGTTGTGGAAAACATGCGTGAGCAGATTCGCGCCCTGGGCGGCGAAGTGCGCTTCCAGCAGCGCGTCACCGACGTGTTGATCGAGGACGGCCAACTGGTCGGCGTCGAGCTTGATGGCGGCGAGCAGATTCACTCCAGGCACGTGATTCTGGCCCTCGGTCACAGCGCTCGGGACACGTTCCGCATGCTGCATGGCCGTGGCGTGTACATGGAAGCCAAGCCGTTCTCGGTGGGCTTCCGCATCGAACACCCGCAATCGCTGATCGACCGCGCCCGTCTGGGCAAGTACGCCGGTCACCCGAAACTCGGCGCTGCCGACTACAAACTGGTGCACCACGCCAAAAACGGTCGTTCGGTCTACAGCTTCTGCATGTGCCCGGGCGGCACCGTGGTCGCGGCGACTTCAGAGCCGGGTCGTGTAGTCACCAACGGCATGAGCCAGTACTCGCGCAACGAGCGCAACGCCAACTCCGGGATCGTCGTCGGGATCACCCCGGAAGTCGACTATCCGGGCGGCCCGCTGGCCGGCATCGAGTTGCAGGAACGCCTGGAATCCCACGCTTATGTGCTGGGCGGCAGCAATTACCAAGCGCCGGCGCAACTGGTCGGCGACTTTATTGCGGGCAAGCCTTCCACCGAGTTGGGCAGTGTCGAACCTTCCTACAAACCCGGGGTTGCCCTGGGTGATCTGGCGCTGGCCTTGCCGGCGTTTGCCATCGAAGCCATTCGCGAAGCGTTGCCGGCCTTCGAAAAGCAGATTCGCGGTTATTCGCTGCATGACGCGGTGTTGACCGGGATCGAGACGCGTACCTCGTCTCCGCTGCGCATCACCCGCAACGAATCGATGCAGAGCCTGAACGTGAAGGGCTTGTTCCCGGCGGGTGAAGGCGCAGGTTATGCAGGCGGGATTCTGTCGGCGGGTGTCGACGGGATTCGGATTGCTGAAGCGGTTGCCCGGGATATTCTCGGCCTGGAAGCCTGACCCCGAGATGATCGTTCCCACGCTCTGCGTGGGAATGCAGCCAGGGGCGCTCCGCGTCCCAAAAGCGGACGCAGAGCGTCCGGTGAGGCATTCCCACGCGGAGCGTGGGAACGATCATTGGGTCAGATATTGGCGCGCAGTACGGTGTCCGGCAGAGGCTCCCCGCGCTCGACCGTCGCCGCCACCGCATCCATCAACCCACTCAACTCATACCCCTGAGCCTTGAGCCAGTCCTGATCGTAGTAACTGGTTTCATAACGCTCGCCGCCGTCACACAGAATCGCCACGATCGACCCCGACTCCCCCGCCGCCACCATCTGTTGCGCCGCCATCAAGGCGCCGATCAGGTTGGTGCCGCTCGACCCGCCAACCCGACGACCCAAACGCTGCGCCAGGTAATGCATGGCCGCCAGTGACAACGCGTCCGGCACCTTGACCATCGCATCGATCACCTTGGGCAGGAACGACGCTTCGACCCGAGGCCGGCCAATGCCTTCGATCCGCGAGCCGTGATCCAGCCGCAGCGTGGCATCGCCGGTCTGGTAGTAATCGAAGAACACCGAACGCTCGGCATCGGCGCACAGCACGCGGGTGCAATGCTGGCGATAACGCACGTAGCGCCCCAGCGTGGCGGTGGTGCCGCCAGTGCCGGGGCTGGAAATCAGCCAGCTCGGCTCGGGGTGCTGCTCGAAGCGCATTTGCTGGAAGATCGACTCGGCGATGTTGTTGTTCGCGCGCCAGTCGGTGGCGCGTTCGGCGTAGGTGAACTGATCGACGAAATGGCCGTCATGTTCACGCGCCAGGCGCTCGGACTCGGCGTAGATCTGCGTCGGATCATCAACCAGGTGACTCTTGCCGCCATAGAAAGCGATCTGCGCGATTTTCTCCTTGGAGGTGGTCGCCGGCATCACGGCAATGAACGGCAAGCCCAGCAACCGGGCGAAGTACGCCTCGGAAATCGCCGTCGAACCACTGGACGCTTCGATTACCGGCGCGCCGGGTTTCAGCCAGCCGTTACACAACGCATAAAGAAACAACGAGCGAGCCAGGCGATGTTTGAGGCTACCGGTGGGATGGCTGGATTCATCCTTGAAATACAACTCGATGCCCGGCAAGCCCGGCAGAGGCAGGGGAATCAGGTGCGTGTCGGCGCTGCGCTGGAAATCGGCTTCAATGATCCGGATGGCTTCGCGGGCCCACTGGCGGTTGTCGTTCATGATGGTTTTCTCGTCAAGTCGGCCTTGTTGCAAGGCTCAGCCAATAAGCTTAGGAAAAATCCCACAGCACGCACAGATACAGCTGAGACCCAATACGTCCGGCAACTGCTAGGCTCAGGTCCATCACTCCCTTGACGTTGTAACGACATATAACAAAAAAGAATATAACTTTTGTTTTAACAACTAACGGTACGGGTTAGGGTGTGCCACCTTTTGAATTCATCGATGGAGAGCGACCTTGCCTCTGCGTAGCACTTTCACGCGTTTCTTTCAGTTGGAAGCTGCCAGCGGTCTGTTACTGATCGCCGCCGCAGCCCTGGCTTTGATCATCAACAATTCCCCGCTGTCGTGGCTTTACAGCAGCTTTCTGGACACGCCGGTCGTGGCTCAGGTCGGCGCGCTGCAAATCGCCAAACCAGCGCTGCTGTGGATCAACGACGGCCTGATGGCCTTGTTCTTCCTTCTAATCGGTCTGGAAGTGAAGCGCGAAGTCCTCGACGGTCAGTTGTCGAAACCTTCGCAAATCGTCCTGCCCGGCGCGGCAGCGATTGGCGGCATGGTGGTGCCAGCTTTGCTTTACTGGTTTCTCAACCGTGACAATCCTGCCGCCCTGAGTGGCTGGGCCATCCCGATGGCCACCGATATCGCCTTTGCCCTTGGCGTCCTCGCCCTGCTGGGCAAGCGCGTGCCGGTATCGCTGAAACTGTTCCTGATGACGCTGGCGATCATCGACGACCTCGGCGCGATCATCGTCATTGCGATCTTCTATTCCGGCGCGCTCTCGACCCTTTCACTGTCGTTGGCCGCGGCGTGCATCGTGGCATTGATCGCGATGAACCGGCTCGGGGTGGTCAAGCTCGGACCGTACATGATCATCGGTTTGATCCTCTGGGTCTGCGTGCTCAAGAGCGGTGTCCACGCGACACTGGCCGGCGTGACTCTTGCGTTCTGCATTCCATTGCGCACGAAAAACGCCGAGCCGTCGCCGCTGCTAACCCTCGAGCACGCCCTGCATCCATGGGTGGCCTACGGCATCCTGCCGTTGTTCGCCTTCGCCAACGCCGGCCTGTCCCTGAGCGGCTTGACCGCAGAGAGTTTCACCCACCATGTGCCGATGGGCATCGCAGTTGGCCTGCTATTGGGCAAGACGCTGGGTGTGTTCGGCCTGACCTGGCTGGCGGTGAAAATCGGCATCGCCGCCTTGCCCCAAGGCGCCAATTGGGGCCACGTGCTGGGTGTGGCGATCCTTTGCGGGATCGGTTTCACCATGAGCCTGTTTGTCGGCTCCCTGGCGTTTGAGCCGGGCGTCAGCGAGTACGCCGGGATGGACCGGATGGGAATTTTGACCGGTTCGATTCTGGCTGCCTTGATCGGTTATGCGGTAACGGCGGCGGCAAGTCGCAAGCGCACCGCACTGCAATCCTGAGCGTTAGAGAACACTCTTAACGACATTCAGGATTCGTCCTACAGCCACGATTAGCCTCGTTCGTTAACGTCGCACAGCCCCTTTTCCAGAGGGCTGTCGACGTACGAACGCAAGGAAGATCAGTGGCTGGCAACAAGGAAGTCCCCAGGGTTCAAAACCCACCGTCCGGCGACGGACATCACGTCACTCACCGCTTCATGACGGCCACCGAACTGGCCAAGCGGGAGGCCCGACAGAACGCTTACGACGCCATGCTCAAGAGGCAAGATGCCTTCGAGCGCAGTCGCGGGGGCTCCCAGAAAAAGGCTGAATCCGTTCGCGCGGGCTGCGTCTTCGCCAAGTCCTGCAATCTGCCGGACGCCATCATCGACTACTAGAATCCTTCGGGCATGGTGCCCACCGACAGCCTCAAGGATTACGGCGAAGTCGCCTGGCTCGGCGCTCGCGATGCAGACGATGCCGGGCTGCTGAACCTCGAAACCATCAGCGGCAGCACCCTCTCGCTCGGCATTGGCCGACTTGCACTAAGCGCCCCGGCTCTCTCTGTTCCGATCGCCGCAATTGGCGCCGCTGGAACTGCCGCATTGGCCACTGTGGTCGCGTTGTTCTGGACGCCTAGCCTGGGCGATAGCGCGCTCTACACCGAAGATCAATTGCGCGCCCTGAAACAGGCCAGAACCCGCGTTCGTCTGCAGGTCGAGCAACAGACTGACGGCCGTCTCAAGGGTTACGCGTTTTACACCGGCAAGAACCGCGATTGGGAAATGGTTGATGTTGTGCAGTTCACATTGCGCGGCAGTCAGCAGGTGGCGGATCTGGGGGACGGGGTTGAGCTGATCTGGACACCGGCTGTGGATGCTTCGGACATCCTCGGGATTCCAGCGTTGGAGGCTGCACCACAAGCGCCGCATATCTGGGTGTATCCGCCGACGAAACAGGCTGACAGCATCATCGTCGATCCGGTTTATCCGCCTGAGTACAAGGATTTCATCCTTGTGTTTCCGGCGAATTCGGGGGTGAAGCCGGTTTACATTGTGGTTAGCGTACGCCGCAACGGTACTGCCGAAGCAGGCCACACCTATCACCCGGCTCCCGAAACCGAGGACATAACCGCATTTCCCGGACTAAGGAGAGTAAAAAAGAAAACCCCATACAAGGGAGGCCTCCGGGATCGCTGGATAGACGCAAAAGGCAGAACAATCTACGAGTGGGATTTTCTGCATGGTGAGCTTGAGGCGTATCGCTCAAGTGATGGCAGCCACCTAGGTTCATTCGACCATAAAACGGGTGAGCGACTAGATCCCCCCAAGAAAAATCGCAGTATCAAAAAATACTTATGAGGACGTTATGGGCTTAAAAATAAGACTTGAATGGTATGACAAACAAACTGAGATGGGCCAAGGGGAGGAGTTATCCGCAGATTTTGGTGATGATGGATCCTTGATTGAAGCATTGGGTCTGCCGATAGAAAATAACATTAACAACGGTGGATTTAACGTTACCCCCGATTGGGTCAGTACACTTCAACCTCACTTCAGACATGTCATTCGATTGCCCCTCTACGACTACCAAATATCGTTCGTCTACCGTGACAATTGGTGACTGAAGATATTGGCGGCCATGACACAAAAAACCCCGACCAGTCACCTGATCGGGGTTTTCTTTTACCTTTCGTTCGCGCTTAGTGCGAAACGCGGCTAGTCCCATTAACAGTGGCGATCCGCACACGCTCACCCACACGGAACACTTCGTTTGGCTGAACTTCCTGGACGTAGGCGCGCATGCTGCCATCGTCTTCGCGAACGGTGATTTCGACGCCTTGAGTACGAGTCAGGCCTTCTTCAGCAGCCGAGCCCGCAAGGCCGCCAGCGACGGCGCCGATGACTGCAGCGACGATGCTGCCTTTGCCGCCGCCAATAGCACTGCCGCCAACACCACCCACCACAGCGCCCGCAGCGCCGCCGATTGGGGTCTTGGTGCCTTCGATTTTGACCGGACGCAGCGATTCGATGGTGCCCATGCGAACGGTCTGTACACGACGCGCTTCGTCACGGGAGTAGGAGTCACCGGTCAGGCTCGATTGGCAGCCGGTAAGCAACATCGCCATCGTGGAAAAGGAAGCAACCAGCAGAACAGACTTACGCATAGCATCAACTCCAAAGGACAGGTGTTCATTAAACTCCGCAGCTTGACGCGTGTCACGGCATCGCCCGGATAAAATTGTTTTCATTCAGGCCCGGTACAGGCGCTTCGAAACTCACCACACAGTAGCGGGATATTCAAAAACCTGCGCCACTGACCCTGGGATTCTCATGGATTATTTCATCATTTTCATCACCACGGCCGCCGGATTGTACTTTCACTGGTGGCTTTATGTGCGGATCAAACGCTGGATGGACCGCGATCTGGCGTTGGCCCTGGCGGGTAAAGACGAAAAGAAAAAAGCATTCATGCTCCAGCAACTGAAGAACGCGCATGCACAGAAAATAAAGCGACGGGACCTGCCACAGTGGCTTGAAGCCGCTGCGGCAGGCTATTGCGATCGGTAGACTGTTTAAGGCGCCAGACGTTCAAGCGTCCAGTGGGTGCCTTGCAAGCGATAGTTGAGGCGATCGTGCAGGCGGCTCGGACGACCCTGCCAGAACTCGATGCGCTCGGGTAGCAAGCGATAACCGCCCCAGTGTTCCGGGCAGTGTGGCTGAGTGTCACTGAAACGTTGTTCGGTGGTCTTGAGCAGCGCTTCAAGCTCGGCACGGTCGGCGATCACCCGGCTCTGAGGCGAAGCCCAGGCACCGAGGCGACTGCCCAGCGGCCGGACCTGGAAATAGGCGTCGGACTCTTCAGGGGTGACCTTCACGACCCGCCCTTCGATGCGCACCTGACGCTCCAGGGTTGGCCAGAAAAAAGTCATGGCGGCGAACGGGTTCGCCGCCAGATGCTGGCCCTTGGCGCTGTCGTAGTTGGTGAAGAAGGTAAAGCCCTCCTCGTCCAGCCCCTTGAGCAGCAGAATGCGGCAATGCGGTCGACCGTCCTGATCGACCGTGGCCAGCGTCATGGCGTTGGCCTCCACCGGCGGTTGCTCGGTTTTCACCGCGTCGCCAAACCACTGATGGAACAGCCCGAACGGCTCGGCCGGGGCTTGCGCCTCGGTCAGGCCATCACGGGTGTAGTCGCGACGCATATCAGCCAGGCCCTGTGTCATGGCGCATTCCTTTTAGTTAACGAATCACTTTTTGTCAGCATCGGCGGCAACGACTTTCTTGTCAGCTGCTGCGGCTTTGGCGGGAGCCGTTTTTTTCGCCGGTGTCGCGGTTTTAGCCGGTGCTTTCTTGGCGGTGGCTTTCTTGGCCGGCGCTTTTTTCGCCGCAGGCACAGCAGCCTTCTTCGCCGCTGGCGCAGGAGTGACCGGCGCAGCCACTGGCTGGATGGTCTTGGATGCGACCATTGTCACAGGCGCTGGCGCCGGCATGTTGTACTTGCTCAGCAGCGCGACCATGGTGTTTTGCGGCGTTACCAGCATTTCCACACGACGGTTCAGTGCACGACCTTCATTGCTGTCGTTGGCGGCACGCGGAGCTTCACCGCCCATACCACGCAACATCAGACGATCACGCTGCAGGCCGCTGAGGCGGAAGATCGCGGCCACGGCTTGTGCCCGTTCCTGGCTCAGTTTGACGTTGGCTGGCGCGGCACCCGAGGTATCGCTGTGACCGAGCACCAGCACGGCTGTTTTCGGATCGGCTTCAAGGATTTTCGCGACACGGGTGAACGGGCCGAGGGTCACCGGCAGCAGCATGGCCGGGCGATCCGGGTTGAACGAGCCTTCAACTGGCGCGGTGACGACCAACACATTTTCACGGCGCTCGAGTTGGAGGTTGCTGTCCTTGATGGCCTCGCGCAGGCGCGGCTCGTAATCGTCGAGCCAGGCCTGGGTGACTTTAGGGTCCGGCATCGGCACGACTTTGGCGGCAGGTTGGTCTTTGCCGCCGAACGGCCACCACCATTTGCCACCCGCATCGGCTTGAGCCTTGGCGACTTCGACAGGCTTGGCTTCAGGTTTTACTTCTGGCTTGGCAGGGGTTTTGGCCGCCGCGTCATCAGAGCCGAACGGCCAGTACCAAGGGCTTGCGCTCTCTGTTTTGGCAACAGGTGCCGTGGCGGCTGGTTTCAGGGGTACCGGCGCTGGAGCTGGAGCTGGGGCGGCAGGATCTTTTGCGGCGACTTTGTCGGACGAACCGAACGGCCACCAGCTGCTGCCATCCGAATCATTTTTTGGGGTCTGGGCACAACCAGTGATAGCGAAGCACAGGGCCAAGGCGAGGGTTTTATTGGATGACATTGGATATCCGCAAAATAAAGTAATGAAAAAATCTGACCGGATCGGCCCGCATAAACAGACGCTTTGAAACTGAAAAGGCTTTCAGGTTCCGATACTGGAACCCTTGAGCGGGATTTACAGACAAGTGGCCAGTACTCGCACAAGTTTCTGCGCTCGCGGATCCATCAAGACGTACGGCCCTAAGGTATTGGTCACAAAACCGAAGGCAACATCATGTTCCGGGTCAGCGAAACCGATGGAGCCGCCAGCGCCCGGATGGCCGAATGCCCGTGGGCCGAGGCCATAGGTTGCATTCGGGACATCCGGTTGATCGAGCATGCAACCCAGGCCGAAACGGGTCCGGGTCAATAAAGTCTTGTCTTCGCCAAGGCTGTGTTCGCGAGTCAGCTCATCGAGCATTTCGCTTTCCAGCAGGCTGCCGTCCAGCAGACCGGCGTAGAACCCGGCCAGGCTGCGGGCATTGCCGTGGCCATTAGCGGCGGGTTGTTGCATGCGCCGCCACTCGGGTTTGTTGGTGCTGGTCATGATCGACGGCGGATTGGTGAAGGCCCGGGTCGTCATGGCCGTCGGTTCGCGCATGGTCACTTGCAGCAGGCGCTGGGCCGCGGCATCGCCGACGTTGCCCTTGCCACGGGCGATGTGCGCCACGCGATGGAATTCTTCATCGGCCAGGCCGACATGAAAATCCAGCCCCAACGGCTTCGCGACCCGCGCCACGATCGACTCGCCCGGCCCGCGACCGTCGACACGGCGCAACAACTCGCCCACCAGCCAGCCGTAAGTGATGGCCGCATAGCCGTGGCCTTCGCCCGGCGTCCACCACGGTTCTTCGGCGGCCAGGGCGTCGACCATGGTGTGCCAGTCGTAAAGCGCTTCGGGTGCCAGCAACTCGCGCAACGCCGGCAGGCCGGCCTGATGGCAGAGCAATTGTCGCAGGGTCACGGCCCCTTTGCCGGCAGCGGCGAATTCGGGCCAGTAACGCGCAACCGGGGCGTCCAGTTGCAGCTTGCCTTCGGCCACCAATTGCAGCGCGGTGACGGCGGTGAAGGTTTTGGTGCAGGAGAACAGGTTGGCGATGGTGTCGCTGTGCCAAGCCTCCAGGCCATCCTTGTCGGCGGTCCCGGACCAGAGATCAAGGACGGTTTCGCCACCAACCTTGATGCACAGCGCCGCACCACGTTCCTGAGGATCGTCGAACAGCGCCGCAAAAGCTTCGCGCACCGCTTCGAACTGGAGTTCGTAATGACCCTGAATCTGCACCCGCAACGCTCCTGGATTTACGCTCTACAAAGTGGTCCGCATTGTTCCAGCCCTTGAGGGTTTTGGGAACAGGGTCGGGCTGGGCGGTCGGTTGCCCATGGATTGGATCAAACATTCATGTTGCCTGTCAGGCCGCCATCGCGGGCAAGCCCGCGAAGAAACGGTAACGCGATCTAACAGGACTCAGTGACCATTGGCCGAGTGCCCGCCCGTATGGCCGGCGCCCTGCCCCGCACCTTTGCCGGCATCAGCTTTTCTGCCGCCCGTGGCATCGTGACTGGCTTTATCCGCCTCGGCCTTGGCCTTCTCGGCTTCTTTGCCCAATTGATCGACGATCGCCAGGTTGCTCTTGCGCACGCTGTCGACGAAGCCCTGGAAAGGCAGATCGGTGATGCCGACAAGGCCAAAGTGACCGTTCTCACCATCCAGCAAACGACCGGTCACCGGTTGATCGAGGTACTGGAACCAGTGCACCCCGACAATCGACGGCTCGCTCATCGCCTGTTTGAGGAAGTTGGCGTACGCCGGGCCACGGTCTTCTTCCTTCGCCAGTTGCGTCACGCCGCCCCAGAATGGGCCGCGATCCGCCGAGCCGAAGTTGAATTCGGTGATCAATACCGGTTTGTCGAGGCTGCGCAACCGGGCGAAGTCGTAACCGTCCTGCGGTTGCAGGGTGTACATGTTGAAACTCAACACATCGCAATACTGCGCGCAGGACTCGACGGCTTCAGGGGTGCTGATGGCGAAGCGACCACCCAGCAACAGCTGGTTCGGCGCGTGCCACTTGAGCGAATCGGAGATGGTCTTGAAGTAAGTGTCGGCGAAGACCTTCTGGAAGTATTTGAAGTCGGCTTCGATTTCCGGGTGATCGGCACTTGGCAGCGGCGCCACGAAACCCGGATCTTCCATCAATTCCCAGGCCGGCAAGTCAATGCCCCAGGCTTTGGACAGGCCCGCCTGGTTGCGGTACTTGTCGCGCAATTGCTTGAGGAACGCGCGTTTGGCTGGCACGTCAGTGGTCATTTTCAAGGTGCCATAAGCCAACGCGTACCGAGCCTTGGGATCGTCGCCCGGACCGGCCCAGGCCAGTTCGTTGTCGGCGAAATAACCGATCAGCCACGGATCGTCGCGATGGTCCCGGGCAGCGATGGCCACTGCACGTTCGGTCGCCATGGCGAAACGCGGATCGAACGGGTCGGGCATGGCGCCCCACCAGTCGGTGCCGGTGCTGATGCTGGCGTAATCACCGACGATCGACAGCGGCAAGGTGTATGGCACGCGATCGGCGTTGGCCAGAACCGGGGCGCTCCAGTTACCGACGGTGTTGAAGCCCCAGGCTTGCAAACGGTCCAGCGTATGGCTGGCCCAGCGTTGCTCATCAACCACGGCTTTGCAGGGTTCGGCAGGTTTCTGCTCAACCGTGTTCGCGGCGCTCGCCTCAACCGCGCTGCTCTTGGCGGCTTCGGCGACACCCGATTCAGTGGTTGCTGGAACGACCAGTGGCTCAGCGGTATTCTCGGCCGTCGCCTCAACCGCTTCAGCCTTGGCGGCTTCAGCGACACCCGCCTTGGTGTCACGGCCCGGCTTGCACGGTTCGCCATACAGGCGCTGCAAGTTGGCGCCGTAGAAGTCATACCAGCGACCGGCATTGTAGCTTCGGCCCTGATCCACCCCATTGCCGCCACGGTTGTCGCCTTCGCCAAAGTGACTGGCCAGCGGTTCGCCGGGTTTTGGCAGGGACTCGAACATCCACTCCCGACCCTCGACGTAGGTCTGGTCGATGTCCGGGGTGACTGTATTGACCCCCAGCGAATAGAACGGATGACCTTCAGGCGTCACCAGATACCAGCGACCGTCACGCTTTTCCGTGCGGAAAAAACCGCTGGCCTTGAACGTCGGGCCTTTGTTCAAGCCGCCGAACTTGTCCAGCGACGACTTCTCGCGCTCGGCGAGCCAGGTCTTGGTTTGTTGCTGTTCCTTGGCGGTGGCACTTTTGAGCTGCTCGTCACTGCCGACCTTCTCCGGCCATTTGGCCCGGGTTGATTGACCGTAAGCGTCCACCAGACCGCCGTAAGCCGCCTTGGTCACGGCGTCACCGTCCTGCACGCCGAAGCGCTCAAGCAGGATGCTTTGGGCAACGTTGGGCTGATCCATCGACAGGGTCACAGAGACCACCTGACTGCGATCCAGCTCCCCGCTGCTGCTGGCCAGCAATACGCGCTGACCATCAAAGGTCATCGGCATCGGTGGGCCGGCTTTCATGCCCTGGTTCAATGGCGAAAACGGCTGCAGCGGCACCAGCAGGGTTTGCGCAGGCCCGGCCGGTAAGTCGACACGGCTGATCAGGGTCTTGCCATCGTTGCTCTGGATTTTCACGTACAGGGTCAAGGCCCAGCTCATTGCGCTCTGGACCCGCAAGGTCATGACGCCCGACTGCGACCAGTCCCAGGCGCCCGTTTGCGGGGTCAGACGCACACTCGGTTGCGCGACCGGGTTGAATGTCACCCGACGCAACACTTCGCCGTCGGCTGTTTGCTCAGCATTGGACTGCGGCAGACTGGCATCCTGAGTCGTCACCTGAACCACATCGGCAGGGCGCACAAAGTTGAACAACGTCTGTTGGCCGGCAGGAGCCGCCAGCAAAGGGGTTGCGAACATCAGGGCAAAAACAGCGGGCAACGAACGGCGGATCATAAGAACGAAGTTCTCCCTAACGGCCAACAATGGCCAGTGGAAAAGCGATGGTAGAGAGATAGACAACAGGTTGGGCAAAATTGCCCAGCCTTGTATCAGGAAATTTCACGACGGAATGGCGGCAACGCATTGAGGATCGCCTTGCCGTAACGCTGGGTGACCAGGCGTCTGTCGAGCAAGGTGATGGTGCCGCGGTCTTCTTCGGTACGCAGCAGGCGGCCGCAGGCCTGGACCAGTTTCAGCGAGGCATCCGGCACGGAGATCTCCATGAACGGATTGCCGCCACGGGCTTCGATCCATTCGGCCAGGGCCGCTTCAACCGGATCGTCCGGCACCGAGAACGGAATCTTGGCGATCACCACGTGCTCGCAGTAAGCACCGGGCAAGTCGACCCCTTCGGCAAAACTCGCCAGGCCGAACAGCACGCTGGAGTCCCCGCCATCGACGCGCGCCTTGTGCTTGTTCAGGGTTTCCTGTTTGGACAAGTTGCCTTGAATGAACACTTGCTTGCGCCAGTCGCGGTCGAGCCCGTCGAATACGTCCTGCATCTGTTTGCGCGAAGAGAACAGCACCAGGGTGCCGCGCGAACCTTCGACCAATTGGGGCAGATCACGGATGATCGCCGCCGTATGGGCCGGCGCATCACGCGGGTCGGCCTTGAGGTCCGGCACCCGCAACACGCCCGCATCGGCGTGATGGAACGGGCTTGGGACCACGGCAGTCACGGCTTTTTTCGGCAGCCCGGCGCGCATGCGGAAGCGGTCGAAGGTGCCCAGCGCCGTCAGGGTCGCGGACGTCACCAAGGCGCCGTAGGCCACGTTCCACAAATTGCGTCGGAGCATTTCCGCCGCAAGGATCGGGCTGGCGTTGACCTCGATGTCGAACAACGAACCGCTTTCGGCCAGGGTCAGCCAACGCGCCATGGGCGGGTTGTCTTCCGGGTCTTCGGCGGTGAACGCGACCCACAACTCCCAGTTGCCCGAAGAACGAGACAACAGGCTACCGAACAGCGGATACCACTCTTCGGCCTGGTTGCTGGCGATGCCGATGTTGACCTCGCCGTCCATGCCTTCCTTGAGCAGCTCGGTGAGCCGGGTGAACAGGTCGGTCAAACGGGCAAAGCCCTTCTTCAACTCGACGCCCATCTCACGCATGTGCTCGGGAATCACCCCGCCGACGAACCGGTGACGCGGCCGCTCGCGGCCCTCGACATCTTCGCCGGGCTTGAAATCAGCGACCTGTTCGCAGGCAGTGAACATGAATTGTTGCTGGGTCTTGATCTCACGGGCCAGTTCCGGCACCTGCTCGATCAACTTGCCCAGGTCGCCAGGCAGCGGGTGCTGGGCGAGCAGTTTGGTGAGGTTCTTGGCCGTGGTTTCCAGCCAGTCGGCAGTGGAACGCAGGCGCGTGTAGTGGGCGAAGTGGCCGATGGCCTTGTCCGGCAGGTGATGGCCTTCGTCGAATACGTAGATGGTGTCGCGCGGATCGGGCAGTACCGCGCCGCCGCCGAGGGCCAGGTCGGCCAGGACCATGTCGTGGTTGGTGACGATGACGTCGACCTTGCCCATGCCTTCGCGGGCCTTGTAGAAGGCGCACTGGCCGAAGTTCGGGCAATGACGGTTGGTGCACTGGCTGTGATCGGTGGTCAGGCGCGCCCAATCGGCGTCCTCGAGGGCCGTCGACCAACTATCGCGGTCACCGTCCCATTTATTGCCGGCGAGTTTCTCGATCATGCTGGTGAACAGCTTTTGACTGGCCTCGTCGACTTCGATCTTGAAGCCTTCTTCTTCGAACAACTGCGCCGTGGCGGTTTGTGCGTGGCCTTCCTGGAGCAACATATCGAGCTTGGACAGGCACATGTAGCGCCCGCGCCCCTTGGCCAGGGCGAAGGTGAAATTCAGCCCGCTGTTGCGCATCAGGTCGGGCAGATCCTTGTAGACGATCTGCTCTTGCAGGGCCACGGTGGCCGTGGCGATTACCAGGCGTTTGCCGGCAGCCTTGGCGGTGGGAATCGCCGCGAGGCTGTAGGCCACGGTTTTGCCTGTACCGGTGCCGGCTTCCACCGCGACAATCGCGGGGTCGCCACTGCGCCGGCCTTCATCGTCGGTGTCGATGTCACCGAGGACCTTGGCAATTTCGGCGATCATCAGGCGTTGGCCGTAGCGCGGCTTGAGGCTTTTGGCTTCAAGAAAACGCGAATAGGCGCCCTGGATCGTAGTTTTGAGTTCGGTGCTGATCATGGATTGTCGGGCGCAAAAAACGCTGGATAAATTTTCAGTGGTTCGGTTCGGCGGCTATCATACCGCGCTAATTAATCCCGCGCAGAACGGAGTACCCCAATGACACCTTTTGGCATCGTTTACACCCTGCATGTCCTGTCTGCCCTGGTCTGGGTGGGCGGCATGTTTTTCGCCTGGATGGTCTTGCGACCCGCGGCAATGAAGGCGTTGGAGGGCCCTGCCCGGTTGAAGCTGTGGGTAGAAGTGTTTCAAGGTTTTTTTCGCTGGGTCTGGGTCGCGGTGGTGCTTTTGCCCATCAGCGGAGTGGGCATGATTCATCTGCAGTTCGCCGGGTTCGAGACAGCGCCACGGTATGTGCAGGTAATGATGGGCCTGTACGTGGTGATGACGGCGCTGTTCATCCGGATTCAGGCGTTGCTGCTGCCGCAGTTGCGTACGGCAGTCGTGGCGCAGGATTGGCCGGCCGGCGCAGCGACGCTGGGGCAGATTCGCAAGCTGGTGGGGATCAATCTGATCGTCGGGCTGGTACTGGTGGCGATCGCGGCCGCGCGCCCCATGTTTTGAGACCGAAGTTCCCACGCTCCGCGTGGGAACTATCGGACAGTGCTTACAACCGCTGAACAGTCACCGAACCCGCTGCGCCGGCAGGCCCCGGTTGACCATCGACGCCAGGATGCCCGCTCTTGCCGCCATCGGCCTTGTAAACGAAACAGCCCTTGGCCTTGCCACCCGCGCCCGGCTTGCCGCCGGGACCGGCGAGGCCACCGGCACCGCCAGCCACCTGAACCTTGATCTGTTGCGCAGGGTAGTCACGCGGCACTTCCAGCCTGACCAACGCACCCGGCGCTCCGGGCTGGCCATCACTGCCATCGCTGCCATCGGCACCGCGACCTGCCTGGCCCCAAGTGCATCCCGGGGCCTCACCGTTGGCGCCGTCGAGGCCGACAAACCCTGGCGCACCCGCACCACCGCGAGCATCCACCGACAGTTGCAGCGCATTCAGTGCCTTGATCCGCAAATTCAGGTTACGTCCCGCGCGGGCAGCCTTGAGGTAGGTCCCCGGCGCGCCACGCGCGGTAATCTGGCTGCCCTCAGACAGCTCGGCACGACTGACTTTCAATTCCAGCGGCTGTTCACTGGGCACGATAGCGATCCGCGCTTCACGCCCCAGATGCAATTCGCCGACCGTCAATTCGGTCACGTTTGAAGGAATCAACAAGGTGCCGTAATCGGCGACTTCCAGACGCTCCAGCTGCAAGGTGCTGGCGGTGTTGGGCAAGCGCATCAGCGAGTTGGTCTGGACACTGACCACCTGAGCGCAGGCCAATGGACTGATGAGAGCGGCGAGCAGACAGAGTTTACGCATGGGAAGCCTTCGATGCGGTCGGAGCCGGGAGGGTTTGCAGGTGGAATACGCCGAAAAACAGGATCTGCAGGCGATCGCCCCAAGGATGAGCGCGCCCCCTGAGGCTGCGGTAACAGAACACCGCCTCAAGAAGATGAAGACCCGCCAACAGACCGCCGGCCAGATTGACCAACAGGTGCAGCGGATTGACAAACGGCGTCAGCAGATTGACCAGCACCACCAGCCAGAACAGCAGGGTCAATAACTTCCCCAGGCCCCAAAACACCTTCATACGCTCCCCCGTTGAGAATTATTCTTTGCGCGCACAGTAACGGCTTCCGCGAGGAATACGCCAGTGGGCAACGGAAAATTCTTCATGAAGGCCGCCCAATGGCCGTCGGATCAACTGTCATTGTTGCCCGACGGCTCTATTTCGCGGCTTAGCGATTAATGTGCAATTCCACGCGACGGTTTTTCGCGCGTCCTTCTTCGGTATCGTTGTCGGCCACCGGCTGGCTTTCGCCCTTGCCTTCGCTGGTGAGCTTGCTCGGCGCAATGCCCTGGCTCAACAGATAAGCCGCCACACTGCTGGCGCGACGCTCCGAAAGTGCCTGATTGTATTCATCTGAGCCGACGCTGTCGGTGTGACCGACTACCTTGATGCTCACCACATCGGCAAGTTGCAGTTTGAACATCACCGAATCCAGCTGACTTTTCGCAGAGGGACTCAGGTCAGACTTGTTGAAGGCAAACAGCACATCGCTGGGCAGGGTGATGACTTCGGGTTGCACAACTTCGACAGGTTTCACGCTGGCCGGGTACTGCGGCAGCGGACAGCCATGGTGTTCAACAGGTGTGTTGGCGGGCGTATCGGGGCAACGATCACGTCGATCGAAGACACCATCACCGTCCTCATCGCCATCCTGGGCGTAACAGATCAAACCACCGGTCAGTATCCCGAGCGCCGCACCACCGCCTGCCCAGCCGCCACTTTCAAGCGCGCCCAATCCTCCGCCGACCAGTCCACCAATGAGGCTGCAGATCGGCCAGGTACGTTGATTGAGGGGGGCGGTGCCATCGCTGTGAGTTGCGCAACCGGTCAATAGGCTGCCGAAAAGCAGAACCGGCAAGACGGTCCGTGTGAGAACGCTCATATTGAAAGCTCCTGTGTCACCGGCCCATACCGGTTACACAGGAGTAAAGACCCGCATCCGCGACTGCACAAGCCGCGGAGCGGATAGGGCCTATCGATCGATTTTGATTTCCGTGCGACGGTTCATGGCACGGCCGTCAGCCGTTTTGTTATCAGCCACCGGCTGGCTTTCACCGGCGCCGACCACAGACACGAAGCTGCTACGCGGTACGCCTTGCTGGATGAGGTATTCAACCACCGAGTGAGCACGCTTATCCGACAGTTTCTGGTTGTAGGCATCGCTGCCCACGCTGTCGGTATGGCCGGTCACGGTCAATCTGGCGGTAGGTGCCTCCTGTTTCAGGCGCGTGGCAATTTTGTCGAGGACTTGTTTATCGGAGGGCGTGAGCGTGGCCTTGTCGAACTGGAAGTGAACATCGCGGATGACAATGACTTCTTCCTTGACCACCACAGCCTCTTCGACCACAGGTGCAGGCGCCGGTGGAGGGCAGCCGTTGGCATCGACCTTCACGCCTCGAGGGGTGCCCGGGCACTTGTCGCGACTATCCGGCACACCATCGCCATCCTCGTCGCCATCACCGTGAACCCAGCAATAGGCCGCTGCCGTACCACCTACCAGCAGTGCGCCATACCCTGCCCATGCCGAGCTCTCGGTCGCGCCGAGACCTGCACCCACGACACCGCCGACCGCCGCACAGGTCGGCCAGTCGGTTTTCTGCAAACCTGCGCAACCAGTTAACACACTGGTTAGCAGAACCAAGGGTAATGCTGTCCGAACTATGCTCATCTAGTTTTCTCCTGAGGGATCGGCTAAGAACCGATTCAGGGAGTAAAGACCGGAGTTTTAATCTCCGCCAGCAATAGGCTATTGCTCTTTTCGCCCCGCGTTCACGCCAGATGGCGGCTTTTAGGGCAAACCCGCTCTAGGCCCGAACGTTTGGGCAGGCTAGTCTTGGCGACTCTGATTGAGGATCTTTGATGATTTCAGGTATTTCTTCGCGCACGCCCCAGCAGGCGTTGGCCGCTTTGCTTGATCGTTACGCCCCTGCGCGTCTGCTGTTGATTGGCGCCAGCGAGTTCCCCGCCCTGGAAGCCTTCAAGCTGGCGCACCCTGATAGTTGCGTCGCGCACGCCACCCCCGGACCGTTGCCGGCCGAGTTGGCGGCTCGACGGTTTGATCTGGCGCTGGTGGTCGATTGCCTCGAACACTTGCCCAAGCGCGACGGTCTGAACTTGTTGGGAGGGATCCGCAACCTCAACGCCAGCCGTATTGCAGTGCTGGCGGATTTGCCGGCCAGTGGCTGGCAAGAGACGGACTTTTTTTCCCTGGCCCTGCAAGCCAGCGAACGCTTCCAGCGCGACGATCAAGTGCTGACGCTGTTTACTTACGATCTGCTTGACTACAAACAGGTGCCCGACTGGCTCAATTCACGGTTCTGGGCCAATCCGGAAAACTTCGGGAAATACTGGTGGTAACGGGTGAGTACATCCATTTGCCCTTGCGGCAGCGGCACCCTGCTCGATGCCTGCTGCGGCCATTACCATGCCGGGCATCCGGCGCCGTGTGCCGAAGCCTTGATGCGCTCACGCTACAGCGCTTATGTGCTGGGGCTGATCGACTATCTGGTGGCGACCACCCTGCCCGCACAGCAGCCAGGCCTGGATCGTCAGTCCATCAGTGACTGGAGCGCGCAAAGCACCTGGCTGGGTCTTGAGGTGGAAAGCTCCGAAGTATTCGGCGGCCAGCCGGAACATGCGTTCGTGACCTTCACCGCGCGCTGGCACGACGGCACCGGCGAACACAGCCATCGCGAGCGCTCTTCGTTCGTACAGAACGCCGGCCACTGGTACTTCATCGACCCCACCGTGCCACTCAAGGCCGGGCGTAATGATGCGTGTCCGTGCGCCAGCGGGCAGAAATTCAAGAAGTGTTGCGCGGGGTATTTCGGCGCGTGAGGTGAGTTCAAAGGATCGCAGCAGATCGACAGAGCTGCGCCGCGCCATTGCGCAGCGATCGAAGGTTGCGATCTTTTCCGTCTAGACTGGGGTTCAAGGGAGAAATACCGCCATGATCACCCAGCGATTCGCACGCTATCTGTTCACCTTGTTCCTGCTGTCAGGACTCAGCGGCTGCGCGTCGTGGTTCGGCAACGATGAGCCCGACCCACAAGTGCATCTGGTCCAGGTCGAAGTTGTGCGGGCCAAGCTGATGGAGCAGAAATTCATCCTGCATTTTCGCGTCGACAACCCCAACGACAGCGACCTGACGGTACGCAGCCTCGAATACCGCATTCACTTGGGCGACATGCTGCTGACCGAAGGCGAACACGAACACTGGTTCACGGTCGGCCCCAAACGCAGCGCTTATTTCAAAGTGCCGATCCGCACCAACCTGTGGCCCAAGGTCCGGGATCTGGTGAAAATGCTGAAAAAACCCGATCAACCCATCCCCTATCGTCTGGAAGGTGAAATGGAAACCGGCTTATTCATCGCGCACTACGTGCACCTGGCGCGCAATGGCGTGATAATCCCCGCCGATTTAATTCCGTAAGGCCGGAACCCAATGAACTCAGGTGTTTCAGCGCATGACCAGTATCGAATGTGCCAAGCAAGGCACGAACCTGTTACAAACCATCCTCGCTAATCTGAGTGACCACCTCACTTCCATACATGCACTGATCCCTCCCGTAGGCTCTCGCGCCCGACCCCTTGTCACCTTGAACTGACCAACAAGAGCCCCTGCCAGATTAGTCCAATGAGATGGGACGGCAGGGCTGCTTGGTCGAAGGCCTTGTGGATGTCGTCTGCGTTGTACTTGGTGGCTCCGACGCGTGACCTTGCCGTGGTGCTGGCGGGGCGTTTAAGGCCGGAAAGGATCAGCATCACCCTCACACGCCTTCAAGCGGGCAATAACGTTAGGGGAGGTTTTAGCAGTGTCGATGCGAGCTGTTCCATTGAGGTAAATATCTAACGCGCTCCCCCATTTTGGCGTTATATCGATGCACCTCCTAAGCCCCTTGTCGGACCACCAATCGAACATCATGAAGAATTTCTCATTGGGGAAAATATGCCCAGTATCGAATGTGGCTTGCCCCGGAAGCATCCTTTCTTTATGAATATTGTGCTGCGTGTTCCAGATTAGCCGAAGCTCGTCTGTGCCCTCTTGGGAGTAGTGGACACGGACGACGGGGGTCGCCACGTACCAAAACAGCAATGGGACAATGACGAGTGCCCCAATTACATATCGGGCTTTAATATTTCGCGCATACATGAACACTGACTCCCTCTCCCCATTCTTCCGGTGTGACTGCAAGCACTGCGTCCATGATTGCTTGTGGCGGGACGCCCCCATGTGGATAGTCGTTGAAGAGTTTGATGCCGATACTAATTGAAATTCGATCAGGGACGTCATCCCAGGCTCGTAGCCCTTCTACATCTTCTGTGGCATGAGGCCCTTTGAGCCTTTGCTGATCTTTTGCGACAAATATCTTCTCTTCCCACTGTCGTAATTGATCTGAAACAATCTGCTCAGCCCCAGCGCCATCCAGCAGGACGCCTTCGGTGAGTCCTCCAGCCATACCAACATAGCCATAGTGAATGTTCGACCAAATATCGTAGTAGTAGTCGTACTTGCCTTGCCTGTGGCGATACCTACCAAACTTCGCGTGGATCTTTGGTTTGTGGTCCCAAACTCGGTCCTGACCTACTCGCTCAGTCCAAAGTGCCATCGCAGCCGCGCCATTGGCAGCACCAATAGTTTGAGGGCTGGTCGCACCAATTTGGGCATACCAAGGCTGCTCCATTTGCTTGCGGGTCTCTTCCGCCACGTCATAGCTGAGCAGTTCTTTCATCTTTAAGACCGAGGAGTCGTGAATATTGCGATTCATCTCGTCTGCGATGTAATCCGCAAGCTTCTCCATCATGTTCGGGTGGGTACAACCTTCCGGTCCATCGTTCACCTCAGGCTCCTTAGCGGCTGCTTTAGGGTCTACCAAAGCGTTCGCCGCTAAGGCTTTCTCCTTAAGCTTCGGGTCAGCCAACAATGTCGCCATCTTCTCATCGTCCACGGAACCGTCAGGCCGGAAGGCTCCCAGCGCCATGAAGTTAATAATGGTTGCACCACCAGCGTCACCCATGACGAAGCCACCACCGACATCGCCTGATCCCGTAATGATCGTCCCACCGTGACTGGTAGGGCTCCCTAAGTGGGCCATGGGACGGCCATTCACTTGAATAGAGGGAAAGCCCGTGGTGATGACAGCGCCACATCCACAGGTATCGCCAACACGGGCGGAGCCCATAAAGTTGATGTTGACGTTACTGCTGGCAGACGCAATTGGTGTTGTGCCGTGACCGGGCAATGGGCAATGGGCAATGGGCAGACGTGTTTGTCACCCAATCGAGCAGAAGAAATCATCCAGCATCATCCTTGCGTTTTTTATCCATAGATTTGAACCAGTCTTGCTACTGGGCGCGCGGAAGGCTACCGGAAAGGAAAGAACGGGTCTGTAGGATAAGTCCCATTCTTGAGGCGAAGGCCTTGTGGATGTCGTTTGCGTTATACATGGTGGCTGTGATGGGAGACCTTGCCGTGGTGCTTTCTGGTTCAAAGATCGCCGTTGTAGGTGATGGGGCTTTTATCAATACCAATATCTGCACGGATAGCATTGAACGCCACGAGCGCCTTCTCCCTGACTCTGGCCCATTCGTATTGGTCGGTGTTATTACAAATTTTGAGCAGGTAATCCATAAGGACATCTTGGGCATCCATTACAGCTTGAGGTGCGAGCATGGCGAGATACCCATAGACCCTAATCCGGTGTTCATTAAATTCATCAAAGCGAGCAGCCGCATCGGTGGCGGATAATCTGTTGCTTTCGTAAGAGTCGAACGTAGCAAGAATCCGCGCAATGATTTCTACGACTGCCCGGTATGCAAGGATTTTGTCATTCTGGAAGCGGAGAGTATTTTCCTTGATGAGGTCGAGGCTTCGTTTGGCAGCCTCTACCTCCAAGTTCAGTCGATGCGTTTCTTTCCCCAATATCCGGCCTGCCCAGACCTTCCCTAACCAAGAGGAGAGGCCGAACACAAGAGCCCCGCCGCCTCCGAGTGAGAATATTGCGGCACCTAACAGCTTGAATACGTCTTCCCAGCTCATGGTCAGCACCCCAGCCCCAAAATCCGAGTATGGTCTAAATCACGCTGGGGCCGAGCAAGCCCCTTTGAGAATCTGACAGAAAAATCTGAATGACCACCTCACTACGCATACGTGCGCAGGTTCCCCCGTAGGCCCTCCCGCGTGAACCTTATCGCGTGTCCGCATGGGTCCTTACCGTTCCCGCGCAGGCCTCTGGATGAGGCTTTTGGGTCGGTGCCAAGAATGAGACAATGGTGTAACAAACCGAGTAGACAAAGGGCTGAGTAGGTCCATATCATGCGATCCCCGGCCTACTCGGCTAATCCCCGCCGATTTAATTCCGGAGAAAACCCGATGACCCAGCAACCCCATGTCCATGGCCCTGACTGCAACCACGATCATGACCATCACGACCACCATGATCACGACCATGGCCATGTCCACGGCCCGAACTGCGGCCACGCCCACCAGGAACCGGTGCGCAACGCCCTGAAAGACGTCGGCCGCAACGACCCTTGCCCTTGCGGCAACGGCAAGAAATTCAAGAAGTGCCACGGCGCTTGATGCTTGGGGCGAAGAAACTCTTCGCCTGTTGAATCGCTATCGCGGGCAAGCCCGCTCCCACAGGGATCTACGTCGTTCATAGAACCAATGTGGGAGCGAGCCTGAACTGGTCAAGTAATCTTGGACACCGATTAAGGTTTCACGCCGCCAACTTCTCCCTGGCGACTGGTGACCGATAGTCGTTGTAGCTATGCGGCCTGGTGATGTTGTAGCGCGATACATAGCGCTGCACATCCGCTCGGGCCTCATGTTCCGATCCGTAGCCTGCTTCTGGCACCCACTCTGATTTCAAACTTCCAAAGAAACGCTCCATCGGAGCGTTGTCCCAGCATTCGCCTTTACGGCTCATGCTCTGCCGGAGTCCATGTTCCAGCAGTTCATTTCTGAATTTATGGCTGGTGTACTGGCAACCTTGGTCGGAGTGAAACAGTACGTCTTTTGGGCGACCACGCAGTTCAATCGCCATCCGCAGGGCTTCGCAGGTCAGCGTGGCATCGGAGATCATCGAAAACGACCAGCCCACGATCCGGCGAGCGAACAAGTCCAGAACCGCCGCGAAATACAGCCAACGCTTGCCGACTTTGATGTACGTCACGTCCCCACACCACACCTGATTGACCGCCGTAACATCAAACTTGCGTTTGAGCACATGCGGTGCCACCAAAGCTTCCACGCCGGGTGACTTGTACTTATGGCGCCGGCGTTGACGACTGACAATGCCTGCTTCTCGCATCAAGCTGCGAGCCATGAACCGCCCGACATCATGCCCGCCGGCTTGCAGCTGTTTAGCCAAGGTACGAGCGCCCGCAGACTCTCTCGACGCCCTGTGGTGCTTGACCAGTATGGCCTTGAGCTTCTCTCGCTTAGGGCTCACTTTGCCTTGGCGCTGACGCCATGCGTAAAAGCTACTGCGGTTTATTCCGAACACACGACAGCAATCGTTAACGCCGTACTGCTCGCCCAGCTCACAGATCAACGAGAGTGATCTTTGGCGTCCAAAAGCAGGAGAGCACTGGCCTTTTTTAGGATTTCGATATCCCGGTCTCTTTGCCTGAGCAAGGCTTTAAGTTCCTGAATCTCTCGCTGATCCGCGGTAATCGCCTTGGCTCCCACCGGAGTCGAGCCCAAGCGTTCCTTGCGAACTTGATCGACCCAGCGGCGCAAGGCCGTAGGGCCAATATCCAAACTGGCACAGACCTCGGGAACCGACTGCCCCTCGTCCAGCACCATGCTGGCAGCCTTGAGTTTGAACTCACTTGAATAAGATTTACGCATATCCAAACACCTCAGATTTGGGCGCCATCATAGCGCCCGATTGAGGTGTCCAAAATCATTAGGCCAGTTCAGGCCAGCTCCCACAGGGGATGAGTAAATCTGAAAGAGAGATTGATCGGCTGGCGGGCCGCCAAGGTCAAGATCAAAAGATCGCAGCCTCGTTGCACTCGACAGCTCCTACAGGGGGAAGGTGTACACCCGAGGCTCCTAACCACTCAACAGGCCGAGCGGTAGCTCGCCTGCAGCTCTTGATCTTGATCCACCCGCCCCTTCGGAAGGCTGAGTGGAGGCGTTCATCTGGGGGGCAGGCGCGTAGCGCCGTTCGACGAAGTCGAACACATCGAGAGGAGGTCGAAGCGAAGCCGACCGGAGGCGATGCCCCCAGATGAATGCCGGAACGAAGGAACACCGAGCCCCAGCGAGGGGCCGGACGCCGGGGCAAAGACCTTTGCTTCCTTTGGGGCGTCTGCCAAAGGGAGTCGCCGTAAGGGCGAAACCGCCAGTCGCCGTTACCGCAGCAACGGATATACACCCGGTCAACCCAAAACATGGTCGGCCCAAAGGCCGCCACGACAAACAGCCAAAACCCAGAGACAATTTCCGACAATGAAACCAGCGTTCAGCCCCTTGCCCCAACGCCATACCCGGCTACCATCAACCAGTAAGGAAAAATATCCCAATCCCGCTCAAGTTGAAGGCCCCAACAACCGACACAGTACAAATAGGGCAAAGACTCAAAAACAACAGCAAATCGTCCAAGCCCACAGACACCCCCCTTGTGATTGAATGTCCCTTTGACTGCCATCACAGGATTGCCAATACTCATGGCAACTTGATGCTACCCGCACGGAACAAGGAATAACCCTTTGAAGCTGGAACTCAAGAACAGCTTGTCGGTGAAGTTGCTTCGGGTCGTGCTCCTGTCGGCATTGATCGTCGGCGTAGTCTTGAGCTGCGCCCAGATCGTTTTCGATGCCTATAAAACACGCCAGGCCGTAGCCAACGATGCCCAACGCATCCTCGACATGTTCCGCGACCCCTCCACCCAAGCCGTCTACAGCCTGGACCGGGAAATGGGCATGCAGGTCATCGAAGGCCTGTTCCAGGACGACGCCGTGCGCCAGGCCTCCATCGGCCATCCCAACGAAGCCATGCTCGCGCAAAAGTCTCGCGAACTGCAGCATTCGCATAGTCGCTGGCTGACCGACCTGATCCTCGGCAAGGAACGCACCTTCACCACCCAACTCGTCGGCCGAGGCCCCTACAGCGAATATTACGGCGACCTGAGCATCACCCTCGACACCGCCACCTACGGCCAAGGATTTATCGTCAGCTCGGTGATCATCTTCATTTCCGGCGTCCTGCGCGCTCTGGCCATGGGCCTGGTGCTGTACCTGGTCTACCACTGGCTGCTGACCAAACCGCTGTCGCGCATCATCGAACACCTGACCGAAATCAACCCGGACCGCCCCAGCGAACACAAGATTCCGCAGCTTAAAGGCCACGAAAAGAACGAACTGGGGATCTGGATCAACACCGCCAACCAGTTGCTCGAATCCATCGAACGCAACACCCACCTGCGTCACGAGGCGGAAAACAGCCTGTTGCGCATGGCCCAGTACGACTTCCTCACCGGCTTGCCGAACCGCCAGCAATTGCAGCAGCAACTGGACAAGATCCTGGTCGACGCCGGCAAATTGCAACGTCGGGTCGCGGTGCTGGTGGTAGGTCTGGACGATTTCAAAGGCATCAACGAACAGTTCAGTTATCAGACCGGCGACCAATTGCTGCTGGCCCTGGCCGATCGCCTGCGGGCTCACAGCGGTCGTCTTGGTGCCCTCGCCCGTCTGGGTGGCGACCAGTTCGCCCTGGTCCAGGCCGATATCGAGCAACCTTACGAAGCCGCCGAACTGGCACAAAGCATTCTCGATGACCTGGAAGCGGCGTTCGCCCTCGATCATCAGGAAATCCGCCTGCGCGCCACCATCGGCATCACCCTGTTCCCCGAGGACGGTGACAGCACCGAGAAGCTGCTGCAAAAGGCCGAGCAGACCATGACCCTGGCCAAAACCCGCTCGCGCAACCGTTATCAGTTCTACATCGCCAGCGTCGATACCGAAATGCGAAGGCGTCGCGAGCTGGAAAAAGACCTGCGCGACGCCCTCGCGCGCGAGCAGTTCTACCTCGTCTACCAACCGCAGATCAGCTACCGCGATCACCGGGTGGTGGGCGTCGAAGCGCTGATACGCTGGCAGCATCCCGAGCATGGCCTGGTACCGCCGGACCTGTTCATCCCGCTGGCCGAGCAGAACGGCACCATCATTGCCATTGGCGAATGGGTGCTGGATCAAGCGTGCAAACAACTGCGCGATTGGCACGATCAGGGCTTCCCCGATTTGCGCATGGCAGTGAACCTGTCCACCGTGCAGTTGCACCACGCCGAGCTGCCACGGGTGGTCAACAATCTATTGCAAATGTACCGTCTGCCGCCGCGCAGCCTGGAACTGGAAGTGACCGAAACCGGCCTGATGGAAGACATCAGCACCGCCGCCCAACACTTGCTGAGCCTGCGTCGCTCCGGTGCACTGATCGCCATTGACGACTTCGGAACCGGTTATTCATCACTGAGTTATCTGAAAAGCCTGCCGCTGGACAAGATCAAGATCGACAAGAGCTTCGTACAGGACCTGCTCGATGACGACGACGATGCAACCATCGTTCGGGCGATCATCCAGCTGGGCAAGAGCCTGGGCATGCAGGTGATTGCCGAAGGCGTGGAAACCGCCGAGCAAGAGGCCTACATCATTTCCGAAGGCTGCCATGAAGGTCAGGGCTATCACTACAGCAAGCCCCTGCCGGCACGGGAATTGAGCGCCTACCTCAGACAGGCGCAACGCAGCAATGCGGCCATTTTGTAGAAGATAAAGGATCGCAGCCTCGTTTCACTCGACAGCTCCTACAGGGGTTCATGATTCCTGTAGGAGCTGTCGAGTGAAACGAGGCTGCGATCTTTTTGTCCATGAACAACACCTGTCTGAATAAGAAATATTTCCAACCGCGCCCTTTACACATAATGCGAAAGATTTGCATTATGTCGCAGCTTTGCGCGCTAGCTGCGCCATTCCACCCTCTCGAAGCAGGATGTTCGCCATGATTCGTATGCCTCTGGCTACCGCCAGTCTGTTGGCCATCGCTATTTCCCTCGCCGGTTGTGGCGAAGGCAAAGACAAGACCGCTGCGGCGCCTGCGCCAACGTCGTCTGCCAGCACTGCGGCACCCGCTGCCGCTCCGGCAGCTGCCAGTAAAGTCGACGAAGCCGCCGCCAAGGCCGTTGTCGCGCATTACGCCGACATGGTCTTCGCCGTTTACAGCGATGCCGAATCCACCGCGAAAACCCTGCAAACCGCCGTAGACGCCTTCCTCGCCAAGCCGAACGCCGACACCCTCAAAGCCGCCAGGGCTGCCTGGGTCGCTGCCCGCGTTCCGTACCTGCAGAGCGAAGTATTCCGCTTCGGTAACACCATCATCGACGACTGGGAAGGTCAGGTGAACGCCTGGCCACTGGACGAAGGCCTGATCGACTATGTCGACAAGACCTACGAACACGCACTGGGTAACCCGGGCGCCACGGCCAACATTATCGCCAACACTGAAGTTCAGGTCGGCGAAGACAAGGTCGATGTCAAAGACATCACCCCGGAAAAACTCGCCAGCCTCAACGAGCTGGGCGGCTCGGAAGCCAACGTTGCCACCGGCTACCACGCCATCGAATTCCTGCTGTGGGGCCAGGACCTGAACGGTACCGGCCCTGGCGCCGGCAACCGCCCGGCCTCCGACTACCTGGAAGGCAATGGTGCCACCGGCGGCCACAACGATCGTCGCCGCGCTTACCTGAAGGCCGTGACCCAACTGCTGGTCACCGACCTGGAAGAAATGGTCGGCAACTGGAAGCCGAACGTGGCCGACAACTACCGCGCCACCCTGGAAGCGGAACCGGTTGATACAGGCCTGCGCAAAATGCTGTTCGGCATGGGCAGCCTGTCCTTGGGCGAACTGGCCGGCGAGCGCATGAAGGTTTCCCTGGAAGCCAACTCCCCGGAAGACGAACAGGATTGCTTCAGCGACAACACCCACAACTCGCACTTCTACGATGCCAAAGGCATTCGTAACGTGTACCTGGGCGAATACACCCGTGTCGACGGCACCAAAATGACCGGCGCAAGCCTGTCGTCCCTGGTGGCCAAGGCCGACCCGGCCGCCGACGCCACGTTGAAAGCCGACCTGGCCGCGACCGAAGCCAAGATCCAGGTCATGGTCGATCACGCCAACAAGGGTGAGCACTACGACCAACTGATCGCTGCCGGCAACACCGCCGGTAACCAGATCGTGCGCGACGCGATTGCTTCGCTGGTCAAGCAGACCGGTTCGATCGAAGCCGCCGCTGGCAAACTGGGCATCAGCGACCTGAACCCGGACAACGCTGATCACGAGTTCTGATCAACGCGTGCGACTGAAAAAGGCGACCTCCGGGTCGCCTTTTTCATGCCTGCCTTTTGCGGTGATGCTGATGGCCCTATCGCTGGCAAGCCAGCTCCCACAGGTACCGCGGCGTTCGCAGCATCTGTGTACACAACCAATCCCTGTGGGAGCTGGCTTGCCAGCGATAGCGGCGCCTCGGTCTCAGGGAAAATCCTATACCACATCAAGTAAACGATAATTCCTCTTATTCAAACTCCCGTGCCCTGTTAGACTTTGCGCCCTTGTTTTGCTCGTCTTGCAGGATGTCTGATGCCCTCGCTGCTTCTTCGCTTGTCCGCACTGTTTCTGGCCCTGGGCCTGAGTGCCTGCGATGACGCCCCGCGTTTTACCAAGGCCGAACCCGGTGAATCCCGATCCGGTGGCGCAGCGACCGTGCGCAAGACCGATCAGAACGCCTTTTCCCTGCCCTCTGCCAACCTGCCGCCGTCACGGCGCGTGGACTTCAGTGTCGGCAACAGTTTCTTCCGCAGCCCCTGGGTGATCGCTCCGTCGACCACCACCGCTCGCGATGGCCTCGGCCCGTTGTTCAACACCAACGCCTGCCAGAACTGCCATATCAAGGATGGCCGCGGTCATCCGCCCACGCCTGATGCGCCGAATGCAGTGTCGATGCTGGTGCGTTTGTCGATCCCCGACGCGCCGGCCTATGCCAAGCTCATCGAGCAGCTGGGTGTGGTTCCGGAGCCGGTCTACGGAGGTCAACTCCAGGACATGGCCGTGCCGGGCGTGGCCCCGGAAGGCAAAGTGCGTGTTGACTACACATCGGTCCCGGTGCGTTTCAAGGACGGCACCGAAGTCGAATTGCGCAAGCCGAGCCTGAACATTTCCCAGTTGGGCTATGGCCCGATGCACCCCGACACCCGATTCTCGGCCAGGGTCGCGCCACCAATGATTGGCCTGGGCTTGCTCGAAGCCATTCCCGACGAGGCGATCCTGGCTAACGCCGAAGCCCAGGCCAAGGACAAAAGCGGCATCGCCGGACGCCCGAACCGGGTCTGGGATGACGTGCAACAAAAAACCGTCCTAGGCCGATTCGGGTGGAAGGCCGGGCAACCGAATCTCAACCAACAAAACGTCCACGCGTTTTCCGGCGATATGGGCCTGACCACAAGCCTGAGGCCCATCGACGACTGCACCGATGCGCAAACCGCGTGCAAACAGGCGCCCAATGGCAATGGCCCGAATGGCGAGCCGGAAGTCAGCGACAACATCCTGCGTCTGGTGCTGTTCTACAGCCGCAACCTTGCCGTTCCGGCCCGTCGCGATGTCAACGCGCCCGAAGTGCTGGCCGGCAAGAGCCTGTTTTTCCAGGCCGGATGCCAGTCCTGTCACACCCCCAAATACACCACCGCCGCCAACGCCGCCGAACCTGAACTGGCCAATCAAGTGATCCGCCCGTATAGCGATCTGCTGCTTCACGACATGGGCGACGGTCTGGCCGACAACCGCAGCGAATTCCGGGCCAGTGGCCGCGACTGGCGCACCCCGCCGTTGTGGGGCGTCGGCCTGACGCAGGCGGTCAGTGGCCATACCCAGTTCCTGCATGACGGCCGCGCCCGCAACCTGCTCGAAGCCGTGCTCTGGCATGGCGGCGAAGCCAAAGCGGCGCAGCAACAGGTTTTGTCTTTCAATGCCGAGCAGCGCGCTGCGTTGCTGGCGTTTTTGAATTCTCTTTGAACACTGATAAAGAATCGGGAGCCCGACATGTTCCGTCCCAAGTTGTTATTCACCAGCCTTGCAGCGCTAGCCTTGGGCGCCTGTTCGCCACAGGACCCACAAGCCGTCACCTCCGCGGCGATTGCCAAGTCCGTGATCCTGCCGACCTACACGCGCTGGGTTGAAGCCGACCGTCAATTGGCCGTCAGCGCCCTCGCCTACTGCGAAGGCAAGGAAAACCTCGACACCGCCCGCGCCGACTTCCTGCACGCGCAGAAAGCCTGGGCCGAACTGCAACCGCTGCTGATCGGGCCGCTGGCCGAAGGCAATCGCGCCTGGCAGGTGCAGTTCTGGCCGGACAAGAAAAACCTCGTGGGCCGTCAGGTCGAACAACTGGTCACCGCGCAGCCGCAGATCGATGCCGCCGAACTGGCCAAGTCCAGCGTCGTGGTGCAGGGCCTTTCCGCCTACGAATATATTCTGTTCGACAGCAAGCCGGACGTGGCTAACGATGCTCAGAAAGCCAAGTACTGCCCGCTGCTGAAAGCGATTGGCGAGCGGCAGAAACAACTGGCCGAAGAGATCCTGAAAACCTGGAACAACACCGACGGCATGCTCGCGCAGATGAGCAAGTTTCCGAACCAGCGCTACGCCGATTCCCACGAGGCGATCGCCGATTTGCTACGTGTGCAGGTCACGGCCCTCGACACCCTGAAGAAAAAACTCGGTACGCCAATGGGCCGCCAGACCAAGGGCGTGCCACAACCGTTCCAGGCCGATGCATGGCGCAGCCAGTCGTCCCTGACCGGCCTCGAAGCCAGCCTCGCCGCTGCCAAAACGGTGTGGGAAGGCGTCGACAACAAAGGCCTTCGCGGTCTGTTGCCGAGCGAGCAAAAGCCGTTGGCCGACAAGATCGATGCCGCTTACGCCGCGTCCCTGAAACTGTTTGCCAGCAACCAGCGTTCGCTGAGCGAAATGCTCAACGATGACGCCGGACGCCAGCAACTCAACGACCTCTACGACAGCCTCAACGTCGTCCATCGCCTGCATGAAGGCGAACTGGCCAAGGCGCTGGGCATTCAACTGGGCTTCAACGCCAACGACGGTGACTGATGAGGGCGAGTGCCATGCTGCGACGTCAGGCTCTGACTTTAGGTAGTTTGCTGCTGGGAGCAGTGACACTGGGCGGCTGGACGCTGTTCAAGCAAAAGGATAAAAGCCCGCTGCTGCTCTCGGCACGGGACGATACAGACGGCCAGCACTACGCCGTCGGTTATCGGCTGGACGGCAACCGGGTGTTCGCCACCCGAGTTGGCCAGCGTTGCCACGACATCATCAACCACCCGACACTGCCGATCGCGCTGTTTGTCGCCCGGCGTCCGGGCACCGAGAGTTACCTGATCGACCTGCGCGACGGCGCGCTGCTGCAAACCGTGGTATCGCGGCCGAACCGGCATTTCTATGGTCATGCGGTGATTCACAAGAGCGGTGACTGGCTGTATGCCACCGAGAACGACACCTCCGATCCGGGTCGCGGATTGCTGGGTGTGTACAAGTTCGAGGGTGAACGATTGGTGCACAGTGGCGAGATTTCGACCCATGGCATCGGTCCGCATCAGGTGTCGTGGATGCCCGATGGCGAGACGTTGGTGGTGGCCAACGGCGGCATTCGCACCGAGGCTGAAAGCCGGGTCGAGATGAACCTCAATGCCATGGAACCGAGCCTGGTGCTGATGCAACGCGACGGCACGCTGCTGAGCAAGGAGACCCTCGCCCAGCAAATGAACAGCGTGCGTCACCTGGGGGTCGCCAGCGACGGCACCATCGTCGCCGGCCAGCAATTCATGGGGCCGTCCCACGAGTCTTCTGAGTTGCTAGCGATCAAACGTCCCGGCCAACCGTTCGTGGCGTTCCCGGTGCCTGAGCATCAGTTGCAGGCGATGGGGCATTACACCGCCAGCGTCGCGGTACACAGTGAGTTGCGGCTGGTCGCCTTGACCGCGCCACGCGGCAACCGCTTTTTCATCTGGGACATGGATAGCGGCGAAGTGCGCCTGGACGCGCCGCTTCCTGATTGCGCCGGAGTGGGTGCCGTGGCGGACGGGTTTGTCGTGACCTCGGGTCAGGGCCGCTGCCGGTTCTACGATTGCCGTCAGACAGATTTGGTGGCAAAACCACTTGAGCTTCCCGCCGGGCTCTGGGACAACCACCTTCATCTCATCTAAACACGAACCCTTGTAGCGGCTGGCGCAGCCTTCGGCAGCGGCTACAGGGCGTGACGCTATTTGCCTGTAACTTCTACCAGTTGGAAACCCCTGGCGACTCGGGGTAATGTGCCGGACTGTCTCACCTGATTTCTCCAAGGAACTGGAACTATGCTGCGTCGCCGCATGCTGATCATGTTGGGTGTTGTTCTGCTGATCGTGCCGGTACTGGCCGCTTACAAAGCCTTCTCCATCTACACGATGATTCAAGGCTTTTCCGCGCCGAGACCGCCGATCAGTGTCGCCGTGGCCACCGCGACCGAGCAGCCGTGGCAGGCGCGCCTGCCCACCGTCGGCACGCTGAAGGCACTGCAAGGTGTAGACCTTAGCCTGGAGATTGCCGGTACCGTCACGGATGTGCAGTTCCAGTCAGGGCAGAAGGTCAAGGCCGGTCAACCGATCGTGCAGCTCGACAGCGATGTGGAAAAGGCGTTGCTGGAAACCGCAATGGCGGACCTCGGATTGTCGACGGTCAATTACAACCGCGGCAGCCAACTGGTAGGCAGCCAGGCCATCTCCAAAGGCGAGTTCGACCGACTCTTGGCGATCATGAAAAAGGATCAGGCCACGGTCAACCAGCTCAAGGCTTCGCTGGCGAAGAAGCGCATCCTCGCCCCGTTCAGCGGCACCATCGGTATTCGCCAGGTCGATGTCGGCGACTATGTCGCCAGCGGCACGATGATCGCCACGCTGCAGGACCTCAGCAGCCTCTATGTCGACTTCTTCGTGCCGGAGCAGTCAATCCCGAAGATCGGCATCGGCCAGTCGGTGCAGGTCATCGTCGCGGCGTATCCGAAGGAAACCTTCCCCGGCACCATCAGTGCGATCAACCCGAAAGTCGAAAACACCACGCGCAACGTGCAGGTCCGCGCGACCCTGGCCAACCCCGACGGCAAACTGCTGCCGGGCATGTTCGCCAGCCTGCAGGTGTTGTTACCGGACCCGCAGCCGCGCATCGTCGTACCGGAAAGCGCAATCACCTACACGCTCTACGGCAACTCGCTGTACGTGGTGGCGCAGAAAAAAGCCGAAGACGGCAGCGTCGTAAAAGATGACAAGGGCCAACCCGTCCTGATAGCCGAGCGGCGTTTCATCGAAACCGGCGAGCGTCGCGACGGGCGGGTGATGGTTACCAAGGGTGTGCAGAACGGCGAAAAAGTGGTCACGGCCGGTCAGATCAAACTGGACAACGGCGCCCACATTGCCATCAGCGACGACAAGACTCTAGCCGAGAAGAACAGCCCGCCGCGCGCGGACTGATCAAGGAATCCCCATGGCTTTTACTGACCCGTTCATCCGCCGCCCGGTGCTCGCCACCGTGGTCAGCCTGTTGATTGTGCTGCTCGGCTTTCAGGCCTGGAGCAAGCTGCCGCTGCGCCAATACCCACAAATGGAAAACGCCTTGATCACGGTGACCACCGCGTATCCGGGGGCCAACGCCGAGACCATTCAGGGCTACATCACCCAACCGATGCAACAGAGCCTGGCGAGCGCCGAAGGCATCGACTACATGACCTCGGTCAGTCGCCAGAACTTCTCGGTGATCTCGGTCTATGCGCGCATCGGCTCCAACAGCGACCGCTTGTTCACCGAGCTGCTGGCCAAGGCCAACGAGGTCAAGAATCAGCTGCCCCAGGACGCTGAAGATCCGGTGCTGAGCAAGGAAGCTGCCGACGCCTCGGCGCTCATGTACATCAGTTTCTTCAGCAAGGAGCTGAGCAACCCGCAGATCACCGACTACTTGTCGCGGGTCATTCAACCCAAACTCGCCACCCTGCCAGGCATGGCCGAGGCGGAGATTCTCGGCAACCAGGTGTTTGCCATGCGCCTGTGGCTGGACCCGGTGAAACTGGCCGGATTCGGCCTGAGCGCCAGCGACGTGACCAACGCGGTGCGCCAGTACAACTTTCTCTCCGCCGCCGGTGAAGTGAAAGGCGAGTACGTGGTCACCAGCATCAACGCCAACACCGAGCTCAAGTCCGCCGAAGCCTTTGCCGCGATTCCCCTGAAAGTCGCCGGCGACAGTCGGGTCCTGCTCAGCGATGTCGCGCGGGTTGAAATGGGCGCGGAGAACTACAACTCCATCAGTTCCTTCGGCGGCACGCCGTCGGTATACATCGGCATCAAGGCGACGCCGGGTGCCAACCCGCTGGACGTGATCAAGGAAGTGCGCAAGATCATGCCGGAGCTGGAAGCCCAGCTGCCGCCAAACCTCAAGAGTGAAATCGCCTACGACGCCACGTTGTTCATTCAGGCTTCGATCGACGAGGTGGTGAAAACCCTGTTCGAAGCGGTGTTGATCGTGATCGTGGTGGTATTCCTGTTCCTGGGCGCACTGCGATCGGTGGTGATTCCGGTGGTGACCATTCCGCTGTCGATGATCGGCGTGATGTTCTTCATGCAGATGATGGGCTACTCGATCAACCTGCTGACCCTGCTGGCGATGGTTCTGGCCATCGGGTTGGTGGTGGACGATGCCATCGTGGTGGTGGAAAACATTCACCGTCACATCGAAGAAGGCAAGACGCCTATCGACGCGGCCATTGAGGGCGCACGGGAAATCGCGATGCCGGTGGTTTCGATGACCATCACCCTGGCGGCGGTTTATGCGCCAATCGGCTTCCTGACGGGGCTGACGGGGGCGCTGTTCAAGGAGTTCGCCTTGACACTGGCTGGGGCAGTGGTGATTTCCGGCGTGGTGGCGCTGACCCTGTCGCCAATGATGTGCGCCTTGTTGCTGCGTCACGACGAAAATCCCAGCGGCCTGGCGCACCGGCTGGACATGATTTTCGAAGGCCTCAAGCGCCGCTACCAGAGCCTGCTGCACGGAACATTGAACACCCGGCCGGTGGTGCTGGTGTTTGCAGTGATCGTGCTGTGCCTGATTCCGGTGCTGCTCAAGTTCACCAAGTCGGAACTGGCACCCGACGAAGACCAGGGCATCATTTTCATGATGGCCAAAGCCCCGCAACCGGCCAACCTCGACTATCTGAGCGCCTACACCGACGAATTCATCTCGATCTTCAAAGCGTTCCCCGAGTACTACTCCTCGTTCCAGATCAATGGTTTCAACGGCGTGCAATCGGGGATTGGCGGCTTTCTGCTCAAGCCGTGGAACGAGCGCCACCGTACGCAGATGCAAATCCTGCCCGAGGTTCAGCGCAAACTGGAGAGCATCGCCGGACTGCAGATCTTCGGTTTCAACCTGCCCTCCTTGCCCGGCACAGGCGAAGGGTTGCCGTTTCAGTTCGTGATCAACTCGGCCAACGATTACGAGTCGTTGCTGCAGGTGATGGACCGGGTGAAAAAACGCGCGATGGAGTCCGGCAAGTTCGCTTTCGTCGACGTCGACCTGGCCTTCGACAAACCTGAAATCGTGGTCGACATCGATCGGGCGAAAGCGGCACAGATGGGCGTGTCCATGCAGGACCTGGGCGGAACACTGGCGACGATGCTGGGTGAGGCGGAAATCAACCGTTTCACCATTGAAGGCCGCAGTTACAAAGTCATTGCGCAGGTCGAACGACCGTTCCGGGATAACCCCGAGTGGCTGAATAGCTACTACGTCAGAAACACCAAGGGGGAGTTGCTGCCGCTGTCGACCCTGATCACGGTCAGCGACCGGGCGCGTCCGCGGCAATTGAACCAGTTCCAGCAACTCAACTCGGCCATTCTGTCCGGGGTCCCGCTGGTGAGCATGGGTGAAGCGATCGACACCGTGCGTCAGATCACGAGAGAAGAGGCACCGGCCGGATATGCCGTGGATTATGCCGGTGCGTCACGCCAATACGTTCAGGAAGGCAGCGCACTGTGGGTGACTTTCGCCCTGGCACTGGCGATCATTTTCCTGGTGCTCGCGGCCCAGTTCGAAAGCTTCCGTGATCCGCTGGTGATTCTGGTTACCGTTCCGTTGTCGATCTGTGGCGCACTGATCCCGCTGTTCCTGGGTTGGTCGAGCATGAACATCTATACCCAGGTCGGACTGGTGACCTTGATCGGACTGATCAGCAAGCACGGGATTCTGATCGTCGAGTTCGCCAATCAGTTGCGCAAGGACAAAGGGCTGACGCCGCGCGAGGCGGTCGAGGAAGCGGCGGCGATTCGACTTCGCCCGGTATTGATGACCACGGCGGCGATGGTGTTCGGCATGGTGCCGTTGATCATCGCCACGGGGGCAGGCGCCGTGAGCCGGTTTGATATCGGTATGGTGATCGCTACCGGCATGTCGATCGGAACGTTGTTTACGTTGTTCGTGCTGCCTTGTATCTACACGCTGCTGGCCAAGCCCGACGTCAAAGAAAGCCTCTGATTCCTTTGGGAGCGACAGGCGATTTTTGATAAAAAAAGGACGCAAAAAAAAGGCCTCGAATGATCGAGGCCTTTTATGTTGGCTTGAGTCTGTTCAACTTTGTGGCCTCATTCCTTGAGAAAGTCCGAACATGAACAGCAATAAATCATGATCGGGATGGGTCGCCACGGATGCCTTGGCAACGCGTGGCAACGGACAGTGAGCATCAGCGCTCACTGAACTGATGACCTGCGTGCGGGGCTGCTCCCAGGCAGCCACCGCCAACGAAGCAACTGCCAAGGCTCCTGCTAAAAACAAACCTCGTGCAATTTCGAGTTTCATCGCTATAAACCTTTGATAGCGCTGCCGAACGCCGTCTCATAAAAGTAGACGAGATTTGTCCAGTCCGTATCACTGAACGACGAATGGCGACGCAGTTGTTTCATGTCATGGGCTGCCGCGTGTTGAGCGGTCAGACGCTGGCGGCATTTCTCCAGATCGATCAATGCGACTTCAGCCTTGGCTGAATCACCTTCGCCAGTGACACGCACGAAGACGTGCTTGATATAGATGCAGCTGTGCTGCCAACGGCCCTTGTGCATACGGGCAAGGTTCTCGGCCAGATCCTTCAACACGCGTTCATGGACCGCTTCACCATGACGCTCACGCCCACCGCCCGCGTACCAATGTTCGATTTCCTCGAAACCGTCCAGCGACTTGGTCACCAGCAAGGCGCGCCATTTGTGCACAGGGTCGCGTTGTGCGCCGCAGAACACCATTTCAGGCACGCGCACGCCCAACTCGCGCAAACCGGTCAGGGCGTCACGCTCGCGCAACACCGTCGGTCGGCCAAAGGGGTGAAACAAACTGCGATAAATATGCCCGGTCTGGCGCTTGGTGTAGAGCAGCTGGCCATCGCTGCCATTGACTCGCTGTACGCCACTTTCTCCACCGCGACGGACGTTGGGTTCTTCTACCCACTCACCGCGCTTATTCCAGAAATAGTCGAAGCGGTCCTGGGGAGCGACTTCCGTTTCTGCTGCACATTGCACTGCCATCTGTTACCTCTTGCGTAATACATAAACCCGCCACATGGCATAGAGCGGTAAAAAGTCCAATTGTTCCTGAATACGGAAACCTGCCTGTTCAAACTCCTTTTCTACCGTGGCAGCCGGTAAGACAAATCGGTTTTGGTAACCTTTCTGTCCACGCTGCTTCTCTGCACGCTTGCGTTTCCAGGCCTTGAAATTGCCGTCGACCCACAACGAAATAATGACGCTGTCCCGTGAGACACGTTCGAATTCGCGCAGAATGGTCATTCGGTGTTCGGCGTCGCCGATGTGATGGAGCAAGCGCATGCAGAAAATGCAGTCGACGGCATTGTCGGGCAACTCAATATCGAATGCAGAAGTCTGCAAACGTTTTACCCGCTTTACCACGTCGGCCGGTTGCGACTTGGCGGCGACCTTCAACATTGACTCGGAATTATCGGCCCCGATGATGGCTCGATTGGCCTTTTCCGCCAGTACTGGCCAGAAGCGCCCGGCGCCGCATGGCAGGTCGAGGATCAGCCCAGGTTCGCCAGCCAGTGCCAGCGCCTTACGCACCAACTGCTCGTCACGCCAGTGGGACAAGCGACGCCCCACTCCGTCCTGATGCTTGCGCAAGTACCGTTGCGCATGCTGATCGTCGTATTTTTCAGAGAAATCAAGTTTGATCGGGCCATCCATTTTAGCGGTCTCCTGAGCTTCAGATGACTACCACCATAGGTAGATTGGTGTGAGTCTCAGGTCATCCCTTTGTGAAAAAAGTGTGCCGTAGACACCCAATCATTTCAGGATCTTTCAGGAGAACAACGATGGCTTGGAGTCCCGATCTTTGGCGCCGCCCCAGACTACTTCTGGCTTAACTCCACCTCAAAACGACAGCCATTGGGTTCCATGTTGGTCAGGCTGACACTCCAGCCCTGGTTCTCACAGATCCGCTGTACCAGCGACAGTCCAAGCCCCAGGCCCTCGCCGCGTTTCTCGCTGCCACGTACGAACGGTTCGAACATCGCCTCGCGCTTATCCTCGGGAATGCCCACGCCACTGTCCTCGACAATGAATCCCGTGGCGGTCAGCGTCAGGCGGATGAAACCGTCTTCCGTGTAATGCAGTGCATTACGCAGCAGATTACCCATTACCGCGTGCAAGAGGGTCGCGTTGTAGCCCGTGTCCTGCGGATCGCCCGGCTCGAAGATCAGTTTCAGTCCTTTGGCTTCGATCGGTTCGCGCCACAGATTGAGCAGGCCGTCGGCTATCTGACGGACCGATTGCTGCGGCGACATGCTGGCGTCTTCTCGTTGGGCCCGAGCCAGCATCAGGAACGTTTGCACCAGCTCGCGCATCTCTTCGCACGCGCGGGCGATACGCTCGACCTGGGCGTGACCGCGCTGATCAAGGTGGGGGTTTTCCAGCAGTAGCTCACAGGAACTGGCCAGCACCATCAACGGTGTGCGCAGTTCGTGGCTGACGTCACTGGTAAACAACCGCTCGCGGGTCAATGCCTGGCGCAAACGCCCAAGGGTGGCGTCGAAGGCAACGGCCAGCTCGCCCACTTCGTCGGCGGCATAATCCGGAGCCAGAGGCGGGGCCAGCCCCAACAGTTGATCGCGATGGCGCACCTGGCGGGCCAGTCGTACCACCGGCGCCATCACTTTGCGCGCCAGGATCCAGCCGAGAAAGACCGCCAACGCCAGGCTCAGCACGAAGCCGACCAACACCACGGCAAACAGCACCCGCTCACGCTCTTCGAAATCGCTTTGGTCTTGAAGCAGGACGTAACGCCGGCCATCAACGATTTCGACTATCGCGTGATACGAAAGATTCTCACGAAAAACCTCGTGAAATCCGGCATCAAGGTGCCGCAGATCCTTGGGTAGCGCAAAGTCTCCCGGCCCGCCGCTGAAGTAGAACAATTGGTCTGGCTCGGGGCGATGGCTCCAGTCCGAGACGCTGTCCATCAGCAACAGGCGCTGCAAGTCGCCACCGAGCCCCGCCGAAATCAGCTTTTCTTCCACCAGGTGCACGGTCGCCACAATGCCCATGGCAAAGGCCCCCGCCACCAGCGCGCTCATTAATGCAAAGGCAATGATGATCCGTTGAGCAAGGCTCTGCTTAAACTCCATCACGGCCCTCGGCCAAGCGATAACCGACACCGTGAACGGTTTGCAGCAATGGCTTGGCGAATGGTTTGTCGATCACCTGACGCAGCTGATGCACGTGGCTGCGCAGGCTGTCGCTGTCCGGGCAGTCATCGCCCCACAGGGCTTCTTCGAGAATTTCGCGACGCAGCACATGGGGACTTTTCTGCATCAGCACGGCGAGCAGCTTCAGGCCGACCGGGTTGAGTTTGAGCAGACGGCCTTCACGGGTCACTTCCAGAGTGTCGAGGTCGTAGCTCAAATCCCCCACTTGCAAGGATCGTCGACCGCCACCCTGGGTGCGACGCATGACAGCTTCGATGCGGGCGGCCAGTTCGGACAGGGCAAACGGTTTGATCAGGTAGTCGTCGGCACCGGACTTGAAGCCTTGCAGCCGGTCATCGAGCTGGTCACGCGCAGTGAGCATGATCACCGGCGTGTCACGGCGGGCGTCTTCGCGCAGGCGTTTGCAAAGGGTGTAACCGTCGATGCCAGGCAACATGATATCGAGTACGATCAAATCGTAATGCTCGGTAGCCGCCAGATGCAGACCTGACAAACCGTCCTGCGCACAGTCCACGGTGTAGCCTTTGAGCCCCAGGTAATCGGCTAGATTGGCCAGGATATCGCGGTTGTCTTCAACCAATAGAATTCGCATGAGCACCTCCTCCGTACACAGCAACGGCCGTCATGGCCCGCGCAGCTTAAGGCCAAGAGTGATTCAGGGCTAGGGCCGAACTGTGCGAGAATCCATCCGCTCAACCAAATGAAGGGCTGAACAAGCTTTTCACTATCGATTCACAGAGCGTCTCTCTGCGGTTGAGCGAGACTCTCGCGCGATTGTAATTAAGGGATATTCGCATAATGGACTTCTTCAAGACTGCGCCAATACGATTTCTGCTGCTCGTAACCGGCGCCTGGCTGGCCATTTTCACACTGACCCGAACGGTCCTGCTGCTCACGCACCTGAATGAGGCCGGCAGCGGCTTTCTCTCGGTATTTGGCGTTGGCTTGCTGTACGACCTGGGCTTCATTGCCTACGCGGCGCTGCCGATGGGTCTCTATCTGCTGCTCTGTCCACCCGCCTTGTGGCGCCGCCGTGGTCATCGCTGGTTCCTTCAGGGGCTACTGACCGTCAGTCTGTTCGCCATGTTGTTCGTTTCGGTTGCCGAATGGCTGTTCTGGGATGAGTTCGGTGTGCGCTTCAATTTCATCGCCGTCGATTACCTGGTGTATTCCGACGAAGTGTTGAACAACCTGCTCGAATCCTATCCGATCGGTACGCTGCTGAGCATCCTCGCGGTACTGGCGGTAGCGATGAGCTTTGCCTTGCGCAAACCGTTCAATAGCGCGCTGGATTCGCCACTGCCTGCTTTGCGCAATCGGCTGGTGAATGCCATGGCTCTATTGCTCGTTGCCGGCCTGAGCCTGCAGTTGCTCAGCCAGGACGCGCCGCGCGCTCAAGGCGGGAACGCCTATCAGAACGAATTGGCAAGCAATGGCCCCTACCAGTTCTTCGCCGCCTTCCGTAACAATGAACTGGATTACCCGCAGTTCTACAGTAGCCTGCCGCCCGCCGTCGTTGCCCAGCAGATTCGTACTGAACTGAGCGAACCCAATGCCCGTTTCGTTGGCGAAGATCCGCAGGACATTCGTCGCATGATCGACAACCCGGGCGTGTTGCGAAAACCCAACATCGTGCTGGTGACCATCGAAAGTTTCAGCGCCAAGTACATGGGCAGCAATGGGGACAACCGTAACCTGACCCCTAATCTCGACGCCTTGCGCAAGCAGAGCCTGTACTTCAACAATTTCTACGCCACCGGCACCCGTACCGATCGTGGCCTGGAAGCCATCACGCTGGCTATTCCGCCGACGCCGGGACGCTCGATCGTCAAGCGTGTGGGGCGTGAAAGCGGTTTCGCCAGCCTCGGGCAGCAACTGGCCGCGGTGGGATACGACAGCGTGTTCGTCTATGGCGGTCGTGGTTACTTCGACAACATGAATGCGTTCTTCAGCGGTAACGGTTACCGCGTGGTCGACCAGAGCAGCGTCGATGAAGCCGAGATCCAATTCAAGAATGCCTGGGGCATGGCGGATGAAGACCTCTATGCCCAGACGCTGAAACTGGCCGATGCCAACCACGCCAAACAACAGCCGTTCTTGCTGCAACTGATGACCACCTCCAACCATCGTCCTTATACCTATCCTGACAACCGGATCGACATCAAATCGGGCAGCGGTCGTGACGGTGCAGTGAAATACACGGACTATGCCATCGGTCAGTTTCTGGATCAGGCACGCAAGAAGCCGTGGTTTGATAATACGATCTTTGTCTTTGTCGCCGACCACACAGCCGGCAGCGCGGGCAAAGAGGATCTGCCGATCAGCAACTATCAGATTCCACTGTTCGTCTATGCGCCGAAATTGATTGAAGCTCGTGAAACGGCGCAACTGGCCAGTCAGATCGACCTCGCCCCGACCTTGCTGGGCCTGCTGAATCTGGATTATCAGTCGACGTTCTTCGGCCGTAACCTGCTGCAGGATAATCCGCTGCCGCCACGCGTGGTGGTTGGCAATTATCAGCATCTGGGCTTGTTCGATGGCAAAAATCTGGCGATCCTGAGCCCCCGGCAAGGATTGCGCCGCCACGATGATGCGCTGACCGAAAGTAGCGAGTCACGTGCCACCAACAGCGATCCCTTGATCACACGCGCCATCACGTATTACCAAACCGCCAGTTATGGCTTCAAGCAACAGCTACTTGGCTGGAGAGCGCCCATGGAGGGTGCCGGTCAAGTCAGCGAACGTTAATCGAATGGCCCCGGGCTGATGCCCCGGGGTTTATTCAATTGCAGGATCTGTCATGTCATCATCCGCTGTCCGTCCCACCCCTCGCCCGCTCAATTTCTGGGTATGCCTGGGTGTCCCCGCCGTTGCGGCGATCATTTTGATGTTGCTCGAACTGACATCGCTGGACATGGACCTGGCCAAACTGTTCTACGACCCGGTCGCCGGGAATTTCATCGGGCGCCACAGTTACTTCCTGGAAACCATCGTGCATGACCGCGCCAAGCAAGTGGTCATCGCGTTTTCGGTGTTTGCCATCCTCGCCTTCATCGGCTCCTTTTTCATGGACAGGCTCAAGCCGTTCAAACGTGAACTGGGTTGCCTGGTGCTGTCGCTGGCGTTGGCGACATCGTTCGTGACGCCGATGAAAGCGGTGACAGCGGTGCAATGTCCCTGGAGCCTGGAGCAATTCGGTGGGCATGAGACCTACAGCGAACTGCTCAGCCCTCGCCCGCACACAGAAAAACCAGGCCGTTGCTGGCCGGGGGGTCACGCCGCCACCGGCTTCACGCTGTTTGCGCTGTTCTTTGTCCTGCGTGACCGTCGTCCGCGTCTGGCGCGCCAGGCGTTTGTGTTCGCTTTCGCTCTGGGCTCAGTGTTTTCCATCAGCCGGATGATGCAGGGCGCGCACTTCTTCTCCCACAACGTGTGGACGGCGATTTTCTGCTGGCTGATCTGTCTGGGGTCTTACTACTACATCCTGTATCGACCGGCTTCCAAGGCTGAGCGAGTGGCCCAAGCAGAACGCGTTAGCGCCTGATTTGACGCCATCGCGGGCAAGCCCGCTCCCACAGGGTTTGCGCTGAACCTGTGGGAGCGTGGCTTGGTCCGGGTGGCGATCCGACGATGGCCGCGCCTCGGTCTCTGACATATCAATATGAAGGCAATAAAAAACCCCGCTGGCTCACGCCAGCGGGGTTTTTTCGTACAGGGTAAGGCTGGCTTACATCATGCCGCCCATGCCGCCCATACCGCCCATGTCTGGCATGCCGCCGCCAGCTGGGCCGTCTTCCTTGATCTCGGCGATCATGGCTTCGGTGGTGATCATCAGGCTGGCAATCGACGAAGCCGCTTGCAGAGCCGAACGAGTCACTTTAGCCGGGTCCAGGATACCCATTTCGATCATGTCGCCGTATTCGCCGGTCGCAGCGTTGTAACCGTAGTTACCCGAACCCTGCTTGACCTTGTCGACCACAACGCTTGGCTCGTCACCGGAGTTGGCAACGATCTGGCGCAGTGGCGCTTCAACAGCGCGACGCAGCAACTGGATGCCAACGTTCTGGTCATCGTTGTCGCCTTTGAGCTCGGAGATAGCCTGCAGAGCGCGAACCAGTGCCACGCCGCCGCCAGGTACCACGCCTTCTTCAACGGCTGCACGGGTAGCGTGCAGGGCGTCTTCAACGCGGGCTTTCTTCTCTTTCATTTCTACTTCGGAACCAGCGCCAACCTTGATCACTGCAACGCCGCCGGACAGCTTGGCCAGACGTTCTTGCAGTTTTTCACGGTCGTAGTCGGACGAAGTGTCGGCCACTTGCTGACGGATCTGCAGAACGCGAGCCTGGATGTCAGTCTCAACGCCTGCACCGTCGATCACGGTGGTGTTTTCTTTGGACAGGATCACGCGCTTGGCATTACCCAGGTGTTCCAGGGTAGTGCTTTCCAGGCTCAGACCGATCTCTTCGGAGATAACGGTACCGCCAGTCAGAACAGCGATGTCCTGAAGCATGGCCTTGCGACGGTCGCCGAAGCCTGGAGCCTTGACGGCTGCGACTTTAACGATGCCACGCATGTTGTTCACAACCAGAGTCGCCAGGGCTTCGCCTTCAACGTCTTCGGCCACGATCAGCAGTGGACGGCCGGCTTTGGCAACGGCTTCCAGTACTGGCAACATTTCGCGGATGTTGGAGATCTTTTTGTCGACCAGCAGGATCAGCGGACCGTCGAGCTCGGCAGTCATGGTCTCTGGCTTGTTGACGAAGTACGGGGACAGGTAGCCACGGTCGAACTGCATGCCTTCAACAACCGACAGTTCGTTTTCCAGGCCCGAGCCTTCTTCAACGGTGATCACGCCTTCTTTACCGACTTTTTCCATGGCTTCGGCAATGATGTCGCCGATGGAGCTGTCGGAGTTGGCCGAGATGGTGCCGACCTGAGCGATTGCACGGGTGTCAGCGCAAGGCTTGGACAGTGCTTTGAGCTCTTTGACGATAGCGATGGTCGCTTTGTCGATACCGCGTTTCAGGTCCATCGGGTTCATGCCGGCAGCGACGGCTTTCAGGCCTTCGTTGACGATCGACTGAGCCAGAACGGTAGCGGTGGTGGTGCCGTCGCCTGCGTCATCGTTGGCACGGGAGGCAACGTCTTTGACCAGCTGCGCGCCCATGTTTTCGAAGCGATCTTTCAGCTCGATTTCTTTGGCTACGGAAACGCCGTCCTTGGTGATGGTCGGAGCGCCGAAGCTCTTCTCGATGATCACGTTACGGCCTTTAGGGCCCAGGGTCGCTTTTACTGCGTCAGCCAGGACGTTGACACCGGCGAGCATTTTCTTGCGGGCGGAATCGCCGAATTTAACTTCTTTAGCAGCCATGATCGATATTCCTTAAATACTTTGTAGTAGCGGGAAAATGAGCGGGGAATCAGCCTTCGATAACAGCGAGGATTTCGTTCTCGCTCATTACCAGCAGGTCTTCGCCGTCGACTTTCACGGTGTTGCTGCCGGAGTAAGGACCGAACACAACCTTGTCACCCACTTTAACGGCCAGTGCACGCACTTCACCGCTATCCAGCACTTTGCCGGTACCGACAGCGAGGATCTCGCCGCTGTTGGCTTTTTCAGCAGCCGAACCTGGCAGGACGATACCGCCAGCGGTTTTCTTTTCTTCTTCGCTGCGACGGATGACGACGCGGTCATGCAGAGGACGAAGCTTCATTGTCGATCTCTCCTAATTGTGGTTTTCATCGGCCGGTGTATTCCCGGCGGGTTTAACAAATCCGGCGGTGCCGGGTGCGGCTCGACAAGCGAGACGCGGAAGTCTGTCTGGCGTGATCGCCAGAAACCTTGCGGTGACCGTTACATAAGGGCGTACAAGCTGATTACAAGGGCGAGGAGCAAAAAATTTTCACCTTGACGCCCCAAAAACGAACACGGCACCCGAAGGTGCCGTGTCTTTGAAAGGTGTTACTTGGAATCGCGGTGTTCGAACTCGCCTTCGATCACATCGGGCTCGCGGCCCAGCGGCGCTCGCGGAGCAGGACCGCCTCGGGGTTGAAGATCATCGGCGAACGCTCGCTGACGGATCGCTTGCTCCTCGGCGCGCTGGCGCATTTTATTGGCCAGCAGTCGACGGGAGATCGGCAGCAACATGATTAAGCCCAGCACGTCGGTGACGAAACCCGGCAGGATCAACAGACCGCCCGCCAAGGCCAGCATCAGGCCTTCGAGCATGGTCTGCGCTGGCAGTTCGCCGCGGTTCAGGCTTTCACGAGCCCGCAATGCGGTGGCCAGACCGGCGATGCGCAGCACGAACACGCCGAGCATCGAGCCGAGAATAATCAGCAGCAAGGCCGGGAAAAACCCGATCGCCCCGCTGACCTTGACGAATACGAACAGCTCCAACACCGGAAACAGTACAAAGAGCAATAAAAAAGGGCGCATCAAATGGTTCCTCAACGCAAGAATGCCTTGCCAGTCTTCCCTAGATGACGTCGCCGATTCGTGAATTCAAGCATCGGCCACTTCATTTTTCGGCCAATGTTCGGCGTGAGCCAGGAAAACCAAGGCTTCGCGCACTTGTGTCGGCGTATTACAAGGCGCTTGAAACGGCAGCCAGTACAGGGCCTGACCAATGCGCAGGTGCATGCCTTCAGTATCGATGCCCGCCAATTGTGCCGGCTCGGTTTTCGGCAGGCCTGCCAGATCGACGTAATGGGCGATGGCCTTGGCGTGATCGGCATTCATGTGCTCGACCATACTCGCTTCGGCTTTGCCGGCAAACGGGTTGGCCAAGGTCAGGTGATCGACCCAGTGAATCGCGCCAAAACCACCGATGTAGCGGTGACGCACAGGCTTGAGCACCCAGAAATCGAAATCGTGAGCCTTGTGGTAGCTCTGCGAATCCGGGAAATAGCGGTAGTAACGTTCCGCCGCCGCTTCGATGGCCGCCTCGTCCTCGAGCTTTTCTGCTTCAGCGAGGTAAGTCAGGCGACCAACGGCTTGCACATCATCGGCCTCGCGCTCGCCCACGAACAACGAACATTTCGGGTCTTTTTCCAGGTTATGGGTGTGCTGTGCGATGCGGCTGATAAGGATCAGCGGCCGCCCTTGCTCGTCCAGGCAGTAAGGAACGACGGAGCCGAACGGGAAACCCGGCATCGACTTGGAGTGTGTCGACAGCACTCCACGGTATTCCTTGAGAAGCAATTCTCGGGCATTCTTGGCCGCTTCTACGCTCAATTTATGACTCCTTAAATAGAATCCGTCGAAAAAACGGACAGGCGCCTGGGGATAGTTTCCAGTACGCCATCGGGGCAGTTCTCATGTGCAACCAGGCCACATCCGGTGCAGATCGAGAGGCTCTCTAGAAGGAAGACCACTCCAACCTGCTACTGGGGCATGCGAATGCAACTCACCGACAAAGTAATCATTATCACTGGCGGTTGCCAGGGTTTAGGCCGTTCCATGGCCGAGTATTTCGCCGCTAAAGGCGCCAAGCTTGCGCTGGTCGATTTGAACCAGGAAAAGCTCGACGACACGGTCGCCGCCTGCAAGGCCAAGGGTGTCGAAGCCCGCGCCTACCTGTGCAACGTCGCCAATGAAGAGCAAGTCACGCACATGGTCGCCCAGGTGGCTGAAGATTTCGGCGCGATTCATGGCCTGATCAACAACGCCGGGATCCTGCGCGACGGCCTGCTGCTGAAGGTCAAGGACGGCGAAATGACCAAGATGAGCCTGGCCCAGTGGCAGGCGGTGATCGACGTCAACCTGACCGGTGTGTTCCTGTGCACCCGTGAAGTCGCGGCAAAAATGGTCGAGCTGAACAACAGCGGCGCGATCATCAATATCTCCTCGATTTCCCGTGCCGGCAACGTTGGCCAGACCAACTACTCTGCCGCCAAGGCGGGTGTGGCGGCGGCGACCGTGACCTGGGCCAAGGAATTGGCGCGCTACGGTATTCGTGTGGCGGGCATTGCGCCGGGCTTCATCGAAACCGAAATGACCCTGGGCATGAAGCCCGAAGCGCTGGAGAAAATGACGGCCGGTATTCCGCTCAAGCGCATGGGCAAGCCGGACGAGATCGCCCATTCGGCGGCGTACATTTTCGAGAACGATTACTACACCGGCCGGATCCTGGAAATGGATGGCGGGTTGCGGATCTAAAGCAAGATCAAGAGATCGCAGCCTCGTTTCACTCGACAGCTCCTACAGGGTTTTGCATTGCCCTGTAGGAGCTTGCGATCTTTTAACAGTCGATGCAGATCAATCGTCGCTGATGGTGATGTTCGGCATCGCCGGTGTCGCCGCTTCCTGCAACACAATCCGCGCGCCAACGTGGCGGGCGAGTTCCTGATACACCATCGCAATCGGGCTGTCCGGCTCGGCGATCACGGTTGGCTTGCCGCCATCGGCCTGTTCGCGGATGGTCATCGCCAGCGGCAACGAAGCCAGGAGCTCAACGCCGTACTGGCTGGCCAGCTTCACGCCACCACCCTCACCGAACAGATGCTCGGCATGTCCGCAGTTGGAGCAGATGTGCACGGCCATGTTTTCCACCACGCCCAACACCGGGATGTTGACCTTGCGGAACATCTCGACGCCTTTACGTGCGTCCAACAACGCCAGATCCTGCGGGGTGGTGACGATAACCGCACCGGCCACCGGGACTTTCTGCGCCAGGGTCAGCTGGATGTCACCGGTGCCTGGCGGCATGTCGATGACCAGGTAATCCAGATCGCCCCAGGCGGTTTGGGTCACCAGTTGCAGCAGCGCGCCCGACACCATCGGCCCACGCCAGACCATCGGCGTGTTGTCGTCGGTCAGGAACGCCATCGACATCACTTCGACGCCATGGGACTCGATGGGCACGAACCATTTCTGATCCTTGACCTTCGGTCGGGTGCCTTCGGGGATGCCGAACATGATGCCCTGGCTCGGACCGTAGATGTCCGCGTCGAGAATCCCGACCTTGGCGCCTTCACGGGCCAGGGCCAGCGCAAGGTTGGCGGCGGTGGTGGATTTGCCCACGCCGCCCTTGCCGGACGCCACGGCCACTACATTCTTGACGTTGGCCAGGCCTGGAATTTGCGCCTGGGCCTTGTGCGGGGCAATCACGCTGGTGATGTCGACGCGAGCGGTCGTCACGCCGTCGAGGCCTTCGATCGCCATTTGCAGCATCTGCGACCAGCCACTCTTGAACAAACCGGCGGCGTAACCCAATTCCAGCTGGACGCTGACGCGATCACCCTGGATGTCGATGCTGCGCACACACCCGGCGCTGACCGGGTCCTGGTTCAGGTAAGGGTCGGTGTATTGGCGAAGGACGGCTTCCACCGCTGCGCGATTGACGGCGCTCATGGGCAACTCCGATAGCAGGACTGAAAATCAGGCGGCTATCCTACCTGTTCTAAAGGCCGGACGGCATGCTTTCAGAATGTGACAATAATCCGATGGCCACACGCAATTTGCCGGACCGGGCATAAGGTTCTCGGGGGTGAAAAATATGCGCCGGCGCTTTATAGTGGCCGACCTCCGTTTCATCAAGTAGCCGAGCCCCATGTCCGAGCCACGCAAGATCCTCGTCACCAGCGCCCTGCCCTATGCCAATGGTTCGATCCATCTTGGCCACATGCTGGAATACATCCAGACTGATATGTGGGTGCGTTTCCAGAAGCACCGCGGCAATCAATGCATTTATGTCTGCGCCGACGACGCCCACGGTTCGGCCATCATGCTGCGCGCGGAAAAGGAAGGCATCACCCCGGAACAACTGATCGCCAACGTCCAGGCTGAACACAGCGCCGACTTTGCCGAGTTCCTGGTGGACTTCGACAACTTCCACTCCACTCACGCCGAAGAAAACCGTGAGCTGTCGAGCCAGATCTACCTGAAGCTGCGCGACGCCGGGCACATCGCCCAGCGTTCGATCACTCAGTACTTCGACCCGGAAAAGAAAATGTTCCTGGCCGACCGCTTCATCAAGGGCACCTGCCCGAAATGCGGCACCGAAGACCAGTACGGCGACAACTGCGAAAAATGCGGTGCGACCTACGCACCGACCGACCTGAAGGATCCGAAGTCGGCGATCTCTGGCGCCACCCCGGTGCTCAAGGATTCCCAGCACTTCTTCTTCAAGCTGCCGGACTTCCAGTACATGCTGCAAACCTGGACCCGCAGCGGCACCCTGCAAGAAGCCGTGGCGAACAAAATCGCCGAATGGCTGGATGCAGGCCTGCAACAGTGGGACATCTCCCGCGATGCGCCGTACTTCGGTTTCGAAATCCCGGGCGAACCTGGCAAGTACTTCTACGTCTGGCTGGATGCGCCGATCGGCTACATGGCCAGCTTCAAGAACCTGTGCAACCGCACGCCGGAGCTGGACTTCGACGCGTTCTGGGGCAAGGACTCCACCGCTGAGCTGTACCACTTCATCGGCAAGGACATCGTCAACTTCCACGCCCTGTTCTGGCCAGCGATGCTCGAAGGCGCCGGTTTCCGTAAACCGACCGGCATCAACGTGCACGGCTACCTGACCGTCAACGGTCAGAAAATGTCCAAATCGCGCGGCACCTTCATCAAGGCGCGGACCTATCTGGATCACCTGTCGCCGGAATACCTGCGCTACTACTACGCGGCCAAGCTGAGCCGTGGCGTCGACGACCTCGACCTGAACCTTGAAGACTTCGTGCAGAAGGTCAACTCCGATCTGGTCGGCAAAGTCGTCAACATCGCCAGCCGTTGCGCCGGTTTTATCCAAAAGGGCAACGGTGGTTTGCTGGTGGCCGGCAACGCCGCACCGGAACTGACCGAAGCGTTCCTGGCGGCTGCGCCGAGCATCGCCGAAGCCTACGAGGCGCGCGACTTCGCCCGGGCCATGCGTGAAATCATGGGCCTGGCTGACCGTGCCAACGCCTGGATTGCCGACAAGGCGCCGTGGTCGCTGAACAAACAGGAAGGCAAGCAGGATGAAGTCCAGGCCATCTGCGCCCTGGGCGTCAACCTGTTCCGCCAGTTGGTGATCTTCCTCAAGCCGGTCTTGCCGTTGCTGGCCGCCGACGCCGAGGCGTTCCTGAACGTCGCGCCGTTGACCTGGAACGACCACGCCACCTTGCTCAGCAACCACCAGCTAAACGAATTCAAACCGTTGATGACCCGTATTGACCCGGTAAAAGTGCAAGCCATGAGCGATGCCTCCAAGGAAGACCTGACCGCCAGCGCTACCGACACCGGCGATGCTGCACCTGCCGGCAACGGCGAACTGACCAAGGACCCACTGTCGCCGGAAGTCGAGTTCGATACCTTCGCCGCTGTCGACCTGCGCGTTGCCTTGATCCTCAAGGCTGAACATGTTGAGGGCGCCGACAAGCTGCTGCGCCTGACCCTGGACATCGGTGACGAGCAACGCAACGTGTTCTCCGGGATCAAGAGCGCTTATCCGGATCCGTCCAAGCTCAATGGTCGCCTGACCATGATGGTCGCCAACCTCAAGCCACGGAAAATGAAGTTCGGCATCTCCGAAGGCATGGTGATGGCTGCCGGCCCTGGCGGCGAAGAAATCTACCTGCTCAGCCCTGACAGCGGCGCCAAGCCGGGTCAGCGCATCAAGTAAGATTCGCGGCTAAACCGATCCCACAGTCGTGCGTGACACGACTGTGGGATTTTCATATCTGGCCCACCCTCCATCCTTGCCGGATAATGCCTAAGCTTTTTAGACCGCCGCGTTTAAAAGCCCCGTTCTTGCCGGCACGATCATGACTGAATTTGTTTTTACGCTTATCAGCGCTGCCCTGATCAACAACCTCGTGTTGCACTGGCCGCTGGGCGTCGATCCGCTATTGGGCAGCGAGCGTGAAAGAGTTCATGCCCTGGGCATTGCGACGACGTGCCTGATGCTGATAGTCGGCGTCCTGGGCTACTCGGCCTATCACTGGCTGCTGGTCCCGCTGGAACTGACGTCGCTGCATCTGTTCGTGTTCCTGCCGTTGAGCGTGTTGCTGGCCGGTCCGCTGCTGAAGCTGCTTTCACGATTACTTCCCAAGCGTTCGTTCGATGGCCTCTGGCTTCTGCTGCTGGGTAATGCCGGCGTGCTTGGCCTGACCTTGCTCAACGCCCAGGCCGACCACGGTTTTTTCCACGCCACAGCTCTGAGCCTCGGTGCCGGGCTGGGCTTCTGGCTGGTGCTGAGTCTGTTCAGCGACTTGCGCCAACGCACACTCGATAACGATGTTCCCCTGCCCTTTCGCGGCCTGCCGATCGAGTTGATCGGCGCCGGACTGATGGCAGTGGCTTTTCTCGGATTCAGCGGACTGATCAAAACATGAGTCTGATTCAACGCATCGACGCCCTCTTGCCCCAGACCCAGTGCGGCAAGTGCGGCCACCCCGGATGCAAGCCCTACGCCGAAGGCATTGCCAGCGGCGAACCGATCAACAAGTGCCCGCCGGGCGGCAGCGAAACCATTGCGGCCCTGGCCGACCTGCTGAAAGTGCCGGTGCTGGAGCTGGACGTCAGCCGCGGCTCGGCCCCGGCGCAGATCGCCTATATTCGCGAAGCCGAGTGCATCGGTTGCACCAAGTGCATCCAGGCCTGCCCGGTGGACGCCATCGTCGGCGCGGCCAAGTTGATGCACACGGTGATCGTCGACGAGTGCACCGGTTGCGACCTCTGCGTCGCGCCCTGCCCAGTGGATTGCATCGAGATGCACCCGCTGCCGATTGCCACGGTGCTGCCGATTGTCGGCGGCCTGGCGGTCAGCCTCGATGAACAGCGAGCTCGCGCCGCCAAGCGCAATCACGCACGCCACCGTTTCGAACAGCGAAATGCTCGCCTGCGTCGTGAAGAAGAACACAAACTCGCTGAACGTCAGGCCCGTGCTCAACGCGCTGCGCCGCAAACTGAAGTGGCAGCGCTTGATCCGGTGCAGGCGGCGCTTGAGCGAGTGCGTGCACAGAAAGCGGCGAACATCGATGCGGCAGTGAAAAAAGCCAAGATCGATGTGGCGATGAGTCGTGCGCAACTGAACAAGTCACTCAAGGCGTTCGGGCATCCACCGACCTTCGAGCAGCAGTCGCAGTTGATCGTCTTGCAACAACAGTTCGAGGCAGCCGAACAGGCGTTGGCGACACTGGAAAGCACTGCACCGCCAGCGCCAATCACGCCGGCCGTTCCAGCGAAAAATGCAGAGTTAAATCGGGCAAAGATCCAGTTGGCCATGCGCCGCGCCGAACTCAAGAAAGCGCAAACCGGCGAAGCAGCGGCAGAACAGATCCAGACACTGGAACTGGCGGTGAAGGAAGCCGAGCGTCAGCTGGAGGCCTATGTCACCCCTTGAATCGGTGGACGAACGCCTTCAGCAGGCCATGAAGCTGGTATTGCTGGCCACCGTGCCGGGCCTGCTGGCGTTGTTCTGGCTGTATGGCTGGGGCGTGTTGATCAACCTGATCCTGGCGAGCGTGGCAGCGCTGACCGTAGAAGCTGCGGTGTTGCAGCTGCGCAAGCGCCCCCTGCAACCGACCTTGATCGACGGCAGCGCCCTGGTCAGCGCGACGTTGCTGACGGTGGCCTTACCGCCTTACTGCCCGTGGTGGCTGACGGTCAGTGCTGCAGCGTTCGCGCTGTCGGGTAAACATGTGTATGGCGGCGTCGGCAAGAACCCGTTCAACCCGGCAATGCTCGGTTTTGCCTTTGTCCTGGTGGCCTTTCCCCAGCAGATGACCCTTTGGCCATCGTCACACGGCATGGACCTGCTCGGTGGTTTGCAACAGGTCTTCGGTTTCAGCTTCAGCCAGACGCCGGATGCCTGGGTCCAGGCCACCGCACTGGACAGTCTGCGGATCAATAAAAGCCTGACCATGGACGAACTATTCGCCGGCAACCCGGCCTTCGGCCATTTTGGCGGCCGTGGCGTGGAATGGGTCAACCTGGCTTTTCTGGCCGGCGGCGCGTTTCTGCTGCAACGGCGGGTATTCAGCTGGCATGCGCCTGTCGGCATGCTCGCCAGCCTGTTCATCATCAGCCTGCTGTGCTGGAACGGTTCGGGCTCCGACTCCCATGGCTCGCCACTGTTTCACCTGCTCACTGGCGCGACCATGCTCGGTGCATTCTTCATTGTCACAGAGCCGGTGTCCGGCGCGAAAAGCCCCGGTGCGCGCCTGCTGTTCGGCGCCGGCGCGGGACTGCTGACCTACCTGATTCGTACCTGGGGCGGTTATCCGGACGGCGTGGCCTTTGCGGTGTTGTTGATGAACCTCTGCGTACCGGCGCTGGAGCGGTTTGTCGCGTCCAGGCAGGAGCGCGTTGCACCATGAACCGAGCGACAAGCGTTGTGATGCTGGTGCTGCTGGCAGGCCTGGGGATTGGCGCGACGTACCTCGTGCAACACGCCAGCGCACCTCGCATAACCGCTGCACAACGATTGATCGACAGCCGGAACGTGCTGGACCTGCTGCCACCGGGAAGCTACGACAATCAACCGCTGGAACAGCCGCTGCCCCTCGACAACATCGAGCTGAGCAACAGCAAGCTCTTGGGCGGCTACCTGGCGACCAAGGCCGGACAACCGAGCGCGGTGTTGCTGCGCAGCCAGACAGTGGGCTACGAAGGCTCCATCGAGTTGCTGATCGCGATCGGCACCAACGGCAAGTTACTGGGGGTCAAAACCCTCAAGCAATCGGAAACCCCGGGGCTGGGCGGCAAGATTGCCGAGCGGCCCAATGCCTGGCTTGAGGGATTTACCGGCAAGTCTCGAACCGAACCTGGCGATACGGGCTGGGCCTTGAAAAAAGACCAGGGACAATTCGATCAGATCGCGGGCGCAACCATCACTTCAAGGGCCGTGATCAGCGCCATCCATGAGGCCCTGCGCTACTTTGATGAACACGCACAACAGCTGATCGGGAGTAGCGCTCATGAATAAGTCATCGACGCTGCAAAACTCACTGATGCTGGCGCCACTGATCGGCGCCACCGATGCCTGGGCAAACGCTCTGAGCCTGTGGCTGATGTTTGTCGTGGTAACCACCGTCTACGGCCTCGTGATGGTCGTGCTGCGACCACGACTGGTGCCGTCCACCCGTTTGCTGGCCAGCGTCGTGTTGGCGGCCACGTTGACCGCTTGCGCGGAACTTGGCGCACAGGTCTGGTCGCTTCAATGGCATCAGCACGCAGGCGTCTATCCCGGGTTGATTGCCTTGCAATGCGTCGTGTTGGAACACAATGGTTTTTTCCAGGAGTCCCGGCGGGATCGCCTGCGCTTGTGCGGGTGGTTTGGCGCGCTGATGCTGGGCCTTGGCCTGCTGCGCGGATTCATCGGCGACAGTGGACTGCACCTGGCAACGCTGGCCCCCGGCGGCTTCATTCTGCTGGGACTGTTGATCGCCGCACGCCAGGCCTGTCTCCGCTCGACCTCTTCACTTTGATTGCCTTCGAGGAAACGCACCGCCCATGAATGCCGCAAAACGTCTGGAAATTTTCCGCAGGTTTCACGAAGACAACCCGGAACCGAAGACCGAACTGGCGTATTCCTCGCCGTTCGAATTGCTGATTGCGGTGATTCTGTCGGCCCAGTCGACCGATGTCGGCGTCAACAAGGCCACCGCCAAACTCTACCCGGTGGCCAATACACCGGCGGCGATTTATGCCTTGGGGGTCGAGGGACTTTCGGAATACATCAAGACCATCGGCCTGTACAACAGCAAAGCGAAAAACGTGATCGAAACCTGTCGTTTGCTGGTAGAGCGCCACGGCGGTGAAGTGCCGCAAACCCGCGAGGAACTGGAAGCGCTGCCCGGTGTGGGTCGCAAGACCGCCAACGTCGTACTCAATACCGCTTTTCGTCAGTTGACCATGGCGGTCGATACCCACATTTTCCGCGTCAGCAATCGCACAGGTATTGCACCCGGCAAGAACGTTGTCGAGGTGGAGCAGAAACTGATGAAGTTCGTGCCCAAGCAATACCTGCTCGACGCCCATCACTGGTTGATCCTGCACGGACGCTACGTCTGCCTGGCCCGCAAGCCTCGCTGCGGCAGTTGCCGGATCGAGGATTTATGCGAATACAAGGCAAAGACCTCGGACGATTGAGGCACTATTAGATTTATTGATATACCGATTGAAAAAATCTTTTTTACCCGCAGGTCGATTGTCGATATAAGGAGCGCCAAAGGCAGTCTTAGCCTGGAGTTAACCTATGAGCACTGGCAAAGAGCAATTGGACGTAGAAGACGACTTCACACCCGTTGAGGCCGATGACGCTGAACCGGTGGTTGAAGTGGCAAAGACCAACCTGAGCAAACGCCGTACCATCGACAATCTGCTGGAGGAGCGCCGACTGCAAAAGCAATTGGCCGATTACGATTTTGATCTATGACACCTAAAAGCCTCCCGAAACGGAGGCTTTTTACTAGGTGCCGATCCTGCAGGCAGTCCTTTCATCGTGGTTCGTCAAACGCTGGCGCACTCATACCAGACCATTGCGTTGAGCCAATTCGATCAGATCGACCAGGGAGCGAGCATTGAGTTTCAACAACAGGCGGGTCTTGTAAGTACTGACGGTTTTATTGCTGAGAAACATGCCATCGGCAATCTCCTTGTTGGTCTTTCCTCGGGCCAGCTGTTGCAACACCATCATCTCGCGCCCCGACAGACGATCCACCATGTCCGCCTCACTGGCATTGCCAAGACTTGAGCGCACGGTATGCAACGCCTGATTGGGAAAGTAACTGTAGCCTGACAGTACTGCCTTTATTGCACTGAGCAACTCAGTGAGATCCTGCTGTTTGCAAACATACCCGGCGGCCCCTGACTGCATGCAACGCATTGAGAAATGCCCAGGCGCCTGAGAAGTCAGTATCAGCACTTTAAGGGGCATCGCCGTTGAGGTAAGGCGCGCAATGACTTCCAATCCATCCAGTTTCGGTATTCCAATATCCAGAATGACAATATCCGGCATAAGTTCGCGGGCAAGTTGTAATGCATCCACGCCATTATCTGTTTCTGCAATGACCTCGTAGCCATGTCGCTCCATTAGCATACGTACCGCGAGACGAATGACGGGGTGATCATCCACGATCAGCACTTTATTCATGGGCAGTCCAATTTTCGCTGTTCGAATTTTTAGAGCCCGCACAATAGCCTAGTCGTTTCAGACATGGCATGCCGCCCCCCTCGGCCACCCACACCGAGAGACATTCCCTACAAAAAAGCAGGAGAAGTCTTACAAGAATCTTGAGATTACTGTGTGTCTTAAATTTTATTGACCCGCGTACGTGCTACGTTTCAATTTTTTTTGTATCGATACACATCTGAAAACAAGCGACCCGATACGGTCCATTTGGTCATACGAGGGCCAGCGATTGAGCTACGCTTGAAATCAACCAGCCCGCGAGGCGTCTGGGTTCAACGCAGCACCCAATGCCTGCACCTGCGTTACTTTCAGTAAAAAAGCTCATACCCAGCACCACGCCGGAAACAAAAACAAACTCAACACTGATTAAAACAACAACCCCACCCATACCTTATTCAAGTTCAACACAGCTACTATAACTACTTACTGAAAACCCTTATAACGAGGAACTTCCACACCCATTACCCAACAACACCACACTAAATAAAAGCTCTTTAAAAACCCTCTAAACAATCGAGAAAAAGACATCATTCATGAGCGCTCAACATGATAAAACCCAAGAGAAAAATTACCAACCCCATGACAATTATCGCGATATTTGCAGCACTGTCTGAAACGTCAGCGGCTGTATCCCTTCCCTTTCTCGCCAATAAGGAGCGAGAGATTTATATCTGGTTCCTTATCAGCTTCCCCTTTTATTTGCTCTTTCTTTTCTTTGCCACACTCAACTTCAATTATCGATCGCTTTATGCGCCGTCTGATTTCGAGAAAGGAAAGCACTTCATAAAAGTCATGGGCAACGCTGATCAACCGCAGAACAGCACTGTAGAACACCCTCCCGAACATTGGGTGAACCACTACCTGCGCTTGCCTATGCGGGCACAGGATCTACACATCATTGATACACGAGTCATGTGCAGAAAAACGGAATTCAACAACCTGATGGAGAAGGTCCAGCAACAGCAGGAAAAACCTGAGCAACTGATCGTGTTTATCACCAATGCCGACTCGGAGGATTTTCTGAAGGAAAGCGCGCTCAAGCACCCAAAGCAATCCAGAAAGCGTCACGGTACAACGTTCTGTGTTGCTTACAATTTGAGTTCACGTGAGGTGACGACGGTGGGCTGAGGATTTATTCCCACAGCAGCAGGCGATGCTCTGGAAGAGCAATTGGGAGAAACGCAAGGAGGTATGAGCAACAAATAGAACGTCAAATCGCATGTCAGGCAGGAACATCCCCCCTTTCAGCAATGTGGCCTTGTCATCGACAAGGCCACATTCCTATTACGACTTCAAAGGCCTCAGAACAGCTTGCGGCCTTTGTTGGCAGCAATGCGCATACGCAAGGCGTTGAGCTTGATGAAGCCCGCCGCGTCGGCCTGGTTGTAGGCGCCGCCGTCTTCTTCGAAGGTCGCGATGTTGGCATCGAACAACGATTCGTCGGACTTGCGGCCGGTGACGATCACGTTGCCCTTGTACAGCTTCAGGCGCACAACGCCGTTCACGTGTGCCTGGGACGCATCGATCATCTGTTGCAGCATCAGACGCTCAGGGCTCCACCAGTAACCGGTGTAGATCAGGCTGGCGTATTTAGGCATCAGCTCGTCTTTGAGGTGAGCCACTTCACGGTCCAGGGTGATCGATTCGATCGCACGGTGAGCGCGCAGCATGATGGTGCCGCCAGGGGTTTCGTAGCAGCCGCGGGACTTCATGCCCACGTAACGGTTCTCGACGATGTCGAGACGGCCGATACCGTGTTCGCCACCGATACGGTTCAGGGTCGCCAGCACGGTGGCCGGGGTCATTTCGACGCCGTCCAGTGCCACGATGTCGCCGTTGCGGTAGGTCAGTTCCAGGTACTGCGCCTTGTCTGGAGCCTTCTCCGGAGAGACGGTCCATTTCCACATGTCTTCTTCGTGCTCGGTCCAGGTGTCTTCCAGCACGCCGCCTTCATAGGAGATGTGCAGCAGGTTGGCATCCATCGAGTACGGGGATTTTTTCTTGCCGTGACGCTCGATCGGGATGTTGTGCTTCTCAGCGTAATCCATCAGCTTTTCACGGGACAGCAAGTCCCATTCGCGCCACGGAGCAATCACTTTTACGCCTGGTTTCAAGGCGTAGGCACCGAGTTCGAAACGAACCTGATCGTTACCTTTGCCGGTAGCGCCGTGGGAAATGGCGTCAGCACCGGTTTCGTTGGCGATTTCGATCAGGCGTTTGGCGATCAACGGACGAGCGATGGAAGTACCCAGCAGGTACTCGCCTTCGTAAACGGTGTTGGCGCGGAACATCGGGAAAACGAAATCGCGCACGAACTCTTCGCGCAAGTCGTCGATGTAGATCTCTTTGACGCCCATGGCTTGTGCCTTGGCGCGTGCAGGTTCGACCTCTTCGCCCTGACCCAGGTCAGCGGTGAAGGTCACGACTTCACAGTTATAAGTATCCTGCAGCCACTTGAGGATCACCGAAGTGTCCAGGCCGCCGGAATACGCCAGAACGACCTTGTTTACGTCCGCCATGCCATCACTCCACGGGGTTCTACGGAAAGCCGTCAAGTCTACCGGTCATACGAAATAATTTACAGAGGCGCGACAGCTTATGACGACGAAGCGACAGATTATGTCGAGCGAGCGACGATTTCAGCAGGTTCAGGAGGTCGTTGCAGCGCTGCCCGGTGTCGCGACTTGAGGCGCCACTTTATCGGTTGGGGCCACCCGCTCCAGGCGCACCGCGACCCGGCGATTCTTCGCGCGGTTGGCGGGGCTGGTGTTCGGTGCCACAGGGTAACGCTCACCGTGGAAACGCAGGGTGATCTGCGATTCCTGAATGCCATTGGCCTTGAAAAAGTCCATCACCGCCAACGCCCGACGGCGTGACAATTCGCGGTTGGTCAGGCGATTGCCGCTGTTGTCGGAGTGCCCGTCGAGTTCGATGTGATTGACCGTCGGATCGGCCTTCATGAACTCCAGCATCACCTGCAACTGGGCCTTGCCCTGTGCGTCGAGATCAACCCCTTCACCCGGGAACCCGATTTCGGACTGTTTGACCTGTTCGAAATTCTTCGGCAGCAATTTTGCGACGCAACCCTGGTAGTCGTTGAAAGCCTTGCTGAACTTCACAGGCAACAGGCGCACCTCAGACACACGACCGTCACCGGAGGAATGCCGGATGACCGGGCTGCGGCCGTCCATCAATCCGCTGATCAGGCGCCCGGCCTGAACTTGCGAACTGTTGAATAGCACATTGCCACTGCCGATTCGCACCGACCCCAGGTTGATGTCGCCACGTCCCGGTTGCCAAGGCGCAGCCGCTGCCAGCAGCGTCGCGGAACCGCCGCCGATCATCGCGTTGTAGGATTTGAGGCGAAACGTCGCCTGCTCGCCAGCACGGCGCACGAACTCACCCGACCCGAAATCGGTGATCGGCTGACTCAGGCGGCATTCGAACTTGTCACCTTCGACCGTCCACTCGATGCTCTCCAGACGCGTCTGGAAAGTGAGCGCCATTGCGGGAAGGCTGGCAAACACACTGAGCAAGGCTAAATAACGCTGGCGCACGGGAGGCTCCACTGGCTTCTACAACAAAAAAGACCGACACACGCATGTTTACGGCGTACTACTGGATATCGGAAGCTTCCTTCAAAACTTGATAGCGAGTGCCTGGAAGAGTCTTTTCCGGTAGCATTCCCCCTAGTTTGACCCGCCTGGAATCCCCTCATGTCCGACCGCCTGACCCTGCTGCGTCCCGACGACTGGCATATCCATCTTCGCGATGGTGCTGTGTTGACCAATACCGTTGCCGATGTTGCGCGCACCTTTGGCCGCGCCATCATCATGCCCAACCTGGTACCTCCGGTGCGTAACGCCGCTGAAGCCGATGGCTATCGACAGCGGATTCTCGCTGCACGCCCGGCTGGCAGTCGCTTCGAACCGTTGATGGTGCTGTACCTGACCGACCGTACCCAGCCCGAAGAAATTCGCGAGGCCAAGGCCAGCGGTTTCGTCTACGCCGCCAAGCTGTACCCGGCCGGCGCGACCACCAATTCGGACTCTGGCGTCACCAGTATCGACAAGATCTTCCCTGCACTCGAGGCCATGGCCGAGGTCGGGATGCCCTTGCTGATTCACGGCGAAGTCACCCGTAGCGATGTCGACGTGTTCGATCGCGAAAAACTGTTCATCGATGAGCACATGCGTCGTGTGGTCGAGCGTTTCCCGACGCTCAAAGTGGTGTTCGAACACATCACCACCGCCGACGCCGTGCAGTTCGTCAACGAGGCTTCGGCCAATGTTGGCGCAACCATCACCGCCCATCACCTGCTGTACAACCGCAACCACATGCTGGTGGGCGGGATTCGGCCGCACTTCTATTGCCTGCCGATCCTCAAGCGCAACACCCACCAGGAAGCGCTGCTCGATGCCGCCACCAGCGGCAGCGACAAGTTCTTCCTCGGCACCGACTCGGCGCCTCATGCCCAGCACGCCAAGGAAGCCGCCTGCGGCTGTGCCGGTTGCTACACGGCATACGCCGCCATCGAGATGTATGCCGAAGCCTTCGAACAGCGCAACGCGCTGGACAAGCTCGAAGCGTTCGCCAGCCTCAACGGCCCGCGTTTCTACGGCCTGCCGGTGAACACCGATCGCATTACCCTGGTCCGCGATGAGTGGACCGCCCCAACCAGCCTGCCTTTCGGCGAGCTGACTGTCATCCCGCTGCGCGCCGGTGAAAAACTGCGCTGGCGCCTGCTGGAGGAACACGCGTGAGTGAAGACCATTTCGACGACGAACAGGACGGTCAAGGCGGTGGAGGCGGTCCTCGTCATCCAATGGCTGCCAGATTCCGTGGCTACCTGCCGGTCGTCGTCGACGTAGAAACCGGTGGTTTCAACTCGGCCACCGACGCCCTGCTGGAAATTGCTGCAACCACCATCGCCATGGACGAAAAAGGTTTTGTGTACCCCGATCACACCTATTTCTTTCGTGTAGAGCCTTTTGAAGGCGCGAACATCGAAGCGGCCGCGCTGGAATTCACCGGGATCAAACTCGATCACCCGCTGCGCATGGCGGTGAGCGAAGAAGCCGCCTTGACCGATATCTTTCGAGGCATCCGCAAGGCCCTGAAAGCCAACGGCTGCAAACGGGCGATTCTGGTCGGGCACAACAGCAGCTTCGATCTGGGTTTCCTCAATGCCGCTGTCGCGCGCCTGGACATGAAACGCAACCCGTTCCATCCGTTCTCCAGTTTCGATACCGCGACCCTTGCCGGTCTGGCTTACGGTCAAACCGTACTGGCCAAGGCCTGTCAGGCAGCCGACATCGACTTCGACGGTCGCGAGGCTCACTCGGCTCGCTACGACACCGAAAAGACCGCCGAGCTGTTCTGCGGCATCGTCAATCGCTGGAAACAAATGGGCGGCTGGGAAGACTTCAACGACTGATCCTTGTCGCCGGTTTATCCCGCCCATAAAAAAACCGGCCTCAACGGCCGGTTTTTTTATGCCTCAAACGTGCTTACAGCGCAGCAGCGTTCTCGGTCAGGTAAGCAGCAACGCCTTCTGGCGAAGCGTTCATGCCTTTGTCGCCTTTTTTCCAGTTGGCAGGGCAAACTTCGCCGTGCTCTTCGTGGAATTGCAGTGCGTCAACCAGACGGATCAGCTCTTCCATGTTACGGCCCAGTGGCAGGTCGTTGATGATCTGCGAGCGAACAACACCTTTGTCGTCGATCAGGAACGCGCCACGGAATGCCACGCCGCCTTCGGACTCAACGTCGTAGGCCTTGGCGATTTCGTGCTTCATGTCGGCAGCCATGGTGTAACGAACCTGGCCGATACCGCCATTGTTCACCGGGGTGTTGCGCCAGGCGTTGTGAGTGAAGTGCGAATCGATCGACACTGCGACCACTTCAACGTTACGTGCCTTGAAGTCCGCCATGCGGTTGTCCAGAGCGATCAGCTCGGACGGGCAAACGAAGGTGAAGTCCAGTGGGTAGAAGAACACCAGGCCGTATTTGCCTTTGATGGCCGAGGACAGAGTGAAGCTGTCTACGATTTCGCCATTGCCCAGTACAGCCGGCACGGTGAAGTCAGGGGCTTGTTTGCCTACGAGTACGCTCATTGAATATCTCCTGGTCTATTAACGTGAAGAACTGGGTTCGCGTCAGCCTGCCACCCTCAGGCGACAGCCCTGTGACACGACCCCCTTCGCAAGGACCGACCATCATACACGGCGTATTTGAGCTGTCCTTAACGGTTTTTCAACGCGACTGAAAATTTGCCGATGCATGGATACTGGCCGATGGCCTTACTGGAAACCGTTCGTCAGTGATGCGGATTTATAACGCGAAGCTTTCAGAAAGCACTTTGACAATCATTCTCGTTAACATTAAGATCCATCGCAATTGAGTCTCAACCAGCGACGGTTTTCACTTATGTATGTTTGCCTCTGCACTGGCGTCACCGACGGTCAAATCCGCGATGCAATCTATGAAGGTTGCTGCAGCTACAAGGAAGTCCGTAACGCCACAGGCGTCGCCAGCCAATGCGGAAAATGCGCATGCCTCGCCAAGGAAGTCGTTCGCGAAACGCTGGGCAAACTGCAATCGGCCCAGGCCGCGATTCCTTATCCCGTAGAATTTACCGCCGCCTGATGCTCTCATTTTCAATGAACCGGACTTGATGTCCGGTCATAAACGACTAGATATTCTAAAGAATTTATTAAAAAACAAGGGCTTGCAGCGATGCAGGCCCTTGTCGTTTTTGGTCGGGGTTACTTCGGGGATACGCTGCCGGTGGTCGGGGCGCCCCCATAACAGGGAGGGATCAGGCACAGACAACTTCTTCCTTCGCCGCAGGCTTTTGCGCCTTGTCCGGCACTAGTCGGACCTCAACACTTTGCCCAAGAGCGCGAGCGGCTTTCGCTAAAGTGGCGATGGTCATGCCAGCATCTTCGGCGTCCAGAACGCGAGTCACCAGCGTTCTGCTGGTATGCATACGCTTAGCCAGCGCAAATATGCTGATGCCCTGCGCCTTCATTGATTCTTGGATCTGCCAAGTGATAACCCTTTTCAGCGCGGCAGCAGAGGTCTCTTCCAAGAGACCCTGCTCAGTCAGAAAGTCGTCGAAATCGGAGCCAATATGTTTGTTCATGGGTTTTCTCACAGTGCAGCTTTGCGTTTCTTTGCCGTGACCAAATCAACACCGGGTGTCTTCTGTGACTTCTTGATGAAGGCATGCAGAAGCACCATGTCGCTTCCGACCACAGTGAAAAGGGTTCTGGCTATACCATTCGGTATGTGGGTGCGCACTTCCCACAGACCCTCATCCAGCTTACGAACGACCGGCATGCCCATGGGCCAGCCCATTTGCACCGTTTTGATGTCAGTGCCTACGAGGCGACGGACCTCTCTGTCTTGTTCGCTTAGCCACTCCCTCACAGGTTCGTTCCCTGAGGTAGTGCAGAAGAAGCGAACATTCAGCTTCGGCGGCAGCTTTTCCATTCGGCGCAGTGTACTTATTTAGGGGCATCGTTCAACCAATGGTTGCACAAGCTGCGGCATATGCATGCCCAGTGTTGATTTGGCCGACGAGTGGTCTGTCGCGTTATCATCCCTACCACTGGCAATGACGGACTACACTCAACAAAGCGCCGATTTAATTCCCCCAAATTGCAGGGCGCTTAATAAATGCTGCTAAAGCGGAGCACACCGCCATGAAACTCGATATCGCCAGTCGCCAGCAACTCACCCAAGCGCTGCAAGACACCCAAGGCCGCGAGGTCGTCTCTATCATCACTTTGCCGAATGACGTTCGGCTGCGCCTGAGCAGCCATTTCGGGCACGTCGCCATCGAACTAATCTGCGATGACCTCTTCGATCAAGTGATCGACGTCAGTGCGCTGGTGATCGCGGACTTGGAAAGCAATCGCGAGTTGATGCGGGAGGAATCGTGAAAGACTCTACAAAAAAGAAAATTCGGCACTTCGTGGTGATCGTCGTGGGCTGCATCGCGGCCTACATCGTGTTCAACGTTAAGGGAGGGGGCATCGAGGAATCACTGGCAGGAGCTGCGCTGGGGGTTGTCTTAGTCGCGCTAAGTTTTTGGTGGTCTTGGCCTACCGATGATGAAATGGAAGAGAAGAATCCTGGTTACAAGCAGAGGAAAAAGGACGAACTGGTGTCGCGATGGGAAGAGCCCAAGCCGGAACCACTTTCTCCCGAGCTGACTGAGCTGGCTGAGAAAATAAGGAAAAAACTCAAGTAGGTTCCAAAGGCAGCGGCGGACTGTCCCCAACCCCCGGTTCGCCGCTGTAACCCCTATAGCATTGTCTCACAGCGGGCCTTTCCTCTATAGCAATTCATCGCGTCGACGCGCCAACATCTTGTCCCGCGCTGATGCCCGTGGATCGCGTTGTCGGCTGGCGCTGGGGGTAGAGCCACCTTGTTCACCAGGGGTACCGGCGTAAGTCGCGATACTGGATTCGCGCGTCTCGCGGGTCAGGGCTTGGTCGGCGCGCTGTTCGGGTGTCAGTGGCAGCTCTTCAACCCAGCGCTGGCGGTCGAGGTCTTCGGTCGGCTCAGGCTGCACCAGCGGTGCCACTTCGCCCACGGGGGCGCGCCAGTCACAGGCCTGCTGTGGTGTCACCTCGGCCTCAATCGCCAGATCGCGCTGCGCTGCGAGTCCAGCATTCATAGCGAAAGCAATCCGGCGAGCCGCTTCAAACGTATCCTGGCTGTTAAAATTGATTTGTTGATTAAAGGTGTTGCCGGTTTCGTCATCCTTTTGAGGCGCTGGGAAAAGTCGGCTGAGCCCTTGTTGCAAAAATTCCTTTGGGCAGTCCTTGGCGAATTGCAGTAGCCATTTTTGCCCGCCCAGTTTCCGATAAACCGCGAGCAAATCCGATGCCATTTCACCGGTGATAAGCGCACGCTCGTTTTTATCGAGGCTGCCTTTACGACGCCCGCCAGTTTTGGGTGCACCGATCCGGGCTGTCATTTCACCGACCTCAACAGCGGACCGAGGATGACACTATCCAAGCTGTTATCAGCCCTGTAGACGAACTCCACCCTTGCAGGGCGCGGTGCCTGGGCAGGTTGTTCGGCCAGCCAGGTCGTGAGAGCGTCAACCAGCACCCGCGCCTGGCTGGCCGAGTCTTCGTCGGCGTCAAAATCAATTTTCATCTCGATTCACCGTCGTGGTAAGCGCGTGCCGCGTCCATGTAAGGGATTGGCGGCGCTGGCAGGATTGGACTCTCGGTCACTTCCTGCATGCCGATCACAACCCCGGCACCGTCGCGTTGTACCTGGAGTTTTACGTCGCCGATTTGGGCCCACTGGACTTGGCCCGCGCCATCGCGAAAAAACTTAATGTCGCGGTTTTTAGCCGGCGCCACGGGCTTCGGCACCGGGTCAAGCTGCCGGTAGTCGCTGACAGGCTTGGGTTTATTGAGACCCTGCATCAAGCGATCAACCTTAGGTGAGCGTTCTACAGCTTCGCCAACACGGCGCTCGACCTCATCCGCGATCAGTTTTTCAATCGCTGCGCCGAGGCCGTGACCTTCGGGTGCCTGGGGCTGCTCAGGGTTTTGGCGTTCCATCCTGCGTTGAAGTAATTGCAGCCGGGGATTCATGACTGTTCTGCCCGAATAATTAGATTTCTCAACTTCGCCGCCTCGGCGGAATGAAGACACGACTTGCTCAATAAATCGTCAAACTTCGCGACAAGTTGTTCATTGCCACCTTTGAGCGCGAGTTTATCGCGTGCCGCATGGGCTTCAAGGATTAATGGATTGCTACCTGTGATGTTGTCCATCTTAAATCCCTCAAATAATGTAAGCCGGTGCCAGCGAAAGAACCAAACTACGCAAGGCACCTTGGTTAACGGCAACACCTGCTGTGGTCATGCTACAGACTTGCAGCTTTTGCAGACCAATTAGCGGCGCGGGATCTATAGCTACGATTGAACTGGCCGTGGTGTTGTATGTGAGGGCGTCACCGTTGGAATTTCGCACCAGATACATCGTACCGGTACTCCCATCGATAGACGCCTTGAAGCCTAAAACGGCTGTTGACCAACCGGAGGAAGTTTGGATGGCGGAAATAACATGGCCCGTAATATTAATCAGGTCGCTATCTGAGGCACCGTTGGCAATTTCAACGGAACAATCCGCGCGGTTAGAGGGTCTTGCGCGGTTTACTTGTCTGGCTGTCATTTTTCATTACCTCTTTTAATCTGGCGGGCTTTTTCCCGCTTTAAAAACTTCGCTCTTTCCTTGGCTGATTGCCGATCCACCTTTCGTAATTTTTTCGGTTGCATGTCAGCTACCTCGACGCGAATAAAGTTCGCGCAGCCTCGCTTGCATCTGGGGGTCACGCATATATTTTTGTCGCTCGGCTGGGATCTTTAGCATGGCCTCGAAAGCTGCTATTTCCTGCCCGATACTTGCGCCGTCCGTTCCGATACTACCTGCGCCCACCGCCATATTGTATAGGCCTTCGATAATTTCCGGCGTGTTCATGGCGTGTACCCAGTTTCCGGTAAATTGGTCGAAGTGCTGGCGTTCCGCTGGTGTCATCTTGTCCAAGTGTGCCTGGGCTAAAGCGACCATATTTTGTGCCGTATAGGGCCCATACTTGGCCTCAAGGGTGCTCATTGTTTGCACCCGCGCCTGTTCATTGATCTTAATGACCTTGGCGTAGTCCGCGTCACTCAGTTGGGCCAATAGCGCTTCTGTTGAAGAGTTAGGTGCCGTCCTTGGCGCTGTCACCCGACCCCCGTCAGGTTTATTCAGTTGCGCTGTAGCCTTTGTTAACCATTGCAAACATGTATCGACGAATTGCTGTTTAGCCTTTAGCGATCCCGATAGGGTTTGCACCATGTTGCCAAACGCATTTCCGAGGTAATCATTATTTCCGTGAAGTTCAAAATTGTGATTCCGCGTTACTTGATACGGCGGTTTAAGCGCGTGGTCGTTTACAAAGGCGAGTGCGGCTTGCACCATGTGCGCCGGATACCCAAGGGAACTCATGTCATGCAGGAAAACGCCGCCCAACTGGCCCAACATGGATTGAACTTGGCTTGGTGATGCCCCAGCCGGCAAGGCGCTACCGAACAACGTTTGGCCTTGGCTTTGCGGTGGCCGGGTGTATTCATCCAGGTCGGTGCGCCCCCAGGTGTCGGGCGCGGGCGCCAGCGGCTGGAGATCCTGTAGCGGCTGGCCAGGGTTATACGGTTGCAGTTCACCGGCGCTTAATGTGTCGAGGTCGTTAGACATTAGTCAAACTCCCGTAATCTCGCAAAATGACCCCGAGGTTATCGCTGAGGTATTCTTCAACATCTTTAAAACTGTCTTCGCACATAAGTAAACCCGCCGCGTACATCACAAGCTGGATCAAATGCTTCTCACTGTGAAATCTAATGTTGGGCTCTGCTGTCAGGCTTTTAATGGCCTCCTCGATTTTTTTTGCGAACATGCTGACGGCCTCGGCGATTGAGTAAAAATTGGGGAAGTGGTGGTACGTGGGTAATGGCAGTTTCATAATAGTGACGCCTTCACCGGTGCTGTTTGCGCGATCAACTTGAGCCGTTGCCATGTCAATTGGCAACGCGGATGCACACGCTCTGTCGGAATCGGTATCCCCACCGGAGTCTTGGCGACGACAAGTTCAGTTGTCGCATAGCTACCTTCGACCAAGTTGCAGAAACTGCACGCTTCACGGCTGTTGTTTAAACGCCGCATCGTCAGCGCCTGGGCATCTTTTGCGTTATCTGGTAGTGCCGTGCAGATCAGGATGAACTGGCCAGTGATATGCCTGTATAAAATGCTCTCCCAGTTCAGTGAGAGTTCTCGTTGGGCAGCTTCGGTACGCAGTAAACCTGCGATTGCGGGTTTATCCGGTTTGGTTTCTGCACCACGCCATGCCAACTCAATCAAACGATCCAACGGCATCCTGATGGCTTGGACATTGCGCGCCAAGTTTTGCAGTCGACGATAAATTTCGGTGTTGTCCATCTTACTCAGCCTTGAAACTTGGATGCGACTTAAGTTCTTCAATCGCTTTTTCCTTCGATGTAGCGCCTTTCACAATCAAAACCGAATCGGAAAGCCTGCGGGCACAATAACCATCCATTTGCGAATAAAAAATCTCAAAGTTAATCAGCGCTTCCGAACCGTCAGAGATAATACCCGGCAACTTGGTATAGCTCAGCATCACCAGACTGGTGAAACTTTGACTGGCTTCCAACACCATCAGCTCGGCCATAGCAGAGCGGTCTTCATAAACGACGCAGATCCTGTCGAGAGGGTGTAGGCGGTGCGCCACAGAAAGCCACAAGCCCGACTCGGTAAGCATCTGAGGATCGGTATCACGCGGAACTATCGCGCAGTGCCGGACGTAGCGATAATCCTCGAAAGACAGGCAGATGGGATCAAGTGGCCGGAATTTCTTTTTCGTTTCGGTGGCAAGTTCGGCAGACATGTTGGTTCTCCGATTGGTTGTAATCGAAGTGTGCGCCGATGTTCTTGTGGTGCAATAGGGTTGGGTGTTATTAAATTAACTTGTGGTCACAAGTAACCATATTTCTGCAATATTGCTTTGACTGTCTTGTGGCAGGGCGCCCTCTCAATCTCGTAACGATCAGTGTGTTTGCGTAGGTGCTTTATCACCAAGCCGATACGGTGGCAAGGTATTGCCTCGACAACAGCCGCACGCAATGTCGCGTTTTCGAGTGCAAGTAGAATCAAGTCCTCGATGGCTTGAGTGCGGCATTGGCGGGCGTGGGCGTCGTTGGGCACCACGGCCCGGAGCCTTTGGACTTCGGCCCGCAACGCGTCACGTTCATCGAGCAGGGGTTTCGTCCTGGCCCACAGTTCGGAGCCGAGGCGCCGTTCTCGGGTCTGGTCGTCGAGCTCTGTTGATCCTGCTGTGGTTTGCATCTGTCATCACCTTTCGCGGGCACCAGATGGTGCGGACGTCAGTTGTATGAGTACCATCCGCTCAGCCAGCTCGACGGCGGCATCTAGTGCGTCGAGGTCGCCATCGACTGCCAAGGCTAGCAGCCTATGAAGTTCATTCTCTTCAGCGGTATCAGGAGTGAGCTTTTTCATTCGTTCTCTGTCTCAATAATGGCCCGGCAAGGCCCCGCAAATCGTTTGTGGGGCGTTTTAGCGTCGTGGCAATATCAACACAAAAGGGCCTCGCAGGCGTTTCTGACGCTTGAGGGCCTGACAAGCCCGCTCAAGCCGCTCGACGAACTCAGTGAAAGATCCAGGGCGTTCGGCGTGGTCGACGCACCACAAGCGCCAGTTCGCGAAGCTATGGTCGCTCTGTTCACTCAAGAATGAAGCCATAAGTTCATCAGCCATGCCTTTTAACCTCTCGAAACAGTAGAAAAACACCGAAAAAGACCCATTTTTCATGTGTTTGTAGCCTGTATTCCGCCTAGGTTCACCATAGCGCTTCTGGCCCTTTCGTGACCCGGCTGTAACCCCACAAATGGTTCGAGGCTCTAAGTCGGACCTTTCACTAGCTTAAATAGCGGATCAAGGATCCGTTTCCGTGGTTTTTACCAGGGGCCGTAGTGGCCTTTTGTGTGCAACAGCACTGCCGCTTCATCCTTCGCGTAAACTTTGCATAACTCTGCAGCGAAACAGTGAATGTAGTCATCCATAGTAAAAAACCGATCCGACACCACGTCATAATAAAAATTTTCTCCCACAAGCCAAGCGTGCGGTATCCGCGTGTTATCGGGTCCGTTAACAATGCCGTGCACCATCACCATACGTTCTGTTGATTTCATCAGCCCGAGCCACGCCAGCCGAAAGCAACAACCCTTACGGTGACGTTGCTTGATCTGAAAAGGTTTACGGGATGCCATTGCCGTTTCCCCGGAATTCTATTTGTAAGTTACAACGCACGCGATTAGTTATAGCAAACTTTGTTTGCGCACTAAGCGAATTAACAACTCGGCGTAGCTTTCATTGGAGCGTAGCGCAGCCTTCACAGCAGCAACATCTCCCGGCGACAACCAAAAGCTTAAGGGCACCCAGCCTTCAACAGTGCGACGATTTCGCAACAACCGCATTCTGGCTGCCATCTTGGTTTTCGGCTTCGGCTTTGCCAGCAACCAGCCTTGACCAAGCAGCCGTTCGACCTCACAGGGGTTGTCGATGGTCCGGGCCTGACTTGCGTGTACTAACAGCTTTGGTTTCAACATGATGCACCTCCACGCCCTAGACAGCACACCCCCCTAGACAGCCCCATAGACAGGGGGATGTCTAGGGCTGCGGCCCATACGGGCCGGTTTTTTTGGGGGGGCTTTAGACATAGACACCAGCCCCTATACTCACCCACACAAAAACCAGAAAAACAAAGTAATTAGTCTGTATACATATATATATATTGTCTATATGTCTAACAGCTATCTATAACCCATATGGGCTGTGGCTTTCAGCCCTAGACACCCCCCTGTCTAATGCCTGTCTAACTGTCTAGAGCAGGCGATAACCCTTCCCGTCGTTATCTAAAGGTATTTCCTGAATCAACCCATCTTCCACCAGCGCCTTGACTACGACGGCGCGCTCCCTGGGATGGTCCTTCCACGGGCGGCAATTCTGCGCAATGAAACCAGAAGGTAAATACCCCTTCTGCTTTAGGATATAGGCCGCTTTATCCTTTTTGAAAAAAGCTAATAATGCATTACGTACTTTCCCGGTAACGTCAGCCGCGCCGCCACCTTCGCACTCAAATTTCCGGGCGAATGTGGTGACGGACCAACGCACCAGACGTACAGCCCATGCAAAACCCTCAGGTGTAATATTCATCGAATCGGTGAGTGCGTAGAGCATGGCGACTTGCAGGACTTTTTCTGCGTACCGTCCCCATATCCCCGGCAAATCCTGCGCCTGCTCCGCGCCATATTGGTTTTCCCGTTTCCAGTCGTTTTCGAACTGAGGGTAGACTTCCAGTACATGCGGCTCCCCTGTCGACGGGGGCGCGTCGGGATTAAAGAATTCGACAAACTTCTTCGCCTGAATCGCCGCCCCCCATTTCGTCACTTTGTCCGGTAGTGCTGTAACTGGCTGGCAACGCCCAATAGGCGGCAACCCCTCTACCACGAACATCAAAAACCGGTTAAGCAAGCCATCCACCGTTGACGCTGCATTGAGATTGCCGATGTTACCAATGACACCTTGCCCTATGGCCGCAAAGAACGGATGAACCAGCGGCGGCATTTCCTTGGATCTTTTATCGTGGCCTGAATACTGAATCGGGGCCATATACGCTTTCGTCGCGGCATCATGCAGTTCCATCAGTAAGGTCGCCATGTTGTATTGCGCCGTACCCGGCTGGGCTGACGTGAGACTTATCAACACCTTGACCATTTCTTCATTGGTCCAGACCACTTGCTGAACTTTGGAGAGCTGCCACAGCATGCCTTCCGGCGAACCAAAACGATTGGTAAAATTCGGCACGGCGGCGAATATCTTTTTATCCCCCAGTTGTTTCAGTGCTGCTTCTGCCAAATTGATCGCAGCGCCTTTACCGGATTCAGAGGGCGCAAACAATAGCATCCACAAGTTGATACGAAGGTCACGCGGCAACCTGACATTGCGCCCGATAAATGCTTGGATAAAAAGCAGCACACTAAATAGCGCGAAGGTCGGATGCACCCGAAAAGCATTCATCTTTTGCCAATCCATGTAAGAATTCATGACAGGTGGCGCGTCAGCCAAGATCCCTTCAAGTTCGTCGTCGGCACGCTGTTCTGGATCATCCAGCAGAACTCTATCAACGTCGATGACTCGACCGTTCAGGTAATCGAAGTTCCTGCCCGGCTCAGGCTGCACGTAGTCAATGCTGTAGGCTGCTTCATTGAACGCAACATCAGCGTCCAGCTCGCGCTCTATCGCCTCTTGGATGAGGCATCCGAGCGTTTGACGCTCTTCTGATTCGGGGGCGCGGTTCAATACGAGCTGTGCGTGGAAGTGCTGCGCTTCTTGCGTGTGATCGACGGCAGGCCATGCGATACCGGTGTAACTGTCACCGATGACCGCCAGCGCCTTATAGGCGCCTGGACCTTTGAAGTCGAGAGGCAGGAAGTGGTGTATGGAAGTGCTGGTCATGTGTAACTCCCCGTGTTGCCTTAATACTGCCACCGGGGTTAAACTGACCTCGGTTGCTTTCGGTGCATCCAACTTGAAGATCCTCTCGATAATGGCTTCGTCGAGAGGATTTTTATTTAGTATCCATAATGGTTTTCAATTTTGCAGCGCACTCCTTTGTTTACGCGCCTAAGAAAACCAGTCCGCCACAGCAGACTTTAATGAAGTTAGCCACTTACACCGACTCCACACGCTGACTTTCAATATAGGCGTCCAAATCTTTTTTAAGGTAATAAATCCGGTTGCCCATTTTGATATAGGCAGGCGCCGGTGCACGCTTCAAGCAGCGCCAGATTTGCAGCGTTCCCGGCTTTAAACCGAGGTACAAGGCCGCATCAGCAGTGGCATATTTCTCGTTCATTTCAAACCCCATAATCGCCGGTGATGAGTGACAATCTCAGACTATGCCGAGTAAGGCTTGGCAACAAGGTAGCGACTGAGCAATTATTGTATTGTGGTAATACAACATCGCTACAAGTGCAAGGTTAAGATATTGAAAGTTTAGGTTTTATTTGACCTTACCGTTTATCTGGCACTAATAAAAAGGCCCTTTACGGGCCTTTAATTTTAATTAAGTTTAAACAGTGGCACCACGTTATCGGCAGAAGTCGCCTCGATATAGTCAGCGACTTTTTGCCAGCCGTCGCGCAACTGGCTTTCCATTTTCTTAATATAATTTTTATCGTCAACGCTGCCTTTGCCGCGATTCATGATGCGCCGGTAAGTGCTAACGGTCACCAAATCGCTGGCGATTGACGCAAACACGGCGCGCAAGGTTTTAGGCGTAAACGCCAAGCCAGTCGCGGCCACCAGTTCGTGCGCCAGTGCGTGGGCATCCGTGTTGCTGATAGCGAACAAACTTTCCTCGGGTGACTTGCCTTCGACATTGCGTTTGACGATTTCCAGCACCTGGGTGCTGAGCCACAATGTGTGATCGGTGCGGGTCTTGGTATCGCGCAGTAGCACCTTGCCTTTAACCAAGTCACAGTCAGCCACCGGCACTATCAGCGGTTCACCGGGGCGGCAGCCGGTCAGCAGCAGGAACCTCAAGTAGTCGCCCACGGGTGACTCCACCGCGCTCAGCGCCCGCCAGAAGTGCCCGAGGTGTTCCATCAGTTTCGTCACCGGGGCGTCGTCGGCGGCTCGCGTCTTGGGAATCGTCACGCGCCCGGCCTTGGGTGTATCCAGACTAAATGGGCTGTCCTTGATCTTGACCCCGTAAAAATTCAAAACCGCTTTCAGCACTTGCAGCGCGTAAGCGCTTTGGCGCTCACCGCGATGCATTTTATTGTCCGCGTTCACAGTTTTTATTTCGGCGGCAGTGATGGCGTGGATTGATTTACCCGCCAGTTTGCGCAGCAGACCGCCCTTGGTGGATTTGCCCGCCGCCGTCACCCGGCTGGGTTTCACCATCGCCAGATAGTCAGCCTTGGTGCGCGGCTTTAATGGCAGCCCATCATCATCGCGGGTTTGCGTCTCGACGTACTCAGTCAGCGCCACCGCAAGGGTCAAGGTTGGTGCCTTGCCTTCCCGCGCTATCGCGTTCGGGCTGGTGCCAACGGCCAGTTGAGCAATGATCGCCTTGGCTTTCTTCCTGGCGACTTCCGGGGTGATCGCTGGATATCGGCCAATGGACACCCTTTCCGGTTTGCCACCGGATACGCGGCCAAACACGGAAAAGGTTTTAACGCCTTTGGCCGTGACGCGGAGCTGCAACCCGGGTTGCCGTTCGTCGTAATAAACGGAACGCTTGCCAGCCTCTGGCAGCGGCAAAGCGTCCAAAGTGACCTTGGTGAAGCCGAATGTGGTGTCCATCTCATGCTCTCCGGGGTTACACCGGGGTGATAACTTCAGTGTAACCCCGGTAATTTCAGTGTAACCCCATAAAGCGTAAGCGCTTATCAAATATAGCTTTATTAAGGCCCAGCAATGTGGGCGAAACAGTCATCACCCGGACTTGATGTCCGGTTTTTTTATGGCTGCAAATCAATCGCTTACGCGCAAGACGCGGAACACAAACATTCTTATTCCGATTAATTTTCATATAAGTTTCAATAACTTAGGTTTGACACCCTAAGTTGCACCACTCAAACTCCGCCATATAGACAGCTAATAAAGGGCAGGACCCCATCATGAAAGGCGACATTACAGTCATCCAGCATCTCAACAAGATCCTTGCCAATGAACTGGTCGCGATCAATCAATACTTCCTGCATGCACGCATGTATGAAGATTGGGGTCTGAATAAACTCGGCAAGCACGAGTACCACGAATCCATCGACGAGATGAAGCACGCGGACAAGCTGATCAAGCGCATCCTGTTCCTCGAAGGCCTGCCGAACGTTCAGGACCTTGGCAAGCTGCAGATCGGTGAACACACCCAGGAAATGCTCGAGTGCGACCTGCGCATCGAACGCACTGGCCATGCCGACCTTAAAGTCGCTATCGCTCATTGCGAAACTGTTGGCGACTACGGTAGCCGCGAACTGCTCGAAGACATTCTGGAATCCGAAGAAGAACATATCGACTGGCTGGAAACCCAACTGGGCCTGATCGATAAAGTCGGTCTTGAGAACTACCTGCAATCGCAGATGGGCGAAGACGAGTAAGTTAGCGCCCGCTAAACTCGAGACAATAAAAAGCCCCGCGCTCTTTTAAAGAGGCGGGGCTTTTTTAATGACCGGGGTTCAGGCTTCGGTCTTGCCAGCAGCTGCTTTTTCAACAGCGGCCTTGATCGTGCTCTGCAACGAACCGTCAGCAGCCATCTCAGTCATGATGTCGCTACCGCCAACCAGCTCGCCACCGACCCACAATTGCGGGAAGGTTGGCCAGTTGGCGTATTTTGGCAGGTTCGCGCGGATTTCCGGGTTCTGCAGGATGTCCACGTACGCAAACTTTTCACCACATGCCATCACGGCCTGCGCGGCTTTCGCGGAGAAGCCACACTGCGGGGCATTCGGCGAACCTTTCATGTAAAGCAGAATGGTGTTGTTAGCAATCTGCTCTTTAATCGTTTCGATGATATCCATGGAGCACCTCGGCTGAACTTTCCGACTCAGAGGTCGGCACGGTGGCGCATTGTAACGGAAACCCGAGCGCCATGCTCGGTCTCCCCGACAGACTCAATCAAGCCGCCACCACGGTCACCGGAACGCCGTTCAACGCCGCATTGCCGGACAACTCGTCAAGCTGGCACTCGTCAGTCAGGTCGTTGGCGCTGGAACCCGGCTGGCTGCTGGCGATGGTCATTTGCACGCCCGGGCGCGCATGGCCCCAACCGTGAGGAAGACTGACCACGCCTTTCATCATATCCAGGCTGGCGAGCACTTCAACTTCGATCACGCCGACCCGCGAACTGACCCTTACGCGCTGTCCGTCGTCGAGCCCACGGCTGGCCAGGTCATCCGGGTGCATCAACAATTGATGGCGCGGCTTGCCCTTCACCAAGCGGTGATAGTTGTGCATCCAGGAATTGTTGCTGCGCACATGGCGGCGACCAATCATCAGCAATTCGTCGGCGACCGGTGCTTGCAGCGCGGCAAAGCGGGCCAGGTCGGCGAGAATAACGGCAGGCGCTGCCTGGACTCGCTGGTTGGCGGTTTTCAGACGCGGCGTCAGGTTGGATTTGAGTGCGCCCAGATCGATGCCATGCGGGTGATCGAACAGCGTCGCCAACGAAAGTTTGTGTGGCGAGGCATCGCCGTAAAGCCCCATCCGCAAACCATGATCAATCATCTGCGCGGGAGCAATGGTCGGTTTCAACTCCTTGCCGGTCTTCGCCGCGAACGCCTTGGCCAGGCCGACGAAAATCTCCCAGTCATGCAACGCGCCTTCGGGTTTGGCCAGGATCGCCCGGTTGAAGCGCGTCACGTTGCGCACCGCGAACACGTTGAACGTGGTGTCGTAGTGATCGTTTTCCAGCGCCGAAGTCGATGGCAGGATCAGGTCGGCATAACGCGTGGTTTCATTGATGTAGAGGTCAACGCTGACCATGAACTCCAGCCCGTCCAGCGCCTGTTCCAATTGCCGGCCATTGGGTGTGGACAGGACCGGATTGCCGGCAACGGTGATCAGCGCACGAACCTGCCCTTCCCCGCCGGTAAGCATCTCTTCGGCCAAGGCCGACACCGGTAACTCGCCGCTGTATTCCGGACGCCCGGACACCCGGCTCTGCCATCGATTGAAATGCCCGCCCGAAGTCGAAGCCACCAGATCCACCGCCGGTTCGGTGCACAGCGCACCACCCACGCGGTCGAGGTTGCCGGTGACGAGGTTGATCAATTGCACCAGCCAATGGCACAGCGTGCCGAAGGCCTGGGTCGATACACCCATGCGGCCATAACAGACCGCTGTCGGTGCCGCCGCGAAATCCCGGGCCAGTTGGCGGATCTGCTCCGCTGGCACCGCGCACAGCGGGCTCATGGTTTCGGCCGTGAACGTTGCAATCGCCTCACGCACTTCGTCCAGACCGTCCACCGGCAGATGACTGTCGCGGGTCAGGCCTTCGGTGAACAAGGTATTGAGCAAGCCGAACAACAGCGCCGCATCACCACCGGGGCGCACGAACAGATGCTGGTCAGCTATCGCCGCCGTTTCGCTGCGGCGTGGATCGACCACCACCACTTTGCCGCCCCGGGCCTGAATCGCCTTCAGGCGCTTCTCCACATCCGGCACGGTCATGATGCTGCCGTTGGACGCGAGCGGGTTGCCGCCCAGAATCAGCATGAAATCGGTGTGATCGATGTCCGGAATCGGCAACAGCAAACCGTGGCCGTACATCAAATGGCTGGTCAGGTGATGAGGCAACTGATCAACCGAAGTCGCGGAAAACCGGTTGCGGGTTTTCAGCAGTCCCAGGAAGTAGTTGCTGTGAGTCATCAACCCATAGTTGTGCACGCTGGGGTTGCCTTGATAGACCGCCACCGCGTTCTGCCCGTGACGCTCCTGAATCGCTGAGAGGCGTTCAGCAACCAGGCTGAACGCGTCTTCCCACTCGATGGGCTGCCATTCGCTGCCGACCCGCAGCATCGGCTGACGCAAACGATCCGGATCATTCTGAATGTCTTGCAGGGCAACCGCTTTGGGGCAGATGTGCCCGCGGCTGAACGTGTCCAGCGAATCGCCTTTGATCGAGGTGATCTGCACGCCGTTGCCGTCGATTTCGGACGTCTCGATGGTCAGGCCGCAAATGGCTTCACACAGGTGGCAAGCACGGTGATGGAGAGTCTTGGTCATGGCCAGTCTCTGTTTTGTTCTGGGCGGGCAATGTCGGCCGCGGGAACAAAACTATGGCGCCTGCCCCGCGCCTGCGCCAGCGACGTTCGTCTCGTGAATTGCTGACTATCAGGCCAGCCGATGGCCGCGCACGATCAGTTCGGCGGTAACCCGGGGGGCGGCGTCTGCAACTGGATCTCTTGAATGGTTTCGATCTGCTCCTGGGCGATGTGCACGCCCGTGAGCTCGCCGATCAGTCGCCAATGCTCATCAAGGCCGGTGCTGATGGTTGCCATGCGGTCGATCATCCGTCGACCGGCAGCCTTGGTAACGTCGTCGTCACTGCGCATCAATTCGAAGGACATCGACGTCATGGAGGCGGTGAGGTGAGTCAGTGAGCGGGCCGTGAGGCTCAGTAAATCCATTAATAGCTGTTCTTTCGATTCCATTCCGATGCTTCCTGCGTCGCTCGAGACTTAGTTATAACCCAGCACCTTGCATTAGCAAATGTTTCAGACCGGACACATGTCTCGGCGGCGAGCGAATGCCAGGTCAAAAACCGACCGAGAGAGCGTCATCCCCGCCCTGCTTGATTGCCAAGCCCGTCGAGCCCGGTGTACAAATGACGGGCTGCTGTCAGGAAACCGGCTTCAAATGCGCTACTGCGGTCACCCCGTAGCCCCTCTGAAATCCCCGAACACCGTAGCCTATTGGAAAAACGCGACATTTAATGTCAAGATCGCGCCTTCCCCTATTTCGTCGCCCCGTGCGGCTTACGCCGCAGGTCTCGCCCGTTTTTTTAATTAAACAAGGCTTTGAGTATCTGCGGTCTGTTGCAAAAAGGTAGTCAATGATGAGCGCAAGGCACTTTCTCTCCCTGATGGATTGCACGCCCGAAGAGCTGGTCAGCGTGATCCGTCGAGGCGTTGAGCTCAAGGACCTGCGTAACCGCGGCGTACTGTTCGAGCCTCTGAAAAACCGCGTCCTGGGGATGATTTTCGAGAAATCCTCGACCCGCACCCGTATTTCCTTCGAAGCGGGCATGATCCAGCTCGGCGGCCAGGCCATTTTCCTGTCGCCGCGCGACACCCAGCTGGGCCGTGGCGAACCGATCGGTGACGCCGCCATTGTCATGTCGAGCATGCTCGATGCGGTGATGATCCGCACGTTTTCCCACAGCACGCTGACCGAATTCGCCGCCAATTCGCGCGTCCCGCTGATCAACGGCCTGTCCGATGACCTGCACCCGTGCCAGTTGCTGGCCGACATGCAGACGTTCCTCGAACACCGCGGTTCGATCCAGGGCAAGACTGTGGCCTGGATCGGCGATGGCAACAACATGTGCAACAGCTATATAGAAGCGGCGATCCAGTTCGACTTCCAGTTGCGCGTTGCTTGCCCTGAAGGGTTTGAACCCAATGCGGAATTCGTGGCCAAGGCCGGCGATCGCGTGACCATCGTCCGCGATCCGCAGGATGCCGTGCGCGGCGCCCACCTGGTGAGCACTGACGTCTGGACCTCCATGGGCCAGGAAGAAGAAACCGCCAAACGCCTGAAGCTGTTCGCGCCGTACCAGGTCACCCGCGCCCTGCTCGACCTGGCCGCCGAAGACGTGCTGTTCATGCACTGCCTGCCGGCTCACCGTGGCGAGGAAATCAGCCTCGACCTGCTCGACGACAAGCGCTCGGTCGCCTGGGATCAAGCAGAAAACCGTCTTCACGCACAAAAGGCCCTGCTCGAGTTTCTCGTCCCGCCTTCGTACCATCACGCATGAGTCATCCATTACTGCTTAACCTGCGCAACCTCGCCTGCGGCTATCAAGAGCAGCGGGTTGTGCAGAACCTCAACCTGCATTTGAATGCCGGCGATATCGGTTGCCTGCTCGGCTCCTCGGGCTGCGGCAAGACCACCACGCTGCGGGCGATTGCCGGTTTCGAACCGGTGCACGAAGGTGAAATCACCTTGGCGGGCGAGACCCTGTCCAAACCCGGTTTCACCCTTGCCCCGGAGAAACGCCAAATTGGCATGGTGTTCCAGGACTACGCGCTGTTTCCGCATTTGAGTGTGGCCGAGAACATCGCCTTCGGGATCCGCAAGCATCCGCAAAAGGAACGGGTCACCGAAGAATTGCTGGAACTGGTCAACCTGAAAAACCTTGGCAAGCGCTTCCCGCACGAGCTGTCCGGCGGTCAGCAACAGCGTGTCGCATTGGCCCGCGCACTGGCACCAGAACCGCAATTGCTGCTGCTCGACGAACCCTTCTCCAATCTCGATGGCGAACTGCGACGCAAGCTCAGCCATGAGGTGCGTGACATTCTCAAGGCCCGTGGCACCAGTGCGATTCTGGTGACCCACGACCAGGAAGAAGCCTTCGCGGTCAGCGATCATGTCGGGGTGTTCAAGGAAGGTCGCCTGGAGCAATGGGACACGCCCTACAACCTGTATCACGAACCGCTGACACCCTATGTGGCGAGTTTCATCGGCCAGGGATATTTCATCCGCGGCCAGCTGAGCAGCCCGGAGTCAGTGCAGACCGAGTTGGGTGAGTTGCGCGGCAACCGTGCCTACACCTGGCCGGTGGGCGGTGCGGTGGACGTATTGCTGCGCCCGGACGACATCGTTTATGCGCCGGACAGCGCATTGAAGGCGCGGATTGTCGGCAAGTCGTTCCAGGGTGCATCGACGCTCTATCGTTTGCAGCTGCCGACCGGCGCGCAACTGGAGTCGATTTTCCCCAGCCACGCCGATCATCTGGTCGGGGCTGAAGTGGGCATTCGTGTCGCGGCTGAACATCTGGTGTTGTTCCAGGCGTCCGGCAGCACGGCCGCGCAGATTCCAGCGACCGAATCCGGCGTGCGCCGCTACAGCACCGTCAACTGATACACACGGACAAAAAATGTGGGAGCGAGCTTACTCACTCCCACATTGGTTCTGTGGTTAACCGAGAATCAGCGTTCCGCTCGCAACCAGCGTCGCCTGCCCGCCAATCTGCACCCGATCCCCTTCCAGCCGACAGAACAGCTCCCCGCCTCGCTTCGAGCACTGGTAGGCGGTGAGACTCGTCTTGCCCAACCGCTTCGACCAGTACGGAATCAGACTGCAATGGGTCGAGCCGGTCACCGGGTCTTCGTTGATGCCGATCGCCGGAGCGAAGTAACGGGACACGAAATCATGCCGACTGCCCTTGGCCGTGACGATGGCGCCCGGCCACGGCAGTTTGGCCAGGGCGACCATGTCAGGCTGACAATCAAGCACAGCTTGTTCGGACTCCAGCACCACGAACAATTCATTGGAACCCAACACATCGACCACTTCGACGCCCAAGGCGCGCTCGACATCCAGGGTCACACCCACTTCTGACGGCACGATGGCCGGGAAATCCAGCCACAAGCGCTCGCCCTCACGACTCACACTCAACGGACCGGACTTGCACATGAAGTCCAGGCGTTCGACCGGCTCCTTGTAGATCTCAAACAACACATAGGCACTCGCCAGGGTCGCATGACCGCACAGCGGAACTTCGGTGGACGGCGTGAACCAGCGGATGTGCCAGCCCTGCCCTTCGCGCACCACGAAGGCAGTCTCGGCGAGATTGTGCTCAGCGGCGATCTTCTGCATCAACTCATCGGCGAGCCAGGTTTCGAGCCGATAGACCATCGCCGGGTTGCCACTGAATGGCCGATCGCTGAACGCGTCGACCTGATGAAACGCTAGCTGCATGAACTTCTCCTTATGTCCGGCCACCGAGCATGTCGTTGCCAGATAATCCATACCAGTGACAGAGCAGGCAATTTTTCACCATACAGCGGTTCAGGCTCGACCAATGTCGGCGAATTTCGCTTGGGTATGTTCAGCCAGCACGGCCGGTGCCAATTCAACTTCCAGCCCGCGTCGACCGGCGCTGACAAAAATGCTGGCGAAGGGCTGCGCCGAGTTGTCGATGAAGGTGCGCAGGCGCTTCTTTTGCCCCAGCGGACTGATGCCGCCCAACAGATAACCCGTCGCGCGTTGTGCCGCGGCAGGATCAGCCATTTCCGCTTTTTTCACGCCGGCCGCATGAGCCAGGTGCTTGAGATCCAGACTTCCGACGACCGGCACCACGGCGACCAGCAATTCACCTTTTTCACTGGAGGCCAACAAGGTCTTGAATACCTGCGCGGGGTCCAGCCCCAGTTTTTCCGCGGCCTCCAGTCCATAGGACGCAGCCTTCGGGTCATGTTCGTAACTGTGCACGCGATGTTCGGCTCGAACTTTTTTCAACAAATCCAATGCGGGGGTCATGACAACTCCAGACGAGGTGGCAGTAGAAAAATACTGCGTTGAATTCTAGGCCATCGTTCAGCAAAAGGCTCTATTGCGGCACTCATTCACAGGCCTGGCCGCTTGTTTTGCCGTTCGTCCACGATCAGTCCACTGCGTGAACGTTGCGATCATTCACGTGACTAATAGTTGAAATATGACTGATGGTTCACTTTCGACCTTTGACAGCAGCGTTTCTTGTCTATATTTTTTCGAATCTGAATACCGCACCAAATGTCTCACAGCAGTACCCGTAGCAGGCCGAGAACAGGATGGGGATTCTGCCTCGGTGGAAAACGCGCTTCGGCCATGACGAAAGAAGCGCCAGACAACAACAAAAAACGAGGTTTTCAATGACTACTGCTTTACAACAACCGTCGCTCTCCAGCCAATGCATGGCCGAGTTTCTGGGCACTGCGCTGCTGATTTTTTTTGGCACCGGTTGTGTTGCCGCGCTCAAGGTCGCGGGCGCCAGCTTCGGCTTATGGGAAATCAGCATCATCTGGGGCGTCGGCGTGAGCATGGCGATTTACTTGACTGCCGGCGTTTCCGGCGCTCACCTCAATCCAGCCGTCAGCATCGCGTTGAGCATTTTTGCCGATTTCGAAAAGCGCAAACTGCCGTTCTACATCCTCTCCCAGATCGCAGGCGCGTTCTGCGGCGCCTTTCTGGTCTATACGCTGTACAGCAACCTTTTCTTCGATTTCGAACAAACTCACCACATGGTTCGTGGCACCCAGGCCAGTCTTGAATTAGCGTCAGTGTTCTCCACCTTCCCTAACCCGGCCCTGTCCACTGCGCAGGCGTTCCTGGTCGAGGTGATCATCACGGCGATCCTGATGGGCGTGATCATGTCCCTGACCGACGACAACAACGGTCTGCCAAAGGGCCCTCTGGCACCACTGCTGATCGGCCTGCTGATTGCCGTGATCGGCAGCTCGATGGGCCCGCTGACCGGTTTCGCCATGAACCCGGCACGGGATTTTGGTCCCAAGCTGATGACTTTCTTTACTGGCTGGGGTGAAATTTCCCTCACCGGCGGTCGCGATATTCCGTACTTCCTGATTCCGATTTTTGCACCGATTGTCGGTGCCTGCCTCGGCGCTGCCGCCTATCGCGGGCTGATTGCCCGTCATCTGCCCGGCGCCATCCCTGCTACAACGGACGCAACACCGGCCATTGACGGCAAACCAAGAACTTCTTGATACCGTAGGCGCGTGATCCTGCCCAATTGATTGCGCGCCTGATCCCTCTCCCTTTTTTCGTCCAAGGCAATCGACATGACCGACACTCAGAATAAGAACTACATCATTGCCCTCGATCAGGGTACGACCAGCTCCCGCGCGATCATTTTCGACCGCGACGCGAACGTGGTCTGCACCGCCCAACGCGAATTCGTACAGCACTATCCGCAAGCCGGCTGGGTTGAACACGACCCGATGGAAATCTTCGCCACCCAAAGCGCCGTGATGGTCGAGGCCCTGGCTCAAGCCGGCCTGCATCACGATCAGGTCGCCGCCATCGGCATCACCAACCAGCGCGAAACCACCGTGGTCTGGGACAAGACCACTGGCCGCCCGATCTATAACGCGATCGTCTGGCAGTGCCGCCGCAGCACCGAGATCTGCCAGCAACTCAAGCGCGACGGCCATGAGCAATACATCAGCGACACCACAGGCCTGGTCACCGACCCGTACTTCTCCGGCACCAAGCTCAAGTGGATCCTCGACAACGTCGAAGGCAGCCGCGAGCGTGCGCGCAATGGCGAACTGCTGTTCGGCACCATCGACAGCTGGCTGATCTGGAAATTCACCGGCGGCAAGGTGCACGTCACCGACTACACCAACGCCTCGCGCACCATGCTCTTCAACATCCACACCCTGGAGTGGGACGCGAAGATGCTGGAGGTGCTGGATATTCCGCGCGAAATGCTGCCGGAAGTTAAATCCTCCTCCGAAATCTATGGCCACACCAAAAGCGGCATCGCCATCGGTGGTATCGCCGGCGACCAGCAAGCCGCCCTGTTCGGCCAGATGTGCGTCGAGCCAGGCCAGGCGAAGAACACCTACGGCACCGGCTGCTTCCTGCTGATGAACACTGGCGACAAGGCCGTAAAATCCAAGCACGGCATGCTGACCACCATCGCTTGCGGTCCACGTGGCGAAGTGGCTTACGCGCTCGAAGGCGCCGTGTTCAATGGCGGTTCGACCGTGCAATGGCTGCGAGATGAACTGAAGATCATCAATGACGCCCACGACACCGAATACTTCGCCAACAAGGTCAAGGACAGCAACGGCGTGTACTTGGTGCCGGCCTTTACCGGTCTGGGCGCGCCGTACTGGGACCCGTATGCCCGCGGCGCATTGTTCGGCCTGACCCGCGGCGTACGCGTGGATCACATCATCCGCGCAGCGCTGGAATCGATCGCCTACCAGACCCGCGACGTGCTGGACGCCATGCAACAGGATTCCGGCGAACGCCTGAAATCCCTGCGCGTGGACGGCGGCGCGGTGGCGAATAACTTCCTGATGCAGTTCCAGGCCGACATCCTCGGCACGCAAGTCGAGCGCCCGCAAATGCGCGAAACCACTGCACTGGGCGCCGCTTACCTGGCCGGCCTGGCGTGTGGCTTCTGGGGTAGCCTGGACGAGTTGCGCGGCAAGGCGGTCATCGAGCGCGAGTTCGAACCGAATCTGGACGAAACCGCCAAGGAAAAACTCTATGCCGGCTGGAAAAAAGCCGTCAGCCGCACCCGTGACTGGGAACCGCATGAGGGTGCTGAATAAGCCAAGCTGAGGACCCGTATCAGTATGTAACTGGCAGGGAGCGGATTCGTGCGGCATCATGGGCAAATTTTGCACGGCAGCCCAAAGGAAGCCCCATGAATCTGCCTCCCCGTCAGCAACAAATCCTCGAGCTTGTCCGTGAACGCGGCTATGTCAGCATCGAGGAAATGGCTACGCTGTTCGTCGTTACACCGCAGACCATCCGCCGCGACATCAATCAGCTCGCGGAAGCCAATTTGTTGCGTCGCTATCATGGCGGCGCAGCCTACGATTCCAGTGTCGAAAACACCGCCTACGCCATGCGCGCCGATCAAATGCGCGATGAAAAGCAGCGTATCGGTGAAGCCATTGCGGCCCAGATCCCTGATCACGCCTCGCTGTTCATCAACATCGGCACCACCACCGAATCGATTGCCCGGGCGCTGCTCAATCACAATCATTTGAAAATCATCACCAACAACCTGCACGTCGCCTCGATGCTCAGCGCCAAGGACGACTTCGACGTCCTGCTCACTGGCGGCAATGTGCGGCGCGACGGTGGTGTCGTCGGTCAGGCGAGTGTCGATTTCATCAATCAGTTCAAGGTCGACTTTGCGCTGGTCGGTATCAGCGGCATCGATGAGGACGGCAGCCTGCTGGACTTCGATTATCAGGAAGTGCGGGTGTCGCAGGCGATCATCGCCAATGCACGCAAGGTCATTCTGGCCGCGGACTCCAGCAAATTCGGGCGCAACGCCATGATTCGCCTGGGGCCGATCAGCCTGATCGATTGCCTGGTGACCGATCAGCAGCCATCGCCAGCGTTGGCGCAGTTGCTGAGTCAGCACAAGATTCGACTGGAAGTCGTTTAACCCCTTCAGATCTTCGTCATTCATACCGACGCCATCGCGGGCAAGCCCGCTCCCACAAGGACCGTTTAAAACCTTGTGGGAGCGGGCTTGCCCGCGATGGCGATCGCCTGTGCAACACACTTCTTGCGCCTTATCGCGCGTTTAAATGTTCGGAAATTTTCCTTTAGCCGCCCTTCGATCAGTATTTTCAATCGAAGTTGACTGGCTGTGGGCGGCTTTATGGGCTACCATTTTCGCAAATGAACATTAATGTTCGAATTCCAATACAGAAAATCAAAAAGCCCGAGGCCTGCCGATGCCCACTTCTACCTTGCCTACGCCCCCTCTCGCTGAGGTCTACGACGTTGCCGTCATCGGTGGCGGGATCAATGGCGTGGGGATCGCAGCAGATGCCGCCGGTCGCGGTCTGTCGGTCTTCCTTTGTGAAAAGGACGATCTGGCCAGCCACACCTCGTCGGCCAGCAGCAAGCTGATCCACGGCGGCTTGCGCTATCTGGAACATTACGAATTCCGTCTGGTGCGTGAAGCACTGGCCGAGCGCGAAGTGCTGCTGGCCAAGGCTCCGCACATCGTCAAGCAAATGCGTTTCGTGCTGCCGCACCAGCCGCACTTGCGCCCGGCATGGATGATCCGCGCAGGCCTGTTCCTGTATGACCACCTCGGCAAGCGGGAAAAACTGGAAGGTTCGAAAAGCCTGAAGTTCGGTCCCGACAGCCCGCTCAAAAGCGAAATCACCAAGGGCTTCGAATACTCCGACTGCTGGGTCGACGATGCGCGCCTGGTGGTGTTGAACGCCATGGCCGCCCGCGAGAAAGGCGCCCACGTCCACACCCAGACCCGTTGCGTCAGCGCGCGTCGCACCAAGGGTTTGTGGCACCTGCACCTGGAACGCGCCGATGGCAGCCTGTTTTCGATTCGCGCCAAGGCGCTGGTGAACGCGGCCGGCCCTTGGGTCGCCAAGTTCATTCGTGACGACCTGAAGATGGAATCGCCGTACGGCATCCGCCTGATCCAGGGCAGCCACCTGATCGTGCCGAAGCTGTACGAAGGCGAACACGCGCACATTTTGCAAAACGAAGATCAGCGCATCGTCTTCACAATTCCGTACCTGAACCACTTCACCCTGATCGGCACCACCGACCGTGAGTACACCGGCGACCCGGCCAAAGTGGCGATTACAGAAGGCGAAACCGATTACCTGCTCAAAGTGGTCAACGCTCACTTCAAGAAGCAGATCAGCCGCGAGGATATCCTGCACAGCTACTCCGGGGTTCGCCCGCTGTGCAACGACGAATCCGACAACCCGTCGGCCGTCACCCGCGACTACACCCTGGCGCTGTCCGGCACCGGCGAAGAAGCGCCGCTGCTGTCGGTGTTCGGCGGCAAGCTGACCACTTACCGCAAGCTGGCCGAGTCGGCGCTGGCTCAACTCGCTCCGTACTTCAAGCACATCAAGCCAAGCTGGACGGCCACCGCCACCCTGCCGGGCGGTGAAAACATGACCACCCCGCAGGCCTTGTGCGCCTTGATTCGCGACAAGTACGACTGGGTGCCGACCGAGATCGCCCGCCGCTGGGCCACCACCTATGGCAGCCGCACCTGGCGCATGCTCGAAGGCGTGCAGAACCTCAGCGACTTGGGCGAGCACATCGGCGGCGGGCTATACACCCGTGAAGTCGACTACTTGTGCAGCGAAGAATGGGCGACGACCGCGCACGACATCCTATGGCGCCGCAGCAAGCTGGGCCTGTTCACCACCCCGGAAGAACAGCAGAAACTGGCGGATTACTTGAGCAAGGTCGAGCAAAACCGTAGCAAGATCGAAGCGGCCTGATCGGTAGCCCGGTAAAACAAAAGCCCCTGAATCTCACGATTCAGGGGCTTTTTGCATTCCCCCAGGCAAACACACCCTTTGCGGGACAGCGATTGCATTCGGTTTTCCGAACGCGACCTATCGGTCGATTCGGTTAACCGGATTATCTTTCGCAAAAAACCCTGCCATAAATATTTATTCTTCTTATAAATCAATGGTTTGATCTATCTCGCCTGGCCTGGCACGAGTCATGCTCTACACTCTTGGACGAATGCGAGTTGCCCCGCTCTTCACGAGCTGCCAGTCATTCGAAGCACAAAAGGGCCGATGAACTGGCTCCATAAAAAAAACAATGTCGAGGAAAATTTGATGCGCATCGTTCCCCATCTCCTGGGCGCAGCCATTGCTGCCGCTCTGATTAGCACTCCAGTTTTCGCTGCCGAGCTCACCGGCACACTGAAGAAGATCAAAGAGTCCGGCACCATCACCCTCGGGCATCGTGACGCTTCCATTCCGTTTTCCTATATCGCGGATGCCTCCGGCAAGCCGATGGGATACTCCCACGATATCCAGATGAAAATCGTCGAAGCCATCAAGAAAGACCTGGACATGCCCAACCTCCAGGTCAAATACAACCTCGTGACTTCGCAGACCCGTATCCCGCTGGTGCAGAACGGCACCGTGGACGTCGAGTGTGGCTCCACCACCAACAACGTGGAACGTCAGCAACAAGTTGACTTCTCCGTCGGCATCTTCGAAATCGGCACCCGCCTGCTGACCAAGAAAGACTCCGCGTACAAGGACTTCGACGACCTCAAGGGCAAGAACGTCGTGACCACTGCGGGCACCACGTCCGAGCGCATCCTCAAGTCGATGAACGCCGACAAGCAGATGGGCATGAACGTCATCTCCGCCAAAGACCACGGCGAGTCCTTCCAGATGCTGGAATCGGGTCGTGCCGTTGCGTTCATGATGGATGACGCCTTGCTGGCCGGTGAAGCGGCCAAGGCCAAGAAAGCCGATGACTGGGCCGTCACCGGTACACCACAGTCCTACGAAATCTACGGCTGCATGGTCCGCAAGGGCGACGCACCGTTCAAGAAGGCTGTGGATGACGCGATCGTCGCGACCTACAAATCGGGCGAGATCAACAAGATCTACGAAAAATGGTTCATGCAGCCAATTCCACCAAAAGGCCTGAACCTGAACTTCCCGATGAGCAAAGAGCTCAAGGCCCTGATCGCCAACCCGAGCGACAAAGCGGCTGACGACAAGAAGTCCTGATTTCTGACTAACCTTATCTCCTGAAAGGGCCGTTGCCCTTTCGGGAGGTTGTCACTCCCTGCTGGCATTTTTGGAAACACTCGAACCGGTGGCTGTCGAGCCGCTCGTGTGTGCCCGATCTTCACGATCAGGGCGGGAACGGAGCTTCCCCAGGCGGGCACTTGTACATCGATCGATCTGAGGGGAGACCCTAATGAATTACAACTGGGACTGGGGCGTGTTCTTCAAGTCCACCGGCGTGGGCAGCGAGACGTATCTCGACTGGTACATCTCCGGTTTGGGCTGGACCATCGCCATCGCCATCGTGGCCTGGATCATTGCCCTGACACTGGGCTCGGTTCTGGGCGTCATGCGCACCGTGCCGAATCGCATCGTATCGGGCATCGCGACCTGCTACGTCGAACTCTTCCGTAACGTGCCGCTGCTGGTTCAGCTGTTCATCTGGTACTTCCTGGTACCCGATCTGCTGCCGCAAAACCTGCAGGACTGGTACAAACAGGACCTCAACCCGACCACTTCGGCTTTCCTCAGCGTCGTCGTCTGCCTGGGCCTGTTCACCACTGCTCGCGTTTGTGAACAAGTGCGCACCGGTATCCAGGCCCTGCCCAAAGGCCAGGAATCCGCGGCTCGTGCCATGGGTTTCAAGCTGCCGCAGATCTACTGGAACGTGCTGCTGCCCCAGGCCTACCGGATCATCATTCCGCCGCTCACCTCGGAATTCCTCAACGTGTTCAAGAACACGTCCGTGGCCTCGCTGATCGGCCTGATGGAGTTGCTCGCGCAGACCAAACAGACCGCCGAGTTCTCTGCCAACCTGTTCGAGGCGTTCACCCTGGCGACCCTGATCTATTTCACCCTGAACATGAGCCTGATGCTGCTGATGCGTCTGGTCGAGAAGAAAGTCGCCGTACCAGGCCTGATCTCCGTAGGGGGTAAATGATGGAATTCGACTTCTCGGGCATCATCCCGTCCCTGCCGGGTTTATGGAACGGCATGGTCATGACCCTGCAGCTGATGGCCATGGGCGTGATCGGCGGGATCATCCTCGGCACCATCCTGGCGCTGTGCCGTCTGTCCCACAGCAAACTGCTGTCGAACCTTGCCGGCGCCTACGTCAACTACTTCCGTTCGATCCCGCTGCTGCTGGTCATCACCTGGTTCTACCTGGCGGTGCCGTTCGTGCTGCGCTGGATCACCGGCGAAGACACCCCGATCGGCGCGTTCGCGTCTTGCATCGTGGCTTTCATGATGTTCGAAGCGGCGTACTTTTGCGAAATCGTCCGGGCCGGCGTGCAGTCGATTCCCAAGGGTCAGATGGGTGCCGCCCAGGCACTGGGCATGACCTATGGCCAGATGATGCGTTTGATCATCCTGCCGCAAGCGTTCCGCAAGATGACCCCGCTGCTGCTGCAACAGAGCATCATCCTGTTCCAGGACACTTCGCTGGTCTATGCGGTCGGCCTGGTGGACTTCCTCAATGCTTCGCGTGCCAGTGGCGACATCATCGGCCGCTCCAATGAGTTCCTGATTTTCGCCGGTTTCACATACTTCATCATCAGCTTTGCCGCCTCGCAGCTGGTCAAGCGTCTGCAAAAAAGGTTCGCCGTATGATCTCTATCAAGAACGTCAACAAGTGGTATGGGGACTTCCAGGTACTGACTGATTGCAGCACCGAGGTCAAAAAAGGCGAAGTGATTGTGGTGTGCGGGCCGTCCGGCTCCGGTAAATCCACGCTGATCAAGTGCGTCAACGCCCTGGAACCGTTCCAGAAAGGTGACATCGTGGTCGACGGCACCTCCATCGCCGACCCGAAGACCAACCTGCCGAAACTGCGCTCGCGCGTGGGCATGGTGTTCCAGCATTTCGAACTGTTCCCGCACCTGACCATCACCGAAAACCTGACCATCGCGCAGATCAAGGTGTTGGGCCGCAGCAAGGAAGAAGCCACCAAGAAAGGCCTGCAACTGCTTGAGCGCGTCGGGCTGTCTGCCCATGCGCACAAGCATCCGGGCCAGCTTTCCGGTGGTCAGCAGCAGCGCGTGGCAATTGCCCGTGCGCTGGCGATGGACCCGATCGTCATGCTGTTCGACGAACCGACCTCGGCGCTGGACCCGGAAATGGTCAACGAAGTGCTCGACGTGATGGTGCAACTGGCCCACGAAGGCATGACCATGATGTGCGTAACCCACGAAATGGGCTTCGCCCGTAAAGTGGCCGACCGGGTGATCTTCATGGATGCAGGCAAAATCATCGAAGACTGCAAGAAAGAAGAGTTCTTCGGCGATATCACCGCCCGTGCCGAACGTACACAGCATTTCCTCAACAAGATTCTGCAGCACTAAGCACCAGGCTCCAAGTCACACCAATCCCCTGTGGGAGCGAGCCTGCTCGCGATAGCGCACTGACATTCAACAACGATGTTGACTGCAATGGCCTCATCGCGAGCAGGCTCACTCCCACAAGGATCGGCGACGATTCACCAGCAAGTGTTGTGGTTGACCCAAGGCATCTGTGATGAAATGCGACCCCACTCTCTATCGCGCAGCGCCGCCATCACTCGCCGTGAAACCCCGTCTGATTCGCCAGTTGTTCCTGCCGCCGCTGATCATCGCCCTGATGAACGGACTGGGTTACATCGGCTTCTGGGTCAGTGAGCACTACGGGATCCGTAGCCTCAGCGAAAACGGTCAGCGTCAGCTCGAACTGCACGCCCGCGCCGTCGAGAGCGAGATCAGCAAATACACCTACCTGCCCAGCCTGCTGGAACTCGAATCCAGTGTTTCAACGCTGCTGGCCGACCCGACGCCGGAACACCGGCAAACGGTCAATGATTACCTTGAAGGCCTGAACCGGCGCAGCCGCAGTCGGGCCATCTATGTGATGGACACCACCGGCCGCGTGATGGCCACCAGCAACTGGCGCGATGTCGACAGTTACCTGGGTGAAGACCTGTCCTTTCGCGCCTATTTCCAGAACGCCGTGCGCGGTCAGCCGGGACGCTTCTACGGCATCGGCAGCACCAGCGGCGAACCCGGTTACTACCTGGCCCACGGCCTGGAAGAACACGGCAAGATCATCGGCGTCGCGGTGGTCAAAGTCCGCCTCGAAGCCATGGAAGAACGCTGGCAGCGCGCACGCCTGGAAGCCTTCGTCAGTGACGAGAACGGCATCATCATTCTCTCCAGCGATCCGGCCCGGCGTCTCAAGTCAGTTGTCCCGTTGAGCGACGAAACCAAGGAAAAACTCGCCCGCAGCCTTCAGTACTACTGGTTCCCGCTGAACGAACTGCAACCGCTGGCCCGGGAAAAACTGGCCGAAGGCGAGGAAAAACTGACCTTCCCTGCCAATAGCGAAGTGGAATCCGACCAAGAGGACATCAGCTACCTTTCGCAAACCCGCCCCTTGAGCGACACCCCGTGGAATTTCACCCTGCTCACGCCGCTCCAGGATTTGCGCCGCGAAGCGATCAATCAGGGGATTCTGGTGGCGGTCGCGTTTGCCCTCGTGGCCTTCCTGCTGATCGCCTGGAACGAGCGGCGCAAAGTCATCGCCACCCGTCTCGCGGCCCGAGAAGCCTTGCAGGAAGCCAACAATCAACTGGAGCGTCGGATTACCGAACGCACCACCGACCTGCGCGCCAGCAACGAACGGCTCAAGAGCCAGATCCGCGAACGGCGACTGGCCGAAGAGACGCTGCGCCGCGCCCAGGATGAACTGGTTCAGGCAGGAAAACTCGCGGCCATCGGCCAGATGTCGACCAGCATCGCCCACGAATTGAATCAGCCGCTGGCGGCGCTGCGCACGTTGTCCGGCAACACGGTGCGCTTTCTGGAGCGCGGTCAACTGGACGTCGCCAGCACCAACCTCAAGACCATCAACGAATTGATCGACCGCATGGGCCGGATCACCGCCAGCCTGCGTTCCTTTGCCCGCCGTGGCGACGACAAGGGCCAGGCTTGCCTGGGCAAAGCGGTGGACGCGGCGCTGCAACTGCTCGGCGGCCGCATGGAAAGTGCCCCGGTGCAAGTGCATCGCCAATTCGACGATGTGCAGGTGTGCATCGACCAGACTCGCCTGGAGCAGATTCTGGTCAACCTGATCGGCAACGCCCTCGACGCCATGCAGGCCCAACCGCTGCCTGAGTTGTGGCTGGAAGGCGAAGCATTCGATGGTAAATACCGTCTGCGCGTTCGCGACAACGGCCACGGTATCGACGCCGAAGCGCGCAAGCATTTGTTCGAACCGTTCTTTACCACCAAGCCCGGCGAACAGGGCCTGGGCCTCGGCCTGACCCTGTCCGCCAGCCTGGCCGCCGCCACTGGCGGGCACCTGGGTGTCGAACACCCGGCCAGCGGTGGTACCACCTTCGTCCTCAGTTTACCGTTGGTAAGCCCCACTCCCGCCGAGCCAATATGAACAACGACCTTAGTGTGCTGATCGTCGAAGACGACCCCCATGTGCTGCTCGGCTGCCAACAGGCGCTGACCCTGGAAGACATTCCCTGCGTGGGCGTGGGCAGCGCCGAAGAAGCGCTGGAGCGGGTCGGCGATGACTTTGCCGGCATCGTCATCAGCGACATCCGCCTGCCGGGCATCGACGGCCTGGAACTGCTGACCCGGCTCAAGGCCCGTGATCGCAGTCTGCCGGTGGTGCTGATCACCGGCCACGGCGACATCTCGATGGCGGTGGGCGCGATGCAGAAAGGCGCCTATGACTTCATGGAGAAACCCTTCTCCCCGGAACGCTTGGTGGATGTGGCGCGCCGCGCACTGGAGCAACGCAGCCTGGCGCGGGAAGTGACGTCGTTGCGTCGGCAACTGGCGGAGCGCGATTCCCTGGAAGGCCGGATCATCGGCCGTTCGCCCGCCATGCAGAACCTGCGGGAACTGATCGCCAACGTCGCCGATACGTCGGCCAACGTGCTGATCGAGGGCGAGACCGGCACCGGCAAGGAATTGGTTGCGCGTTGCCTGCATGACTTCAGTCGTCGTCACACCAAGCAGTTCGTTGCGCTCAATTGCGGCGGCTTGCCGGAGAACCTGTTCGAAAGCGAAATCTTCGGCCATGAAGCCAACGCCTTCACCGGTGCCGGCAAACGGCGGATCGGCAAGATCGAACACGCCGACGGCGGCACGCTGTTCCTCGACGAAGTGGAAAGCATGCCCCTGCCCTTGCAGATCAAACTGCTGCGGGTGTTGCAGGAACGCACCCTCGAACGCCTCGGTTCGAACCAGAGCGTGGCGGTGGATTGCCGGGTGATTGCGGCGACCAAGTCCGACCTGGACCAATCAAGCAAGGCAGGCGAGTTCCGCAGCGACCTGTATTACCGCCTGAACGTGGTGACCCTCGAACTGCCGCCCTTGCGTGAACGTCGCGAGGACATCCTGCAACTGTTCGAGCACTTCCTGCAGCAGTCGTCCCTGCGCTTCGACCGCGCGGTGCCGGAGCTGGACAACCAGACGCTGTCGAACCTGATGAGCCATGACTGGCCGGGCAACGTGCGGGAATTGCGCAACGTCGCCGAGCGCTTTGCCCTGGGCCTGCCAGCCTTCAAGAAGTCCGGTGCCAGCGGCAGCAATCAGGGCCTGGCCTTCGCTGAAGCGGTGGAAGCGTTTGAACGTAATCTTCTCAGCGATGCATTACAGCGCAGCGGCGGCAACCTGACCCAGGCCAGCCTGGAACTGGGAATGGCCAAGACCACACTGTTCGATAAAGTTAAAAAATACGGGCTGAGTCACTGATGGATTTGATTCTCAAGGCTGCTCTGGGTGCGGGTGTAGTGCTGATCCTCGCCGCCCTGGCCAAGACCAAAAACTATTACATCGCAGGCCTGGTGCCGCTGTTTCCGACCTTTGCATTGATCGCGCATTACATCGTCGGCAAGGGACGTTCGGTCGATGACTTGAAGACCACCATTGTGTTTGGCATGTGGTCGATCATCCCGTACTTCGTCTATTTGGCGACGTTGTACGTGATGGTGGACCGGATGCGGCTGGAGGCTTCGTTGGCGGTAGCGGCCGTAGGCTGGTTGATCGCCGCGACCGTGCTCGTGTCGGTCTGGGTTCGCCTTCACGCCTGACCTCGCTCCCTCAGGGGATCTTCAGTGTTGCCTGAACAGGCCGCTGGCCCGGCCCTTGCATTTACCCCCAAAGCCCTCTCGGCCGGCCTTCATGTGTGATGAACCCGGTGTCTGAGAGCGCCCGCCAAAGGGTGAATCCTGACCGTGACCTTCCTAGATCCCGACCTGACGCTGACCGTCGTGCTGCTGGTCGCCTTTTCCATCGTGCTGGACGTTATCGGCCAGCTCTGCTTCAAGCTCGGCCTGGACCGACTGCCAGAACTGGAAGGCGGTTTCCGGCTGAATGCATTCTGGGGCCAAGTGTTCAACGCTCCGTTGCTGTGGGCCGGTATCGGCGCTTATGCGCTGGAGTTTTTCGTCTGGCTCGAAGCCTTGTCCCGAGCGCCTCTGAGCCTGTTGTTCCCCGCCGGCGCCCTGGCCTATTGCGGCGTGGTGCTGGCGGGCAAAGTGGTGCTCGGTGAAACCGTCAGCCGCCGACGCTGGCTCGCAACCCTGGTGATTACGGTGGGCGTGATGCTCGTGTGTGCCGGCCATGCCTGACGCTCAATTGATCAGCAAAAGGAACCTCTCGATGGATTGGCTGCACGGGCGATTCGGCACTGTTGTGCTTTGGGCGCTGTTGATTCTTCTGGAAAGTGCCGGGCAAATCGCGACGAAGGTGGGCGGTGATCAAATCGGCCAAATGACCTTCACCTTGCAATGGTTGCAGTCGGTCGTGGTCGATCCCGGCGTACTGTTTGCGGTGGGTTGCGGCATCGGCGCGTTCTTTGTGTGGATGCTGATTTTGCGCCGCAGCAGTCTGTCCCTGGCGTTTCCGCTCAGCTCATTGGTGTTTGTCGGGGTGTTGTTGGGTTCGTGGCTGGGGCTTGGCGAACAGATCAGCCTGCTGCACTGGGTGGGCGTGGCGGTGATTATTGGCGGGATTGCGTTGTTGGCCGAGGGCGAAGCCTGAAACAGATTCCTGTAGGAGCTGTCGAGTGAAACGAGGCTGCAATCTTTTGACTTTGCTTCTAAAAAACAAGATCAAAAGATCGCAGCCTCGTTTCACTCGACAGCTCCTACAAGGAGGGCAGTGGGTTAGTTGAATTTGTAGGCCAATGCCGCCTGCACCTCACCCTGATTGGTATCGCCGACCGCTTTGACGATGCTGCTGTCCGCCGCCGAGCCGGTCAGGTGAATCCAACTGGCGCTGGTCACCAGCGACCACTTCGGGGTTAAAGGAAACTCGAAGCTCTGGGTCAGAGCGACATTCTGAAAACCGCCACTGGCGTTGTAACGGGCAATGCCCGAGGCCCGCGACGCGTGGGCGCCGACGCCGTAAAACGCCTGATTCTGCTGGGCATCGGCATAGTGCGCGGTCAGGTTAGTGCTGCCGATCACGCCGCCACCCAGCGGGTAACCAATCTCGCCACCCAAGCGCCCAACCACCCCATCCGGCCCGCCGATGGCTTCGCCCACCGTGGCAAACACCCGCCAGAAATCAGCCGGCGCGTACTGCACGAAACCACCGACGACACCCATGTCCGGCACGTCGTGCAAGCCCTGCAAATCGCCGTTGGCGGTGCGCCCCGGCAGGTAATTCAGAAACGGCCCGGCGCTGAATCCATTGGTCTTCAAGGCACTCCAGGTCAACCCGTCATCAGTGCTGAGGCTGACATCACCCCAATCCAGATCCAGATACGGCACCGGCCGGGTTTCATAGCGGCTGCCGGTCGGGTCGTGAGGCTGATAACTCAGGCCCAAACCCGCTTCACCCTTGATGCCATCGGCCATCACCTGGGCCGACAGGCACGTCAGCGCCGCGAATAGAACAACTGTAATCCTCACCATGAGGCATTCCTTATCTGAACATGCGCGCATCAATCCTCGGTTTGCCCGTTATGCGCAAGCACTCATGTTGTTTGTAGCAAGCTACAAAAATTGTAGCTTGCCTCACCCATCCCCCTGCCAAAACCCCGGTAATACTGG